>JAGTRM010000020.1 GCA_018261735.1 Pseudomonadota bacterium
GCGCTGCCCGACTTGGGCGCGTACGGTGATAAAATCCGGGTTTTGCCGGTTTCTGCCCGGCTCGAGCCCGATCTGACCGACTGGCTGATAGGAAAATTGAATCATGGACGCCAAACTGCTTGAAATCCTGGTCTGCCCGCTGTGCAAGGGGCCGCTGATCTTCAATAAAATCCGCCAGGAATTGGTCTGCAAGGGCGACCGACTGGCTTATCCGGTCAAGGATGGCATTCCGGTGATGCTGGAAGCGGAAGCGCGCGAACTCGCCGCCGATGAGGAGGCCGAGCAATGAGCTTTGTCGCCCTGATCCCGGCCCGATTGAAATCGACTCGCTTGCCGGATAAGCCGCTGGCCGATATCCATGGCCAGCCGATGATCGTGCGCGTGGCCGAGCGCGCCAAGCTCTCCGGCGCCAAGCGCGCCGTGGTGGCCACCGACGATGCGCGCATTCTGGAAGCGGTGCTGGCTTGCGGTCATGAAGCCGTGATGACGCGCCCCGATCATGCCTCCGGCACCGAGCGCCTCGCCGAAGCGGCCGATATCCTGGGTCTGCCGGATGAGGAAATCGTGGTCAACGTGCAGGGCGACGAACCGCTGATCGATCCGCGGCTGGTCGATGCCGTGGCTGCCAAGCTCGCTGGCGATGCGTCTCTGGTGATGTCCACGGCCGCGCACCCGATCGTGTCGGCCGCCGATTTCTTCAATCCGAACGTGGTCAAGGTCGTGCTCGACAAGACCGGGCGCGCGCTGTATTTCAGCCGGGCGCCGATTCCCTGGGCCCGCGATGCGTTTGCTGTTGACAAGAGCGTGCTGCCGGCCAACCTGGGCGCGCTGCGCCATGTCGGCATCTATGGCTACCGCGCCGGTTTCCTGCGCGCCTACCGCGATCTGGCCGTGTCGCCGATCGAGGGCATCGAGGCGCTGGAGCAGTTGCGCGTGCTGTGGCACGGCCATGCCATCGGCGTGTTCGTCACCGACCATGCCCCGGCTGCCGGCGTCGATACGCCGGAAGACCTGGCGCGCGTGCGCGCGGTGTTCGGCCAGACGGCCTGAAAGAATTCATTCGCGAGCCCGGCTCGCATTCACGAAGCACAAGGAACCTTCACCATGCGTTTGATTCTTCTTGGCGCTCCGGGCGCCGGCAAGGGTACCCAGGCCAACTTCATCAAGGAAAAATTTGCGATTCCGCAGATTTCCACCGGCGACATGCTGCGTGCCGCGGTGAAAGCCGGCACCCCGCTCGGTCTGGAAGCCAAAGCCATCATGGACGCAGGCGGCCTGGTCCGCGACGACATCATCATCGGCCTGGTGAAGGAGCGCATTGCGCAAGCCGATTGCGCCAACGGTTTCCTGTTCGACGGTTTCCCGCGCACGATTCCGCAAGCCGAAGCGATGAAGGATGCCGGCGTCGAGATCGACTACGTGGTGGAAATCGACGTGCCGGACGCCTCGATCATCGAGCGCATGGCCGGCCGCCGCGTGCACGTGGCTTCGGGCCGCACCTACCACATCAAGTTCAACCCGCCCAAGGTGGCAGGCCGCGATGATGAAACCGGTGAAGAGCTGATCCAGCGCGCCGACGATGCCGAAGAAACCGTCAAGAAGCGCCTGGCCGTGTATCACGAGCAAACCGAAGTGCTGGTGAGCTATTACGGCAAACTGGCCGCTTCCGGCGATGCCAAGGCGCCGAAGTATGTGAAGGTCAACGGCGTGGGCGAAGTCGACGCGATCCGGGCCGAAGTCTTTGCCGCGCTCGGCGCGTAATTCCCGGTGAGGGAACGTGTTGCTAACGCTTTCCCTCACAACTCCCCCATGAAAAATTTCGATGCAGATGTGCTGATTGTCGGCGGCGGCCTGGTCGGGGCCGCGCTGGCGCTGGCCTTGAAGGACACGCCGCTTTCCGTGCTGCTGCTGGAAGGGCGCGAGCCTGCGTTTGATTGGCCGGCCGATTCCTGGGATACGCGCATTTATGCCGTCAGCGGCAGCAGCCGAAAACTGCTGGAGCAGACCGGCGTCTGGGCGCAGCTCGACGCGGCGCGTCTGCAAGCGGTGCAGACCATGCTTATCTTCGGAGATAGTGGTCCGGAATTGCGTTTCGACGCACCCGAAGCCGGGCTGGAGCGACTGGCGACGATCCTGGAAAGCCGCGAATTGCAGCGTGCGCTGTGGCAGGCGTTGCAGGCTTGCCCGAATGTCACGCTGCTTACGCCGGCGGAACCCGCTCAGCTTGCCGTCGATGCCGATGCGGCCACGCTCACACTGGCGGACGGCCGCACCCTGTCCGCTCGGTTGCTGATCGGCGCCGACGGCGCGCAATCCTGGGTGCGCCGGCAGTGCGCGATCGAACCCCAAACCCATGATTACCGGCAGTTCGGCGTGGTGGCGAATTTCAGCGCAGAAAAGCCGCATCGCGCGACCGCTTTCCAGTGGTTCCGCACCGATGGCGTGCTGGCCTGGCTGCCGTTGCCGCAGGATCGCATCTCGATGGTCTGGTCCTGCCCGGCGGCGTTGAAGGATGAACTGCTGGCGCTCGATGCGCTGCAGCTCGCGGCACGGGTGGCGGCAGCCGGTGGCGAGCGGCTGGGCGCGTTGCAGACGATCACACCGGCGGCGGCTTTTCCGCTGCGCCTCAATCATGTTCCCAAGCTGGTCGCGCCGCGCGTGGCGCTGGTCGGCGATGCCGCTCATACCGTGCATCCGCTCGCCGGTCAGGGGGTGAATCTGGGTTTTGGTGATGTGGCGGAACTTGCTGGCATACTGTCTGCCGTACTGCCTGCTCGCTGCGGCGATCTCGATATCTTGCGGCGCTACGAGCGCGCACGGCGCGAGCCGGTCTATTTGATGCAGGGCGTGTGTCACGGACTGCAGCAACTGTTCAACAATAACAACCCCTTGCTCAAGGCCGCACGCAATTTCGGGCTGGGGGCGACCAATCAATCGGCATGGCTGAAGCGACAACTGATTCGCCAGGCTTTGTAACCAACTGGGCAAAGGATATTCCATGCAATTCAAGCAAATCACCCAAACACTGCTTGCCGCCGGGCTGATTGCCCTGACCGCATGTTCCGCATCGGCCGATACCGCCAGCAGCAAGCAGCTGGCCGAGGTCAAGGCCCGGGTCACCAAACAGTTGCCGGGCAAGGAAATCACTTCGGTGAATGCCACGCCGATGAAGGGCATTTTCGAGGTCGTCATGGCGGGCAACATGATTGTCTATACCGATGCCAAGGCCGATTTCCTGATCTTCGGCGATATGGTTGACGTGGCCAAGCGCGCCAGCGTGACCGAGGCGCGCCTGTCCGAGTTGCGCAAGGTGGATTTTGCCAAGCTGCCGCTGGAAACCGCGATCAAGGAAGTGCGCGGCGATGGTTCGCGCAAGCTCGCCGTGTTCTCCGATCCGGATTGTCCGTTCTGCAAGCAACTGGAACGGCAAGGGCTGAAGGACATGACCAACATCACCATCTACACCTTCCTGATGCCGCTGGCGCAATTGCACCCGGATGCCGCGCGCAAGTCGCGCGTGATCTGGTGTGCGCAGGACCGCACCGCAGCCTGGAAGGAATGGATCATCAATGAAAAGTTGCCGGAAAACAGCAAGGGCGATTGCGAAAACCCGGTGGAAAGCACGGTGCAACTGGGTACCCGGCTCGGTATCAACGGCACACCGGGCCTGATTTTCCCAAGTGGCCGCATGGTGCCGGGCGCGATTCCCCGGGCCGAGATCGAAAAGCTGCTGGCCGAGAAGTAATCAGCCATGGCGGCAGCTCTGCTGATCGTCGATGTGCAGGTGGGCCTGTTTTGCCATGCGCCTTTTCCGCTCGATGCGAGCGGCGTGATCGAGCGGATCAACCTGTTGATCGGCCGGGCGCGCGCGGCGCAGGTGCCGGTGATCTTCATCCAGCATGAAAGCGGCCCGGAAGACGGGCTTGAACGAGGCAGCCCGGACTGGGCGCTGCATCCGGATCTGGCGCGCCTGCCGCACGATCGGGTGATTGCCAAGACCGCGTGCGACGGATTCTGTCGCACCGAATTGAAGGCCGTGCTGGATGGCTTGCGGGTGACCGAACTGATCGTGGCCGGCTATGCCACGGATTTTTGTCTGGATACCACGCTGCGCCGCGCAGCGAGCGAAGGCTATGCGGTAACGGTGGCTGCTGACGCCCATACCAGCAAGAACCGGCCGGTGCTCAAGGCCACCGATATCGTTGCGCATTACAATTGGGTCTGGGCGAATTTCATAGCGCCCGTTCCGATCCGGGTGCGGCCGGCGGCAGGCCTGCTCCTGGCTTGATGGTGGGGTAGACAAGACGGCGGGTCCGGGCAGACCCGCCGTAGTTTATTCGGCTTCTTCCTTCATGAATTCTTCCCGTTGGCGCGACGACTGACCGGAATGGCCATCCACATCTGGCACGTTTCGAAGACGCCATGCCGCCCATCGCCCCCCAGACTTGGGTGCCGGCCCATCCCGTACGATAATTTAAGTATCTGTTTCCATTATGTGATTCCAGATGCGACCAGGTTTGTGCGCCGCCGTGGTTTCTCCGGTTTGTTCCCTCATCGCTTCCCTGCCCGGATCGAGGGGCGCGCTGCGGGCGGTTTTGCGGCTGATCGTTTTGCTGTTCGTGGTCTGCGCCGGTGGCAGTGTCCTGGTACCGGCTGCGGACAGCCAGCCGGACCGGGTGCTCTATCTTAATTCCTATCACCGCGGATATCCCTGGAGCGATGGCATCGAGCAGGGCTTGCGCGAGCGGCTGGATGCCTCGGGCAAAATGATCGAGTTTTCCGTGGAGTATCTGGATAGCCGCCGCTTTTCGTTTGCCTCGCAGATCGGGCCCCTGGCTGAATCGATGACGATCAAGTATGCGAAATATCGCCCGAACCTGATCGTGGTTTCCGACAATGCCGCTTTCGAATTCGCCATCAAGTATCGCCAACGCTTGTTCCACGGCCTGCCCATTGTCTTTTGCGGGTTCAACGATTTCCGGCCGGGCATGCTCAAAGGCCTGCGCAATATCACCGGCGTGAACGAGGAGGTCAGCATCCTGGCCACGGTCGATATGGCATTGAAGGTGCATCCGGATACCCGCACCCTGGTTTTTATTACCTCGACCGGCGATGCCAGCAGCAAGCGCAACCATGATGCGGTGGAGCGAACGGCCATCCCGAAACTGCACACGCAATACAAGCTGGTCATTCTGAAAGATGCCTCGATCGAGGAAGTTCACCATCGCCTGGAAAAACTGCCACCCGAGACCCTGGTCTTCATCGCGGGCCAGACGAGGGACCGGGGCGCAGGCCGCGCGCTGACGCCCGAAGAGAACGGCCGGCTGATCAGTGCCGCCAGCCCGTATCCCACCTATTCGTTCTGGGATATCTATCTCAAAACGGGCGTGGTCGGCGGCCATGTCCTGACCGGAATCGACCAGGGACGTGCCGCTGCGGATCTGGTGTTGCGCATTCTGGATGGCACGCCCGCCGATGCCATTCCGGTGGTCATGGATACGCCAAGCACCAATATGTTCGATTATCAGGTCATGCGGCGATTCGATATCTCGCCCTCGGATCTGCCGCCGGACAGCGTCATCATCAACCGGTCTTTTTCAGTCTGGCATGCCTATCGCTGGCAGATATTGGGTGTCGTCGGCTTGCTTGGCGTGGAGACGGTGCTGGTGCTGGTGCTGATCCACATGATCCGCGCGCGGCGCCACGCACTGGCGGCCCTGGCTCTGGAACGTGTGTTGCTGGAATCCAATGTCGAGACGCGCACGGCGGAACTGAAGGCCGCCAATGACCGGTTGGCCTTGCTCAGTTACAGCGATGGCCTGACCCGGCTGGCCAACCGGCGCTGCTTCGACAAGGTGCTCTCCACCGAGATATCGCGCCTGCACCGCACCGGCGCCCCTTTGTCCCTGATCATGCTGGATATCGATTTCTTCAAGAATTTCAATGATACCTACGGGCATGTGGCCGGCGACGAATGCTTGCGGAAACTGGGTGCCTTGCTGGAACACCTGGTGAATCGCCCGGCCGATCTGTCTGCACGTTACGGCGGGGAAGAGTTCGCGGTCATCCTGCCCGAAACGGATGCGCAAGGTGCGCTGACGCTGGCTACGCGCATCCACGAAGGCATAGCCGCGCTGGCGATTGTGCACGCCGCTTCCCTCGTTGCGGACCATGTCACGGCCAGCCTGGGCGTGGTCACCATCGATACGGCCAAGCCGATGCCGTTGGCGGAGATCATCGGCCTGGCGGACGAGCAGCTCTACAAGGCTAAATCCAACGGCCGCAACCAGGTGGCTGCGCTGGATCTGTCTGATCCTGCCCATGGGACGCATCACGCCTGAACGGGTTCTTGCCGATCTTTGCGCGGGCGAATTGACCGGCGCATTGGCCGCAGCAGGCACCTATATTGGAACAAGACCCATGGGGAGAAAAAATGACAAGCCTTCCTTCCTTGTCCACGCCGCAACTTTACTCGCCTTGCGACCCCGCGCAGTTTGATTTCCAGACCACGGCGGAGCTGGATGATCTGACCGAAATCATCGGCCAGGCGCGCGCCATGCAGGCCGTGCACTTTGGCGCCGGTATCCAGCAGGATGGCTACAATCTCTTCGTACTGGGCCCGGCCGGCATGGGCAAGCGCAGCATGGTCCGGCAGTTTCTTGAAGGCAAGGCCGGTAGGGAGCCTGAACCCGATGACTGGTGCTACCTGAACAATTTCACCGAACCGCACAAACCGCAGGCGCTGCGCCTGCCCAGTGGCAAGGGGCCGGAATTGCGCCAGCGCATGGCGCAACTGGTGGATTACCTGCGCACGGCGATTCCCGCGCTGTTCGATAGTGACGAGTACCGCGCCAAGCTCAGCGCCATCCAGGATGAGTTCAATACCCGGCAGGAACAGGCATTCAAGGAACTGGGCGAGGATGCCGAACGGCAAGAAATCGTGCTGCTGCGGGTGGCCGATGGCTTCGCGTTTGCCCCCACCCGCAACCACGAGGTGGTGCCGCCGGAAGAATTCGAAAAGCTGCCCGAGGAAGAAAGAAAACGGCTGGGCGCGCTGATCGCCGCACTGCAGGCGCGGCTGGAGAAAATCCTGCGCCACGTGCCGCAGTGGCGCAAGGAGCGCAGCGAGCGTATCAAGCAGCTCAACCGCGAAACCACGCTGTCGGTGGTCGAGCACATGCTGAACGAGTTGCGGGCGAGCTACGCCGATCTGCCCGCAGTGCTGAAATACCTCGATGCCGTGCAGCACGATATGGTCGAGCACGGCGACGAGTTTCGCAAGCAGGAGGAGCCGGCCAATCTCGCCGACATGGGTACGCGGCATAGCTTTCAGCGCTACCAGGTGAATGTGCTGGTGAGCAACGGCAAGCATGAAGGCGCGCCGATCATCAGCGAAGACAACCCGTCCTACAGCAACCTGGTGGGCCGGGTCGAACATATCTCCCAGCTCGGCGCGCTAGTAACCGATTTCACTCTGATCAAGCCCGGCGCCTTGCATCTGGCCAACGGTGGCTACCTGCTGCTGGATATCCACAAGGTGCTGATCCAGCCGTTTGCCTGGGAAGGCTTGAAGCGGGCCTTGCAGGCGCGGGCGATCCACATCGAATCGCTGGGGCAGATGTTCAGCCTGATCAGCACCGTCTCGCTCGAACCCGAACCGATCCCGCTTGATACCAAGATCGTCCTGTTCGGCAACCGGATGCTCTATTACCTGCTGCAGGAATACGACCCGGATTTCGGCGAACTCTTCAAGGTGGCGGCGGATTTCGAGGACCGGATCGAGCGCAGCCCGGAAACGCACCTGTTGTATGCGCGCCTGATCGCCACACTGGCGCGCAAGGAAAAGCTGGCGGCTTTCAATCGCCGCGCCGTGGCCCGGGTGATCGAATACAGCGCGCGCCTGGTGGGCGATGCCGAACGCCTGTCGACCCACATGCGCAGCGTGACCGATCTATTGCACGCCGCTGATTACTGGGCGCGCGAGGCCGGCCATGCGGTCGTGGATGTGGTTGACGTGCAGCAGGCCATCGATGCCCAGATCCACCGCCAGGACCGGCTGAAATCCAGGCTGCACGAGGAAATCCTGCGCAATACGTTGATGATCGATACCGCCGGCGCGGTGGTGGGCCAGATCAACGCGCTCTCGGTGATTGAACTGGGCAATTTTGCTTTCGCGTTGCCCACGCGGATCACGGCCACCACGCGGCTGGGCGACGGCGAACTCGTCAATATCGAGCGCGAGGTGAAGCTTTCCGGCGCGTTCCATTCCAAGGGCGTACTGATCCTCTCGGCCTTCCTCGCTGCACGCTACGCCCGGAACCAGCCGCTGGCGCTGGCGGCGAGCCTGGTGTTCGAGCAATCCTATTCGTTTGTCGATGGCGACAGCGCCTCGCTGGCCGAGCTGTGCGTGTTGCTCTCGAACCTCGCCGAGACGCCGATCCGGCAAGCGCTCGCGGTCACCGGCTCGGTCAATCAGTTCGGCCAGGTTCAGGCCATCGGCGCGGTGAACGAGAAGATCGAAGGCTTTTTCGACATTTGCACCGCGCGCGGGCTGACGGGCGAGCAGGGCGTGCTGATCCCTGCCGCCAATGTCAAACACCTGATGCTGCGCTGGGACGTGGTCGCCGCCGCCGATGCCGGCAAGTTCCGGATCTACGCGGTGGAAACCGTCGACCAGGCGCTGGCCCTGCTGACCGGCATCCCCGCCGGCGAGCTGGACGCCAATGGCGCCTACCCGGAAGACAGCGTGAACTACAAGGTGGCGGCACGCATCGTCGCGCTGGGCGAGATCAGGAAATCCTTTATGCGGCGGGCGGAGAAGAAGTCTTGATAACCTGCCCACGATCGCGCTTTTCGGCACCTGCCAAGGCCAGGGCATACTTCTCGTGATCACCGCCTAATCCGGTATGCCACAAAACAAAAATGCCGTTCACCTGTTAAATGAACGGCATTGGGATAGCGCACCCGGGTTAGATCAGCGCATCTTCCCTCATCCCCCTTGGGAATCCACCAGCTGCTGGCGCCGGTAGACGCCCTGGCGCTCCAGCATCCAGCCCGGATATTCGCGCGGCAAGGCGCTGACCTGGTCGAGTACGGCCAGTTCTTCGGCACTGAGCTTGATCGCTGTGGCGGCGAGGTTGTCGTCCAGTTGCGCCACGCGCTTGGCGCCGATGATCACGCTGGTCACCACCGGCTGGTGCAGCAGCCAGGCCAGCGCGATCTGCGCCACCGAAACGCCGCGCAGTTCGGCGATCATGCGCATCACGTCGACGCAATCGAAGGCGCGCTCCTTGTCGATCAGCGGGAAATCAAAGGTGATGCGGCGGCTGCCGGCTTCGGCCTGGCCGTCGCGCGTGTACTTGCCGCTGAGCAGCCCGCCCGCCAGCGGGCTCCACACCATCAGGCCGACCTTTTCGCTTTGCAGCATCGGCACCACCTCGCGCTCCAGATCGCGCCCGGCCAGCGTGTAGTAGGCTTGCAGCGATTCAAAGCGCGCCAGTCCCAGCCGCTCCGAAATGCCCAGCGCCTTCATGATCTGCCAGGCGGCCCAGTTCGATACGCCCAGGTAACGCACATGGCCCTGCTGCACCAGCGTATCGAGCGCGCGTAGCGCCTCTTCGATCGGCGTGGCCGGGTCGAAACCGTGGATCTGGTAGAGGTCGATATGGTCGAGTTGCAGGCGCTGCAGGCTGGCTTTCACCGCATCCATGATGTGAAAGCGCGACATGCCGCGTGAATTAGTGCTTTTGGTGCCGGCCTCGCCGAAAACCTTGGTCGCAACCACCACGTTCTCGCGCGGCACTTTCAGGTTCTTCAGTGCCTGGCCGGTGATGATTTCGGAGCGGCCATCCGAATAAACGTCGGCGGTATCGATGAAGTTGATGCCGGCATCGAGCGAGCGGCCGATCAGCGCTTCCGCCTCGCCCTGCTGCAGCTTGCCGATCTGCCCCCACATGCCTTCCTCGCCGCCAAAGGTCATGGTACCCAGGCACAGCTCGGAAACGAAAAGACCGGTATTGCCGAATTTCCTGTAACGCATGTCAAAAGCTCCTTGTAGAGATACCGCTGCAGTATAGAAGGCAAAATTGGCGGCCGTGGCGGCGGGTGTTGATAGCTTGTCGCGTCGTGAACTTGCGGAAATCGCCAGCGCCAGCAGGAAGCAGGTTGTCGGCTAAGCCCTACCATCGACGAGAAAAAGGTGTCGGCTTACATTGCGGCCAAAGTTTCGTTCTTCGGTCGCCGGACGTCCCGGAAGCTGACCGACCTTTATCGGCACCGTTAAATGATATTTTCTGATATGCCTGTTCCCGTCGTGTTCGCTAATCCCGGATAAATTCAAAAAAGCAAAGAGAACCACTCACCCCACACCGACACATGCTTCAAAGCCCAAAGCAAGCCGCTGAGCGTGAAGAAAGACGCGGTCGTGGTGACCAGCAACGCCGGAGCGCTGAAATCTTCTCCGCCGTAGGTCTGGGCCAGGATCGGATAGATGCTCATCATCGGCATGGCGGCGAGCAGCACGACGGCCATGCGCAGCGACGGATCCAGCGCCGGCAGGCCCAGCAGGGGCAGTGCGAACAGGGCGAGCAGCACGGCCAGCGGGTGGAACAACAGCTTGCCGGCCACGATCGGCGCCACGCGCGGCCCCATTCCCCGCATCGGCAGCCCGACCAGCGTGCCGCCAATCACGAACAGCGAAAGGGCGCTGCTGGCCGTTGCGAACAGGGTGACGCTGCGCGCCACAGGATCGGGCAGTTTCCCGTCCAGAACGGAGACCGTGAACCCGGCAAGCACGCCGATGATCAAGGGGTTGGTGACGAGCCGTTTCAGCGCCGGGCCGATCTGACGCTGCCACGACCCCGCGTCGCCGCGCCCGCGTTCGGCCAGTGCCAGCAGCAGAGGCAGAATGACGATGTTTTCCACGATCATGTTAAGCGCCAGCGCCACGCCGGCAACGGGTGCCAGCGTCAGCAGCAGGATCGGGTAGCCGACAAAGCCGCTGTTCGGGCAGGTCATGCCCATCACGTAAACGATGCTGGTGGTCGGATTCAAACCGGCGAAGCGCCGGCACCAGCAATAGCCCAGGCCGACCACGGCCAGCGTGCCCGCCAGGTAGGCCAGCAGATAGCTGCCATTGAGAATCTCGCCGATCTGGCGCTGAGCCAGTGCGTTGAACAGCAAGGCAGGTAGCGCGAGGTTGATCACGAACTTGCCGAACACGCGCATGTCCGCCTTGCTGAAGAGGCCAAAACGGGTTGCCAGGAAGCCGACCCCGATGGTGATGTAGATGGGACCGGTGATCGCCAAAATATCAAGCATGGGCAGTCCTTGCGCAGCGCGGCAGGGCGGTGAGTATCTGGGGCATGGATTGTTGTGAGCCCTTCCTGTTTAGCTTAAGAGCCTATCTCAGTAGGCGAGCGAGCCAAAGCAGGTGGCAGGAGGGCGGAGCACAGGAACCGGAATGTACATGTGAGTACATGAGGATTCCGAGCACCGCCTGACTGCCAGATGCGAAGGCGCAGCCGCCTAATGGGATAGGCTCTAAACCGTGATCACCTTGTCGGCCACGCCCTGCGCCTCGACTATCCGCAGCATGTTGCCGATCTCGCCCACTTCGACGCAATCCATCAAGCCGTAGTAGTCCAGGCAAGTGCGGCAGGCGATCAGCGGCACGCCGGTGGCGGCGAGTTCCCTCAATTCCGAAAGGCAGGGCGAGCCGGTGGCGACCAGCTTCACGCCGGCGGCATAGAACAGGATCGCCTGCGGGCGCTGGCCGAGTTCCAGCAGCGTGCGCAGGTAGTTGGTGGCGAGCTTGTAACGCAGCGCCTCGTCGGCGTGGCCCAGGCCATCGTGGTTGAAGACGATGGCGGTGCTGGCGAAATCGGTATTCATCCTGGCTCCCTTATTGCACGACGGAAACAATGGGCGCGCCGGTCTGCATCCGGCCGATCACGCTGGCAGCGGCAAAGCCTTGCGCGCGGAACAGCGCCAATACCTCGTCCACGCATTCCGGTGCAACGCTGGCGAGCAGCCCGCCGCTGGTCTGCGCATCGGCCATGATGCTGCGCTGCCAATCGGGTACGGATTCGGCAAAGGACACATCCGCGCCAAAGCTCGCCAGATTGCGCCCGATCGCGCCGGGGCCGATGCCTTGCTGGGCAAAACCGATGGCGGCAGGCAAGAGCGGCAGCTTGCCGGCTTCGATCGTCGCGCCCAGATTCGCACCGCGGCAGAGTTCGAGCAAGTGCCCGAGCAGGCCAAAGCCGGTGACATCGGTCAGCGCGTGCACGCCATCGAGAGCAGCCAGATCGGCGCCGACGGTGTTGAGCTGGGTGGTGGTGTCGATCAGCTGGCGGTAGCCCTCGGCGGCGAGCATGCCCTTTTTCATCGCGCTGCCCAGAATCCCCACGCCCAGCGGCTTGCCCAGGATCAGCACGTCGCCCGCTTGCGCGCTGCTGTTGCGCTTTACCTTGTCCGGATGCACCAGGCCGAGCGCCACCAGGCCATAGATCGGCTCCGGCGCGTCGATCGAATGGCCGCCGGCCAATGGAATCCCCGCTGCTGCGCAAACGCTTGCGCCGCCTTCCATGATTTTCTGGATCGCTTCCAGCGGCAGCGTATTGATCGGCATGCCGACTATCGCCAGCGCCAGGATCGGCTTGCCGCCCATTGCGTAGATGTCGGAGATCGCGTTGGTGGCAGCGATGCGGCCGAAGTCGAACGGGTCGTCGACGATGGGCATGAAGAAATCGGTGGTCGCGACCAGCGCCTGTTCGTCGTTCAGGCGGTAGACCGCTGCATCGTCGGCGGTTTCGGTGCCGACCAGCAGGTTGGGGAACAGCGCCGTCTGCGGCAGGGTCTTGAGCATGTCGGCCAGCATGGCCGGGGCGATCTTGCAGCCGCAGCCGCCGCCGTGGGAAAGCTGGGTCAGGCGAATGTTATCCATGGGGATGCCCTCGTTTACAATGCTGCCATTATCCGTTGTTTGGCGCCCCATGAAAAACCAGCTTGCCTCCCTGGCCGAAATCGGCCGCTTCGACTGTATCATCGACGTGCGCACGCCGCTGGAATTCGCCGAGGACCATATCCCCGGCGCGATCAATGCCCCGGTGCTCACCAACGAAGAGCGCGTGCTGGTCGGCACCATGTACAAGCAGGTGTCGCCGTTCGAGGCCACCAAGTTCGGTGCAGCGCTGGTCGCCAAGAATATCGCGCACCACCTGCAAACGATTTTTGCCGACAAGCCGATCAACTGGAAGCCTTTGATCTACTGCTGGCGCGGCGGCAAGCGCTCCGGTTCGATGACGGCCTGGTTCAACCTGATCGGCTGGAAGGCGCGCCAGCTCGAAGGCGGCTACAAGGCCTACCGCCATCAGGTGCTGGAGCAACTGGAAAGCCTGCCCGGCCGCTTCGATTACCGCGTGCTGGCCGGGATGACCGGCAGTGGCAAGACGCGCCTGCTGCGCGCCCTGGCCCAATGCGGCGCTCAAGTGCTCGATCTGGAAAAGCTGGCGCGCCATCGCGGCTCCCTGCTGGGTGCGTTGCCGGGCGAAACGCAGCCCAGCCAGAAAGGCTTCGACAGCCAACTAATACTGGCGCTGGCGCAGCTCGATCCGGCGCGGCCGGTGTTCGTCGAGGCGGAAAGCAAGAAGATCGGCCAGGTTCAGTTGCCGGCAGCCATGATGCGGGCACTGGCAGGTGCCGACTGCATCCGCGTGGAGGCCGGTCTGGAAGACCGCGTGGATTTTCTTTGCGACGACTATGCCGCACTGTTTGCCGAACCGGCGGCATTCAAGGATCTGCTTGTCCGCTTGCTGGAATTGCACGGGCGGCAGACCATTGTCCGCTGGCACGGCTTGATCGATGCAGGGGCCAAGGCCGAATTGTTCCGCGAGCTGATCGAACAACACTACGACCCGGCCTACCAGCGCAGCAGCCATGGCCTCTACCCCAAACTGCCGCAGGCGCTGCCGTTCGTCTTCCACCCCAATGCCGGCGATCTGGCGGCCGAGGCGGGCAGGCTGCTGGCGCTGCTTGCGATGCAAAAGGACTGAGTTCGACGCCTGGCGGGGCAGGCTCGAATAGTGGGCTGCAATGGTTTATAAAGGTTCTCTAGACCTTGCCGGAAGTCGGAGGCTGCATGCAACGCCCTGTTTTCCCAAGAACGCCCTTGCTGGCGGGCGGTGACCGCGAGCAAAAAAGGGCGGAAATCCTCCGTTATTTCCATGCGACCTTTGACCGCTACGAGCAATTGTTCGAGGTGCTGACCGGCGACGAGGCGTATTTCAAGAAGCCCATTTCGCTCCGCCACCCGCTGATTTTCTACCTCGGCCATACCGCCACTTTTTTCATCAACAAGCTGCTGCTGGCCGGTCTGATCGACCAGCGTATCAATCCCGCGTTTGAATCGATGTTCGCCATCGGTGTCGATGAAATGAGCTGGGACGATCTGGGCGATGCCCGTTATGACTGGCCCAGCGTCACCGCGGTCAAGGCCTATCGCCAGCTGGTGCGCACGACCGTCAACCAGCTGATCCGGACCCTGCCGTTGCAGCTGCCGATCGGCTGGGACCACCCGTGGTGGATCATCCTGATGGGCATCGAGCATGAGCGCATCCACCTGGAAACCTCGTCGGTGCTGATTCGCCAGCACCAATTGCAGTACGTGGCGCCACACCCGGCTTGGGAGCCCTGTCGAGCCACCGGCAGGGCACCGGCGAACGAGCTGATCTCCGTTCCTGCGACTGAAGTGCACATCGGCAGAGACCTCAACAACCCGGTGGTTTACGGTTGGGACAACGAATTTGGCCGGCACGCCGCCCACGTCGCGCCGTTTCAGGCCAGCCGCTATCTGGTCACCAATCAGGAATATCTGGCTTTCGTCGAGGCGGGTGGATATGCCGACGAAACGCTGTGGCAGGAAGAAGGCGCGGCCTGGAGAAAATTCACGCAAGCGGAATATCCGACTTTCTGGATCAAGGACGGCGCGCAGTGGCGCCTGCGCCTGATGCTGGAAGAAGTGCCGATGCCGTGGGATTGGCCGGTGGAAACGAATTATCACGAGGCCAAGGCGTTCTGCCAGTGGAAGGCGCGCGTGAGCGGCCAGCCGGTGCGCCTGCCGACCGAGGACGAGTGGCAAGCGCTCTGCCGATTTGCCGGCATGACCAGCCCTCTGGGTGAGGAGATCGTGCCCGCGAACATCCAGCTCGATCACTACGCCTCGTCCTGCCCGGTCACCGAATTCGCGCACGGACCGTTCTTCGATGTGATCGGCAACGTTTGGCAGTGGACCGAAACGCCGACCTATCCGTTCGATGGCTTCCGCACGCATCCGATCTACGACGATTTCACCGTGCCCACCTTCGACGAGCGACACAACCTGATCAAGGGCGGTTCGTGGATAGCCTGCGGCAACGAGGCCCTGACCGAATCGCGCTACGCCTTCCGCCGCCATTTCTTCCAGCATGCCGGGTTCCGCTACGTGGTCAGCGATGCGCCGGCCACCCTGCCAGCCTCGCGCTATGAAACGGACCAGCTGGTTTCCGAATATGCCGAATTTCACTACGGCGACGAGTATTTCGGCGTGCCCAACTTCCCGCGTGCGCTGGCCCAACTGGCCATCACCGCGATGGGCGACAAACCAGCGCGGAAGGCGCTGGATCTGGGCTGCGCCGCTGGCCGTGCTTGTTTCGAGCTGGCACGCCACTTTGAACGGGTGACCGGCATCGATTTTTCCACCCATTTCATCCGTCTGGGCGTGCAACTGGCCGAGCAGGGCCGGCTGCGCTATACGCTGGTCGAGGAGGGTGAACTCGTTGCCTTCAAGGAGCGCAGCCTGGCCGAGCTCGGCCTCGACCGGTTCGCTCAAAAGGTCGAGTTCTTCCAGGGCGACGCCTGCAATCTCAAACCGGTATTCAGCGGCTACGATCTGATCCTCGCCGCCAACCTGATCGACCGCCTGTACCGCCCGGCCAAGTTCCTCGAATCGGTGCACGAGCGGCTGAATCCCGGCGGCTTGCTGCTGATCGCCTCGCCCTACACCTGGTTACCTGAACACACCAAGCGCGAAGAATGGATCGGCGGCTTCAAGAAGGACGGCGAAAATTTCAGCACGCTCGACGGCCTGAAGGCGATCCTGGGCAAACGCTTCCGTCTGCTGGGCGAGCCGGTGGAAGTGCCCTTCGTGATTCGCGAAACCCGGCATAAATTCCAGCACACGCTGTCCGAAGTTACCGTGTGGGAACGTTTGTAAGCCCAGGAACTCAAAAGAAATAGTTCCTGGATTGGGCAGACGTGTCGAGGCTTGTTTTTCTGGCTGCTTTTAGCCGAAAACCTTGATGGTTCCCCAAGCTGACAGTCGGAATTTTCCCCTGCCGGTGTTAAACAAACCCTGAAAGCAGGAGGCTAAAATGAAAAACACTCTCGGTTTCCAACAACTCAAAGTGGTCGCGCTGGCGGTGAATGATCTGGTGCGGGCCGAGCGGTTCTACCGCGATACGCTTGGACTGGCGCCGGCCTTTGAAGGTGAACGGCAGATGGGTTTCACGCTGGGTAATGTCACCATCATGCTCAAGCCGGTCACGGATGGCTGGTATGCCCGGCCCAGCGCTGAGCTCAATCCGCGTCTTACCTTCGCAGTCGAGAATGCGCTGCAAACGGAAACAGCGCTGATGGCGCGTGGCGTGACGATCAGCGACCCGGTGCGAGTGTATCCGCCGGACAATTTTCACATCGGCGCCTTTCTTGATAGCGAAGGCAACAAGCTCTGGTTCTGCTCGGCAATCGCCAAATAGCGCTGCGAGTGGTTCTGCATGAAGCAAAAAGGCCGGCGAAACAACGCTGGCCTTTTGTTTTATGTTCAATGGACTGTAACGATCGTGCGTGCGATACCAATCAGCCCAACCAAGATCCAGAATGCGTTGAGCAGGGTATAGGCCGAGTCTTTTTTCAATGCCGAGCACCAGGTCAGCATCACGGCATCAATCGTGTTAACAACCCAGACCAACATGAAGGGGCTTTCTGCCCCCATCCAGCTCACCAAGGTAAAACTGAAAATCCGCATCAGAACCCCTGTCATCTCGATGTACTTGAGATTGGCCCAGACAAAGGTATTGGTCCACTTGATCAAAAGAAACTCCTTGGGTGCAGCATTCAAAGCACTGGAATATATAACGCTGCGCCCGCCGCTGTGAAATCCTGCACACGTCGGTTGATAAAAAAGGGGAGCCCGCAACGGGCTCCCCAGATTGATGGCTTGCAACGCAAGGTTTCCCCTCAGGGAGGGGACGGAAGGGGTGGGAATAAATCCAGAAGGCTGCCGAACCACCAATTAAGCCAAATAGCCACGGCTTTGCCGGGGCTTAAAACCTCAGGCCGACCACTTTGTTAGCAGCCTGAAATCAGGCGGCCAGGACCGATTTCAGGTAGGCAGCGATTTCGGCATCCTGGCAGTTCGCGAAGAACAGTTCCTGGAATTTCTCGCCGCTGATCGCATCCTTGAGGAACTGCTGGTCGATGTTCTTGAGGATGGTGAGCATGTCGGTGTGGGTAACCTTCTTCACCTGGCTGAGGATGCCGCGGTTGCGCTTCATGATCTCGGCGCGCTCACGCGGATAGCCCAGACCGCGCTCGCCTTCGAACAGGTTCTTGTAGACATACTGCAGATTCAGATCCGCGCCCCAACCGAAGCCTTTGGCGTAGGGCATGGAAATCGCATTGCCATCGTTGATCTGGCCGAACATGTAGGCATCCGACGGATCGATTACCAGCCCGCACTGCACGTTCGGGAAGGAATTCGCAGCCAGCATGGCGCCCACGCCGGTGCCGCAGCCGGTGATGACGAAATCAGCCGCCTTGGTGTTGAGCAGAATCGCGGTCAACAGGCCGGCTTGCACATAGGTGAGCTGCGCCTTGTCGTCGGCACTGTACATGCCGTAGTTGAAAACGGTGTGGCCCATCGGCTCGACCACGCTCTTCAGCGTCTTGCTGATGATTTCGTTCTTGGCGGCCTGGCTGTTTTCGTTGATCAGAGCAATCTTCATTACATTTCCCTCTTTTGATACCGGTAACTAGACATGAGAGTCGCATTCTACCGATCATGGGGGTGCATGTGTACAAAGGTTGAAACTGAGTTTTTAGGTGATTCCGCCGACGACGGAAGATGTTGCATTGATCGGTTGAATCCGCAGCCGAAACAGGGTTAATTCTTCCTGCTCTGTGGTGAAAGGCTGCGGTTGAGCTTCGGGATCTTCATGGCCGTCGTCAGTACTCGTATGGATCAGCCGCAACGCGGTGTCCCGAAAAAGAGATTTCCGTTGGCCGTAATCCGGGTCGCCGTAGGCGATGTGAATACCTGATCCGCAACAATGCGTCGGGCTTCTCACCGCCGGCGCAGTTCGCTGCGCTCAGCGCGCCCTGCAAATTATGCCGTACGCGGTCAGCCCTTTCAGGGTTTCGCATTCAATTCGGCAAGGTGGCGGCGGAACATCGGGGCAAGCAGCAGCAAGGTGAACAGCAGCCAAAGCGGCAGCACTTCAATGGCGCTGGCGAAGGCTTGTTCGGAAGATCTCTCGCCGTTCAGGGAGCGCAAGGCGAGGGCAAACATCAAGCTGACAAAGCCGTAGCCAAGATTGAAGACCAGCCCCTTGAACGAGAGAACGGTGGCGCGTTGCGCCGAGTGGGCATGGGTGTTCAAGGTGTTTGAAACGATATAGCCCAGCGCGGTCATGGCCGCGGCAAGCGGAATGGCGAACAGCACGCCCCATAGCGGAATCTTGAGCGCAACGCCCGCAAGCCCCGCCAGCGTCAACGCTGTGAGAATCATGAAATTACGCAGCAATGAGCTGGATCGGACCAAGCGTCTGGCCAGCGGTGCGACCAGCATCCCCAGCCCGGCCATGGTGGCGCCGATAAAGCCGAAGCTGGCCTCGGGCAGATCGATCAGGCGGTAGAACGCGCTGCCGAAAGTCAGGAATAAGCGAATCACGCTATCGATCAGCACGCCCCCGATGATGACAAAGAGCGCGACGGGCGTTCGCAGGATCCAGGTGCCTGCATCCACGATATCCTGCCAGTCGTTTGCAGCGTGTTGATTCGGCCGGGGAAGTGCGCTCATCGCGGCCGGCTCGCGCATTCCAACTGCCAGCCACAGCACGATTGCCGCGCTGACCAGATTCAAGGCAATCGGAAACCGCAGCGCAGTGCCCTGATCGATACGCAGGCCGCTGCCAAGAAACGCCATGAGGCTATTCATCAAATGCGGGTCATACACGGCGGCGCCAATCAGCATGGCCAAACACAGGCCCAATGACTGCCAGTGCATGACATCGGCCATCACGTCCGGCCACTCGTGGCTGCGGGATTCCGCCGCGAGTGAATCGTAGGCCAGCGATTCGTCCGCGCCGCTTGCCAGCGCTTCCGCCAGTCCGCTGAGTATCCGGTTCGCCAGGCAGAACAGCAGCAGGGTCAGCCCGCCGTTGCGCGGCGCCGCGAGGAGCAACGACATCTCGAGCACCATGCAGGCCGCCGAGGCAATGATCAGGGGGCGTCGTCCGATACGGTCTGCAAGCGCGCCTGCGGGCACTTCAGCCACGACGATGACAATGGCCCATACAAAATTGAGCAGCGTGTATTGCGTGGCCGAAAGCCCCAGGTCGAGGAAGAGCACCGCCAATACCGGGTAGTAGAAGCGGGAATTGAACAATACGCGAAAGCCAATGAAGCGCTTTCGATTGGAGTCGGCGAGACCTGGAAAGGGCGGAACATTCACGGTGCTTGGCCTTTCTGTCGACGGGAGTCTAGGCGATTCTCGCTATGCTGTTTCCACTTCCGGCCGAAATCCGCTCTATTCGGTGGTGAACGGCTGCGGTTGCGCTTCAGGGTCTTCATGGCTGGCGCGCTCATATTCGGCGATCACCTGGGCGCCGAGCAACAGCAGCGTTGCGCCAATTTCCAGGCTCAGCAAGACTGCAATGGCCGTCGTAAGCGATCCGTAGACGGTGCCGATCAGTGACAGGGTGGAGAAGTACCACAAGAGCGCATGACGCGAGAGTTCCCACAGCAATGCCGCAGTCACTGCGCCGAGCATGGCATGTTGCAGCGATAGCCGGCCCACGGGCATCACGAGGTAGACGGAGGTAAGCACGAAGATTTCGCCGGCGAGGCCGAGCAAATAGAGCAGCACGCCAGACACGCCGCCGAGCGACCAACTGCGCCCGAATATTTCCAATTGTTCGTGGCCGATCGCTTGCAAAATGCCCGCCACCAGCGTCATGAGCAGCAGCCCGACCCCAAGGAACAGGATGTAGCCATACGGGATGAGCGCCGAGATGATGAAGTGGCGCCGCTTGATCGCCACCCGGTGGTAGAAGATCACCGACATCGCGTTCTCAAGCACGGTGAAGGCCAGCGAGCTGAAAAACAGCATGGAAACCAGCAACACCCAGCCGAGGACTTCACGGTGCGCCATGAAGTTCGCCAATTCCGCCACGATTGCACCGGATTGCCCCGGTGCCAGCAATTCGAGGTATCGGCCCAGGGTTACCAGTAACTCGTTCTGGTCGATAACATGCGAGAGCGCGATCACGGCGAGGATGAGCAAGGGCACGACCGACAGCAGCGCGTAGTACGCAATCGCGCCCGCCATCAACAGGCCCTGATTGGCGCGAAATCCCCTCAGCGTCCGAACGGCGAAAGCCCACGGGTGCTTGAGGACATGTCCGGCATGAGGGCCAATGAGTTGCATGGATGTATGGGCGCGAAGCCCCCGCACGATGGTTGAAACACAATACCAGTCTACACCGATGCCTGATCGGCAGTGTTACGGGGAAGTGCAGTGAGCTGGGGTGTCAATACGACTGTTCACAATGATGTTTGTTCACGCCTTGTGAACGATCAAAAATGCTGAATGCTACGAGATGGGGCCGGATAGAGCACCATGGCGGTGATATGGAAACTGCAAAACGAGCTGGAACTGGATACTTGATTCCCGAAGATGCAACGAACAGCAAATGCAATAAAGCTGCGTCGGCATTGGGTCGTCACTTTGACGATGGCGGAAAAAACAAAGGGTTACGTCGTTAAACGTAACCCTTTGTTTTATATGTTGGTGCCCGGGGTCGGACTCGAACCGACACGCCTTTCAGCGGGGGATTTTGAATCCCCTGCGTCTACCGATTTCGCCACCCGGGCAGAGGGGCGGATTATCCACCAGTGTGCGGCTTCAGGCAAGGGGCAGTTGCGTTATCCGCTAAATTTAAGTGGACGGGTCCCGGGGTCGGACTCGAACCAATGCTGGTTTTTATCAGGCGTTGTTGGCGTTTTTAAGTGCCAGTGCCCGTTCGTACAGCGGGTTGCGCGCGGCGCCGGTGATGCTCTGGGCGAGCGCCACGGCTTGTTTCAAGGGCAGTTCGGCAACCAGCGGGGCGAGTACGTGGTCGTATTCGGAACCTTCCTGGGCTTCTGCGGGCGGGGCGGCATCGATCACCAGCACGATCTCGCCGCGTTGCTGGTTGCTGTCCGACTTGACCCATTCGGCAAGCTGGCCCAGCGGCAGGCGGCGGATGGTCTCAAAGGTTTTGGTGAGTTCGCGGGCAAGTACGGCCTGGCGGTCGCTGCCGAAGATTTTGACCATGTCGTCCAGGCAATCCACGATGCGGTGCGGCGCTTCGTAAAAGACGCTCACCCATTCGGCATCCTTGAGGCTGGTCAGCGTATCGCAGCGTTGCTTGGTCTTGGGCGGCAGGAAGCCGTAAAACAGCGTGTGCGGCGCGGTGAAGCCGGCGGCGCTGAGCGCGGTGGCCAGGGCCGAGGCGCCCGCGACCGGAATGACCGGAATGCCGGCGGCGTGGGCGCTGGCGGCCAGCACCGCACCGGGGTCGGAGATGGCAGGGGTGCCGGCATCGGAAACCTGGGCAATCGCTTCGCCCGCTTGCAGACGGGCGACGAGTTTTTCCGCCATGCCGCGCTCGTTGTGTTCGCGCAGGCTGATCATGGGGGTGCTGATGCCAAAGTGTTTCAGCAGCTGCCCGGTAACGCGCGTATCTTCGGCGGCGATCAAGTCGACTTGTCCGAGCACGTCGATGGCGCGCGGGGTCATGTCATTGAGGTTACCGATTGGAGTGGCCACCACATATAATGTGGACTTCCGGATCGGATGGGGCTCGTGATGCACGCTGGTGTTCTCCTGGGTAACAGTCGCTGTTGGGGCAAGCTCTTGCGAAAGCTCGGTATCGCCGCCGTACTATACGGGGCGTGCCTGGCCTGCGCCAGTGCCGTTGCGGCTGCGCCGGCGGAGGGATTCGTGGCGGTGCTCCTGCCGGGCAAGAGCAAAAGCAAGGCTTTCAAGCTGGCAGCCGATACCGTGAAGAGCGGGATTGTGGCTGCGGCCAAGGTGCATGGCGATGCCAAGACTTATCCGCTGCGGGTGTTCGATGTCGGCGATGCCGAGGAAGAAACGCTGGCCGCATTCACGCAGGCGCAAGGCCAGGGGGCCGTCGCCGTGATCGGCCCGCTGACGCGCAGTGCGACCAATTACCTGGCCGATGCGGCGGATATTGCCATCCCCGTGCTGGCCCTGAATACCTTCGATGAGGCCACGTTTCGTCGCAACAATCTCTACAGCTTCGGCTTGCCGATCGAGGCCGAGGTGGAGCAGGTGGTGCGCTTGATGCGCAGCCAGAATGTAAGCGCCCCGGTGGTTTTGAAAACCGATGGCCCGCTTTCGCTGCGGATGCGCCGGGCTTTTGTCGATGCCTGGCATGCGGAAACCGGGCAGGAGCCACCGGTGCTGGAAATTAATGATGCACGCAATCAGGCGGCTGAGCTTCAGGTCCGATTGAAAGATGCGGATGCGGTTTTTTTTGCGGCCGATGGGCGTTATGCCAGCCGGATTCGCCCCTACGTGCCGGCCCATTGTCTGCTGTATGGCACGTCCCAGCTCGTGACCGGGCGGGTTGTGCCGGTTGATTTGTCCGGAGTGCGTTATGTGGATATGCCGTGGCTGGCGAATCCGGATGCGCCGGAATATGCCGCCTATGCGCGGCAACGCGTGGTTTCGAACGATGAGGAACGTTTGTTTGCGGTGGGTGTCGATGCCTGGTGGCTGGCGCAGTTGCTGGCCAAGGGCGAACCATTCGCTGCGGTGGATGGCTTGACCGGCTGGCTGGAACTGGGCGCGGATGGCGTGATCATCCGTGAGCTGACCCCTGTGGTCGCCGCCACACGTGGCGCGCTGCCGCCAGCAGATAATGTCGAAGCCTCGCAGCCCGCGGGAGCGGCGCAGTGAATTTACGCGGCGCACAGGCCGAAGCCGCCGCGGCGCAATTCCTGCAGCGGCAGGGGCTGCGCATCGTGGCGCGCAACTGGTCTTGCCGGCTGGGCGAGCTGGATCTGGTTGCCCGCGATGGCGAAACGCTGGTCTTTGTTGAAGTGCGCCAGCGTGCTTCGGTCGGCTTTGGCGGTGCGGCGGCGAGTATCGGAGCGGCAAAACGCGCTAAACTCACTGCCGCTGCTCAGGCCTATCTGCAAACCCTGCCGGTGATTCCGCCTTGTCGTTTCGATGCGATCTGCATCGACGGGGGGCGGACCGAGTGGTTAAAAAATTGTATTGATGCGTCCTGGTGACGCGGGAAGGAAAAGAATGGATTTGACCCAACGCATGCAGCAGCATTTTGCCGAAAGCATTTCTGCCAAACAGATCGCGATGGAAACGCTGTCCCCCTTGATGTCGCAGGCCGCCGAAAAAATGGTGCAGACGCTGGTGACCGACGGCAAGCTGCTGATCTGCGGCAATGGCGGTTCGGCGGCCGACGCCCAGCACTTCGCGGCAGAGATGGTCGGCCGTTTCGAGCGCGAACGCCCTGGCCTCGGCGCGATTGCGCTGACCACGGATACATCGGCCATCACCGCGATCTCGAACGACTACGATTACGACCTGATCTTTTCCAAGCAGGTCCATGCTCTGGGGCGCGCCGGCGATCTGCTGGTGGCCATCTCGACCTCGGGCAATTCGGACAACGTCATCGCCGCGATTCATGCGGCGCACGATCGCGGCATGAACGTGATTGCCCTGACCGGGCGGGATGGCGGCAAGATCGGTGAACTGTTGGCCGGAGACGATGTCCATCTTTGCGTGCCGGTGCAGCGTACCTGCCGGGTGCAGGAAGTTCACATCACCATCATCCACGCCTTGTGCGATGCCGTTGATTTCATGCTGCTGGGAGGGGAATGACATGAAGAAACTGATTGCGGCGCTGGTGGCTGCCTCGTGTCTGTCGGCCTGCGTGCCGCTGGTGTTCGTCGGCGGTGCCGCCGTGGGGCTGTGGGTGGGTTCCGATCCGCGCCGGCCCGAGGTGATCAAGGCAGATTTCGATCTGGATGCCCAGCTCGAAGCCAAGATCATCGATACCTACAAAGAGCGCGCCCACGTCAATGTCAGCGTGTTCAACGACGTGGTGCTGCTGACCGGCGAGGTTCCCGATGAAGCGGCCAAGCAGCAAGTCGAGCAGTTCGCCGGGCAGATGAAGCATAAGCCGCGCAAGGTTTATAACGAGGTGGTCGTCGCGCTGCCGTCGTCCGGCATGAACCGGCTCAACGACAGCCAGATCGGTGCCCGTGTCAAGACGGCAGTATTGGCCGAAGCGGGGGATACTTCCGCAGTTCATATCATGGTGGTGACCGAGCGCCAGGTGGTTTATCTGATGGGCGTTTCCAAACCGGACATCATCGAGCGTGCTGCGCGCGCAGCCAGCCGGGTGAGCGGCGTGAAGCAAGTGGTCAAGCTGGTGGAAATCGAACCGGACGGTCCGGCGGACGCAGCGAAATAAAGCAAAGGGGGCAACGCCCCCTTTGTTATTTCCGCCTTTTTATTTCAGATTCAGGTCTTTCATTACCAGTTGCATCAGTAGTGGCTGGGCCGCGGCGGTGGGGTGCAGCCCGTCGGCCTGGAAAAGGTGGGTCTGGTTGATGATCGGGGCGAGCAGGAAAGGCGTGAAGCCGGTGCGGTATTCGTGGGCCAGCTTTTCA
The DNA here is from genome assembly GCA_018261735.1 of Pseudomonadota bacterium. Lineage (GTDB taxonomy): Bacteria > Pseudomonadota > Gammaproteobacteria > Burkholderiales > Chitinibacteraceae > Formivibrio. The sequence goes on from JAGTRM010000020.1 coordinate 25,024, forward strand.
TACACGGCCGCGAACTTCCCGGTGTAATCGGCGCCATAGTTGCTGGGGATGCGCAGGCCGATCAGGTGTACGCTGGCACCGCTGGCCTGGATCAGCCGGATCATTCGGGCGAGGTTTTTTTCCATGTCGGCAATGGGCAGGCCGCGCAGGCCGTCGTTGGCACCCAGTTCCAGAATGACTTTGCGCGGCTTGTGCGCCTTGAGCGCGGCCGGCAGGCGGGTCACGCCGCCGGTGGTGGTTTCGCCGGAAACGCTGGCGTTGACCACGCGCCAGGGCTGCTTGCTGCGGGCCAGCTCGTCCTGAAGCAGCGTAGGCCAGCCGGCGTTGGCAGGCAGGCCGTAACCGGCCGAGAGGCTGTCGCCGAAAATCAGCAGCACGGAGGTTTCCCGGGCTTGGGCGCACGGAAGCCATGCCATGAAAAACAACACCAACCAGAGACTGCGTAGCATGCCTGAATCCTTATCTTCGCTTGTGATGGCCCAGCGCCTGGGTAAGACCGTTTCCACCGAGTACCATTCCCTCGACATTCTGCACGAAATTTCGTTCGACTTGCCTGCGGGCGCAACGCTGGCCGTGGTCGGCGCGTCCGGGTCGGGCAAATCCACCTTGCTGGCGCTGCTGGCCGGGCTGGATACACCTTCGCGCGGCGATGTGCATTTGGCCGGGCAGGCGCTGGGGGCGCTGGACGAGGATGGCCGGGCCCAGTTGCGCGCCGATCTGACCGGTTTCGTGTTCCAGTCGTTCCAGTTGCTGCCTGATCTTACCGCGCTGGAAAACGTAATGTTGCCGCTGGAACTGATTCCGCGCCCCGGCCGGAGCCGCAGTGCAATGTTGCAAAAAGCGCGAGACTGGCTTGAACGCGTCGGCTTGGGCGACCGGCTGGAGCATACGCCGCGCCAGCTTTCCGGCGGCGAACAGCAACGCGTGGCGCTGGCACGGGCGTTTGCCCCGGGGCCGCAAATCCTGTTTGCCGACGAGCCCACCGGCAGCCTGGATTCGGCCACCGGCGAGCGCGTGGCCAACCTGCTGTTCGAGCTGAACCGCGCCACCGGCACCACGCTGATCCTGGTCACCCACGATGAAAAACTGGCTGCGCGCTGCGACTGGCGCCTGCGCCTGGAAGCCGGGCGCCTGAGCGAGTTCGTGCGGGTGGTGGCGTGATGCGGCTGCTCTGGCGCTTGTTCCGTCGGGATTGGCATGCGCGTGCCTGGCGCACCTTGCTGTACGCGGTGACCATTGCCATTGCCGCGCTGACTGCGGTGGGGCTGCTGGCGAGCCGCATGGAACGTCTGCTGGCCTTCGAAGCCAACAGCCTGCTCGCCGCCGACGCGGTGATCGTTGCCGATCACCCGGTGCCGGAAGCGTTTGCGCGCATGGCCGCCACACGTGGTTTGCAGCAGGCCGCGCTGACTACGTTCCCCAGCATGGCGCGCAAGGGCGAGAGCGCCGCGCTGGCTTCGGTCAAGGCCGCGACGCCGGCTTACCCGCTGCGCGGGCAGTTGAAGATTGCGCCGCAGGGCCAGGTCGGCGCGGTTCCGCAACCGGGCGAGATGGTGGTGGACGCTCGCCTCGCCGCGTTGCTCGATGCGCAGTCCGGCGATGCGGTGCAGGTGGGTAACCTCAACCTGAAACTGGCCGCGATCCTTGAGCGCGAGCCCGATGGCGCGCTCGATTTTTCCGGCACGCAGCCGCGCCTGTTGATCAACGCCGCTGATTTGCCGGCGAGCGGCTTGCTCGGATTCGGCAGTAGGGCGCGTTACCGCCTGCTGGTGGCGGGTACGCCGGCGCAGATTTCGGCGTGGATTGCCGAAGTGAAACCGAAGCTCGGGCGCGGCGAGCGGCTGGAAGATGCACGCGAGGCACGTCCCGAGATCAAGGCCGCGCTGGAGCGCGCCGAGCGCTTCCTGCGCCTGTCCGCACTGGTGGCCGGCAGCCTTGCGGCGGTGGCGATGCTGCTCGCGGCAAGGCGCTATGCCACGCGCCGCTTTGATGAAGTGGCCATCCTGCGCGCACTGGGGGCCACGCGCAAACGCATCGCCGGTTTGCTGTTCGGCCAGTTGTTGCTGCTGATTGCGCTGGCCAGCGTGCTGGGCGGTCTGCTCGGTTGGGGTGCGGAAGCGGCACTGATCACGCTGGTGCGCGACCGACTGCCGGCCAATGTGCCGCTGCCGGACTGGCGCGCCTGGCTATTGGCGGCGACCCTGGGTAGCGCACTGCTGCTGGGCGGCGCCGGGCCGATGCTGCATGCCTTGTCGCGAACCCCGCCGCTGCGGGTATTGCGGCGCGAGCTGACGCCGCCGGCTTCGGTCTGGCTGCTCTGGTGCACGCTGGCGCTGGCCACCGCCGGGCTGCTGTGGTTGCTGGCTGGTGAAGTGAAGCTGGCATTGATTGCCGGCGGTGGCATGCTAGGCGCTTTGCTGCTGGCCGGTGGGGCTGGATTGCTGATCCTGCTGGGCGTTCGTCGCTTTGCTCCGGGGGGCACGGCCGGGCTGGCGGCGCGGCAGGTGCTGCGCCGCAAGGCCTTGGCTTTTGCCCAGCTCGGTGCCTTGGCGGCAGGCTTGCTGGGCGTGTGGCTGCTGACCGTGGTTGAGAGCGATTTGCTCAGTGCCTGGAAGAGCCGGATGAGCGGCGATGTCCCCAATCATTTCGCGATCAATATCCAGCCCGATCAACAGGAAAAACTCGCCGCGCTGTTTGCCGGGCAAGGGTTGGCCCGCCCCGTGCTGCAGCCGATGATCCGCGGCCGCTGGATGTTGCATAACGGCCAGCCGGTCGATCCGGCACGCTACCCGGACGACCGGGCCCGACGCCTAGCCGAGCGCGAGTTCAACTTGTCCTGGGGCGATGCGCTGCGCAAGGACAACCGGCTGGTTGCAGGTTCGCCGCTGGATGAAAGCAAACCCGGCCTTTCGGTCGAGGACGGAATCGCCAAGACGCTGGGCATCCGCCTGGGCGATCGACTGGCCTTCGATGTGGCCGGCACCCGGGTGGAAGCGCCGGTGGTGAACCTGCGGGCGGTCGAGTGGGATTCGTTCCGGGTGAATTTCTTCGTGACCGCCAGCCGCGCGCTGCTGGCCGATCAGCCGGCCAGCCTGATCACCAGTTTCAACCTGCCGCCGCAAAACCGGGGGCTGGTGCCGCAGCTCGTGCGCACCTTGCCCAATGTCACGGTGATCGATGTCGGGCAGATTCTGGGCGAGGTGCAGCGCGTGCTGGATCTGGCCAGCGCCGCCTTGCGGCTGGTGTTTTTCTTCTGCATTGCCGCCGGCATTGCCGTGCTGTGGGCGGCACTCGATGCCACCGAATCGGAGCGCACGCGCGAGGCCGCGGTGATGCGCGCTCTGGGCGCCTCGGCCCGCCGCCTGCGCCGGGTCTGGCTGGCGGAAAGCCTGCTGCTCGGTGGCGTGGCGGGTGGTGTGGCGGGTGTCATGGCGAGCCTGACCGGCTGGCTGGTCGGGCGCGAAGTACTGCAGCTCGCAATCGCCTTTAATCTGTGGCTGCCACTGCTAAGCTGCATTATTGGCGCCCTGGTTTCCGCCGTGGCCGCCTTGCGCCGGCTATCGCGGCTGGCGCATACGCCGCCGGTGGATTTGTTGCGGGATGAGGGCTAGGTTCTGTTGATCTGGTTGGATCAAATTCAAGCAGGAGCTGCGAACATGACAACCCCTTCGATCGTGGTGTTTGGCGGCAGTGGTTTTATCGGGCGCAGCCTGGCTGTGCAACTGACGCAGATCGGGGCCAGGGTATTGATCCCGACGCGGCGTCTAGGCTCGGTCAAGCCCGCGTTGCGCGCCTTGCCCGGAATCGAATGCCGGGGCGCGGATGTTCATGATCCGGCTGAGCTGGCCCAGTTGGTGGCCGGCAGGGATGTCGTGATCAATCTGGTGGGTATCCTGCAGGGCAGCCCGGCCGATTTTCAGCATGCCCATGTCGAACTGACCCGGAAAATCATCGCCGCTTGCCAACAGGCCGGCATTCGGCGCTACCTGCACATGAGCGCGCTCGGCGCCGATTTGGCCGGCCCTTCTCATTACCAGCGCAGCAAGGCCGCTGCGGAATCCCTGGTGCGCGATTCGCAACTCGACTGGACGATCTATCGGCCCTCAGTCGTTTTCGGTGCCGAAGATCAATTCCTGAACCTGTTTGCCCGCATGTTGCGCTTTTTGCCGATGCTGCCGCTGGCGCGGGCGCAGACCCGCTTCCAGCCAGTGTGGGTTGACGATGTGGCACGAGCCTACGTGGCGGGCGTGCAACGATCCGATCTGATCGGCCAGACGCTGTCGTTGGTCGGGCCCAAGGTGTATACGCTGGCCGAACTGGTGCGCCTAGCGGGCAAGTATGCCGGGGTTGCGCGCCCGGTGATTCCCTTGCCGGATTGGGCGGCGCGCCTGCAGGCTTCCATGATGAGTGTTCTGCCGCATCCGCCGATGACGCACGACAACATGGATTCGCTCACCGTGGATAATGTCGATCCGGCCGGCTTCCCGGCGCTGCTGGGTTGGGAACCGACGGCGCTGGAAAATATTGCGCCAGGGTATCTGCGCTAAGCATCAACAGAGCCTGACGGTCGCGCGCAACGCGCGGCCGGATGTTCCGTCATGGCATATGCTGAATTATCAAGGCTATTGCCGCGGAGCCGGTCCGTGAATCCCTCGTTCAAAGAAGAGCAGATCATCGCCGAGTGGGCCAAGCGCCATGCGCAGTATGAGCGGCGCTGCGGTGTTTTTCTGGCGATCGAGGATTACGCCCCGTTCGCGCTGGCATTCATGCTGATCTTTGGCGCGGTTTTCGAATCCGGCCTGGCCTGGTTGGTCTTTTACGGACTGGGTTTGTTCTACTGGTTCAGTTCAAGATACTGCATCCGCCAGGCGCGGCAATGGGCAACCTGCCCTTGCTGCGGGAAAGTGCCTTTTCTGGATGATGACGGGCGCATCGTCGCCGACTCCGATCCCGAGTTTTGCCACCATTGCCAAGTCCGCTTGAATCCGCCGGGTTTGGCCAAGTAAGTAATTGATAAATTGAACATGACGGCAAGTTGATGAAAAGGGCGCAATCCTTCTGGATCACACCCTTTTTCAACTTGCCGAGGCAGGAGTTTTGCTGATTACAGTGTATTTACCGCGTTCAGTTCCTTGAATGCCTGTTCCAGACGGGCAATCATGGATTCCTGACCCTTGCGCAGCCACATGCGCGGATCGTAGTACTTCTTGTTCGGGCTGTCCGGGCCTTCCGGGTTGCCCAGTTGGCCTTGCAGGTAGCCTTCGTTTTTCTTGTAGTAGTTCAGTACACCTTCCCAGGTGGCCCATTGCGTGTCGGTGTCGATGTTCATCTTGATTACGCCGTAAGAAACGGATTCTTCGATCTCGGCAGCCGTGGAGCCCGAACCGCCGTGGAACACGAAGTTCAGGGTGTTGGCCGGCACGCCGAATTTTTCGGATACGTACTTCTGGGAGTTGTCCAGGATCTTCGGGGTCAACTTCACGTTGCCGGGCTTGTACACGCCGTGCACGTTGCCGAAGGATGCGGCGATCGTGAAGCGCGGGCTGACCTTTGAGAGGTGCTCGTAAGCGTAGGCCACGTCTTCCGGCTGGGTGTACAGCGCGGATTGGCCTGTGCCGGTGTTGTCTACGCCGTCTTCTTCACCGCCGGTGCAGCCCAGTTCGAGTTCCAGAGTCATGCCCATCTTGGACATGCGCTGCAGATACTTGCAGCAGATCTCGATGTTTTCTTCCAGGGGTTCTTCGGAGAGATCCAGCATGTGCGAGGAAAACAGCGGCTTGCCGGTTTCGGCAAAGTTTTTTTCGCCTGCGTCCAGCAGGCCGTCGATCCAGGGGAGCAATTTCTTGGCGGCGTGATCGGTGTGCAGGATGACGGGTACGCCGTAGGCTTCGGCCACGGCGTGAACATGCTTGGCGCCGGAAACCGCGCCGATGATGGCGGCTTGCTGGCCTTCGAGTTTCAGACCCTTGCCGGCGAAGAATTGCGCACCGCCGTTGGAGAACTGGATGACAACGGCAGACTTGGCCTTGGCAGCGGCTTCGATCACGGCGTTGACGGAGTCGGTACCGATGACGTTCACTGCCGGTAGCGCAAACTTGTTGGCCTTGGCGATTTCAAAAATCTTCTGAACATCGTCGCCGGTGACGACACCAGGTTTCACAGCATCAAAAATCTTGGTCATTTCTTGCTCCTGTTTTGATGAATCGGCACTGGTTCAAGGTGCCGGTGAGGACAACATTGCCTTTTCGCCAACCTGTCGGACTTAAGCCGTCTGCAGGGAAAACCCAAAAATTTGTGCTATCTACGCCAAAAAAATCGCCAAAGAAATCCTCTTCACGCCGTTGTCAGCATCCGGCTTGAGCCGCGTTTGATCAGTGTTCCGGCGAGTTCGATTACCCGCACCGGCCGCTCCGGGCTTTCTCGCCGCTGCAACAGCAATTCCATCGCCGTGCGCCCGATTTCATAAGTGGGCTGGGCGATGACGGTCAAGCCCGGTTCCACCAGCGCCGTCCACGGATCATCGTCGAAGCCGACCAGGGCCACATCCTCCGGAATGGAGAGTCCTGCCGCGCGAACGGCCTGCAACGCACCCAGCAGGAACAGGCCGTTGCTGACCAGCAGCGCTTCGGGCCGGTTGGGGCTGGCCAGCCAGCGTTCGATTTCCTGCTGGGCGGCGGCCACCGTCGGGGCGAGCAATTGGCTGCTGCCCGTCAGCCCGTACTGCTGCAAGGCTTGATGGAAGCCTTCGCGCCGGGCCAGACCCGTGCCGCTGGCCGAGCCGAAGATGCCGCCAATATGACGATAACCCTGTGCGACCAGGTGATCGACCAAGGCACGGGCGGCCGCCCGGTTGTCCAGCACCACGGCATCCACAGCGCCCACCGCGACCGGGCGATCGATCATCACCACGGGGAAAGGGTAGGCCGTGGCATCGAACTGGCGCGCGGTGCCCAGCGTGGGGGAGAAGATCACGCCGCAGACGTTTTCGTCTTCCATCAGGCCCAGGTACAGCGCTTCCTTCTTGGGGTCTTCGTCCGAATTGCACAGCATCACGCGCATACCTTGCTGGTAGGCCATGTCTTCGACCGCGCGGCTGATATTGGTGAAGAACGGGTTGCGTACGTCCGACACGATCAGGCCTATAGTTTCTGTACGGCTTGAGCGCAGTCGGCGTGCTGCGAGGTTGGGCCGGTAGCCGAGCGCGGCCACGGTTTCGAGCACCTTGTCGCGCAGCTCCTTGCGCACCGGTCCGCTGCCGGAAAGTACCCGCGAAACCGTTGCGGTCGAAACGCCGGCAGCGAGTGCAACATCCTTGATCCGAGCCATTTTTCTCTCCGGATTTGAAAACGTTTACATGTATTTGTTACTGATAAATCGTACATGTCAGCGCTAAATATACCCCAATGACTTGGCTTTACACCATAAAGCTGCAGTTTTTCTATGGGAACTTGCCGATTAGCGGTAATTTTCATTCAACTGTTGACACGTAAAATGTAAACGATTACAAATAAAGTAGTCGGCATACAGGAGTTACAAAATGAGTTCGTCCCTGCACCCCATCATTCAGCTTGCTGCTTCTCCTGCCAACAAGGAGGCGGCTATCCGTCAGGCCAGTCGGCTGTTGCTCGAAGCCGGCTGCATCGAGGCCGGCTACGCCGACAGTTTCTTCGCCCGCGAGGCGATGGCCGATACCTATCTGGGCAGCGGCGTGGCCATTCCGCACGGCACGGTGCAAGACCGGGGGCTGGTGCGCAAGACGGGTGTCGCGGTGTTGCAGGTACCCGACGGGCTGACCTGGAACGAGGGCCAGACCGTGCGTCTGGTGGTGGCGATTGCCGCGCAATCCGACGAGCACATCGACCTGCTGCGCCGGCTTACCCGTCTGATGCGCGATGAAGCGCGCCTCTCGGCACTGTGCACCACCGGCAATGCCGCCGATATCGTCGCGGCGCTGACCGATCAATCCGCACCGGCTCCGCAGGCCGTCGCGAGCGTTGCCGGGCCGGCCGACGCGGCCAACAGCATCACGCTGGTGATCAACTATCCGAGCGGACTGCATGCCCGCCCGGCGGCTTCCTGGGTGACGACGGCCAAGCGTTTCAAGGCCAATGTCCGTATCTACAACGCGGAAGAGGGTGCCGATGCCAAAAGCCTGGTCGGACTCTTGAGCCTGGGCATCAAGGCCGGGCATACCATCCGCATCACGGCCGAAGGCGAGGATGCCGCCGAGGCGCTCGTCGCGGTCAAGAGCACCATCGAGGCTTTGTACGCCGAGGAAGTGGCGCAAGCCCAGGCACAGGCACTGCAGGCCAGCCGCAAGACCGGCACCGGCTGGGCGCCGCAGCAGGCTTGCGATGCGATCCGCGGCGTGGCGGCGAGTCCGGGCCTGACCATCGGCGTGACCCGCCAGCATGTGACGCAAACACTGGAGGTGGCCGATGCCCCGCACGGGGTGGAGGCCGATGGCGTGTTGCTGGATGCGGCGCTGGTAGCAGTGAAATCCGAGCTGGAAGCGCTGGCGGCATCGACTGCCAGCCGGCTGGGCGAAGCGCAGGCCGCCATCTTCCGCGCGCAAAACGAGCTATTGTCCGATCCGGCGCTGCTGCGCAAGGCCATCACGGCCATCTTTGCCGGGCACGGCGCGGCCTGGGCCTGGCAGCAGGCGTTCAATGCCGAGGCCGATCAGCTCGCCGCGCATCCCGATCCGTTGCTGGCCGGCCGCGCGGCCGACTTGCGCGACATGGGCCAACGCGTGCTGCGCCAGTTGCTGGGCGTCAACCAGGCGGGCGAGACCTTCGCGCGCGGCACGATCCTGCTGGCCGAGGATCTGTTGCCCTCCGATACCGTGGGGCTGGACCCGAAGCAGGTGGTCGGCCTGGCCACGGCGGTGGGCGGCCCCACCAGCCATACCGCGATCCTGGCACGCACGCTGGGCATGCCGGCGCTGGTGGCCGGTGGCCCGGCACTGAAAGAGATCCCCGATGGCACGCTGGTGATCCTAGATGGCCATGCCGGCTGCCTGTACCTGAACCCGAGCGAGGCCGACCTGCAATCGGCCCAAGCCGCCGCCGAGCGCGAAGGCCAGAAACGCGAAGAAGCGGCGGCCGAGCGCGAGCTGCCGGCTGTCACCACCGATGGCTTCCGGGTTGAAATTGCTGCCAACATCACGTCGGCGCAGCAAGCCATGGCCGCGCTGGAGGCCGGCGCGGAAGGCGTCGGGCTCATGCGCACCGAATTCCTGTTCATGGACCGGCTCACCCCGCCCGATGAAGAAGAGCAATACCAGACCTACCGCAGCCTGGTCGAAATCATGGCCGGCCGGCCGCTGATCATCCGCGCGCTGGATATCGGCGGCGACAAGGGCGTGCCCTACCTGAATCTGCCGGCGGAAGAGAATCCGTTTCTTGGCGTACGCGGCTTGCGCCTGCTGTTGCGCCGGCCAGAACTGCTGCATACCCAGCTGCGCGCGCTGTATCGCGCCGCCCGGCATGGCACGCTCTCGATCATGTTCCCGATGGTGACCGATGTGGCCGAGGTAATCCGCGTGCGCGAAATCGCCGAAGCGGTGCGGCTGGAAGTCGGCGCGCCGGTGGTGCCGCTCGGCATCATGGTCGAAGTGCCCAGTGTGGCGGTGATGGCCGAAGCGTTCGCGCCGCATGTCGATTTCTTCTCGATCGGCACCAACGATCTGACCCAGTACACCTTGGCCGTGGACCGCCAGCATGCCGAACTCGCGCCGATGGCCAACAGCCTGCACCCGGCGGTATTGCGCCTGATCGACAGCACCGTCAAGGGCGCGCAGCAGCATGGCACCTGGGTCGGCGTGTGCGGCGGGTTGGCGGGCGATCCGCTCGGCGCGGCGATCCTGGCCGGGCTGGGCGTGAACGAGCTTTCCATGACCGCGAGCGATGTTCCCGGCGTGAAAGCCGCGCTGCGTGCCGGTTCGCATGAACAGATGCAGGCGCTGGCGCAACAGGCGCTGGCTTGCCGCAGCTTCGAGGAAGTCAAAGCCTTGGGAGTTGCAGCATGAGCGCCATTGATATCGTGACCGTGACACTGAACCCGGCCGTGGACCAGACACTGCAGGTGCCGGGTCTGCAGTTGGGGCAGGTGAACAACGCGCTCAGCCTGCGTTTCGATGCCGGCGGCAAGGGCGTGAATGTCGCCAGTGTGCTGGCCGATCTGGGCCATGCCTGCGCGGCCACCGGGCTGCTGGGCGAAGACAATGCCTACATTTTCGAGAACCAGTTTGCCGCGCGCGGCATCGCCGATCACTTTATCCGCATGCCAGGTGCGACGCGCATCAACGTCAAACTGAACGACCCGCAGACCGGCAATACCACCGATATCAACATGACCGCCGAAGAGCCCGCCGCCGCGGCCTTGCAGCTGCTACGCGCCGAAATCGCGGCCCTGAGCGCGGGGCCGGCACGCGTATTCGTGCTCGCGGGCAGCCTGCCGCCCGGCGTGCCCGCCGATTATTACGCCACGCTCACGCGCGATCTGAAGGTTGCCGGCAAGACCGTCGTGGTCGATACCAGCGGTGCGCCGTTTGCTGCCGCACTGGCCGGTGCGCCGGATCTGGTCAAACCCAACCGTCACGAACTGGAAACCTGGCTGGGCCGGGCATTACCCGACAGAGCCTCGGTCATTGAAGGCGCCCGCGCGCTGCGCGCTGCCGGGCCTGCTAATGTGATTGTATCCATGGGCGAAGAAGGGGCATTTCTGCTGACCGATCAGGGCTGTTGGCATGCCCGGCCGCCCAAAGTGAATGTTGTGAGCACCGTCGGCGCTGGCGATTCCATGGTGGCCGGCTGGATTTCCGCCACGCTGCAAGCGCTGGCGCCGGATCAGGCCTTGCGTCTGGCCACGGCCAGTGCCGCTGCCCGGGTCAGCAGCCCCGAAGGCGCCCTGCATCGGGCCGGGCTGGCGCAATTGGCCGCCGGGGTGCAGGTAGAAGTCATCGAGATTTGAATCTTGTGAAGCAAACGGCAGAAATGTCGCGATTGGCAGCAGGTGAGGGAGCAGTACCGCAAGCATTATTCAAACGACGCACAGTCGTCCAACCGGAGGTGGAGAACATCATGGCAAACATTGTTGCAATCACATCCTGTCCCACAGGCATCGCGCATACCTTTATGGCTGCGGAAGGTCTGGAGCAAGGGGCTAAAAGCCTGGGGCACACGATCCAGGTCGAAACCCAGGGATCGGTAGGCACACAAAACACGCTCAGCGCGGAGACGATTGCCGCCGCCGATATCGTGCTCATCGCGGCCGATACCAATGTCGACCTGTCGCGCTTTGGCGGGAAACGCATTTACGAAACCAGCACCAAGGCAGCGATTTCCGATGGCGCCGCCGTCGTCCAGAACGCGCTGCAACAAGCCGCGCCCAAGAGCGGCGGCAAAGCGGCCCCGGCAGGCAACCTCGCCGACCAGGCGCTCGCCGCCAAGGCTGCGCAAAGCGCCGCGCGCACCGGCGCCTACAAGCACCTGATGACCGGCGTTTCCTACATGATTCCCTTCGTGGTGGCCGGTGGTTTGCTCATCGCCATCGGCTTCGCGCTGGGCGGCATTTATGTGTACGACGACGCACACAAGGGAACGCTCGCGGCCAACCTGTTCTGGATCGGCAAGGGCGCCTTCGGCCTGATGGTTCCGATTCTTGCGGGTTACCTTGCCTACTCGATCGCTGACCGCCCCGGCATCGCCCCCGGCATGATCGCCGGCGGCATCGCTGGCACGATTGGTGCCGGTTTTCTGGGGGGGATCGTCGGCGGTTTCATTGCCGGTTACACCGTCAAATGGCTCAATGACACGATCAAGCTGCCGCGCACGCTGGAAGGCCTGAAACCCGTGCTCATCCTGCCGCTGCTCGGCAGCACCATCGTCGGCCTGCTGATGTACTACGTGGTGGGCGAACCCGTTGCCGCGGCGCTCACCGCGATCTCCGGCTGGCTCAAGGGCATGCAGGGCAGCAGTGCAATCATGCTCGGCACGATCCTCGGCTGCATGATGGCCTTCGACATGGGCGGCCCGGTCAACAAGGCAGCCTACACCTTCGGCACCGGCCTCTTGGCGAGCCAGATCTATGAGCCGATGGCTGCCATCATGGCTGCCGGCATGACACCGCCGCTGGGTATCGCGCTGGCAACGCTGCTGTTCAAGAACCGCTTCTCGGAAGACGAGCGTGAAGCCGGCAAGGCCGCAGCTGCGCTGGGCATCTCCTTCATCACCGAAGGCGCGATCCCCTTCGCGGCAAAGGATCCGTTCCGCGTGATTCCTTCCATCATGATTGGCTCTGCTGTCGCCGGTGCAATTTCGATGGCCGTGGGCGCCAAACTGCACGTCCCGCACGGCGGCATTTTTGTCCTGCCCATGCCCAATGCCGTGGAAGGCCTGTTCGGCTACGCCATTGCGATCGTCGCCGGTACCGTGGTGACCGCCTTTGCCCTGTATCTGCTGAAGAAGCCGGTGAACGGCAATGCTGCGGCTTGATTGAACACTGTCCGCAACAAGCAAAAGCCCCGTCTCGGTTGAGGCGGGGCTTTTTAATGGGAATTACGAAATTCCGGTGAACGTTGGGCTTGGTTCTTCAACCCAACCTGCGCGTGCTTCTTGCCTGATGCCGATATTCCAGGCATCAGGCAAGTAATCACTCAATCATCCCCGACCCACAGATCGGCATTGGTGATCTTGTGTTCGGTGGCATCGAAACCGATGGGCTCGCCCGCCTTGTGCTTGGATTCCCAATCACGCAATGCCAGCAGCGCCGGGCGCTGCAGAAACAGGATCGCGATGATGTTGAGCCAAGCCATTACACCCACGCCGATATCGCCCAGCGTCCACGCCAGTTCTGCTGTGCGCACCGAACCGAACAGCGTTGCGGCCAGGATAGTGACTTTCAGCAGGAAGCTCAGCCACGGGCGGTTGATCTTGCGGTTGATGTAGGCCACGTTGGTATCGGCGATGTAGTAGTACGCCACGATCGTGGTGAACGCGAAGAAGAACAGTGCAGCGGCCACGAAAATGCTGCCGAAGCCTGGCAACACGTTTTCCACGGCTGCCTGAGTGAAACCGGGGCCGACGCCGACGCCGGGCAGGTGGGTAACGGTGCTGGCCGGGGTAATGCCCTTAACGTTGTAGAGCCCGGTGATCAGGATCATGAACGCGGTGGCGGAACACACGAACAACGTGTCCACATACACGGCAAACGCCTGCACGATGCCTTGCTCTGCCGGGTGTTTTACCTCGGCGGCAGCGGCCGGGTGGGGACCGCTGCCCTGACCGGCTTCGTTCGAGAATACGCCGCGCTTTACGCCCCACTGGATGGCCAGGCCGAGCATCGCGCCGAAGCCGGCATCCACGCCAACCGCGCTGGACACGATCAGGCGCAGCACTTCCGGCACCTTTTCGATATTCAGACCGACGATCACGCAGGCTACCAGGATGTAGCCCAGTGCCATGAACGGCACCACGATTTCGGTGAATTTGGCGATGCGCTTTACGCCACCGAAGATGATCAGTCCGAGCAGCACCACCATGACAGCTGCACTGACGGCTGGCTCGATGCCGAGCGAATTTTGCAAGCCGGAGGCAATACTGTTGGCCTGCACACCCGGCAGCAGCACGCCCATGGAAATGATGGTAGCCAGTGCGAACACCCAGGCATACGGTTTCCAGCCCAGGCCCTTTTCGATGTAGTAGGCCGGGCCACCGCGGAACAGACCGTCATTCTTTTCCTTGTAGATTTGGGCCAGCGTGCTTTCGATGTAGGAGGTGGCGGCACCCAGGAAGGCCATCATCCACATCCAGAATACAGCCCCAGGGCCGCCGTAGAAAATGGCTGCGGCCACGCCAGCGATGTTGCCAGTACCCACCCGACCCGACAGCGACATGGTCAGTGCCTGGAACGACGACACACCGGCATCGCTGGCCTTGTTGGAAAGCAGCTGCCTGAGCATTTCGGGTACATGACGAACCTGCATGAAGCGGGTCCGAATCGAAAAATACAAGCCAACGCCCAGGCACAGCCAGACCAAGGCCGGGCTCCAGACGATGTCATTGATGGTGTTGATGATGTCTAGCATGTACTCCCTCCTGTAGGTGGCTGCGGCGTTGCCGACACAACCAATTTTCAAATGATTGATATTTTTATTTGGGTAAAGCTGCGGTCGATGATACAGGTTGAGATCAGGGTTTGAAGTCGGGAAAACCCGATATTCATCAGTTGCTTGCGTGGATTACGGCCAGGAAATCGTCACCGTATTTCTCCAGCTTGCGGTCGCCCACGCCGGTGAGGCGACCGAATTCGTAGTGGTCGGCCGGGCGCAGGTGGACCATTTCCTTGAGCGTGGCATCGCCGAAGATCACGTAGGCCGGCACGTTCTGTTCGTCGGCGAGGCGCTTGCGGCAGGCGCGCAGCGCTTGCCAGAGCGCGCGGTCGCTGGCACTGGCAAAGTCGGCGTTCTTGTCGTGGTAGTGGAATTTCTCGACGCGGGCGCGGCGGAACAGCGGCACTTCGCCGCGCAGAATCGGCTTGGCGGCATCCGACAGCTCCAGCCCGCCGTGGCCATCCGGGCTCACGCGCAGCGCGCCGCGTGCCAGCAGTTGGCGGAATACGGCGCGCCAGCTGGCTTCGTCCAGATCCTTGCCGATGCCGAAGGTGCTGATCTTTTCGTGGAAGCAGTCGCGCACCTTGGGTGTGAGCTTGCCTTGCAGCACGTCGACCAGATGGCCGACGCCAAAACGGTTGCCGGTGCGGTAAACGCAGGAGAGTGCCTTGCGCGCGGCCTCGGTCATCTCGGTCAGTTGTGGCGGGTTCAGGCAGTTGTCGCAGTTGCCGCAGGGCTTGGCTTCTTCGCCAAAGTAGCCGAGCAGCGTCTGGCGGCGGCAGGCGGTAGCTTCGCACAGGCCGAGCATCGCTTCGAGCTTGCGCCGCTCCACGTCTTTTTGCTCTTCCGGCGCGCCGCTGGATTCGATCATGCCGGTGAGCTGGATCACGTCGTTGAGTCCATAGGCGAGCCAGGCATTGGCCGGCAAGCCATCGCGCCCGCCGCGGCCGGTTTCCTGGTAGTAGTTTTCGATGCTTTTCGGCAGATCGAGATGCGCAACAAAGCGCACATCGGGCTTGTTGATGCCCATGCCGAAGGCAATCGTCGCCACCATCACCACGCCTTCCTCGCGCAGGAAGGTGGTCTGGTTTCTGGTGCGCACTTCCGCATCGAGTCCGGCGTGATAGGGCAGGGCCTTGATTTCCTTGCTGCGCAGCCATTCGGCGGTGGCCTCGACCCGTTTGCGCGACAGGCAATACACGATGCCGGAATCGCCTTCATGCTCGCGGCGCAGGAAGGTCAGCAGCTGGTCCTTGGAGGTTTTTTTCTCGACGATGGTGTAGCGCAGGTTCGGCCGGTCGAAGCTCGACACGAACTGGCTGGCCGATGCCAGCCGCAGCTTGTCGATGATCTCGGCGCGCGTGGCGTGGTCGGCGGTGGCGGTCAGCGCGATACGCGGAATGCCCGGGTATTCGTCGGCGAGCACCGACAATGCCAGGTATTCCGGGCGGAAATCGTGGCCCCACTGGCTGACGCAGTGCGCTTCGTCGATCGCGAACAGGGCAATCGGCGCGCGCTTGAGCAGGCTCAGGAATCGAGGCGTGGTCAGCCGTTCCGGTGCCACGTAGAGCAGATCGAGTTCGCCCGCGACAAAGGCCTGTTCGACTGCGCGCGATTCGTCCTGGTCGAGCGTGGAATTCAGGAATGCCGCTGCGACGCCCAGTTCCTTGAGCTGGTCGACCTGATCCTGCATCAGTGCGATCAAGGGCGAGACCACCACGCCGCAGCCGGCGCGCGCCAAGGCCGGAATCTGGTAGCACAGCGATTTGCCGCCACCGGTGGGCATCAGCACCAGCGCATCGCCGCCACCAATCAGGTGTTCGACGATGGCCGCCTGTTCGCCGCGAAAGGCGTGGTAGCCAAAGACGTGCTGGAGGAGGTGGAGCGGATCGGGTGCGGACATGGGCGGCATTGTACCGGAAGCCTACTTGATCTCCATCGCCATCATGACCGACGCGAGTCCGAGCAGGATGAGCGCCATCAGAAAAATGATCTCGGCGAGCTGCTCCAGCCGCGCACCACGAGGCCCGCGGCGCACAGATGCAAACGACAGTACCGAGCAGAACACAAACAACACGCTGTCCACGCCCAGCAGTTTGTCGATATACACCCCGACCGTGCCGGCATGCATAAGCCGTACAAGGCCAATCGCCGTAATACAAACCCCCACCATCGTGGCGGAAGTGGGCAGGATGTGCGAAGAAATCCGGTTTTCAATCTGTGCCATTTAATGGACCTCGCCAAATTTTGGGCAAAAAAAGCGGCGCCAGAGGCGCCGCATAAACTCTCGCAAGGAGAGGAGGAGGAAGTACAAACAACAAAAATCAGAACTGCTTCACAAGAATCCGGATACTCGCACGGCCGGCCGTGGCTGGCTGTGGTGCGCTTCACAGCGCATGCTGCAGTGTGGCTTGATCGCGACCTTATCCAAGGTCCACCGGCACAAAAATCCGGGAAGAATCGCGCTGGATCAGCAACGCGGCATGCTTGCCGGCGTTGTCGAGTAGTTTGCGCAATTCATCGACGCTCCTGACCGGGGTGCCGTTCAGGGCCAGCACCACATCGCCGGGCTGGATGCCCGCCTTGGCGGCCGGGCCGCTGACTTGCTGCACCAAGAGGCCCCCGCGGATGCCGGTTTCGTCCTGTTCATCCGCATTCAGCGGCCGCACGGCCAGGCCCAGTTTCCCGGGCGGTACCGCAGTGTGTTCATTGGCGGTGACTTTCTCCGCTTTCATTTCGCCGATGGTCAGCGTGAGGGTCTTGTCCGAGCCCTTGCGGATCACTTCCAGCGCGGTTTTGCTGCCCGGGGCCAACTCGGCCACTAGTGCGGGCAGATCTCCCGAACGCTCGATCACCTTGTCGCCGAGTTTGACGATCACGTCACCCGGTTCCACGCCGGCTTTTTCTGCCGGGCCGCCCTTGTCCACGCCGCTGACCAGTGCGCCGTGCGGTGTTTTCAGGCCGAAGGAATCGGCCAGTGCCTGGTTCACATCCTGGACCGTGACGCCGATGCGGCCGCGCGTAACCTTGCCGTGCTTGACCAGCTGATCCTGCACCTTGCTGACCACGTTCATCGGGATCGCGAACGACAAGCCCTGGTAGCCGCCGGTCTGCGAATAGATCTGCGAATTGATGCCGATCACTTCGCCGCGCATGTTGAACAGCGGGCCGCCGGAGTTGCCGGGATTGACCGCGACATCGGTCTGGATGAACGGTACATAGGTGTCATCCTGCAGCGTGCGCGATTTGGCGCTGACGATGCCGGCGGTGGCGGTGTTTTCAAAGCCGTAAGGTGCGCCGATCGCCAGCACGGGTTCGCCCACCCGGATCTTGCTGGCATCGCCGATTACCACGACGGGCAGGTTCTTGGCATCGATCTTGATGATCGCTATATCGGTTTTCTTGTCCACGCCCAGCACCTTGGCGCTGAACTCGCGCCGGTCGGTGAGCTTGACGCTGACTTCCTGCGCGCCATCGATCACGTGGGCGTTGGTCAGGATCAGGCCATCGTTGCGCACGATAAAGCCGGAGCCCTGGCCGCGCACGATTTGCGAGCCTTGCGGGCGCTTCAGTTGCGGGCCGAAATGACGGAAGAATTCGTAGAAAGGATCGTTTTCATCGCCCAGGTCGGCTTGTTCGACGCGCTTGGCCTTGCCGGTGACGCTGATGTTCACCACGGCCGGACCAAAGCGCTCGACAATGCCGGAAAAATCCGTGGCGACGGCCATGGCCACGCTGCCGGTGGCCGGTGCCGCCGGGGTGGCTTCCGTGGCGACGGCGGCCGGTTTGGTCGCCAGTAAAGAAGGGGAAAGACCTTGTGCGCCAACGGCATATCCACCGGCCAGCGCGGCCAGAACTGCGGCGGCAATACTGCTTCGGATAATCAGTTTGCGATTCATGTTGCGCTCCTTTACGGACGGAATGGGTTGTTCCATGGAGTGCAGTCTAAGAGTCGAAACTTAAAACAAACTTAAATGGAAGAGGTTTTCATGCCGTACCGGTCAGGGTGGAAATCTGCGCGGGTGGAAACACCACGCGCGCGCTCAGGCCGCCCTCGGCGCGGTTGGCGAGCTGCAGCGTGGCGCCATGCGCAGCGGCGATCTGCTGCACGATGGCAAGTCCCAGTCCGCTGCCCTGGGTTTCCGTGCCGGCGACCCGGTAGAAACGGTCGCGCACGCGCGGCAGCTCTGCTTCCGGAATGCCCGGTCCGCTGTCGTCCACCTGCAGTTCGATGCCTTGCACCGTGCGGCGCAAGCAAACATCGATTCGGCCCGGTGCCGGGGTATAGCGCAGTGCGTTGTCGATCAGGTTGCCCAGCAGGATGCGCAAGGCATCGGCGTGGCCGGTCAGGGTGATTTCATCGGCCTGCTCCAGGCCCAAGTCGAGGCCGCGATCGGCCGCCTGCAGCGCGAAATCGCTGACCGCGTTGCGGACCATGTCGTCCAGCCGGACCGCGGTCCAGGCTTGCGGAAATGCGCCGGGTTCCTGCCGCGCCAGCGTCAGCAGCTGCTGGACCAGATGCTGGGTGCGCGATAGCCCCGCTTTCAAGCCGGAAAACGCGGTCCGCCGCTCCTCCTCGGTGGCGGCCCGTTCCGCCAGCTGGGCCTGCAGTTGCAGGGCGGTGAGCGGTGTGCGCAGCTCGTGGGCGGCATCGGCGACAAAATCGCGCTGTGCGGCAATCGATTTGTCCAGCCGGGCCAGCAAATCGTTGAGGGCGCCGACCAGCGGGGCGATTTCTGCCGGCAAGGGCTGATTTTCCAGCGGCGACAGGGCATTCGCATCGCGGCGCTGCACTTCGCCGGTCACGCGCAAAATCGGCTTCAAACCCTGCCCCACGGCCAGCCAGGTCAGCAGCGCCATCACCGGGAACAGCAGCAAGAGCGGCGCAATCGTGCGCAGGGCGATGCCGGCGGCGATCAGGCGGCGCACGCTCAGTGGCTGGGCGATCTGCACCACGGTTTCGCCGAGCTGGGCGCCATAGACGCGCCAATCGCCATTGGGTCCGCGTACATAGGAAAAACCGAGCTTGGCCCATTGCGGCACGCCGGCCTCGAGGTGCGAGCCGTAAATGCGCAAACCGCTGTTATCCCAGATCTGGATCACGATGTTTTCTTCGGGGTCGGGCGCACGCCCCGGTGCCAGCGGGCTGAAAGCGCGGCTGGGCAGGGAGGCTGCCATTTGCTGCATCTGGTAATCGAATATTTCGTTGGCCTCCTCGCGCGCCTGGCGATAGGTCAGCCAAGCCGTGAGCGCAATGCCGATGGCGAGACTCCCGGTCAGCCAGAGAAGCAAGGTTGTGCGGATCGATTTCATGCGGGCATCACTCAGACAGTTCTTTCGGAATCACGTAACCCACGCCGCGCACGTTGCGGATCAGGCCGGTGCCCAGTTTCTTGCGCAGGCTGTGGATATAGACTTCGACCGTATTGCTGCCCACTTCGTCATCCCAGCCGTAGATTTTTTCCTGCAGCTGCGCCACCGAAAGCACCGCGCCCGGATGATCGGCCAGCGCCATCAGCAGTGCGAATTCGCGCGCGGAAAGGGTAACGGGTTCGCTGTCCAGCAGCGTGGTCTTGGCGATCGGGTCGATGGCGATATGGCCGAGCCGGATCACCGGATCGGCGCGACCGGCCTGGCGGCGCAACAGGGCATGGATGCGGGCGATCAGCTCGTCCAGATCGAACGGTTTTACCAGGTAGTCGTCCGCGCCGGTATTCAATCCCTTGATCCGGTCCGCCACCGTATCGCGCGCGCTCAGGATCAGCACCGGCGTGGTATCGCGCCGGGCGCGCAGCCTGGCCAGTACCGTGCCGCCTTCCTGGCGCGGCAGGCCCAGGTCGAGCAGCACCAGATCGAAAGCATGCCCGGTCAGCGCAGTATCGGCCGCGATGCCGTCGCGCACCCAGTCCACGGCAAAGCCCTCGCGCTGCAGCGCGGTCTGCACGCTGGCGCCGATCATCGAATCATCTTCGACCAGCAGGATACGCATGATGAAGCTCCTTTATCCCCAGGGCCTATTACGATAATCCATCCCTGCCCTGGCTGTCGAAGCTGCTAAGGTGAGGGGGGGAAGAAAGCCGGATCAATAAACTGAAAACATCGGAAGGAGTGATGCCATGATTCACCAGGGAAGTTGCCATTGCGGCGCAATCGCCTTCGAGGCTGACGGCGATTTGGAGCAGGTCATTGCCTGCAATTGTTCGATCTGCAGCAAGCGCGGTGCCTTGCACTGGTTTATTCCCGCCGAGCATTTTCGTCTGCTGACCCCGCCGGATCAGATGGGCACCTATACCTTCAACAAGCACATCATCCAGCATCGCTATTGCCTCAAGTGCGGGTGTGCGCCCTACAGCGAAGGCATCGCGCCCACGGGCAAGGCCGTGGTGGCGGTCAATGCGCGCTGTCTGGACGAGGTCGACGTTTCCACCCTCAAGCAGCTGCCGTTCGATGGGCGCAGTCTTTGAATCCGCACCGCCAAAACCAGACAGGAGGATTCAGGGTGAAAGAGCACTGGTTGATGGGCCTCGGCGGCGCGGTGCTGCTGGCGCTCGTGTTATCCGGCATTGCCCCGTATGACCGGCTGACCTGGCTGCTGGAAGTGGCGCCGGTGCTGATCGCCGCGCCGGTCTTGCTGGCCACATATCGCCGTTTTCCTCTGACCACGCTGCTCTATCTCCTGATTGCCGTGCATGCACTGGTGCTGATCGGCGGCGGCGCCTACACCTACGCGCGCGTCCCTGCTGGGTTCTGGGTGCAGGATCTGTTCGATCTTGGCCGCAATCCTTACGACAAGCTCGGGCATTTCATGCAGGGCCTGGTGCCGGCGCTGGTGGCGCGCGAAATTCTGCTGCGCCGGGGCTATCTCGCGAGCCGGGCCATGGCGGGGTTTCTGGCGCTGTGCGTGGCAATGGCGATCAGTGCTTGTTATGAACTGATCGAATGGTGGGCGGCGCTGATCATGGGGCAGGGTGCGGACGAGTTTCTCGGCACGCAGGGCGATCAATGGGATACGCAATCGGATATGTTCCTGGCGCTACTCGGCGCGAGTTTTGCGTTGGCTTTTCTGGCGCGCTGGCAGGATCGCCAGATCAAAAAGCTGGATTTGCACAACGCTTTACTCTTTTCGGCGTGATGGGCTTGTGGTTCAGTGCAGGCGGATGTTGATCTTTTCCGAGGGGAATGTTTCGACTGGCGCAATGCACCACATCGCTGTATTGCAAATCCGCCGTCCAGAAACGAAAACCCCGCCGTCCGGCGGGGCTAACCTTATTATGCCGATGCCCCTTCCGCAGCAATCAGCTTGGCTTCGGTCAGGCGCCTTTCGATGCGCTTGTGGTTCCAAACTGAAGCGGCCAGGAAAGCTACCGCCAGCACCATCAGGCCCACGGCGATCGGGCGGCTGAACAGGATATGCCAATCGCCCCCGGACACAACCATGGAGCGGCGCAGGTTGGATTCGGCCATCGGTCCCAAAATCAACGCCAGCAGGATCGGCGATAGCGGATAGTGGTAGCGCTGCATGATGTAACCCACCACGCCGAAACCTATGGTCAGGTATACATCGAACACGTTCTGGCGCATGGCGTAAGAGCCCACCAGCGACAGCACGAAAATGATCGGAATCAGGATTTCCTTCTGGATGCCGATGACCTTGGCAAAGAAGCGCACGCCCACTGCACCGACAATCAACATCGCCACGTTGGCCACAATCATTGACGCGAATACGTTGTACACCACATCCAGATGTTCCTTGTAGAGCAGCGGACCGGGTTGCAGGCCCTGGATGATGAATGCGCCCAATAGCACCGCAGTCACCGCATCGCCCGGGACGCCCAGAGACAAGAGCGGAATCATCGCGCCGCCGGAACAGGCGTTATTGGCCGATTCGGTGGCGGCCACGCCCTCGATCAGGCCTGTACCGAACTTTTCCGGATGTTTGGATGAGCGCTTGGCCTCGGCATAGGAAACGAAAGCGGCAATATCACCACCCGCGCCCGGAATTGCCCCAACGATAGTACCGATCAGGCTGGATTTGCCAATGTTGTTCGCCGATGTTTTGATATCCGCCCAGCTCGGCAGAAACTGGCCGATCCTGGCTTGTATCTTCTCGGTCACGCCCATTTTTTCGATATTGGAGAATAGTTCGGCCACGGCAAAAAGACCGATCAGGGTCGGAATGAAGGCTGGGCCTTCCATCAGATCCATGCGGCCAAAAACGAAGCGCGGGAAGCCGGAGATCGGGTCCATGCCGATGGTGGAAAGCAGCAGGCCGAAGAAGCCGGACATGATGCCCTTGATGATCGATGTGCCGGAAATCGAAATGATCACCGACAACCCAAACAGCGCCAGTGCAAAATATTCCACATAGCTGAACTCCAGCGCCACGCCGGCTACAAACGGCGAAAGGAAGGTCATGATCAGCGCGCCGATCATGCCGCCGCTGAACGAGGCGAACAGGGCCATTGCCAGTGCACGACCTGCTTCGCCGCGTTGGCCCATCGGGTAACCTTCCAGTACCGTCGCCGCCGCGGCAGGCGTACCCGGTGTGCGGATCAGGATCGCGGAAATCGAGCCGCCATACATGCCGCCGCAATAGATGCCCAAGAGCATTGCCAGGCTTTCAACCGGAGGTCGACCAAAGGTAAACGGCACCAGCAGTGCCACACCCATCGTGGCGGTCAGCCCCGGCAATGCGCCAATCGTGATGCCCCCGGTCACACCGATAAAGATCGCCAGCAACACATGCCAATCGAGCATGACGTTGCCAAAACTGTGAAAGAGAAGTCCGAAATCCATTTTGTCTTCTTCCAGAAAAGGTGAGCGGCGCTCAGAGCAGGCGTTCGAGAATGCCCATCGGCATGGAAAGCTTGAGCAGCTTGGCAAAGATCAACCAGATGCCGAATGTCGTGGCCAGCGAAACAATGGCGAGCTCCTTGGGTTGGCGCTTGCCAAGGAGCACCATAACGCCGGCGACGAGCAGGATGGTGGCCAGCGGGTAGCCTAGCGGCTCGAACAATGCCGTGTAGGCAATGATCGCCAACAGCGAAACCAGTGCGCGCTGGATGCCCTTGTCCTTGAGGCTGATGGCCTCGGCTTCACCCTTGGCGCGGCCAATAAAGGCATAGATGATCAGAATCATGCTGAAAATGATCAGTCCGCTGGCCAGGATATCCGGGAAGAAGCTGGGCCCGATCTTCATGATCAAATCGGGTGGCATTTTCGAGCCTTCAAAAATGACGTATGCGCCCAGTGCAATGCCGGCACTACCGCCAATGAAATCTGCAGTCTTCATGATTACCCCCTGAATATCATGTTGTTTTTATGAAAAATCTGGAATGGCTGAGAAAAGAGGCAAGCCGCATTTGCGTCTTGCCTCTCCCGTTTTGCCGCCAGGCGCGCTTACTTCTTGGCCAGACCCAGACCCTTCATCACGGCTTCGACATCCTTGTAGTTCTGTGCAAGGAACTTGCTGAAATCATCCGGGCCAAGATAAGCCGGGTTCAGGGAAGTCTTCTTCAGGAATTCCTTGAAATCCGGTGTTTCCATCGCTTTCTTGAATGAGTCGGCCAGTTTGGCCTTCACGTCAGCGGGTACCCCCTTCGGTAGACCCAGGCCGCGCCAGGTGTGGAAAGCTACATCCACGCCTTGTTCCTTGAAGGTGGACACTGCCGGGAACAGCGCGTCGCGCTCGGTATCCATCACGCCGAGAATCTTCAGGTTGCCCGCTTGTACCTGGCCGCGCACTTCCGGAATCGACACAGCCACTGCCTTGAGGTGACCGCCAACCAATGCGGTTACCGCCGGCGCAGCGCCGTCGAACGGTACGTGTTTGACTTGAATGCCGGTTTTGTCAGCCATCAGACCGGCAGCGATATGCCATACGGAACCCGGCGCCGAATTGCCGATGGTGATTTCGCTCGGGTTCTTCTTGGCGTAATCCACAAATTCTTTCAGCGTGTTGTACGGGGCATCCTTCTTCACGGTCAGCGCTGCCGGATCGGCGTTGACGCGCATCAGTGGATCGAAAGCCTTGTAATCGAATGGAATCAGCCCTTGCGGCGGCAGAGAATTGAGTTCGAATGTGATCATGCCCACGGTATAGCCGTCCGGCCTTGCTGCACGGATCGCATTGTGGCCAATGGCGCCGGCGCCACCGGTTTGGTTGACCACGGTGATGCTTTGGCCAAGGAATTTCTCGGCTTCCTTGGAAAGTGCACGCAGCAGTACATCGGTGCCGCCGCCCGGGGACCAGGGGCAAATCACGGTGATCGGTTTTTCCGGGAAAGCGGCCATGGCCGGAGCTGCAAAGACGCCAGTTACCAGAGCTGCAATACCTACAAGCATTGTCCTGCGTTTCATGGGTCGAACTCCTCTCTCTTGCTGCTGTTTTCGGGGTGGGGCGCGGCACAGCTAATTGCCGGGATGTGGCCTTACCATGCGCGCACTGCCATGCACTTTAGGAGGGGGTATTACGTCCGTCAACTACTTGTTGCGGTAATGTTGTCAGGCCAAAGAAATTACATTTCTGGTTTTTGTTGAGGTGTTTGTGAAAATAAGCAAGAGGAGTAACGAAAGGTTGGTGGTGAATATTTCACAAAATCAACTTGTTATGGCTGTTTTTATCGATTTTTTCCGCAACGGAATGCCGGGTTTTCAAGGGTGGGTGGACAGGTTATGCCTTGTATAGGGCAAGGTGTAGTAAAAATAGGTCAACTCCATTATCGAGTTCGCTGTACCTGTCTGGCCAAATCGTCAAGCAGCTTGAATGTAATTGCGGTATGCCTGTAGAGATGGGGTGGCGGTCTGGATCATCCGAAATATCTAGAATCGCGGGCAGACACCGGTTCTGGATGCCGCTATAAAAACAGAATCGCTCACAGGCATGGCGGTTCATTCGGCGCAATTCGCTCCGGCGTGAGCAAACACCAGTCTATCCTGTTAAATCTGTTGCTGTGCATGAGGAGAAACCGATGAAGCCACCAATCAGGAACGCCTTGCTGGTCATGGCCGGTGCCTGCAGCAGTGCCGGTTTTGCGAGCGCAGCCGGCGCGATCCCGTGCACTGCGGTGCCGGTTGCCGTGCCATCGCCCCCTTTGCAGGTTCAAACGGTTGCCAGTGGTCTCGCCAATCCCTGGGGGCTGGTTTTCCTGCCGAATGGCCGCATGCTGGTGACCGAGCGCGCTGGCCGCCTGCGCCTGATCGATGCCAATGGGCAGATTTCGCCGCCGATATCCGGTGTGCCGGCCGTGCATGGCAGCGGTCAGGGCGGTTTGCTGGATATCGCGCTGGCGCCGGATTTTGCCGATAGCCGGCTGGTCTATCTGAGCTACTCCGAGCCCGGCCCGGGAAGAACCTCCGGCACGGCGGTATTGCGCGCCGTGCTCGACGTCGACAAGCTGGCCCTGTCGAACAGTGCGGTGATCTTCCGCCAGAAGCCCAAAGTCACGGGCGACGGTCATTATGGTTCCCGGCTGGTTTTTGCCCGCGATGGCGCACTGTTCGTCACGGTGGGCGAGCGCCAGCAGTTCTCTCCCGCGCAGGATCTGGGTCAGCACCATGGCAAGGTGGTCCGCATCCTGCCCTCGGGCGCGGTTCCGCCCGACAATCCGTTTGTGAAAACGCCCGGCGCCCAACCTGAAATCTGGAGCCTGGGTCACCGTAATCCGCAGGGCGCGGCGCTGAATCCGGCCAGTGGCGAGTTGTGGATCAGCGAGCACGGCGCGATGGGCGGGGACGAGATCAATATTGCGCAGGCTGGCAGGAATTACGGCTGGCCAATCATCAGCTACGGGCGCCATTACGGCGGCGGGAAAATAGGCGAAGGCACGGAGAAACCGGGGCTGGAGCAGCCGCGCTGTTATTGGGACCCCAGCATCGCGCCGGGCAATATCGCCTTTTACACCGGTAACCGGGTTGCGCAATGGCGGGGGAATCTCTTTGTCACGGCGTTGAAGGACCAGTCGCTGGTCCGCCTGACCCTCGATGGAGCGCGGATCAGTGGTTACGAAAAGCTGCTGCCCGATCTTGATAAACGGCTGCGTGATGTGCGCCAGGGGCCGGATGGCTGGCTCTATCTGCTGACCGATTCCAGCCGGGGTGAGGTGCTGCGCGTTCAGCTGCGCTGAACCGGCCAAGCCTGTTCAGGCGCGGTCTCTAAACCAAATCAGCCGAACTTGCGTTTGGCATCCAGTGCCAGACCAATGCCGATGCTGCCGAACAGGTCGCCCTCGACATGGCGCGCCGCGTGCAGATGCCCGGCCAGCCGCGCGCGCAGCAGCGGCACGCCGCTGGCACCGCCGGTAAAGAACACGGTATCGACCTGCCCGGCGGCGACACCGGCCTGCAGCAAGACTTCGTCGAGCGTGGTCTCGATTTTTTGCACCAGCGGGCCAATCGCGGCATCGAATTCGCCGCGCGAGATCGGATGGCTCAGGTCGGGCGCAAGCTGGTCCAGATCGAGCCGGGTTTCTTCACTGGCCGAGAGGGCGATCTTGGCTTCTTCCACCTGCAGGGCCAGCCAGTGGCCGGCGCGCAGGTTGATCAGGCGGATCAGCCGGTCGATCTTGTCGCGCTCGCACGCGCTGCGGTAGAGATCCTGCAGGCCCGGCAACACGCCGCGCGCATAGGCAAAGTTGATCGTGTGCCAGGTGGCCAGGTTGAAATAGTAGCTGGAAGGCATCTCGGCGCCGCTGGCGAGTAGCGTCTTGTAGCCGAGCTGCGGCATCACGGCGGCCAAGCTCAGCGCGCGGTCGAAATCGGTGCCGCCGATATGCACGCCGCCGTTGGCCAGGATGTCGTCGCGCCGTTCGATCCGGCGAGCGCGCTCGGGCGAGAGCCGCACCAGCGAGAAATCGGACGTGCCGCCGCCGATGTCGACGATCAGCACCAGTTCTTCGCGCTGCAGTGTAGCTTCGTAATCGAACGCTGCGGCAATCGGCTCGAACTGGAATTCGATCTCGCGGAAACCGACCGCACGGGCGATCTGGGCCAGCGTATCCTGCGCCAGTTGGTCGGCGACCGGGTCGTCATCGACAAAATGCACCGGGCGGCCGAGCACCGCCTGCTCGAACGTCCGTCCGGCAATGGCTTCAGCGCGGGTTTTCAGCTCGCCGATAAACTGGACCAGGAGCTCGCGAAACGGCAGTGCGCGCCCCTGCACCTCGGTCTTGCCGTCGATCAGCCCGGTGCCGAGAATGCTTTTCAGTGCCCGCATCAGGCGGCCTTCATAACCTTCCAGGTATTCGGCCAGCGCCTGCCGGCCAAAACGGGTGTGATCCTCGTCGGCATTGAAAAACACGACCGAAGGCAGCGTGGGCTTGCCGTCTTCCAGCGGCAACAGGCGTGCCTTGCCCTGTTCGACGATGCCGAGAGTGGAATTGGAGGTGCCGAAGTCGAGGCCGCAGGCGTGGGGCATGAAAGGTCCGGAAACGCGAAAAAAGGGCGGGATTTTACTGCAAGAGGAGGGTGGTGTCTGCCGCCAATTGTCAGCGGGCGGATTGGCCGGGGCCGCGCACACGCCAGTCATACTCCATGTAGCGAGCAGTTTTCTCTGCCACCTCGATGCCACACAACTGGCTGACCACGTAGAGCGAGAGATCGATGCCGGCGGAGATACCGGCCGAGGTCAGGATCTGGCCGTTGTCGGTAAAGCGCACGTCGTCGAGGCAGATCGCGCCTGGCGCGTAGTCGGGCATTTCCGGCAGTACTTCGTGGTGCGTGGTGATGGTGAGCCCGTCGAGCAGATCGGCGCTAGCGAGGATGCGCGCGCCACTGCATACGCTCAGCACTTTTTCGGCGGCATAGGCCTGATCGCGCACCCAGCCCACCGTGACCTCGTCGCGCATCACCGCACGGCTGCCTGCGCCGCCGGGGATGATCAGCAAATCGGCTTGCGGTGCGTCGGCCAATGCCAGATCGGGGTTGACCGAAAGGCCGTTCACGGCGCGGACCGAGCGCAGTTCGCGTGCCACGGTTTTCACCTCAAACAGCGTGTGGGCATGCAATTCGGAAGCCACGGCAAACACTTCGAAAGGCCCGGCGAAGTCGAGCACTTCCACGTCGTCGAACAGCAGGATCAATACGGTTCGCATCAACGCATCGCAATCTTGGTGCCGGCGGCGGCCGGATGTTTGCCGAGATACTTGCGGATACCCTTCATCAATGCCTGCGCCATCTTTTGCTGATAATCCTCGTCGAGCAGCTTCTTTTCTTCCTGCGGATTGGAGATGAATGCGGTTTCCACCAGGATCGAGGGAATGTCCGGCGCTTTCAGTACGGCAAAGCCGGCCTGTTCGACGTTGTTCTTGTGCAGGCGGTTGATGCCGCCCAGTTCAGCCAGCATGCTCTTGGCGAGCTTCAGGCTATCGCTGATCGTCGCGGTCTGTGTCAGGTCCATCAGGGTATGCGCGAGGTACTTATCCTTGGTGTCGAATTTCACACCGCCGATCAAGTCTGCCTTGTTCTGATTGTCGGCCAGCCACTTCGCCGTGGTCGAGGATGCGCCTTTTTCAGACAGCGCGAAAACCGACGAACCGCTGGCATCGGGGCGGACAAAAGCATCGGCATGGATCGAGACGAATAGGTCGGCCTTGACCGCGCGCGCCTTGCGCACGCGCATGCCGAGCGGCACGAAGTAATCGCCGTCGCGGGTCATGACCACGCGCACGTTCGGATCCTGCTCGAGTTCCTGTTTCAGGCGGCGGGCGATCGCCAGTACCACATTCTTTTCGTAGCTGCCGCTGGCGCCGATTGCGCCGGGGTCTTCGCCGCCGTGGCCGGGATCGAGCACGATCGTGGTCAGGCGGTCGATCTTGAGTTTGCTGCGATCGGTGCTTTCTTCCGGCACCACCGGTTTGCTCTCGACCGGCTTGCCCGGGCCGGGGTGCTCCAGGGGGCTGAGCGCAGATTCCTTGTCGCCAAGGAACGCCAACAACGGATCGGCCTGGCCGTCCGGGTAGAGGTCGATTACCAGCCGGTGCTTGTATTCGCCCACCGGTGGCAGGGTGAACACCTGCGGCGAGACGACGGATTTCAGATCCAGCACCAACCGCACCACACCAGGTTTGTTGCGCGCGGCGCGCAGCGCCTGGATGAACGGATCGTCGCTGCCAACCTTGGTGGCGAGGCTTTGCAGTTCGTTGTTGAGGTCGACGCCTTCCATGTCGACCACCAGCCGTTCCGGGTTTTTCAGCGTGAACTGGCTGAAAGTGAGTGGAACCGTGGATTCAATGGTCACGCGGGTATAGGCCTGCGCTGGCCAGACGCGCACGGCGACCACGCTGGCAGCAGGGGCGGCCAAGGCTGTGGGGACAACGCCCAGGAACAGCGAGGCGACCGCGGCGCCCAAGAGCTGGCGGCGGTTCAGATCGGGGGCAGATTGTCGAGGTTGCGCAGACATGAGTTGCCCAGTTCGCTATGCGGTTCAATGCGGAGCCGGCGGCCACTGCCTTCCGGGGAGAGGAAAACAATCCAGTCAGGCGGGGGCAGAAAGCCTTCAGCTTTGTCGGCCCATTCGATCAGACAAACCGAGTGCGGATTGAAATAATCCCGAAAGCCGGCGTCTTCCCATTCGAGTGGATCGTTAAATCTATACAAATCAAAGTGATATAAGTATAAGCTCGAAACTGTATAAGATTCAACCAGCGTGTAGGTGGGGCTTTTCACGCGCCCGGCAAAACCCAGGCCGCGCAAGATGCCGCGTGTCAGCGTGGTCTTGCCCGCGCCCAGGTCGCCTTCCAGGTAGATCGTCATGCCGGGACGCAGGGCTTGCGCCAAGGCGGCACCCAGTTGCAGGGTGGCCGGCTCGTCCGGCAGGAAGAAACTGAAGGCGGTATGATCCGGCGTATGCATAACGAACTCGATTCTCAACAAATAGCGGTACAGCTCAAGGCGTGGGCCAGGGAGCTGGGCTTTGCGCGTGCGGCGATCAGCGGGGTGGATCTCAGCCATGCCGAGGCCGGTCTGCAGAACTGGCTCGCGGCCGGTTTTCACGGCGAGATGGATTATATGGCAAGGCATGGGCAGAAACGCGCCCGGCCGGCAGAGCTGGTGCCCGGCACCCGCTCTATCCTGTCGGTGTTCATGCCGTACCAGCCGCCCGGCACGGCGGACGCCGAGGCGATTCTGGCCGACGGCGAGCGTGCCTATCTGTCGCGTTACGCGCTGGGGCGCGACTACCACAAGGTATTACGCAACCGACTGCAAGTGCTGGCCGACCGTCTGGCCGCGCTGATCGGCCCGTTCGGCCACCGTGTGTTCGTCGATTCTGCGCCGGTGCTGGAAGTTGAACTGGCGCGCCAGGCGGGCAACGGCTGGCGCGGCAAGCACACCCTGCTGCTCAACCGCGATTACGGTTCGTTCTTCTTTCTGGGCGAGTTGTTTACCGATCTAGTCCTGCCGCCCGATCCGCCACTGCCGCAGGAGCATTGCGGCAGTTGCACTCGCTGCCTCGGCGCCTGTCCGACACAGGCCATCGTGGCACCG
The DNA here is from genome assembly GCA_018261735.1 of Pseudomonadota bacterium. GTDB lineage: Bacteria > Pseudomonadota > Gammaproteobacteria > Burkholderiales > Chitinibacteraceae > Formivibrio. The sequence continues at coordinate 55,619 of JAGTRM010000020.1, forward strand.
TACCGGCTCGATGCGCGGCGTTGCATCTCTTATCTGACCATCGAATTGCACGGGGCGATTCCGGAGGAATTGCGTCCGCTGATCGGCAACCGTGTCTATGGCTGCGACGATTGCCAGCTCGCCTGCCCGTGGAACCGCTTTGCGGTCACGTCGGATGAGACCGATTTCGCCGTACGCAACGGGCTCGACGACGTGACGCTGGTCGAGCTGTTTGGCTGGAGCGAGGAAGATTTCAAGGCGCGACTGGCCGGTAGCCCGATCTACCGGATTGGTTATGCGCGCTGGCTGCGCAATATTGCCGTTGGCCTGGGAAATGCGCCGGGTTCGCTGGCCGTGATCGCCGCCTTGCAAGCGCGGCAGGACGACCCCGATCCGCTGGTGCGCGAGCATGTGGGCTGGGCCTTGGCTCGGCACGGCGTTTGAGGTTGCGCCCGGGCCAGCCCGTTCAGATCAGGCCGCTCTCCAGCAATACGCTGTCGATATGAGCCAGGGCCGCATCAATTTGCAGCGGTTTGGTCAGATAGCCGGCATATCCGGCAACGATGGCGTCTTGAATGGCTGAGGGTTCGGCATTGCCGGAGAGTGCAATGACCGGAATGGCGCGGGTTTCTGCCTGCAAGCGCAGGGTCTTGAAGATTTCGGCGCCGATGCCATCGGGCAGGTGCTGGTCGAGCAGGATCAGGTCGGGTTTGTTCTCGCGCGCCAAAGCCATGCCGGCGGCGCCGCTGCTGGCCGTCAACAACTTGTATTGCGGGCGCTTGCGGGTAAGCACTGCGCCGAGCAGCTTTTGCGAGAGCGTGTCATCCTCGATGTAGAGCAGGGTGACCGGCTCGTTCGGCTTGGCAAGTTCAGCCACGGCGGGTTTTACAGGCTCAAGTGCGCTGCTCCGGGCGCAAGGCAGTTCGATCCAGAAACGGCTGCCGATGCCGATTTCGCTCTGCATCCCCACATTGCCCTGCATCAGTAAGGCCAGCTTGCGCGTGAGTGCCAGTCCGATGCCCGCTCCTTCGATTTCGGCAGCGTGCGAGCCAATACGGTTGAACGATTCAAACAGTTGCGCACTATCTTCGTCGGCGATGCCGATGCCCGTATCGAGCACCGTCAGGCGCCAATGGGTGTCGCCGCTCGCGGTGACTGCGATTTCAACGCGCCCGCCCTCATGGTTGTATTTGATGGCGTTGGAGAGCAGGTTGATGGTCATCTGCTTGAGCCGGCGTGCATCGGCATGCACCACGAAACGGTCGGTCAGCAAGGGTTTGACGTGCAGGGCGATGTTGCGCGCTTCCGCCAGCGGCGTCACCAGCGCGACGCAATCGCGGATGGTGTTGACCAGATCCACGGAACGCATGTCCAGGCGCAGCTTGCCGGCCTCGATACTGGCCAGGTCCAGCACTTCGTTGATCAGGTCCAGCAAATGCTGGCCGGCCTTGCCGATATGGGCTGCCTTGGCCTGTTGCGCACCCAAAAGTTCCTCTTCCAGTACTTTACCAAAGCCAAGGATGGCGTTGAGCGGGGTGCGCAGCTCATGGCTCATGTGCGAAAGGAATTCAGACTTGGCCCGGCTGGCTGCCTGCGCCGCATCGCGCGCTGCAATCAGCTGCGCTTCGGTGGCCTTGAGCGATGTGATGTCGTGAAAGCTGAAGACCCGGCCGATCGGGCGTTCGCGCAAACGCTGCGGGCGCGAGGCCACGCCGAATACGCGACCATCCAGCAGGCGGCATTCGGTGCTGCCTTCGCTTTGCGCCTGGCTTAGCAGATGGTCGAACCATTCGCGAAAATTGGCGGGGTCTGCCAGCTTATCCAGCAGGAGATTGAGCGCACGCGGCTCTTCTCCGGTGCCGAACTGCGAGGCGGATAATTGCCACAACTCGGTAAAACGGTGGTTGAAGTGCTGGATGCCCCCGGCAAGGTTGGTGACCAGAATGCCGTCCACGGTGGATTCCAGCGTGGCCGCGAGCAGGGAGGTGGTGCGGGCAGTTTCGTCTTCAAGCTGCTTGGCCGCGGTGGTGTCATGCACCGAAAGAACATATAACCGGCTGCCGTCGATGTTGAGCAGGCGGACGGTTTTCTGCACGACGATCAGGCTGCCGGACTGGTGGCGGTATTCGCCTTCCACGGACTGGTACTCGTCCAGATTGCCATTCTTGACTTCGTCCCAGAAAAACAGGTCCTGAAGGCCGACTTCGATATCGGCGATCGGCCGGCCGATCAGATCCTGAACCGAATAGCCTAGCAAGGATTCGGCCTGCCGGTTGGCGGCGACGATGGCAAGGCTGCAGGGGTCTACGGCGATGACGGTTTCCGCGCAGGCGTTGAGCAGGTGTTCGGCAAGGGGGTTCAATCGTTATCCTTCGGTGCGAAGAAGTAAGTCATTCGCTTGCGCGGGTTTAGGCACTCCAACGCTTCGCGCGGCAACTGGGCCGGTTTGAGCGATTTGCTGATATTGAGATCATGTTCATGTTCCAGATCGATCAGCGGGGCTTCGTTGGGCGGGGTTCCCGGTATGTGCACCAGTACCTGCGGCTTCAACGGGCGGCTTGAATTGACCGAAACCACCATGGCATAGCTTTCGTTGGAGAGCATGACCAGCGATCCGGGCGGATAGATGCCCATGCAGCGGATAAACACATTCAAGGCTTGGGCATCGAATTTTCCGCGCTGCTGGGCAAACATCAGCGCCAGGGCTTCGTGGGGCGTGTGCGAGTCTTCCAGGCTGGTCCGGTTGCACAGCTCGTCAAAATAATTGACCAGCGCCAGGGTGCGCGCCAGGGGGTGCATGTCGCCCTGTTTCAGCTTTTTCGGATAGCCGCTGCCATCCACCATTTCATGGTGCTGGGCGATGGCCATGAGAATATCGCTGGACAGGCCCGCTTTCTGGGTTGCGTTGGTGCTCCATTCGGCATGCTGTTCATAAAGGGCCTGCTCCGAGCGGTTGAGCGGTTCGGTCTTGAGCAGGATGCGGTCGGGGATTTCGATCTTGCCGACGTCGTGAAACAGCGCGGCCTGGCCCAGTGCGCAGATCTCTTCGCGCGAAAACTTGAGCTCCTTGCCCAGCATCAGGGCCAGCACGGTGACGTTGAGCGAGTGGAAGTAAAGGTCTTCGGCACCGGCCCGGTCGTTCATCAGGTGGATGGCGATGTCCTTGTCGGTCATCAGCGAATCGACCAGTTTGTTGACCAGGCGCTCGCCGGCCAGCGCGCAATCACGCGGGCGCGAAAAAATGGCGCGATCCAGCCCACGCACGGTCCGTGCCGTGGCCATGAAGTCTTTTTCGCAAGCCTCAATCGCTGCGCGCTGTGCTTTCAGGTGCTCCAGACGCTGGCGCTTGGCATCGAGGATGGCCTGTTCTTCCTGGGAGAGTTCAACCACGGGCACGGCGGCAGGTACGGGCACCAGCGCTGCGTCTTCCGGCTTGGGAAGTGGGTGTTGATCGCTTTTGGTCGGGGAGTAGCGGATTTTTTCCAGCCCCAGATGCTGCAACGTTTCGATCTGGTCGGCGCTTTTGATCTTGAAACTGCTGAATGTGAAAGGGTGGTCCATCCAGGAAAGATCCAGATGGATGAAAAGCCCGAGACACAATTGCTCCGGGCGAATGTAGTAGGTCATCTCTTCTGATTTGGCCATCACGGCATCGACAGGAACGGTTGCCTGATTTTAGTACGGGAAGGTGAACTTTCACAATTTATTACGGTGTTTCAAGGAGGAAACAGCGTTCTGTGGCAGGGCGGTAACAGTTACGCTCGCCCGGGGCGGAGGGGATCGCTAGAATAGCCGTTAACTTTGGAGTATCCATGCAAGCATCGCTTCCCTCGCACCCGATCGGGGTGTTCGATTCCGGTGTCGGCGGACTGACAGTGGTCCGCGCACTGATGGATCGGTTGCCCTTTGAAAACATCATCTATTTTGGCGATACCGCCCGCGTGCCTTATGGGGTGAAGTCGGTGGCGACGATTGGCCACTTTACCCAGCAGATTGCCGATTTCTTGCTGCAGCAACAGGTCAAGGTGCTGATCATCGCCTGCAATACCATGGCGGCCGTGGCGGCTGACAGGGTGCGGGCAGCCTCGCCAGTGCCCGTGCTCGATGTGATCGAAGCGGGTGCCAGGCAGGCGGTGCAGGTGAGCCAGTCGGGCGGCATCGGCGTGATCGGCACACCGGCCACCATCAATTCCAATGCCTATGCCCGGGCGATTCACCAGCTTGATCCACGCTTCAGGGTTTATTCCCAGGCGTGCCCGCTGTTCGTGCCACTGGTGGAGGAGGGCTGGCTGGAGCATCCGGTAACGCGCCTCACCGCTCAGGAATATCTGAAGCCGGTCTTTGTCGAGCAGATCGATACCTTGGTGCTCGGCTGCACGCACTATCCGCTGCTCAAACCGCTGTTGCTCGACGTGGTGGGCACGCGCATGAAGCTCGTTGATTCGGCCTTGTCGATTGCCGAGCAGACTGCCGAGTTGCTGCAAAGCAATGGCTTGGCCAACCCGGTTCATCAGGCGCCGGATTATCGCTATTACGTGACCGACCTGCCGGTGAAATTCCAGACCATCGGTGAACGCTTCCTCGGGCGCAGCCTGAACCGACTTGAATTGGTGAATCTGTAATGCTGTTTGGAATGGTCTCGTTGCTGGCCTGCTGGCTGGCCGGGCAAACTCTTGTCAGCCTGACCGATCTTCCGCTGCCGGGCAATGTGGCCGGCATGCTGATCCTGCTGGTGATTTGTCTTGCCCAGCGTGAAGTGGCACCGCGCCTGTCGGAAACCAGCTCGCAGCTGTTGTCGCAGATGGGGCTGCTGTTCGTGCCTGCCGGGGTCGGTCTGATCGAGCATGGCCCCTTGCTGGCGCGCGAGGGCGTGGCCATGTTCGCGGTGCTGGCCATTTCCGTGGTGATCACCATGGCGGTGACCGCAGTGACGCTGAAGTGGTTGCTGGGTTTTGGCAAGCAGGAGGGGGCGCAGTGAACGTCTTGTTGCTGCATCCTGCATTGTGGCTGACTCTGACCGTGGCGGTTTACCTGCTTGGCGATGGCTTGTTCCGCAAAGCGGGGGGGCTGCCGTTGCTGCACCCGGTTTTCACGTCCGTGGTCATTCTGATCGGTTTGCTGAAGTTGACCGGTGTTTCCTATAGCCAGTACTTCGAAAGCGCCCGTTTCATTCATCTGCTGCTGGGGCCGGCAACGGTTGCACTGGCGGTACCGCTCTATGCCAATCTTTCCCGGGTGAAACAGATACTGGGGCCACTTTGCATTGCCCTGGTGGTGGGAGGGCTGACCGGAATATTGTCCGTATTGGTGCTGGGCAAGGCTTTCGGGCTTTCTTCGAATGTGCTGGTGAGCTTTGCCCCCAAATCGGTGACTACTCCGATTGCCATGGCACTGGCCGACCGGCTGGGCGGCAGCGCTTCGCTGGCCGCTGCTGCCGTGATTACTACCGGGGTGATGGGCTGCATGATCGTCGAGTGGGTCATGAAGCCGTTGCGGATCAAGGATCCCGCTGTGGTCGGTTTTGCACTGGGCTTGTCGGCCCATGGCACGGGCACGGCACGGGCGTTTCAATTGTCGCCGGTTTCGGGCGCGTTTTCCGGATTGGCAATGGGCTTGAACGGCGTGTTCACTTCGCTGGTACTGCCGTTCATTCTTGGCTGCTGGCCGTGTAACTGAATGCCGGCCAAGGGCATTCAACGGAGATAGAGACAACGCGGTGGCTTGATCGCCAAGTTGCGCTCTTCGTCTTTCTAGGCTTCAGTCGCCAACGTGCGCTGAGCGTTATCCTGATTGCTTTGATATTGATTGACCATGCGTTGCAATAGCCGGTCGCGCTGGGCTGTTGCTGCGGGGGGCTGCAATTCTTCGGATTCGGTTGGTGTGCTTGGTGCTTGGCTGGCCGACCCGGCGGGCTGGATTGCATGTGCTTTGGTCAGGATTTCCCTGGGTGTGCGCCCCGATGTGACATCGATCCGGACATCCGCGCCGACGGCGTAACGCTTGCCGTCCAGCCCTGTTTCCATCCGATAGACCGCGCCATCGGTTGCAGTATTGCCTGTGGCGGACAAGCGGGCCTGTTCACGTTGCCATTTTTGCAGGGCGCGAACTTCATCTGACCCTGTCACATAAGAGGGCTGCCCCATGCGGCTGACACTGCTTGAGGTGCTTGGGGTTGTTGCAGCGGTGGTTTCTGATTTTGCAGTAAGTGATTGGCTTTTGTTTGATGCCTTGATCTGACTGATTCTTACATGCAGTTCGGGATATGTCCGGTACATTTTGTAATCCAGATGGTCATTGCTACCAATCTAGAGAGGACTTTTCCCGCAGGTGTTACCAAGATGTTTAATTTCCAGACGAACGGTTGATATGCGGTGCCTTTTAACTGCTTGTAACATAAGCTTTAAATTTTTAACGTCAGCAAGTATTAAAAATACCTGACATTTGTTGTGTGTTTTTGTGTTGAATCGGCGTAGTACCGTGCTTTCAGCTTTCAATGCCCCGGCTTTGATCTGGGTTGAAGGCACTGCTGGATCAAAAGCAAGTGGAACGCGGCGAGTGCTTGCCGAGCGGTGATATCGCTCACTCGGGATATCCGGCGCGCTGAAGAAAAACGCCCCGCATGGGCGGGGCGCTTGGGCTGCGGGTTGGGGTGGGAGTTACTTGGGACTTGCCAGCAGCACCAGTTGGCCGCCTTCTACCAATTCCGCGTTGGTGTTGTAGTGGGCCTGTACGGTCAGCAGGAAGTAGCGGCGGCCATCGGCGTAGCGGCTGCTGGCTTTGGCGAGCAGGTCGGTCACATCGATTACGCCGGAGCTTTCTTCATCTTCGGTCAGGAAGCCGGGCGCGTCCTTGGTGAAGCGGGCCGGATCATGGGCGGCGATTTCGCTCAGCTTCTTGCTGGCCGGATCAAAGCGCCAAACCTTGCCCAGACGCGGGTTCTTGCCCACATCCTCTTGCAAAATCAGGCTGCCATCGCCGGCCACGGTCATGTTGTCGAGCATTTCATAACCTTCGGTGCCGGTGAGCAGGGCGTCGATCGTGCCGCCGGCCAGCGGATTCTTGATGTCCTTGAAGGTCAGCCTGTACAGGCGCGATCGGCCTTCGCCGTCCGCATCCTTGATCGTGGTCAGGCGGTCGGTCGTCAGGAAATAGAACACATTCGGATTCCTGGTATCCCATGCGCCATCTTCCGGACGCAGGAAGTTGGTGCCGCCGTTATCTACCAGGGTAAAGGCGCCGGACAGGGCCTCCTTGCGCGATTCCAGCCCGCCTTTGCCTACCTGGACAAAATAAGCCTGGCCGTTATCCAGGCCTGCCTTTTCGATTTCATTACCGGTTTTCAGCTTGCTGCCGACATAGACATAGAGCTTGCCGACTTCCTTGTCGAGCTTGCTCTTGTCGTTGGCTTTCGGGTGGGTATCGTCCAGGCCGATCAGCACGGTCTTGTCTTGCGGGAACGGGCTGGCGACCACGTTTTCCCAGGATGCCTGCATCATTCGGATGAGCTCATACGAGGTGCCGGTTTCCGGGCCGGTGGCGACATGTGCAAACGCGCGGCCGATCGGGCCGTTTTCTTCGCCATTCATGAAAATGCGGTTTTGCGTTCCCGCGCCGGTGGCCGGATTGTAAAAGGCGGTGACGGCGGGCAGATCGGCCGAGCACAAACGGCCAAAGGATTTGGAGCTGCCGAAGAGCACAGGCTTGCGGATCAGGTCGCGGCCGCTGATCACCTTCAGCGTTGCCGGATCAATGCGCCATTCGGAAACGAAAGCGCCTTTCTCGCCATGTGCGCGCGCGACGCCGGCATTGCTGCCGAATTCGTGATTCATCAGCAGTACCAGCTCGTTCTGTGCATTCAGATAAGCACCCAGGCCATCCGGAATGCCGGCCATCTTGTAGCCACCAGCGCTATCGCCGACGGTCAGCACCGCGCTGGTGGTCCAGCCATCTTTGCCGGTCAGGTACGGCGTTTGCGAAGAGGACGGCGCGGTGGCCGTCAGCGGCTGGTGGGCCGCGCAACCTGCGAGCAGGGCTGCCGATATGGCAGCAGCAAGGGCGAGGTGTTTGAAATGCATGGTGATCTCCGGGGTGTAAGAATGGGTTACTGCTGCATGATCCACTGGGCGATGATGCGCAATTCGGCTTCCGGTACCGGTTCGGGCGGCATGGCGACACTGCCGCCCCATTTGCCGGAAGATCCCTTGCGCAGTGAACTGATCAGATAGGGAACGGCATCCTTGCGGTTGGCATAGCGCTCGGCAACATCCTGAAAACCGGGACCAACCCGGGTTTCATCGACAGCGTGGCAGCCAAAGCACAGGTGACGAGCGGCCAGTTGCTTGGGAGATTCGGCAGCCCTGCCAGTGGCGCTCAACAACAGCAGCAAGCCGCAGAGCATGCGCGGGAAAAACAGCATCGCGTTTCCTGATCGGGTTACAACGGCAGGAATTGTGGGCGGGCGGGGTTACAGCTTTGTGTTGGTGGCATTGCAATTTTGTTGCGCGGATGGCGTGGCCGTTTCGTTGAAAACGGCTCGTCAGGGGGGCGGGGAGATATCGGAAATATTGCCGGAAAGCAGGATCAGACCCTGAGCAGGGCCTCGCGCCCCGGCAGCCAGCGGTCCAGGTGCCGGGTTGCGATTTGCGGTGCGTGGGCGAGCAAATCCTGCGCGACTTCGCGCGCGGCTTCCAGCAGGTCGGCATCGGCTTCCAGATCGGCAAAGCGCAGCATGGCCGCGCCGGACTGGCGCATGCCGACCAGCTCGCCCGGGCCGCGGATCAGCAAATCCTGGCGCGCGATCTCGAAACCATCGGTCGTGTCGTGGATAACCTTGAGCCGCGCCCTGGCGGTTTCGCCGAGCGGGCCGGCATACAGCAGCACACAGAACGATTCGTGCCGGCCGCGCCCGACCCGGCCGCGCAATTGGTGCAGCTGTGAAAGCCCCATGCGTTCGGCGTGCTCGATCACCATCAGGCTGGCGTTGGGCACATCGACGCCGACTTCGATCACGGTGGTGGCGACCAGCACCTGGATTTCGTTGCGCAGGAAGGCGGCCATGACCTCGGCCTTTTCTGCGGTTTTCAGCCGGCCGTGGATCAGCCCGACACGGATGCCTTCGAGCTCTTCAGTCAGTTGCGCGTGGGTATCGACCGCGGTTTGCAGCTGCAGCGCCTCCGATTCCTCGATCAGCGGGCAGACCCAGTAAACCTGTCGGCCCTCACTCACCTTGACCGCGATGCGGGCGATGACCTCGTCGCGCCGCGCATCGGAGATCAGCTTGGTCACGATCGGCGTGCGCCCGGGCGGCAGCTCGTCGATCACGCTGACATCCAGATCCGCGTAGAAGCTCATCGCCAGGGTTCTGGGAATGGGCGTGGCCGACATCATCAGCTGGTGCGGGCTTGCGCCCTTGCCGCGCAGGGCCAGGCGCTGCGCGACGCCGAAACGGTGCTGCTCGTCGACGATCACCAGTCCCAAGCGTTCAAATTCCACATCCTGCTGAAACAGCGCATGCGTGCCGACGATCAGCTGCGCGTGGCCTTCCTGCGCTTGCGCCAGTGCGGCTTTCTTTTCCTTCGATTTCAGGCTGCCGGTGAGCCAGGCCACTTGCAGGCCGAGCGGCGCGAGCCAGTCGGCGAGCTTGCGGAAATGCTGCTCTGCCAGGATTTCGGTTGGCGCCATCAGCGCGACTTGCCAACCGGCCTCGATCGCATGACAGGCAGCGAGTGCGGCGACCACGGTCTTGCCGGCGCCGACATCGCCTTGCAGCAGGCGCTGCATCGGGTGCGGCTCGCCCAGATCGGCGTTGATCTCGGCCAGCACTTTCTGCTGCGCGCGGGTCAGCCCGAACGGCAGTTGCTGCAGGAGCTTTGCCGCGAGTTCACCCTTGGGGCGGATCACGGGTGCGGTCTGCTCGCGCCGTGCCGCGCGTGCCGTGCGCAGGCTCAGTTGCTGCGCCAGCAATTCGTCGAACTTCAGCCGGCGCCAGGCCGGATGGGTGCGTTCGCTCAGTGAATATTGCGGCACATCGGGCGGCGGGTTGTGCAGCAGGCGCACGCTGCCGGCAAAATCGGGCAGGCCGAGCGGGTCGAAGATCGTGGCGGGCAGGGTGTCGCGCAAATCACAGGTTCGCAGCGCCAGCGCGATGTGCTTGATCAGCTGGAATTGTGGCAGGCCGGCTGTGGTCGGGTAGACCGGGGTCAGCGCTTCGTTCAGCGCGCCATCGTCGCTGGCGACGCGGATCTTCGGGTGCACCATCTCGTCGCCCCAGAAGCCGCGCCGGATTTCGCCGAACAGGCGCACACGCTTGCCCACTGTGAGCTGCTTGGCCGCGCTCGGGTAAAAGTTGATCAGGCGTACCACCAGTGTGCCGCCACTATCGGCCACGCGCGCGACCAGCTGCTTGCGCGGTTTGTATTGCACCTCGCAGCTTTGCACCTCGCCTTCCACCAGCACCTGGCCGCCGATCGGCGCATCGGTAATCGGATAAAGGTGGGTTTCGTCCTCGTAGCGCAGTGGCAGGTGCAGCACAAAATCAAATGCCCGCCCGATGCCGATCTTGGCGAGTTGGCTTTGGAACTTGGGGCTGAAGGTGGAAAAGTCCATATTCGGTTAGAACGTTCGTTCTTGTTTCTGCCACTGTAACGGGTTTGGCGTGGAAACGCCAGTTTGTCCAGTATTGGTGCCGGGAAGGCAGGTATGCCCATTGTTACAGCATGGTTTTACTGTGAATTCCTTGCCGAATGGCTCCCCGGCGCGGTTTGTCCGGCTGGATCGTTTTTTGCTCGCAGAATTGGGGATTCTCGTGGAGCGATTGCCATGCCTGTTTCGCCTAGCCTCCAGCCCGATCCTTCCAGTTTCTTGGTGCGGGCGGCCTCCTGCATCCAGGATCTGACCGACCATTCGCGGCTGATCTGCGACTGGAATCTGCGCTACGACCAGATTTCACGCGGTCATTTTGAAGGGGGAATCCGCGAGGCGTGGCTGGAAGGCGTGCAGATCTTCGAGGAGCGTTTGTCCCAGTCGGTGTTCCAGTCCGGCCAGGCGCGGGCGGGAACGGTGAGTTTGGGGGTATTCAGTTCGCTTTCCGGCGAGGCGCGCTGGATGGGCAAGCCGCTGACGCTGAATCATGTCTCCTGCCTCTATCAGGGCGAGGAGTTGCTGCTGAGCACGCCGCAATCGAGCACCTTGCTGGTGTTGAGTGTGCCCTGCGGTTTGCTGGACGAGGAGAGCCGGCACTGCCCGCCTTCGACGGTGGAAAACGCGCAGCTGGCCGAGCGCTTGCGCCTGCGCATCGAGGCCACGATGCAGATCATGATGGAGCGCCCGTTTTTCTTCATGGTCGCCCAGGCGCGCAGGCAATTCCTCAGCGATGTGACGGGGGTCGTGGAGGAATACCTGCGAGCCTGCCGGCGCGGCGATGATCCGGTGGCGCAGAGCAAGGCGCGGCGGGTGGTGCAGACCGCCCGCAGTTTTCTGGACGAGCGCCGCGATGAAGCGGTTACCATCGACGAGTTGTGCCTGCAGACCTATACCTCGCGCCGCACCTTGCAGAACTGCTTTGAGCAGGTGACGGGCGTGAGTCCGGCCGTTTTTCTGAAAGCCGTTCGCCTGAACAATGTGCGGCGCGACCTGTTCCGTGAAGGGCGTGGCGCACAGGTGAGCGATATTGCCGCCCGCTGGGGCTTCTGGCATCTGTCGCAGTTTGCTCTCGATTACAAGCGCATGTTTGGCGAATCTCCTTCGCAAACCATTCAGGCATCGCGCGTCTGATTTTCTCCTGCATTAACAAAGCCTGGTTGTACCCCTTTGTTTTTATGCCCTATTTTCTTTCATTGTTGCACCGGAATGGGGCGTGAAAGATTGCCGATTTTCGATAACGCTGCCAGGAGGGGTTTCCGGATACTGCAGGCTCCAACTCATCAAAGGAGATGACTGATGGAAACTTCCAACCAACTCAAGAAAAACAGCCTGGGGTTGTGGTCGATCATCTTTTTCGTGGTCGCTGCCGCATCCCCGCTGACGGGCGTCGTCGGTGCGGTTCCCGTGGCATTCTTTGCCGGCAACGGCGCCGGAGTGCCCGGCGTTTTCCTGCTGGCCGGGCTGATCCTGCTGGTGTTCACCTTCGGCTATGTGGCGATGAGCCGCCACGTTGTCAATGCCGGCGCGTTCTATTCGTATATCTCGATCGGCCTTGGCCGCAAGTGGGGCGTGGCCGGGCTGAAGGTGGCGCTGCTGGCGTATGCCGCGATCCAGCTTTCCGTGGTCAGCATGTTCGGTTTTTTCAGCCAGATGTATGTGGCCGATCACTTCCATCTTGATCTGCCCTGGTGGTTGTTCAGCCTGACCATGCTGATCGCCGTGCTGGCGCTGGGTGTGGAAAAGGTCGAGATCGGCGGCAAGGTGCTTGGCGTGCTGATGCTGATGGAAATCGGCATCGTGCTGCTGACCGACATCGGCCTGCTCGCGCAGCATGGTGCGGCGGCGTTGGAGTTCAGCTCATTCCTGCCCTCGGTCGCCACCGGCGGCGCGATGGGGATCGCCATGATCTTCGCCATCGGCTCTTTCGTCGGTTTCGAGGCGACCGCGATTTATTCGGAGGAATGCCGCGAACCGGAAAAGGTCATCCCGCGTGCCACGCTGCTGGCCGTGATGCTGATCACCGCATTCTTCGCATTCACTACCTGGACGTTCGTCCAGGCGCTTGGCGCCGGTCAGGTTGCGGCGGTTGCCAGCAAGGACCCGGGTCGTTTCGTGTTTGATCTGGCGAAGTCGGCGCTCGGCGGCTGGGCGGTGGAGGCAATGTCGCTGCTCTTGATTACCAGCCTCTTTGCCGCCACGCAGGCGTTCCACAACACCATGTCACGCTATCTTTTCGTGATGGGGCGCGATGGTTTCCTCTGGTCCGGATTGGGCAAGATTCGCAAGGGCCGGGGGACGCCCTATGTTGCCAGTGCGGTACAGACCGCCGGCATGCTGCTGGCCGTGATTCTGGCTGCCGCGGCAAAGCTTGATCCGATGGCGGTGGTATTCCCGAGCATGTCCGCGATCGGCACGATGGCCATCCTGCTGTTGCAGGGCGCGGTTTCGGTCGCTGTGTTCACGTTCTTCCTGCGCAACAAGCAACTCAAGGTTTCAGTGTGGAGCGGCCGTATTGCTCCGGTGCTGGCCGCGGTCTGCATGTTCTGGGCACTCATCAAGGTGATCCAGAACCTCGATGTGTTGAGCGGGTCGTCCTCGTCGACCATCTTCATTCTTCCTTATTTCGTGTTCGGCGCGGCATTGCTGGGTTATGGCCTGGCCTGGATGCTGAGCCGCTTCTTCCCCGAGCGTTATGCCCGGCTGGGCCAGATCGTGGAAAACCTGGGCTGAACGGCCGCCGAACCCATCAATTCAAAGTCATCAGGAGAAACCATCATGAACGTACGCGCTACTGAACAAAGCACGCAAATCGATTACAAGTTCTGGCACCCGATGTGCCATCCGGGCGAATGGAAACAACGTGAACGCCTGAATATCGTCAAATCCGACGGCCTATATGTCTGGGATGACAAGGGCAACAAGATGGTCGACGGCTTCGCCGGCCTGTGGTGCGTGAATGTCGGTCACGGCCGCCCCGAGGTGAAGGAGGCGATCGTCAAGCAGATGAATGAGCAGATCTACGGCCAGTTGTTCGAGGGCGTGATGCATCCGCGTGCTGCCGATCTGGCTGAGAAGCTGGTGCAAATGACGGCGCAGGAAGGCATGGCGCGCGTGCTCTACGGCACCGGCGGATCGGATGGCGTGGAAACTGCGCTGAAGATTGCGCGCCAGTACTGGCGGGTGCAGGGCATGGCCGGGCGCACCAAGTTCATTTCGCTGAAGAACGCCTATCATGGCGTGCATTTCGGCGGTGCCTCGGTCACCGGCATCAACGCCTTCCGTCTGAATTACGAGCCGGTGCTGGCGGGCTGCTATCAGGTCGATACGCCGTGGCTCGACCGCAATCCGTGGACTGAAAACCCGGAAGAGCTCGGCCGCATCTGCGCCGACATGCTCGAGCGCGAAATTATCCAGCAGGGGCCGGAAACCGTTGCCGCGTTTATCGCCGAGCCGGTGCAGGGCGCGGGTGGGGTGATCGTGCCGCCGGCCAACTACTGGCCGCTGGTGCGCGCGGTGTGCGACAAGTACGGCATCCTCTTGATCGCCGATGAAGTGGTCACCGGCTTTGGCCGCAGCGGTTGCCTGTTCGGTTCGCGCGGCTGGGGCGTGAAGCCCGACATCATGGTGTTCGCCAAGGCGCTGACCGCTGGCTACATTCCGCTTTCCGCCACCATGCTCAACCAGCGCATTGCCGATGCCTTTGAAAACAACGCCGATTTCCGCGGCGTGATGCTCACCGGCTACACCTACGGCGGGCATCCGCTCGGCTGCGCCGCTGCGCTGGCGGTGCTCGATATCGTCGAAAAGGAAGACCTGCCGGGCAATGCCGCGCGCATCGGCGATTACATGATGCAGCGTCTGAAACCTTTCGAGGCGCGTTTCCGCTCGGTCGGCAATGTGCGCGGCAAGGGGCTGATGTTCGCCATCGATCTGGTGCAGGACAAGAAAACCCGCGAAATGCTCGCGCCGACCGACGATCTGTCCTGGCGTCTGGCCGCGGCGACGCGCGAAGCCGGTGCGGTCATCCGCCCGGTGGGCTCCAAACTGGTGATCGCCCCGCCGCTGGTGCTGGATCAGGCGCGCGCCGATGTGATCGTCGATGCGCTGGAAAGCGCGTTTGTTGCGATCGACCGCTGAGCGGGCAGGAGGAAGTGATGGAATTCATGTTTGGTATTCCGAGCTTTGTGCATTTCGGGGCAGGGGTTTCGCAGAAACTGGGGGAAATGGCGGCAGGCCTGGGTGCGAGGAAGGCCTTTGTCGTGTTCGACAAGGGCGTGAAGGCGGCGGGGATCGTGGATGGCCTGGTTGCGTCCCTTGCTGCCGCTGGCGTTGAAGCCGTCGAATACGACGGCGTGCTGCCCAATCCGCCCGATATGCAGGTCGAGGAGGCCGCAGCGCTGGCGCGTGCCGCCAATGTTGAACTCGTGGTGGCTATTGGCGGCGGTAGCGCGATTGATTCGGCCAAAGCCATCAATATCCTGCTTGGCAATCCTTCCCCGATTCGCCTCTATGAAGGTTTCAATCTGGTCAAGGTTCCCGGCAAACCGTTGATCGCCATCCCGACGACCGCCGGCACGGCCAGCGAAGTCACGGCGGTGAGCGTGGTGACCGACACTGTTCGCATCAAGAAAATGGTCATCGGTGGTCAGTTTGTCGGCCCGACGATTGCCCTGGCCGACCCGCTGTTAACGGTCGGCATGCCGCCGGCGATTACCGCCGCCACCGGCATGGATGCGCTGACCCATGCGATCGAAGCCTATGTATCCAAGGCCGCAATGGTGCCTACCGACGTGATGGCACTCAAGGCGATCGAGCTGATCTGCGGGAATCTGGCGCGCGCATTTGCCAATGGCGCCGATATCGAAGCGCGCTCGGCGATGTTGCTGGGAAGCATGATGGCCGGCTTCGCTTTCAACTCGGCCGTTCTGGGTCTGGTGCATTCGATTGCGCACCCCTTGAGTGCGCATTTCCATCTGCCGCATGGCACGGCCAATGCCATCGGGCTTCCGCATGTCATGGCGTTCAATGCGCAAATGGTGCCCGCCCGCTACAGGGATATTGCCGTTGCCATGGGGATCGACGTGGAAGGCCTGAGCGCTGGCGAGGCCGCGAAGGCGGTGGTGGAGCAGGTGAAAGCGCTGAACAAGGTGCTGGGAATCCCGACCTTGCAGGCGTGCGGCGTTCCCCGTGATAGCTTTGAGCGCCTGGCTGAGGATGCCTTGCTGGAAGATGCAACGTTCTTCAATCCCAGGGTGCCCGGCAAGCAGGACATTATTTCGATCCTGGAGTGCGCCTACTGACCTTTTCGAGTGGATGCTGTTTGTATTGCCCCGGCGTGGTGCTTACTGCTCGAACCATTCCGGGTTTTTCTCTGCAATAGGCGTAAACGAGAACAAGATTTCCCTCAGGTGATTTTTTACCGCCAATTCGGCCTGGTCGGGATTTCTGTTTTTGATGCCGTCGGCAATTTGGGTGTGTTGTTCAATCAGCATGTCCAGTGGCGATATTTTCTCCAGGCTCAGGTAACGCACCCTGTCCATATTGGCTTTGATGTTTTCGATGGCATTCCAGGCGGAAGCGCAGCCGATCGATCTGGCGAGCAGGCAATGGAATTCCTCATCCAGTTCCAGAAAGTGCGGAATGTCTCCCATGCCGGATGCGACAGCCTGTTCTCCCAGATTCTTGTAAAGAAGCTTGATGTGATCTTCGGTGATGATGGTCGCGGCGCGGCGGGCAACGGCGATTTCAACCGCTTCGCGAATGAACTGGCCGCTTTCGACTTCCCGCGGCGATATTTTCATGACGAACGTGCCGCGTTGCGGCAGGATTTTCAATAACCCTGCTTCGGCCAGCCTGCCGAGCGCCTCGCGAACCGGCTGCTTGGAGACACCAAACTGTTCCGCAATTTCCTTATCGACCAGGCGTTGGCCGGGGATGAAAGTGCAGTTGATGATCAGTTTTCGTATGGCGTAATAAATCTGCGCACTGACTGGCTCGTTGGCGGAAAGGGTTATCAATTCTGCAGGAATCATGGTCTGGATCGTGGATTGAATATCAAATTAATGGTTAATGGCCGGCATCGAAATTCCTCGAAACTGGCGGTTGTTGCGGTATTGATCAAACGGCCTGACTTACTGTTTGCCGGTAATTTCGCCAGTGCAAGCATGTTCTGCTGGTCATGATAATACAGATCACCCCCCTGAAAACCTCGCAATGCCGATCCCGGGCCGCGGGCGCCTTGAACGTGTGCGGTCCCGAGTGCTCATGCCCTTTGCGGCCTTGAGCATGCCAGGCCCTGTCGGTGGCAGCCTAGGTACGCCATCCTGGCGGATCTCCTTTGCATCACTTGCCTTGCCCGTTTCCAGAAGTCTTTCCCTCGGTTCGCTCCCTCTTGAAACCCGTCTTACCCCCCTGTTTTTTCTTGTAGCTCCCTGTCTTGATGTGCGGGAAACGGGATGCCGATAAACGGTGAAAAAAAGCGCGTAGTGATATTGAAGAATACTAACATGTTAGTATACTATGGCACTCGAGTGAGACGGATGCACCCCTTGCAACGAAGGTGCACCAGAGTTCGCAAGTCAGTTTAAATGGGGAATGCGATGAAAATTATTGATGCAAAAGTGATTGTCTGTTGTCCAGGCCGCAACTTCGTGACCTTGAAGATCACGACCGATGACGGCGTGACCGGCCTCGGGGATGCCACGCTGAACGGGCGCGAGCTGTCGGTGGCTTCCTACCTGCAGGACCATGTCTGCCCGCTCCTGATCGGTCGCGATCCGCAGAAGATCGAAGAC
>JAGTRM010000021.1 GCA_018261735.1 Pseudomonadota bacterium
GTAGGAAGCCACCGACAGCTCGCGCCCGTTCAGCGTGGCATCGCCCAGACCGGTCACGCCGTCATCGGTCGTGATCTTCAAGGTCACGAAGTTGCGGCCGGGACAGCAGACAATCACTTTTGCATCAACAATCTTCATCAGATATCTCCATGTATTACCAGATAAAAAAAGCGAACAAGCCACACACCGAAATCATTCTTCCTGCTAACGCCGGCATTCCCATCGGTCAAAAACACCCAGTCAGGTAGTCAGACCAGATTAAACTACAAAACCGTTGCATTGGCACGAAATGAATACTACCATACAAGCACGTTTTGAAAAAAACGCAAGGGCTTTGAAAGATTAAACCACTCAATGTGATCAAGGAAAAACCATGAAGAAGATCAAGCTTTTGTCTTTTGCAGTGGCATCCGTTCTTGTTTCATCAGCAGCATATGCCGCGGACTTCAACCTGAATGTCAGCTCGTCCTTGACTATCGATGACCCGATGTTCAAAGGCTTGAACCAATTCAAAGAAGGCGTGGAAAAAAATTCCGGCGGAAAAATCAGCGTCAAACTTTTCCCCAGCTCGCAGCTGGGACCCGATGAAGACGTACTGGAACAAGCCCGTTCCGGCGCGGGTGTTGCTGTATTGGTTGATGGTGGTCGTTTGGCACCGTTCGTCAAGGAATTCGGCATCCTGGGGGCGCCTTATGTGGCGACGGGCTACCCAGAAATGCGCAAACTGGTGACATCTCCGCTGGTTGAGTCCTGGAACCAGAAACTGCGCGCAGCGTCTGGCCACCAGATTTTGTCCTTCAACTGGTATCAGGGTGATCGTCACCTGTTGACGATGAATCCGGTCAGCAAGCCGGCAGATCTGGCGGGCGTGCGCATGCGCACCCCAGGTGCCCCGGTCTGGCTTGAAACCGTACGCGCACTGGGTGCCACGCCGACCCCGATGCCGTGGGCCGAGGTGTATTCCGCCCTGCAAATGAAAGCGATCGACGCTGCCGAAGCCCAGTCGCCTGCCACCTATGGCTCGCGCCTGTACGAAGTGGTGAAGTACATCACCAAGACCGGACACATCAGCCTGATCACCGGCCTGGTGGGCTCGAAAATCTGGTTCGACAAGCTGCCACCTAACTTGCAAAAAGTTGTACGTGATGAAGCGCTGAAAGCGGGCGATACCGCATCCAAGGCAACCATCGATTCGATCGGAAATTACGAAAAGATGATGAGCGACAAGGGCGTGAAGGTCGTCAATATCGACATCAAGCCATTTGTGGCCTCGACCAGTGTTGTTTATGAAAAACTGGGCTATACCGAGCTGCGCAAGCAAGTCAACGCCGTGCTTGGCAAATAAGGAAATAGCCATGGCCACAACTCTTTACAAGCTGGAGGAACGCCTGGCCATGGCGTTCTTCGCGGCAACCTCGATTTTCGTCCTGATCGGCGCGGCAACCCGAACCGTCGGCTCTCCGGTAATTTGGGCCGTCGATCTGGCCCAACTTAGCTTTGCCTGGGCCTGCGTACTCGGTGCCGATTTGGCGCTCAAGAAAAACACCCATATCGAAATCGATATTGTGATCCGGCGTTTTTCCAAAGCGGCCCGAAAATTTTTGGCCATTGTCTGGCTGGTGGCCATCGCGTTTTTCCTGGCTTTTCTAGTCTGGTACGGCAGCAAACTGACTCTGCAAAACATGGAACGGGTTCTGGGCGATGTGGGCATCAGCTACAGCTGGGTTACCGGCGCCATTCCAACCGGCGCTGCCCTGATGCTGGCCACCACGGTGGCACGCTTGTGGCGCGGCCTGACCGGGCGCGAAGTTCTTTCACTTGAAGGCCATGACGGGACGGTGATCTAAGATGAGCGGCATTCTGACTATTCTTTTTCTATTCCTGATGTTTCTGGGCATGCCCGTGGCTTTTGCCATCGGCATTTCGGCGGTGATGTTTTATATCTTTGGCCCTGTTCCGCCCGAGATTGCAGTCCAGAAAATCACCACCGCCACCCAGTCCTTCCCGTTACTGGCGGTGCCCTTGTTCGTGTTCGCCGGGCATCTGATGAACGCCTCTGGCATTACCGGCCGCCTGATCTCGCTTTCCACCGTTCTGACCGGCTGGATGCGCGGAGGGTTGGCACAAGTGGCAATCATGCTCAGCGCGCTGATGGGCGGCGTTTCCGGTTCTGCCGTGGCGGATGCCGCCATGGAAGCGCGGATACTGGGACCGGCCATGCTCAAGCAAGGCTATACCCGTGGCTACGCCAGCGCCGTCATCTCGGTGGGTTCGCTGATTACCGCGACCATCCCGCCAAGCATCGGGCTGATCCTGTACGGTTTCATGGGTAATGTCTCGATCGGGCGGCTGTTCGTGGGCGGCGTGGTGCCGGGTGTACTGATGACCATCGTGCTGATGAGCATCGCCTACTTCGTGGCCCGCAAGCGCGATTACAAACCCGAGCTGGCCAAGATTCCTTCCATGAAGGAAATCCTTGTCCGCGCCTGGGAATGCAAATGGGCGCTGATGTTTCCAGTCTTGCTGATCGTCGGTATCCGTTATGGCATCTTCACGCCCTCGGAAGCAGGTGCGTTTGCCGTGGCCTATGCCATTTTCGTCGGCATGTTCATCTACCGCGAACTGAAGATCGACAACCTGCTCGATGCCCTGCGCCATAGCGTGTCCGACATCGGCATGATCATGCTGATCATCATGCTTTCCTCGATGATCGGTTACATGATCACGCTCGAAGCCGTTCCACAAACCGCAGCTTCATTCTTGGTCAACATCACCGACAACAAGATCGCGCTGATGATGTTGCTGATCACCTTCATCATCGTGCTGGGCATGTTCCTGGAAAGCACGGTCATCGTGCTTCTGCTGACCCCGATCCTGATGCCGATCATTACCCGCGTGGGGATCGATCCGGTTCACTTCGGCCTGGTGATGATGACCTGCGTAACGCTGGGCGGCATGACGCCCCCGGTCGGCGTGGCCATGTTCACGGTCTGCGGCATTCTGAAGTGCCCAATGGACGAATATACCTGGGAAGCATTGCCATTGATCTTGGGTGTGATTGCACTGGTCGTATTCATGATCGTTTGGCCAACCAGCGTGCTATTCCTGCCCAACCTGGTTTTTGGTGCGGGCTGAAACACCAGATTGCTAACAAGGCAACCCGAATACTAAGTCCCATTTCTCTGGTTTACGCTTTCTCTCCTTTAGCCGGCGCGGGTCGCCGGCTTTTCTTTCATACAGAGAGCTTCATCCAAGCAAAAGGCCAACCGTATTTCGGGTTGGCCTTTTGTGTTTCAAGCAGATTGATGCACGATTTCGATCAATGCACCTGCGGCCCCGCATCCTGCAAGCCGTGGCCGGAAAATACCTGCACCACATCGACCTGATCGAACTCATAGCGCGCGTTGCAAAACTCGCAACCAACCTCGACCTTGCCGCGTTCGGCCAGCACGCTATCGATTTCCTCGCGCCCGATCATGCGCAACATGCCGCCGACGCGCTCGCGCGAACAGCTGCAGGCAAAGGTCGGCACCGCCGGTTCAAACAGGCGCACGGTTTCCTCGTGGAACAGGCGATAGAGCACTTCCTGCGAATCCAGCGTCAGCAATTCTTCCTCGGTAACCGTGGCGGCCAGGTGCTGGATACGCTCCCAGTCGTCGGCCTCGCCAGCGGCTTCGGGCATTTTCTGCAACAGCAGGCCCGCGGCATGTTCGCTATCGCACGCCAGCCAAAGGCGCGTTTCCAGCTGCTCGGAACGGCGCATGTAGTTTTCGATAATCTCGGCCACGCTTTGCCCCGGTTCGAATCCCACCACGCCCTGGTAGGTTTCGCCGTCTTCCGGATCCAGCGTGATGATGAACTTGCCCTCGCCCAGCAACTCGGCCAGCGATACATCGGCGACCTCGCCATCCCAGCGTGCCATGGCGCGCAAGGTCATGTCGCTGGAACACTCCACCACGATCAGCTTCACCGCACCCGTGCCGTGCAACTGCATAACCAGCGCCCCCTGCAACTTGATGGTGGCGGTCAGCAAGGCTGCGGCACTCATCAGCTCGCCAATCAACCGCGCCAGGGGCGCAGGATACGGGTGGCGAGACAGCACCTCGGCCAGCGTGGTATCCAGCTGCACCAATTCGCCACGCACCGGCGATTCTTCAAACAGAAAACGTTCCAGAATATCCTGCATCATTCAGCATCCTTGTTGAGCTCGACCACGTATTGGGTCATCGGCAGGCTGGAGCTGACATCGAATGCGCAACCCGCTTCCACGCCGATGCGGGCGATATCCGCCGCACTCAGCGCCGGATCATCGTAGACGGCATGCATCGCGCCAATGGCATAGTCGCGCCCGCTGCCGATCCCCCAGAAACGCTGGTATTCATACACTTCGCGTAGCGAGTAAACGCCGTAAATCCCGCTTTGATTGGCAATCAGTGCGGTCAGCTGGCTCGATTCGTACGGATCGTCTTCTTCCTCGTCGGGCTTGAGGTAGAAGTCTTCCTTGAGCTTGGGATGCAGTTTGCGAAAGCTCTCGAAAATCGCCATGCGCGAGCCGAAATTCAGCGTTTTGACTTTCTTCAGCAGCGATTGCAGCACCAGATCATGCGCAGCGCTGCCCGAAATCGAAAAATGACTGCCGTGCGCTTCAAAAATCTTGTTCCAGCAGGCATCGTCGTGCGCGCCCATGCGGGTATCGCCGAAGGTGGAAAGGCTGTCTGCCGCAATCACCGCTTGATTGCCTTTCCGTACTACTACTACCGTGGTCATTTTTGTTCCTTGATCAATTCAACAAGTCTGGCCAGCGCATGATCTACCGTCTGGCTGCGCACGCTGGCTCGGTCCCCCGCAAACAGGCAACGCTCGGCTTCATCCACGCCTGGCCCGCTCCAGGCGAACCAAACCGTTCCCACCGGTTTTTCGGCGCTGCCTCCGCTCGGCCCCGCCACGCCGCTGACCGCTACCGCCCAATCCGCGCCTGCACACTGGCGGGCATTGCCGGCCAAAGCGCGCACCACGCCTTCGCTGACCGCGCCGGAAGCTGCAATCAAATCCTCGGGCACGCCCAGCATTTCCTGCTTGGCCAGATTGGAATACACGATGAAACCGCGCTCGAACCAGTCCGAGCTGCCGGCGATATCGGTCAGTGCCGCGCAGATCATGCCGCCGGTACAGGATTCCGCGGCAGTCACATGCTCTCCCCGCGCCAGCAACAGCTGTCCCAACTCCCGGGCAACAACACTTGCCATCACGGTCTCTCCGGATAATGCATCGTTGATTTTACTCCAATCGGTTCAGGAAATTCCCCGGGAACACTCCATTTGGAGCAGTAGCTCCTCACCCCATGTTCAGGAAATTGTCGCGGTAGAATTTCAATTCCCCGATCGATTCATACACGTCCGCCAGCGCCTCGTGCTTGCCTTCCTTCTGGTATTTCGCATACACCTCGGGCCGCCAGCGCTTGCAAAGCTCCTTGAGTACGGACACGTCCAGAATCCGGTAGTGCAGATAGGCATCCAGCTTGGGCATGTACTTGACGATAAAGCGACGATCCTGATGCACCGAGTTGCCGCAGAGCGGAGAAACGTTCTTGGGCACATGCTGCTCCAGAAACGCGATGATCTGGTCCTCGACTTGCGCTTCGGTAAGGCTCGATGCACGCACCTTGTCGATCAGTCCGGATTTGCCGTGGGTGTTTTTGTTCCACTCGTCCATGGCATCCAGTACTTCGGCAGGCTGGTGGATCACAAACACCGGCATTTCCGCCACGGTTTCCAGCTTGGCATCGGTGACAACGATCGCCACTTCGATGATGCGCTCGCGTTCGGGGTCAAGGCCGGTCATTTCCATATCCAGCCAGATGAGGTTGTTCTGGTCTTGTGGCATACTGCTAGGCTCCTAGATGATCGATTTGAAGCGCATTATAAATGAGCGCCAGCCAGTTCTCCCTCCTGTTTCTTTCCGCCTTGGGTTTGGGCACCCTCCTGCACCTCTGGCTGCAATGGCGCCAGATAGGTCATGTCCGTGCCCACCGCGCGGCCGTCCCGGCCGAGTTTGCCGAATCCATCCCGCTGGAATCGCACCAGCGTTCCGCCGATTACACGCTCGCCCAAAGCCGATTCACGCAGGTGGAAACGGTTTTTGAGGCACTGCTGCTGCTGGTATTTACCCAGGCCGGCATCATCAACTGGCTGGATCAAGCCAGCCATGGTTATTTTTCCTCCCCGATCGCGGCAGGCCTCGCGTTGATCGTGGGGTTTGCGCTGCTCAATGCATTGCTGACGCTGCCTTTTTCGGTGTATTCCACGTTCAGTATTGAAGCGCGCTTCGGCTTCAACAACATCACGCCGCGCCTGTTTGTACTCGACCTGATCAAATCCACGGCCCTGGCCGCCTGTATCGGCCTGCCGCTGATTGCGCTGATTCTCTGGCTGATGGAAAAGATGGGCGACAATTGGTGGTTGTGGGTCTGGCTGACCTGGGTTGGTTTCTCGGTATTCCTGATGCTGGTCTTCCCGACCTGGATAGCGCCGCTTTTCAACAAATTCTCGCCATTGGAAGACCAAGCGCTGAAAACCAGCATCGAAAATCTACTGGTCCGTTGCGGCTTCAAATCGAGCGGTGTTTTCGTGATGGATGGCTCCAAACGCTCCAATCATGGCAACGCCTATTTCACCGGGTTGGGACAATCCAAGCGCATCGTGTTCTTCGATACCCTGCTCAAGCAACTGAGCGAGGCCGAGATTCTGGCTGTACTGGCCCATGAGCTCGGTCATTTCCGCCATCGCCATGTCCTGAAACGCCTGGCCTGGACCTTTGCCATCATGCTGGGCCTGCTCTGGCTGCTCGGGCAACTGATGCACCAGCCGTGGTTCTATCAGGGACTGGGCGTGGCGCACGGAAGTACCGCCATGGCCTTGCTGCTGTTCTTCCTGGTTCTGCCTGTATTTACCTTTATTTTTGCCCCGCTGGGCAGCTGGCTGTCGCGCCGGCAGGAATTCGAAGCCGATGCCTACGCCGCCAAACAGGCTTGCGCATCCGACCTGATTTCCGCCTTGGTCAAGCTGTATCGGGACAACGCCAGTACACTGACACCGGACCCGCTGTTCAGCATGTATTACTACACACACCCGCCGGCAACGATACGCATTGCAGCACTGAAATCCCTCGGCTAAAACGGTAGTTACGATTAACCTTACAAGGTGCTCCATCATGTCTCTTGCTGACGAACACTGCACGGCCACCCCTGCCAAGCTCGACAAGATCGAAGTCGAGATGCTGGCTTCAGAATTGCGCAACTGGCTCCTGCTGGACGAGAAACTGGAAAAAACCTTCCGTTTCAAGAATTTCCACGAAACCATGGCTTTTGCCAACGCCGTTGCCTGGATCTGCCACCGCGAAGACCACCACCCCGAGATGGAAATAACCTTCAGCCGCTGCCGCCTGGCCTGGAGCACGCATTCGGTCGGCGGCCTCTCCCGCAACGATATCCTGTGCGCCGCCAAAGTGGATCAACTGACCAACCAATGAGCCCAACCAGCGCCCGCATCATCGCCAGTTATGGCAGATCGTATATCGTAGAAACCGCCGATGGCGCGCGCCGGGTTGCCTCGGCGCGTGGCAAGAAAACCGATTTCGCCTGCGGCGATCAGGTTGCCGTCAAACTTATCAATGCCGAGCAGGCAGTCATCGAAAAAGCCCTGGAGCGCAAAACCCTGCTCTATCGCTCCGACCAATGGCGCGAAAAACTCATTGCCGCCAATGTCACGCAAATCGTGATCGTCGTCGCCCCGGTGCCCAGCTGGCTGGACGAGCTGATCGGCCGCTGCCTGATCGCCGCCGAAGCCGCCGGCATCCACCCGCTGATCTGCCTGAATAAAAGCGACCTACCCGAAGCGGCAGCCGCGCGCGAACGGCTCGCGAGCTACGCGCGGTTGGGATACGACCTGGTGGAAGTTTCCGCCCTGAACGATATCGAACCGCTGCGCGCGCGACTGAAAGGCCATACCTCCGTGCTGGTCGGCCAGTCGGGCATGGGCAAGTCCACGCTGACCAATGCCCTGATTCCGGAAGCCAACGCCCGGGTCAACGACATCTCCACCGCGCTCGATTCCGGCAAACACACCACCACCAACGCCGCGCTGTACAAACTGGATGAGGAATCGGAACTGATCGACTCGCCCGGCCTGCAGTCTTTCGGCCTGGCCCACATCACGGCGGAAGCACTGCCCGGCTATTTCCCGGAATTTCGCGAACTCTTGGGTCAATGCCGCTTTCACAATTGCCGTCACCGCCAGGAACCCAGCTGCGCATTGCATGCTGCCGTTGATTCCGGCCAAGTGCCGGCCACGCGACTGGAACTTCTGCAGCGCCTGCAGGACGAACTGGCGTTGAAAGCTGCTTATTGAGCGGGCGGATTGCGCTTGGAGCGGCGCCACGCACTCCAGCGCACATGCAGACGCCAACCCTGATCGATCAGCACATAGCCAGCCAACGCCAGCAATAGCGCCAAAGCGGGCAATCCCACCGCCAAAGGCATGCCCATTGACCATGCCCAGGCAGCCATTTCCCTGATCCAGTCCTGCATGGATTGTTCGCCCCAGACAGGCATGGCCGGCAAGACCGTATATCCATTGCCACCGATCAGCAAGCTGCCCAATCTGTAAGCCAGCCAGTAGAGTGGGCCAATCGTCAGGGGATTACTGTAGAACGTCATCAGGGCGGAAACCGGCAAATTAACCCGAAAAATCAGCGCCAACAATGCCGAGGTTATGATCTGCAACGGCCCCGGGATCAAGCCGCCGATAGCACCCGCGGCGACGCCGCCCGCGACAGAGCGCCGGTTCAGATGCCAAAGACGAGGATCGGTAAACCAGTGGGCAAAGGGGCGCATAAACAGGTTTTTCGCCACCATTTCCTGGTTTGGCAGCCAGCGCCGCAAATGTTTTTTAAACACAACATGTACTCTGTTTCGGTTGAAGTGCGGGATTTATTTATTTGATCATAGTGCTTCAAGAGACTGCCCATTTTGGGCAAAATTCATTTTCGTCAGTAAAAAGCAGAATTCCATGGTTGCCGTCACCCGCCCGCTCGCTCAATCCATCGCTGAAGCCGCTGATCCGCAACACTGGCTGAAAGTGCTCTCCGAGCGTTACGCGCCGCAAGAAATCGCCCGCATCAGCGAGGCGTTGCACTGGGCCGAGAGCCAGTACGGCCAGACTCTCTACCCGATCACCGGTACTCCTTTACTACCACAGGCCGTTGCCAGCGCCTCGATTGTTGCCGACCTGCACCTCGATGCAGATTCGGTCATCGCCGCCCTGCTGTTTGCAATGCCGGAGGTCAACAGCAACGCGATCGAAGAGATCCAGACCCGCTTTGGCCAGGATGTCGCCATGCTGGTCGAAAGCATCCGCCGCATTCGTGAACTGGTCGGCGTGCTGGGCAACGCCCATACCCACCAGAAACCGGAAGATGCGAAACAGCAGATCGAGGCGCTGCGCAAGATGATTCTCGCCATGGTCGAGGATATCCGCGCCGTATTGATCCGGCTGGCCTGGCGCACACAAGCCATGCATGCTGTAGCCAAGGCGCCGGACGAATTGCGCCGCCGAGTGGCGCAGGAAACAGTCGACCTCTACGCGCCGCTCGCCAACCGCATGGGCGTGTGGCAAATCAAGTGGGAGCTGGAAGACCTCTCATTCCGCTATCTGCATCCTGAGTCGTACAAGCGCATCGCCAAACTGCTGGACGAGCGCCGGATCGACCGCGAAAGCTTCATTGCCAATGTGATGTCCACGCTGCGCGCCGAGCTCGAAGCCACCGGCATCAAGGCCGACATCATGGGGCGGCCCAAGCACATCTTCAGCATCTGGAAAAAGATGCAGCATAAGAAGCTGGATTTTTCCGAAGTCTATGACGTTCGCGCAGTGCGCGTCCTGGTTGAAGACGTAAAAGATTGCTACATGGTGCTGAGCATCATCCATCATCTGTGGCAACCGATCCCGGGTGAATTCGACGATTACATCGCTCATCCCAAGGGCAATTTCTATCGCAGCCTGCATACGGCAGTGATCGGCCCGGAAAACAAGGCACTGGAAGTGCAGATCCGCACCTTCGAGATGCACGAGCATTCCGAATATGGCGTGGCGGCCCACTGGCGCTACAAGGAAGGCGGCCAGCACGACAGCAAATACCAGGAAAAGATCGCCTGGCTGCGGCAACTGCTGGATTGGCGCGAGGACATGGCGCAGGAAAACCAGCTGGCCGACGCCTTCAAGGCCGAACTGTTCGACGATACGATTTATGTGCTGACCCCGGCCGGACGCGTGATCGAGTTGCCCAAGGGCGCGACCCCGGTCGACTTTGCTTACAACGTTCATACCGATCTGGGCCATCGCTGCCGGGGCGCCAAAGTGAACGGCCAGATCGTGCCGCTATATACCCCGCTGGAAAACGGCCAGCGCGTGGAAATCCTTTCCATCAAGGAGGGCGGCCCCAGTCTCGACTGGTTGCATCAGGGTTATGTAAAAAGCCATCGGGCTCAAACCAAGATCCGCCACTGGATCAAGCAGCAGCACCAGGATGTCGCACTCGAGGCCGGCCGGACGCTGTTCGAGAAAGAAGCCGTCCGCGCCGGGCTCAACAACAGTAAGCTCGATGCCATCGCAGCGCGCCTCAGCCTGAAAACCATCGACGACGTCTATCTGGCACTCGGGCAAGGCGAGCTTTCACTGCGCGAACTCTCGCAAACGCTCAACGCCGTGCTCGAGCCACCAGCACCGCCGATGCCGGTCAACCCGGATGACCTGATCCGCGCCGCACGCGCCGATCAGCAAGGCAAAGGCGTTTTGATCGAAGGTGTCGATCAGTTGATGACGATTCTGGCGCGCTGCTGCAAACCGGTCCCGCCCGATCACGTCATTGGCTTTGTGACCAAGGGGCGCGGCATCTCGATCCACCGTACTGATTGCGCCACCCTCAAGCGCCTGGCTGCCGCCTCGCCAGAACGGCTGATTCGCGCCGACTGGGGCAAACACCAAACCGGGCAAGTCTTTGCCGTGGACATCCTGGTCGAAGCCCATGACCGGCAAAGCCTGCTGCGGGATTTGTCCGAAGTACTGTCACGCGACAAAGTCAACGTAACGGCAGTCAACACCCTGAGCAAGGACAACCGCGCCCAGATGCACTTCACCATCGAAATCCGCGATACCGAGCAATTGCAACGCATTTTCGTGCGCCTGGCGGAAGTCCAGGGCGTGATCCGCGTATCCCGCGATTGATTGCCGACCGCCACACAACAAAAAACCCGGAAATCAATTCCGGGTTTTTTGTTGTCATTCACCGGGCAAGCCCGGTAGTGACATTTTACGAGCGACGCTCGCCAACCTTGACGATCTTCATGCTGTTGGTGCCGCCGCCGATACCGACCACATCACCAAAGATAAAGATCACGTAATCGCCCTTCTGCACCACGCCACGGCGCAGCATTTCCACTTCGGCGCGAACCAGTTGCTCGTCGTGGTCGTTCGTCACTTGCGCAACCAGCATCGGGTGCACGTCACGCATCAGGGACAGGCGGTTATAGGTTTCTTCAACCGGCGTAATGGCGTAAATCGGCACACCGCACAGGAAGCGGGATACCCACAGCGCCGAGGAACCCGATTGGGTCAACGCAGCAATCGCCTTCACGTTCAAGCGGCTGGCAGCATACAGGGCCGACATCGAAATGGCTTGATCGATACGGCTGAAATCGCCACCGAACAAGGCATCTTCAGTGATGATCTTGCTCTCTTGCGACTTTTCCGCCTCAACGCAGGTACGGGCCATCACTTCCACGGTTTCCACCGGGAACTTGCCGGCGGCAGATTCGGCCGACAACATCACGGCATCGGTACCGTCGAGCACGGCATTGGCCACATCGGAAACTTCGGCGCGGGTCGGCACCGGGTTTTCGATCATGGATTCCATCATTTGCGTGGCAGTGATGGTCAGCTTGTTCTTCTTGCGAGCCAGCTTGATCATCTTCTTTTGCAGCGCCGGAACGGTCGCTTCGCCCACTTCAACGGCCAAGTCACCACGCGCAACCATAATGCCATCGGAAGCATCCAGAATTTCTTCCAGATTGGTGATGGCTTCGGTGCGTTCGATCTTGGCAATCAGCAGGGCCTTGCTGCCAGCGGCGCGCAGCAGGGTACGGGCCATGTACATGTCGGAACCGCTCTTCGGGAAGGAAACCGCCACATAGTCTGCGTTCAGCTTGGCTGCGGTCTTGATGTCTTCCATGTCCTTGGCGGTCAGCGCCGGCGCGGTCAAGCCGCCGCCCTGGCGATTGATACCCTTGTTGTTGGACAGCACACCGCCCAGCAACACGGTACAGTGCACTTCCGGTCCGCGCACTTCGTTGACTTCCATCTTGATCAGGCCGTCGTTGAGCAACAGGATCGCGCCGGCTTCAACATCATTCGGCAACTCTTTGTAATCCAGACCCACGCGTTCCAGGTTACCGACCTGGCATTCCGCATCCAGAATGAACTTGGCGCCCTTCTCCAGGGTAACTTTGCCTTTTTCAAACTTGCCAACGCGGATTTTCGGACCTTGCAAGTCAACCAGCACGGCAACTGCACGGCCGAGTTTCTTGGCAATTTCACGTACGCCCGCAGCGCGGTTGATATGGTCTTCGGCAGTACCGTGAGAGAAATTGAGACGAACCATGTTTACGCCAGCATTGAGCAGGCGTTCCTGCGTAGCCGGATCATTGGAGGCTGGGCCAAGCGTGGCAACAATTTTGGTACTGCGCAGCATAAGTAAGTACTCCTGTACTATTTTGTGATGCAATGGGTAAACAAACAGTCCGTGCTGCAAGCGGTGCAACCAGACAAAACGGTACTCCACTGGCACTACAACTGAAAACGGAACTTTCTATTCGCAGCAGCTGTGCTGCGGACAAGAAACAACGCTGGCGTCCCCAACAGGAATCGAACCTGTAACTAGCCCTTAGGAGGGGCTCGGTATATCCATTTACCTATAGGGACTTACGCCAAATTTTCATTTTATTTTCATCAAAAGCAGTTATGCTTACCTTCAAATAAAACAAAAATTACGCGACAAGCTATAACCGCCCCGCGATTCTGGAGACTGGGGACATCGTCAATAGATAACCCCTTCTAAACGGGTGTGAATTATGCGGCTTTGCGAAGAACAGAGCAAGAAAAGCTCACATCAATGAAGTAGTTAAACTACGCCATATTGATGTAGCTCAAGCACTTTTCCCGCATAAATTTACAACAAAACACTTTTGCCGTGATCGTGCAACTGCACCAAAAATTTACGCGAAATTATTGCAGTAGCCGCTTTTCACAAACAATCACGATATGTGTTATCCCCTTCGGGATTTGGATTTCGTCTGGGCAAAATCACCACACACTCCAGCGTGCATCCGGAATGCAGCCACCCCTAATGGCGGCGTTGGCGACTGTTAAAATCGTCCAGCTGTTTCTGCTCCCGCACTCCATCCTTGCGCTGCTCGGTACTCAGATGGCGATCTTTCAACGCCTCAAAACCTTTAACCTTTTTTTCACTCTCCTGCCAAGCGAGCAAGGCCTGCTGGTAATTCCCCTCCAGACGCACCACCTCTTGCGCCTGCTGCGCCGATGCCGTATCCAGCTTGACAAGAAACAGCTGAAAATCACGCCATTGCGTCACCGTCATCCCATTCTGGCCATTATTTGTCAGGCGGTTGCGATATTCGTTGCGAAAAGCATCAACCTGCTCTTGCTTGGCGCGCGCACCGAGCCAGGCGCCTTGCGCCGTTTGCAACGCCTTGGCAGCATCTTCGCGCTCGTCAAGCGCAAGCTTCAGCAGAAAATCAAAACGGAATTGGGCCACGGTAGAAAGCTATCGGTTATGCCGCAAAAATCTGGGCGAGCTTCATTCTAGCGCCCTGGTAAGTTTCGCGTTCATGAATTGCCTGTTGCAAAAAATTCTCGAAAGCAGGATGCCGGCGTATCGCTTCGTCCAGCACTGGATCAGAGCCTGGCACATAGGCCCCGACGCTGATCAAATCGCGACTGCGTTGATAGCGCGAATAGAGATACTTGAAGCGGCGCACCGCCTCGAACTCTCCCGGAGAAACAATATCCTGCATCACCCGGCTGATCGAACTTTCGATATCGATCGCCGGGTAATGACCGGTATCGGCCAACTGGCGCGACAACACAAAGTGACCATCCAGAATCGCACGCGCCGCATCAGCGATAGGATCCTGCTGATCATCCCCTTCCGAGAGCACCGTATAAAACGCCGTGATCGAACCACCGCCTTCTCGCCCATTGCCGGCACGCTCGACGAGTTGCGGCAACCGGGCAAATACAGAAGGCGGGTAGCCTTTTGTTGCCGGAGGCTCGCCCACCGCCAATGCAATTTCACGCTGAGCCATGGCATAGCGCGTGAGCGAATCCATGATCAACAGAACATTCTTGCCTTCGTTGCGAAAATACTCGGCAATACTGGTGGCATACGCCGCACCATACAGCCGCAACAGTGGAGGCGTATCGGCAGGCGCGGCCACAACAACAGAACGGGCCAATCCTTCCGGCCCGAGAATATTCTCGATGAAGTCCTTGACCTCGCGCCCGCGCTCACCGATCAGCCCCACCACCACCACATCGGCGGTGGTATAGCGCGCCATCATGCCCAGGAGCACCGATTTGCCCACACCGGAGCCCGCAAACAGGCCCAGACGCTGACCTCGCCCCACCGTCAGCATGGCATTGATAGCGCGCACGCCCACATCCATGACCTTGCGCACCGGCTCGCGATCCATCGGATTGAATGGCCGCGCAAAAAGTGGCATGTAACTCTCGAATTCCAGACTGCCCTTGCCATCCAGCGGACGCCCCAATCCATCAAGAATGCGCCCAAGCAGACCCCAACCCACCGGAACCTGGCGACCATGATCCTCCAGCCGGCGTTGAGCTTGCCGATACTGGCCATATTCCGGCACCCAGGCTGCCACATCTTCATGCGGAACCACCTCAGCGCCAGGTTCAACACCATAGACCTCGCTGATCGGCATCAGAAACAAGCGATCCTCATGAAAACCGACCACCACGGCTTCGACCGTACGGCCGCTGGAAGTCACAACATCGCAAGACATGCCGATAGGCTGGCGCAAGCCGACAGCCTCCAACACCAACCCGGATACTCGCGTCAACCGTCCATGCGGCAGCCAAGGGCGCAACCAGCGCACGGCATTGCGACAATCCGTAAGATAACGACGGCAACGATCAATCGGAGCGGGCATGATCGGAATCAACAGGCAGTGGGGCAGCAGCCCAGGACAGATCGGCTCGCTTATTCCGGCCCAACACGCGCAAAAGATTGTCCCACCGCGTGGCCAATGTCAGATCAATCGAAGTTACCGATGATTCAATCCGGCAACTGCCAACGGGAAGTGATGAATCAGGAATAAAACGCCAGTAATCGCTCGGTAACTCACTACCAAGCAAGGCCGATATTGTCGTCAGATCTTCCGGATTGAGCACAAGCCGCGCAGGCTCACGAACCGTCGGAAGGCCGGCAATCGCCTCGCGGATGGCCGGCAACAGGAAAGCTCGGTCAACTTGCAATTCTTCACGAACAAGCTGGCGTGCAACCACCAGCGCCAAATCAAGCACATCCTCGGCAAGCTGCACCTCCACGCCTCGACAGGCATCGGATACCCCTGTCAACAGGGCGCGCAACTGGTTGACTTCAAGCTCAGCGGCCAAACGCCCGGCAGCCAGGCCACTTTGATAGCCTTCTTCTTGCGCCTGACGTTCAATGGCCTCGATTTCTTCCGCAGTGGGGAAATGCACCATATCGAGCGGGTGCGAAGACTCAACAACTGGCGCAGGAAGCTGCGATTCCACCGGTTGATGGACAGGCTGCGTCTCGGGCTGAACCACGGCCTCGGTCTTGGCAGCCACTTGCGGCTTTGGAATTTCGTCCAGGAGCGTGCTGAACTGCCAGCGCTGAAACTCGGAGAGCTCTTCGCGCGGGATGACGCGGGAATTAGAAACAGCCATTCATTACCTCCCCGGTCACTCGACCAGCCCTTCGTCGCCCTTGCCACCCAGCACAATCTGCCCTTCGTCGGCAAGCCGACGCACGATCTTGAGAATTTCTTTCTGTTCGGCCTCGACTTCGGAGAGCTTGACGGGCCCCTTGGCTTCCAGATCTTCGCGCAGCATTTCCGCGGCACGTTGCGACATGTTTTTGAATACTTTTTCCCGCAGCGCCTGGCTGGTGCCTTTGAGTGCCACGATAAGTTGGTCAGACTGGATTTCTCGCAGCAACAACTGGATGCCGCGATCATCGATATCCAGAATATTGTCAAAGGTAAACATCTTGTCCTGAATTTTCTGGGCCAGTTCGGGGTCGTATTCGCGGATACTGGAAACCGCCGCGGCCTCGACCACGCCACCCATGAAATTAAGGATATCGGCCGCCATTTTAACGCCACCCATTGCGCTTTTCTTGAGCTTGTCAGAACCAGAGAGCAGTTGGGTTAGCACATCGTTGAGTTCTTTCAGCGCCGCAGGCTGAATGCCTTCCAGCGTTGCGATCCGCAACAGTACGTCGTTACGCAGCCGTTCGGTGAAATTACCCAAGACTTCAGACGATTGATCCGGTTCGAGATGAACAAGTATGGTGGCGATAATTTGCGGATGTTCATTCTTGATCAGTTCGGCCACTGCGGCCGAATCCATCCATTTGAGCGATTCAATGCCGCCGTTGTCATTACCCTGCAAAATCCGGTCAAGAAGATTGGCAGCCTTGTCGGTACCCAGTGCCTTGGTCAGCACCGAACGGATATATTCATCCGCAGCACCCAGGTTGGCGCGATTCTCCGTGGCAGCAATAAAATCCCCGAGTACGGCATCAACCTCTTCACGCTTCACATTTTCCATGCCTGCCATGGCAAAACCAAGTTTCTGCACTTCCTTGGGGCCAAGGTACTTGAACACCTCGACTGCCGCTTCTTCACCCAGCGTCATCAGGAGAATCGATCCCCGGCGCACGCCTTCTTCATCCAGATTCGCAGCCACGTTTTCCTCAATTCTTCTTGTTGGAGTCGGAGGTATCTTCCTCGCCGCTCATCCACTCGCGTAAGATGGTCGCCACCATGCGCGGATCATTCTTGGCCAACTCCTTGGCTCGCTGCAACAAATCAGCAAAAGCCGACATTCGCTCCTGACCTTCTTCACTCGCGGCCGCACGGGCTGCTTCGAATGGATTGATCGTCTCACCTTCGCCCACGCCTTCTTCCAGAGCCAACGTGCCCGCCTCGGTGCGCGAGCGGCTCATATCCTTCATGAGCGGGCGAACAACAAAGAACAAAAGGTAGAGTACCACGATGGCAATAAGCGCCATCTTCATGACATCCGTGAAATTAGCCTTCAGGTAGTCCGCAGCACGATCCGGCAACGCACGCTCTTCTTGCGGTGACGATTGCGCAAACGCGGCATTAACCACGTTAACAGAATCTCCCCGCGGCTGATTAAAGCCCACCGCTTCGCGCACCAGATCAGAGATTTGGCCAAGTTCCTGCGGGGTAAGCGGAGCAAAAACTTGCTCACCATCAGCATTTTTACTCGTCTTGTAGTTAACCACCACCGCCACCGAGAGGCGTTTTACCCCCCCCACAGGCTGCTTCACATGCTGAACAGTTTTGTCAATCTCATAATTGGTCGTAGCTTCGCGACGGGAATTGGAGCTACTTGCCCCTTCAGCAGCTATCGCAGAAGCAACTGATGCCACGGCTGCCGTGATCGGTGCAGCAGCAGCCCCCGGGGGCTGATTTGACAATGCGCCCGGAACGCCTGCAGCCGCCTCGTTGCCAGTACGCCCTGACTGTTCAGAAGTCTGCTGGCTGCGTATCGACGCCGCATTCGGTGGACTATTGGGGCGGAACTTTTCCGAAGTTTCTTCCACCTCGGCAAAATCAACTTGCGCAGTCACTTCGGCACGCACATTGCTGCGCCCAACGATCGGAGCCAAAATGGCCTCGATGCGATCAACAAAACCTCGCTCAATCTGTTGCACATACTGCAACTGACTGGGATCGAGGTTGGTCCGCTGATTATCGCGTCCGCGAGACAACAATGCGCCATCCTGATCGACCAGCGTCACATTGTTCACCGGCAGATCCGGCACGCTGGACGAAACCAGATGCACGATACCAGCCACCTGGCCATTATCGAGCTGACGCCCTCGCTGCAGGGTCAGCACAATTGACGCAGTCGGCTTTTGCTGATCGCGCAGAAAAACGGTCTGCTTGGGAATAGCCAGATGCACGCGGGCCCGCTCAACTACCGAAATAGTTTCGATGGATCGAGCCAGCTCCCCCTCAATGGCGCGCTGATAATTAACCTGCTCGGCAAACTGGGAAATGCCGAACTTCTGGTTATCCATCAGCTCGAATCCGACGTTCCCGGCCTTGGGCAACCCCTGCCCCGCCAGCTTGAGACGTGCGTCATAAACCTTGTCGGCAGGAACCTGGATAGTGCCGCCGGCATCAAGCTTGTATGGCACATTCATTTGCTGAAGGGATTGAATGATGGCACCACCGTCCTTATCCGGAACGTTGGTGAAAAGAATGCGCCAAGAGGGTTCTCTCGACCAAAGCAAAGCGCCAACCAACAAAGCAATAGCTACCGCAGCTACTACCATTAGGCCAAGCTTGCCCGGACCGGACAACCCATCAAACCGCTGGCGGATTCCGCCAAAATCTTTATCCGCAACCGGGTTGCGTTGAGCCGTTACGCCCGCCTCTGCCATAGCTTAGCCAATATCAGACCTGCATGTTCATGATCTCTTGGTAAGCACCTACGAGTTTGTTGCGAACCTGCACCATGGTCTGGAAACTCAGGCTGGCCTTTTGCAAGGAGACCATCACATCCTGCAAATCTGCACCAGGCTCTCCGGCTTGAAAAGCCAGTTGCTTATCCTGAGATTCCATTTGCAGCCGGTTAACCTGGTCCATCGATTGCTTGAGAACCTGTGCAAACTCAGGCACATCCGTGCCATCCTGCCCGACGGACACAGGCTGCCCCGCCGCCAGTGCAGCAGCAGAGCGAAGCTCTCCGAGCAATTGGTCGATACCTTGCACGCTACTCATAAATACTTATCCTTCCAAGCCTGATTCTAGGGGGCGGAACACATCTCCCGCAAGCAATTCCTGCGCCAGGATCTACTTAAATGTGCAAATCTCCATCCAACTCGCGATACTGCTGCAATTTGTGCCGCAGCGTGCGCTCGCTCATATTGAGTCTTTCCGCGGCCAGCTTCCTCACTCCCCCCGCAGCACGCAGGGTATCGAGAATATGCTGCTTTTCCACTTCCTTGATATCCATGACAACATCAGGATCCCGAACAACCTCCGCAGAGAAACCACTTGCGGCAATTTTTGCCGCAGTAGCCGGCAAATGCAGATGTTCCGGACCGACTGTATCGCCAGGCGCCAAGATCAGGGCTCGCTGCACAACATTGTCAAGCTCACGGATATTGCCATCCCAAGCATGCGCCAGCAAACACGTCTCGGCCGACGCCAACAAGACCGGGACACGGCGCTTCTGTTGCGCTGCATGGCGTGCCAGCATCGTCCGCGCCAGCAGCAAGATATCGTCAGGCCGTTCGCGCAAGGCAGGCAAATGCAAAGGGAATACGTTCAACCGGTAGTAAAGATCTTCGCGAAAACGCCCCTCGGCAACCTCCTCCCCCACATCGCGATTGGAAGTTGCCAACACACGGATATCAATCGGGATAGTTTTGACACTGCCAACGCGCTCAACTTCACGCTCCTGCAGCACACGCAACAATTTGGCCTGCAGCGCCAGCGGCATTTCAGTAATTTCATCAAGCAGCAATACGCCGCCCTGTGCCTGCTCAAACTTGCCGATATGCTGGGAGCCCGCGCCGGTAAACGCACCTTTCTCATGCCCGAACAAGGTAGACTCCAGCAATTGCTCCGGAATCGCCGCACAGTTGATCGCCACGAAAGGCTTGTCTGCCCGCACGCTATTACGGTGAATAAAGCGCGCCAAGACCTCCTTGCCCACCCCCGACTCGCCCGTGATCATGACCGAAACATCGGAAGCCGCCACCCGCCGCGCCACATCCAGCAACTGACGCATGGCGGGGTCTTCTGCAATCACATGCTCATCATCACAATCCGGCAGCAGATATTTGGCCACCTCCTGCAATAGGCGTTCTGGCTCGAAAGGCTTCGGCAAATAATGGCACGCCCCGGCATGCAGCGCCTCGACAGCTTTGTCGATCACGCCATAGGCGGTCATCAAAATCACCGGCAGCCAGGGATAACGGATCTTGATCTCGCGCAGCAGGGCTTCACCATCCATAGGCTGCATCTGAACATCAGACAACACCAATCCCACCCGCTGGCGTTCAAGCAGATCAAGCGCCGATGAGCCATCTTCAGCCGTAAACGTCTGATACCCCCCCATAGCAAGCGTATCAGTGAGCGCCTCGCGCAGCGCATCATCATCTTCAACAACAAGGATCGGCAAAATCATGACGTCGTCCGGTGCTGACCCAGCCAGTGCAATATGCGCGGAGCAATCTCGCGCAGAGGCAATACCTCATCCACACCACCAAGGGCAATGGCCTCCTTGGGCATGCCGAACACGACGCAGGTCGACTCATTTTGAGCAAAATTAACCGCCCCTGCTTCTTTCATCTCCAGCATTCCGGCCGCACCATCCTTTCCCATTCCCGTCAAAATAACACCAAGCGCATAACGGCCCGCCACATTGGCCGCCGAGCGAAACAGCACATCAACCGAAGGACGGTGCCGATTTACAGCAGGCCCCTGGGAAAGATCACACGTGTAATTCCCTCCTGAATAGCCAAGCATAAGATGGGAATGCCCCGGCGCGATGTAAGCCCAGCCAGAGCGGACAACATCGCCCTGCCCGGCCTCTTTGACACGTATTCGACACAAGACATCAAGGCGGCTGGCGAATGAGCGGGTAAACATTTCCGGCATATGTTGCGTAATCAAAATAGGCGGCGAATCAGCCGGCATCATCATCAAGAATTCTTTAAGCGCCTCGGTACCACCCGTAGATGCACCAACAACAATCAACCATTCGCCTCGTGACGCATGACGCGGTTGCTTCTTTAAGATCACATCCGCTGTATGGCAAGGATGTACCGATTGCGACAGGCCGTGCGAAGCCTCGTGTACGCGATCAGTCCGTACCCGGTCTGCATTCGGCAAACTCAATTAATCACCTCCAACCCATCCCACCGCAAACACACCCTTAAGCCAACACGGCTTTCAGTGAAAACATAAATGATTTTGACATTATTGGTGCGAAGCCACCAAACAAGCGAAAAAGTTATTCGTGATTCTTGCAGGCACTACCCGGCAGATAATAGGCTACGGCTTCATTGCCAGACCCCAGAAACTGCAGGCCAGCACAAAGCGACCGTACCAACGCCAAACCCTGGCCGCCCGATGAAACTGAAGTCCCTTCTGCCCTATCCCATGCCTGCCAGTCAAAACCTTTTCCACTATCCTTGACGCGAATGCGTAATACCAACTGCCCAGCCAAAGACACCCCGGCCAAGTCCATCTCGATCCGTCCATCTTGCAAATTGTTCAGTCGCTTCATGCGCTCCAGCTGGCACTCAGCGCGCCCCTTTATGCTGCGAGCAGCTGGCAAGCCCGCTCCTAAAACGCCATGCTCCAGTGCATTATCAAAAAGTGCCCTCAAGATCAGAAAAACATCCGACTTGCATGGCAACAGTGGTCGAATATCGTTCACAAATGTCATTACAAATGGCACCGCATTAATGTACTTAAGCTCTTCAACCCCCAGAGTCAGGGCGTAGCGCCACAACACTTTATGGTCAGCAACCAATCGCTCCAACCGGATCAGATCAGGGCCGGCGCCGGACTGCCGGCACACCGGACGGCTCCATTCATTCACGCCAAAATCGGCCAGAACCAGCGAAACATCATCATGGTATTCTTTGCCGTCGAGAAACTGCAGGAGCAATGACTTTACCGCTTCGACACGTCTTCCTGCAGACGCGGTAGAAATTGCATCAAGAAGGCGAGGAAAGCCAAAAGCGCTTCCCGCGCGATTGCGCGCCTCAACTAAACCATCCGAATACGCCAGCACCGTGCCAGGCTGCGAAAAAAAGTAGCGCTTGGGCGAGAACTCCATGGCATGGCTCGGCACAACGCCGAGCGGCAAACTGAAAGACTTGAAAGTTTCAATCACGCGACATGCCTGATCGAGGATTTTCAACTCGGGCATGCCACCATTCCAGACCTCCACACAACCATCCGCTTCGTTGATCGAGCAAAGCGCCACTGCGACAAAGCGCCCAACAGGCAACACTTGTCGCACTTTATTGTTCATTTCGGCCAGAATTTCGGAAAGGGTAAATCCCTTTTCGGTCATGCTGTAGAACGGTTGAGTAAGAGGTAAAACATTCAATGCGGCCGTAATACCGTGACCAATCCCATCGGCCAGCATGAAGTGCAAAGCCTTACCAGGCGTACGAGCTGCCGCAATCAGGTCACCCGAAAGACTCTCCGCCGGCGTTAGCCAATACTCAAGCTGAGGATCTGCAAGCCTTTCGGAATTAACCATCTGCTCCATCAAATGGCGCACAACCCCTTTTTCTTCCTCGCTACGTTCATAGTACTCTGCAAGGATTGCTGACTGCTCGCGCACCTTGCGGTTAAGCTCCAGAATACGGCTGAACGCCTTGAGC
The DNA here is from genome assembly GCA_018261735.1 of Pseudomonadota bacterium. Taxonomy (GTDB): domain Bacteria; phylum Pseudomonadota; class Gammaproteobacteria; order Burkholderiales; family Chitinibacteraceae; genus Formivibrio. The sequence goes on from JAGTRM010000021.1 coordinate 22,792, forward strand.
TTGGCCTCCAGAACACGAAAATTGACGGGTTTGTTGAGGTAGTCATCACCGCAGCATTCGATTGCCTCTGCCAGCGTCGTATCTTCCCCCACTCCCGTCACAAAAACGATGGGCACCCATGTTTCGCCAGATTCCTTCTTGATGACCGATGCCGCCTCAGGACCGGACATCACCGGCATCATCATATCCATCAGTACGAGATCAGGCCTCTCTCGCCGCCAACACGCCAACGCATCCAAACCGTTATGCGCCAGCACGGCATGATGACCCAACGCCTCGACGAAACGGCTCATCAACAGCAGGACAGATTCGGTATCGTCAGCAACGAGGATCTTCATGACAAGTCTTTACTTTGCGCACCTCAGCGTATGGTGAATATTTTCCCGAAACAGGCAATTTCCAGAACTTGACGCACAGCATCACGACAATTCACCAGCGCCAGACTCTTATTGGCTGCATTAATTTTTTCCTTCAACAACAAGAGCATACCCAACGCCGAACTATCCAGATAAACCACATTCTGAAAATCGATCAAGAGCTCTTTTACCTCAGGATTTGCAATCAATGTTTCACAAACCTGCCGAAACTCTCGATGCGAGCTGAAGTCAAATTGCCCGGTCAATACTACCCGCCCGACTTCGCCATTTATATCAACTGTTGGCAACATGATCGATCCAACCTTCCACAAGTCATTAATTACAGGACGCAACAATACCAATTGCTGTAAAAAAAAGCACAAAAACGTGGCAAAATAAGAGAACGCTAATGGTGTTTGAAATAGACCCACCATTCAATTTAGCGCCGGATTTACCCATGACAGACGTTCATGCCACAATTAAAAGACTATTAATCAAATACTTTCGGCATCAAGGCAAGGCCTGCGACAAACCAATTCAAACGGTAGACTGTGCCGCAACAAGAGGCAACCAGATTTGCAAACTGCTTCCCTCTCCAAGTATTGACTCGGCACGAACACCTCCCCCATACATGGTCACCAGATTACGCACGATGGCCAACCCCAAGCCCGTACCTTCTTTGCGCGTCGTAAAGAAGGGATCGAAAAGGCGAGCCAACACCTCCTCCGACATTCCACATCCATGATCGCGCACTTCAACCAAGGCTTGGTCCCTTGAACAGGAAAGTGTCATTTCAACCTGCATGCCCGCTGACGATGCATGACATGCATTATCCAGCATGTTCGACAGCGCGCCCACCATCTCTTTACGATTAACTCTCACCCGCGCCTCGGGGTCAGCACAACGCACCAGAAGATGTATATCTTTCTGTGCATACTGATGAGCCAACGCTTGTGCAGCTTCATCCAAGATTTCCCCCAGATGAACAATCTCCAACTCATGCGCTTGCCCGCGAACGAACTGCAACATATTACCAATCAATGTTTCAAGATAACGCAACCGATCCAGGGCCTTCCCGGCAAATCGCTGACGCTCCGCATCGCCCAATTCGGGCCGAGTCAAGTGTCCCGTGTAGAGCAGCGCGGTCGCCAGTGGGGTGCGCAATTGATGCGCCAAGCCCGCCGCCATCTCACCCATAGCAGCCAAGCGCTGATGCCTTGCCAGCGCCTGTTGCAACTCCCAAGACTCCGTCAGATCGTGGATAAGCAACAGACTGATTTCCTCCTCCGGAATATTGCTTTCCACCACGGACAACCATCGCAGCCCTTGCTCGCTTTGATAACTCCAGAGATCCGATTCCGGTGTCGCAGCAAGACGGGACTGCTTCAACAGCTTCCACGATTGCCCGGTTACACCGTGACCAAGCAAACGCTCGGCCGCAGGATTCATCTGAATTACCAGCCCGCAAGCATCGAGTTCGACCACCCCAGCCGGAAGGCGTTCCAGCAACAACCCCAGTCGCCGGGACAATGCCGCCTTTTCTTCCAGCTCCCGCCGCAGCGCGCCATTAGCAATCTCAAGCTGGGCGGTCAGCGAGGTAACCTGCCCCTGCAACTCTGCGTACGCAGCAGAAAGCTGACGGGAAGCCTCATTAAACAAGGAAAAAGCTTGTTCCAGCTCATGAGGATCAATAAATGAATTTCCTGTGTTCATGTCCATCCTGAACCTTGTTGACTTGTATGTTTTGCATTATAAAGGGCCCGTTGCAACCACCCAGGTTGATTTGATGCTTCTCAGCCATGCGGGAAAAAACCTGTGCATGAAACATTTTTATAGTCACCTAATTGGTTATAATCGGCGCAGTGGCTCCCCCCTCAAATCTGGCGTGCATTAACGAGGAATAATTGTGTCGGACCTTTTAAAAAACATTGATGCCCGCACCAAGCTAGCAGGCACCAACAAGCTTGAGATACTACTATTCACCCTTGGGCTGGATCAGCGCACCAACCGGCGCGAGACTTTTGGCATCAATGTTTTCAAAGTGCGGGAAGTCATGCGCACCCCGGAGATTACCCAGGCACCGGACATGCCTCCTTCGGTAGAAGGCATGGTCAGCCTGCGCGGACAACTGGTCCCTGTGATTGATTTGGCCAAATATGCCGGGATCATCACTGAAAACAGGCCTGAAATCATGATCGTTTCCGAATACAACGGTCACACCCAAGGCTTTTTGGTCGAAGCCGTAGACACCATTCTGAGACTTGACTGGTCTTCCATGCAGGTACCGCCGGACATGTTGACCAACCAAATGGGCGGACTGGTCACTGCCGTCACGGAGCTGGACAGCGGCAAGCTTGTCATGATGATGGATGTTGAAAAGGTTTTGGCTGAAACCACCCGCACGGGGGACAACATTGATGACAGTCTGGTGATCAGGCACAACAAGCTCACCGACAAGACCGTTTTCTTTACCGATGATTCCGCAGTAGCCAGAAGGCAGATCGAACTGACTTTTAGCGCCATGGGGCTCAAATACATTCAAACCATTAATGGTAAACGTGCATGGGAAGAGCTGCTGCGCATCGCCCAATCCGCAGACATTCAAGGCAAACCCGTCAAAAGCATGATTCAACTGATCCTCACCGACGTTGAAATGCCGGAAATGGATGGCTACATGCTGACCAAAATGATCAAGAGTGACCCGCGTTTTTCCGGCATCCCGGTTATCATGCATTCCTCGCTCTCTGGCATGTCCAATCAGAAGCTCGGGCAGTCCGTAGGTGTTGACGGTTACGTCGCAAAGTTCGAACCTCACAAACTTTCGGAAATGGTCGCAGAATATTTGCTGCGTGAATAACCCAGCATTTCAAGCCATTCAAGCGGAGATAACTACATGGCCACCCAAAGCCAATCCGGAAATTTGCTCGACAGCGTGGACGCACGCACCAAGCTCGCAGGCTCCAACAAAATGGAAATCCTGCTCTTCACGTTGGGCTCGCGGGAAATATTCGGCATCAATGTGTTCAAGGTACGCGAAGTTTCACAAACGCCGAAGATCACAAAAACTCCCAACATGCCGCTGGGCGTGGAAGGTGTGATCTCACTGCGTGGCAACATCATCCCGGTCATTTCCTTGTCCAAGTTCATCGCCACCGAAACTGGCGAACAGGCGAATTCGACCAGCACCATGATCGTGACCGAGTTCTCCAAGCACACCCAAGCTTTTCTGGTGCATGACGTAGACCGCATCATCCGGGTCGACTGGGATAAGGTACGGGCACCCGAATCCATGCTGGCCGGCAATCAAGCGCTCATCACCGCCATCACCGAACTCCCGGACGGGAAACTGGTTTCGATCCTGGATGTAGAACAAGTGCTTTCCTCAGTCATCGGCGAAAAGATTATTCCTGACTTGCCCCATGCATCCATCGACTCGGACAGCTTCATGTTTTTTGCCGACGACTCTCTGGTCGCGCGCAAAGAAATTGTCAGCGTACTGGACAAGATCGGCATCAAATATCACCAGGCTAACAATGGCAAGGAAGCTTGGGATAAGCTTCAGGGCTTGGCCAACCGGGCAGTACAAGATGGCGAGCTTCTCGCAGAAAAGCTGAAATTGATTTTGGTGGATGCAGAAATGCCGGAAATGGATGGGTATGTGCTGACCAAACACATCAAATCCGACCACCGATTCCAGGGCATTCCCGTGGTCATGCATTCCTCGCTCTCATCCAACGCCAATCGAGCAATGGGAGCAAGCGTTGGCGTTGATGCCTATGTGGCAAAATTTGATCCTCTCGTATTGGTTGATACACTGACACCTTTGCTGGCAAGCTGATATCAGTACTGACATTTAAAACAAGGCGGGCTTTTCAATTGGGCCCCTGGAGCAAGACATGGCAGATCAGAACATGCGCATACTTGTGGTGGATGATTTCTCCACCATGCGCCGCATTGTCCGTAATCTATTGAAAGAACTTGGGTTTTCCAATGTTGACGAGGCCGAGGACGGCCAGATCGCATTGCATAAACTCAAAAACGGTCATTTCGATTTCATTGTTTCCGACTGGAACATGCCCAACATGACCGGCATTGAACTATTGAAGGCCGTCCGTGCCGATCCACAGCTCAAGCATATCCCGCTCATGATGGTGACTGCGGAGGCCAAAAAGGAAAATATTATTGAAGCCGCCACGGCTGGTGCCAGCGGCTACATCGTAAAACCCTTTACCGCAGCGACTCTTGACGAAAAACTCAAGAAAGTCTTTGCCAATATGGGCAAGTAATCTCAGCCCGACGATAAAAACAAACAGACGCACAGGAGGCGACTGTGAGCGATCAAGCCCTCAACAGCGGCGATTCGGCCGATCTCGAAGCGCTATTTGACAGCATTCTTTTTGCCAACCAGACGGCAGAAAAGACATCTGCCATGGCGAATTCCAGCGCCGAAAAAATGGAGACAGCTCCCGCCCTGCAAGACATGGCTGAGCCGGCCCGCTCCATGTTTTCGCACATTGGACACATGACTCGAAAATTGCACGATACCTTGCGCGAACTCGGACTGGACAAATCGCTGGAACAGGCCGCCTCGCAAATCCCGGATGCGCGCGACCGCTTGGCCTATGTATCCACGATGACCGAGCAGGCGGCAGAACGCACACTCAACGCACTGGATATTGCCAAACCCTTGCAGGACCGGATCTCAACGGATTCACGCCTGCTGTCCGGTCAATGGGATCAGTTGCTCGCAAACCAGCTATCGGTTGATGAGTTCAAGGCACTGGTCGGAAGAACACGCGAGCATCTTGCGAAGACTGCGGAAGAATCCGATGAAGTCAGCAGCCAGATGCTGGAAATCATGATGGCGCAGGACTTCCAGGATTTGACGGGGCAAGTCATCAAAAAGATTTTGTCGATGACCAAGGACATGGAACAACATCTGCTGGACTTCCTGCTGATGTTTTCCCCGCAAGGCATCAAGCACGAAGACACGTTGTTGAATGGTCCAGTCATCAACTCCGAAGGCCGCACCGATGTCGTTACCAATCAGGCGCAGGTCGATGATCTGCTCGAGAGCCTTGGCTTCTGACAAACCGCACTCAAGGGGACAAGGATGAGCGATTTTTCCGGCATGGACGATCTCCTGCAGGATTTTCTGACAGAAGCCTCCGAGCTCCTGTCTGACGTTGACAACAAACTGGTTGAGTTGGAAAAGCGGCCAAACGACAAGGCTTTGCTCAACACGATCTTTCGTGGTTTTCACACCATCAAAGGCGGCGCGGGCTTCCTGAATGTCGACCCGATGGTTGGACTCTGTCACCGCACCGAAAACTTGTTCGACAAATTACGCAATGGCGAATTGAGCATGACACCGGAACTCATGGATGTCATCCTGAACGCTACCGGCGTTGTGCGCGACATGTTTGGTGCCCTGGCACAAACCCGCATGCCAAGCGCCGCCGATCCAGCCATTCTGACCGCGCTGGATAACGTATTGCATGGAAAAACCGCAGCGCCGGTCTCTGAAGTCGCCCCGGTCTCAGTCAACCTTCCGCCGAATGTAACAACCAACACCACACTTAAAGAAAATACCTCGCCAGCGGGTGAACCTGATTGGCAGGTTCTTTATGACGTATTGCTCGGCAAACCAACAGAAGTGGCACCGCGCGAACCAATCGCCATGCCAAAACTTGAAATGGCAAATCCAAAGGTTGAAACCGTGAGCGCAACCGAGTCCAAATCTATTGTTGTTGACCCAATGCAAGTGTTGCGCCCGGCCCCGGCCGCCACGAGCAGCAAGGCACAAGCATCAACAGGGCAACCTTTGGCTACACAGGAAACAACCATTCGCATCGACACGGTCCGACTGGATCAGGTGCTGAATCTTTCCGGCGAAATCGGCCTGACCAAGAATCGTTTGACGACATTGCGTACCGATATCATGGCCGGCAAGATGGATGCCCCCACGATCAAGGCACTCGACGAAGCCATTGGCCAGCTTGATCTGTTGGTCAGCGATCTGCAAAACGCGGTCATGAAGACTCGCATGCAGCCAATCGGACGTTTGTTCCAGAAATATCCCCGCCTGGCTCGCGATCTGGCCCGTCAACTCGGGAAAGACGTGGAACTTGTCTTGATCGGCGAAGAAACCGAACTCGACAAGACCATGCTGGAAGACTTGAATGATCCGCTGGTTCACTTGGTTCGTAATGCCGTTGACCATGGCGTGGAAACCATCGAAGAGCGAATTGCTGCCGGCAAGCCTCCCAAGGCAGTTGTGGAACTTTCTGCTACGCAAGTCGGCGATCATATCCTTATCGAGATTACCGATGATGGCAAGGGAATGCGCCCGGATGTCATCCGCCGCAAAGCTGTTGAGAAAGGCCTGATCGACGCAGAAACTGCCAATAGTCTGGATGACAAGCAAAGCTTGCAACTGGTTTTCATGGCGGGATTCTCCACCAAGGATCAGGTCTCGAACATATCCGGTCGCGGTGTCGGCATGGATGTGGTGCGCACCAACATCCAGCGACTCAACGGCCGCGTTGACATTCAATCCGTTGCCGGTGAGGGTTCCCGTTTCACCATCCAGCTGCCACTGACACTCGCCATTTTGCCGGTACTTGTCGTCAAGGTTCTCGATCAGCCTTTTGCAGTGCCTTTGGCCATGGTTCGGGAAATCATCCCGATTCGTCAGGAACAGATTCAGGAGGTTTCCGGTCGGGCCACCATCGTGGTTCGCGACGAAATTCTTTCTGTTCGCTCGCTCGCGACGCTGATCGGCTGGGAAGAAGACCATATCCCAAACTTTGGCGTGCTTATGCAATCGGCCGAACACTCTTTCATTCTTGCAGTCGACAGCTTTATTGGCCGGGATGACGTGGTGATCAAGCCGCTCCAGAACATACGCCCCAAGGGAATCGCCGGTGCAACCCTGTCAGGCGATGGCTCGATCGTGCTGGTTCTGGATATGGAAGATTTGCTCGAATCCACAGCAGCCGAAGGATCGGCAATCAAAGCTTCACGCTTCATCACTGCCAAAGCAATATAAAGAGCGGAAGGTCGATCTTTGCATTGAACACCAACAGATTGACTGGGATGCAAATTCCTCCAGGCCCATTCCATTAATTTTGGAGAGGGGCGCCAAGATAGGCGCCCTATATCGAGTGAATGATGCACGAAAACGCATTTATCGGACGGCAACCCATTCTGAACCGTCAGCAACAAATCATTGGGTATGAATTACTGTTCCGGCTAACCGGAGAATCGCTCTCTGCGGAATTTTCCAGCGACATGCAGGCCGGCACCAATGTGCTGGTCAATACGATTTCCAACATGGGTACGGATTGGCTGGTTGGCAACAAGCTGGCCTTTATCAATGTGGCCGAATCGATGCTGGAAAGTAATTTTCTTGAGTTGCTGCAACCACAGCGTGTCATTCTTGAAATCGTCGAGACCACGAAACCCACGGCAGAATTGCTTTCCCGCCTTAAAGATTTACGCGCGCAAGGTTTTGGCATTGCTCTGGACGATTTCGTCCTGACTCCGCAGACTTTACCGTTCATGGAGTTTGCCAATTACGTCAAATTCGACATCCAGCAACTGGGCATCAAGCAAGTTCCGGCACTGTCAAAAGAGCTGCGCAAATTTCCGGTACTGCAGGTTGCGGAAAAAGTTGAAACCAAGGATGAGTTCAAGCAGTGCCTGGATTTCGGCTTCGATTGCTTCCAGGGCTTTTATTTCGCACATCCTGAAACGCTTTCGGCCAAAGTCATCAATCCGGGTTATGCCAACATCCTTAACCTGCTCAACATGTTGCGCAACAATGCCGAGATTCGGGATATTGAGAATGCGCTCAAGCGCGATGTAGCCCTTTCATTCAAATTGCTGCGCTACATCAATTCGGCCGGGTTTGGGCTTTCATGTGAAATCCAGTCATTCCGCCACGCCGTGACTATTCTGGGTTATCAGAAACTTTACCGCTGGTTGACGTTGCTGCTGGTAACCGCCGGAGCGGAGACGGGTGCCGCCCCTGCCCTGCTCAAAACAGCCGTCACGCGCGGAAGGTTGGTCGAGTTGCTGGGCGGACACTTCCTGGATGGCCAGGAAAAGGACAATCTCTTTATCGTCGGCATGTTCTCGTTGCTGGATGTCCTGCTCGACATGCCGATGGACAAGATCCTGGAAACCCTGATTTTGCCGGATCCGGTTTGTGATGCCCTGCTTGAACGTAGCGGCATTTATGGCCCGTATCTGGAGCTGGCTGAAGCCTGCGAAGATCCGGACATGCTGGAAGTGCCCCGTCTGTGCGAAAACTTGCTGATCACGCCTGACATGCTCAACCGCTCCCACGTCCAGGCACTAGCCTGGGTTGAGGAAATCGGCGTCTGATCACCGCATCAGCAACAAATCAAAAAGCCGTTCACCCAACAAGGGGAACGGCTTTTTCTTGAGTCGAAAGGCATCCCGTGCAATGCCTGTTCTTGCTTGCGGATCAAGCCGGGATGCGGCGCCGGAACAAGGGTGAATGTGTAACGCCAGCCTGATAGAACTCGGTAAAATCGTCCAAGCCGAGCAGGGCATCGGCCAGATCCTTGTCTTCCCGCACGGCGAAACTATTGAATCCGCAACGCGCCAGATAATTGAGCGTGTCCTTGAATACATCGCCAAACGCGCGCAGTTCGCCGTTAAAGCCGTAGCGCTCGCGTAACAGGCGGCCGATGCTGAAACCACGTCCATCGGTAAACGCCGGAAACTCAACGGCAATCAATACCAGATTGGTCGCATCCGCCCCCAGGCTTTCCACCTCATCATCCGGTGCAAAATACACGCCAAAATTGCCACGAACTTGCAGCATCTCGCGTTGACTCAAATATTGCTTCAGCGGAACCAGCACTGCCCCCTGCTCCGGCACGCTGGCAAAGCTGCCATCATCATTCGGGCGCAACAGGGTTTCATTGGCTTCGACGATCTGGCGATCCTTGATGATCTTAGCCATGACTTGGCTCCTTGGCGTAAACACGGGTTTTGAAGGGTTCGATGCCGATGCGATCGAACACATCGATGAATGGCTCACCCGCCTGACGGTTTTCCAAAAATACACTGATGATTTTTCCGATCACCGCCGGCACCTCGTCTTGCGCAAAGGAAGGGCCAATCACCTTGCCGATTTGGGCATCGCGCCCCTGCCGGCCGCCGAGGGCCACCTGATACCACTCGGAGCCATTCTTGTCGACGCCCAGAATGCCGATGTGGCCTACATGGTGGTGTCCGCAGGAATTCATGCAGCCGGAAATATTGAGATCAATCTCGCCCAGATCGAACAGGTAATCCAGATCATCAAACAATTTCTGGATACTTTCGGCAACCGGGATCGACTTGGCGTTGGCCAGCGAGCAGAAATCCCCACCCGGGCAGCAGACAATGTCGGTTATCAAGCCAATGTTCGGCGTGGCAAAACCGAGCTTCTTGGCGGCTTCCCAAATCAGGGGCAGATCGGATTGCTTCACGTCGGCCAGGATCAGGTTTTGTTCATGCGAAACCCGGACCTCCCCAAAGCTGTATTGTTCTGCCAACGCAGCAACGCCTTCCATCTGGTCGGCTGTCGCATCGCCCGGCGGCACACCGGTCGGCTTCAGCGACAGGGTTACTGCGGCATAACCGGGAACCTTGTGGGGGAATACGTTGCGCTCCACCCAGCGGGCAAAGGCTTTGTTCTCATCGCGCAGCTTGAGGAAAGAAGCATCGTCCCCTGCCAGTTTTTCATAAGTGGGAGGAACAAAGAAAGTGGTAATCCGGTCGATCTCTGTCTGGGTTAGCGTCAACGCGCCATCTTTCAGAAACGCCCATTCCTGCGCCACCTTGGCTGCAAATACCTCGACGCCCAAGGCTTTGACCAGGATCTTGATCCGTGCCTTGTATTTGTTGTCCCGCCGGCCATAGCGGTTGTAAACGCGCAGAATCGCCTCAAGATAGGACAGCAGATGCTCCTTGGGCAGAAATTCGTTGACCAGCTCGCCAATGATCGGCGTACGACCCAAGCCGCCACCGACAAACACCTTGAACCCGACTTCACCATTGCGGTCAACCACTTCCAGACCGATATCGTGCACCAGGATCGCAGCGCGGTCTTCTCGCGCACCATTGATGGCAATCTTGAATTTGCGCGGCAGGTGTGCGAATTCCGGGTGGAAAGTCGACCATTGGCGGATAATTTCGCACCAGGGACGCGGATCGACCATTTCATCGTGCGCCACGCCGGCAAACTGGTCGGTAGTGGTATTACGGATACAATTGCCGGAAGTCTGGATGGCATGCATCTGCACCGTGGCCAGTTCAGCCAGGATTTCCGGAACCTTCGCCAGTTCCGGCCAATTGAACTGAAGATTTTGTCGCGTACTGAAATGACCATAGCCACGGTCGTACTTGCTCGCGATCATGGCCAGAGTCCGCAGCTGTCTGCTAGAAAGCAGTCCGTAGGGAACAGCGATCCGCAGCATCGGCGCATGACGTTGAACATACAAACCATTTTGCAGGCGCAGCGGCCGGAATTGGTCTTCGGTCAACTCGCCAGCCAGATAGCGGCGAGTCTGGTCGCGGAATTGCGCCACGCGCTGGTCCACTATTTTCTGGTCGAATTCATCGTAGCGATACATGGGCCTGTCATCTTGCAAGTGAGAATTGCTGGCAACTATACCAGCAAATCTTTATATAAAGAAAAACCATATTCATCTATCTTTAGTAAAATTTGAGCATAAACGACCGCACCTTTTACCTGACAAGCATACCGATAACATGAGCCAAAATCGTCACCCTATTCAGCGCCTTGACTACACGCCACCCGCCTTCCTGATTGACCGGATCGACCTGACTTTCGAACTGGATGAGAACATCACCCGCGTCAGCTCCCGCCTCGTCGTGCAGCGCAATCCCAAAGCTGTCAATGCGGATGGACCGCTGGTATTGAACGGCGAAGACCTGACCCTGGAATCGGTCAAGCTGGATGGGGCGTTGCTGTCTCCTGCGCATTTTGATTTGACGCCCGATTCGCTGAGCATTCCGGGCATTGAAAATATCGCCATTCTGGACATCGTGACCCGGCTCAATCCGGCGACGAATACGCGACTGATGGGGCTGTATCTTTCCAACGGAAATTTCTTCACCCAATGCGAAGCCGAAGGCTTCCGCCGCATCACTTACTACCTCGACCGCCCCGATGTGATGGCGCGCTTTACCACCACCATCATTGCCGACAAGACCCGATTCCCGGTACTACTCTCCAATGGCAACCGAGTCAGCGAAGGGGTAATGGACCGCAATCGCCACTGGGTGAAATGGGTCGATCCGTTCCGCAAGCCCAGTTACCTGTTCGCACTGGTCGCGGGCAAGCTGGTTTCGCTCTCCGGACAGCACACCACCTTGAGCGGCAAAAACGTGAACATCGAGATTTACGTGGAACCGGGCAATCTCGACAAATGCCATCATGCCCTGGCAGCTGCGCAAAAAGCCATGCGCTGGGATGAAGAGCGCTTCGGGCTGGAATACGATCTGGACGCCTATTTGATCGTGGCCACCTCCGACTTCAACTTTGGGGCCATGGAGAACAAGGGCCTCAACATCTTCAACACCAAGTACGTGCTGGCCAAGCCGGAAACCGCAACCGATGCCAATTTCGACGGCATCGATTCGGTCGTGGCGCACGAATACTTCCACAACTGGACCGGCAACCGCGTGACCTGCCGCGACTGGTTCCAGCTCTCGCTTAAAGAAGGCCTGACCGTTTACCGTGACCAGGAGTTTTCCAGTGATCTGGGCAGCCGCGCCGTGCAGCGCATCCAGAACGTGCGCTCGCTGCGCGAATTGCAATTTGCCGAAGACGCCGGCCCACAAGCTCATCCGGTGCGGCCCGACAGCTATATCGAAATCAACAATTTCTACACGATGACCGTCTACGAGAAAGGCGCGGAAGTCGTGCGCATGCTTGCGACCCTGCTGGGCCGCGACGGTTTCCGCAAGGGGATCGATCTCTATTTCCGCCGCCACGACGGTCAGGCCGTCACCTGCGATGACTTTGTCTCGGCCATGGCAGATGCCAACAGCACGGACCTGACGCAATTCAAGCACTGGTATAGCCAGGCAGGAACCCCGCGCCTAGATGTCAACGGGTTCTACGACAAGGACGCGCAAACCTTCACGCTGACGGTACGCCAATCTTGTCCGGCCACACCCGATCAAACAGGCAAGGCGCCCTTCCACATCCCGCTGGCTATCGGATTGATCGACCGGCGCGGCAACGATCTGCCGCTGCAACTGACCGGCGAAGCGGAAGCAGGTGCCACCACGCGGATACTCGAACTACGCGAACCGCAGCAGCAGTTCACCTTTATCAATGTCCCATGCCAGCCTGCCACCTCGCTGCTGCGCGATTTTTCAGCGCCGGTTCGCCTGGAATATAGCGCCAGTCCGGATGAACTGGCCTTCCTGATGGCCCATGATTCGGATGCCTTCAACCGCTGGGAAGCGGCCAATACCTACGCCACACACCTGTTGAAAGCGCTTTATCACAATCAGGAGCAGGGACAGCGCCCAAGCGCCCCGCCTGAATTTATCGGCGCTTTGCGCAGCCTGCTTACCCAGGACAGCCTCGACCCCGCACTGGTTGCGCTGATGCTGGAATTGCCGACCGAACGCACCCTGTTGGAAGAATTGAACGATGTGGATCCCACGCGCCTGCAGCTGGTGTGCCAAAGTGTGCGCCAGCAAATCGCGCGCGAGTTGCGCCAGGAATTGCTGAGTGCCTACACCCGCCTGAACGATGGCAAGCCTTACCGTTACAGTGCGACAGAAGTGGCAAAACGCAGCCTCAAGAATGTTTGCCTGGACTACTTGTCCGAACTGGACGAAGCCATGATCAGTGAAATACTGGCCAAGCAGTACGCCCATGCCGATAACATGACTGACCGGCTGGCCGCGCTCAAGGCCCTGGTCAATCGCGAGGGCGGCGAGGCGCAACTGGCCCAGTTTGCCGCGCAATGGCGTGACGACGCGCTGGTCATGGACAAATGGTTCAACCTGCAAGCCTTGAGCCGCCGCCCCGGCGCGCTGTCACGCGTACAACAGCTCATCGAGCACCCGGCGTTCTCGATCAAGAATCCCAACAAGGTGATCGCGCTGATCGGTGCGTTCTGCCAGCAAAATCTCGCGCATTTCCACGCCCCCGATGGCTACGGCTACGCCTTTGCTGCTGATCGCGTGATCGAAATCGACAGACTCAACCCGCAACTCGCCGCACGTCTGGCCGCAAGCTTCAACCGCTGGCCGCGACTGGAACCCAAGCGCCAAGCCATGATGTGCAGCGAGCTTGAGCGCATCTGCAATACCGAAGGCTTGTCCTCGGGTACTTTCGAGATCGTGAGCAAGGCGCTGCAAGCCTGACGAACCAGGTACCAGGTTCTGCTTTAGTGTCCGCAGAACCTGGGGAAAATCGTTGACGCACTGCGAAATAATCCGCGAGAATAGGCCGCAAGTTCATCCTCCAGGGTAATCCCGCATCATGGCATTTCATTCCGGACAGATCTGGCTCGAATGGCGATGGCGTCGCGTGTAATCGCGTCCCTGCGCCCTTTTGCTGTCAACCCCTTTGTTTCGGAGAATGGAAATGCTTACCCGCACTGAATTTGCGGCCCTCGCGGCCGACGGCTACAACCGCATCCCGCTGATCCTTGAACTTTTCGCCGACCTCGACACCCCGCTTTCGGTCTATCTGAAGCTCGCCAACCGGCCTTATTCCTACCTACTGGAATCGGTCGTGGGCGGAGAGCGTTTCGGGCGCTACTCCTTCATCGGCCTGCCGGCGCGCACGCGCCTCGTGGTCAACGGGCAAGTGACCGAAGTCATCACAGACAATCAAGTGATCGAGCGCCACGAGGGTAACCCGCTCGATTTCATTGCCGAGTACCAAAAGCAATTCAAGGCACCGCACCAGCCCAACCTGCCACGCTTCCTCGGCGGCCTCGTGGGCTATTTCGGCTATGAAACCATCCGCTTCATTGAAAAAAAGCTGGCCGATTGCCAAAAGCCGGACGTGATCGGCGCACCGGATATCCAGTTGCTGCTCTCGCAGGAACTGGCGGTCGTCGACAATCTCTCGGGCAAACTCTACCTGGTGGTCTACGCCGATCCCCGCGAAGAAAATGCCTATGAGCGCGCGGAAGAGCGCCTGCTGGAACTGCGCATGAAGCTACGCGAGCCGGTGCAATTGCCGCTATCGAAACCGGCGCCAGCCGTCACGAGTCCCATCTCCGAATTCGGCGAAGAAGGCTTCAAGGCCGCCGTGGTCAAGGCCAAGGAATACATCACCGACGGCGACATCATGCAGGTGGTGCTGTCGCAACGCATGAGCGCGCCGTTTGCCGAATCGCCTCTGGCGCTGTACCGCGCACTGCGCTCGCTCAATCCGTCTCCATACATGTTCTTCTACGACTTTGGCGATTTCCACATCGTCGGCGCCTCCCCCGAGATTCTGGCGCGGCTCGAAGGCGACACCATCACCGTGCGCCCAATCGCCGGCACCCGCCCGCGCGGCAAGACGCGCGAAGAAGACATCGCACTGGCCGAAGAATTGCTGGCCGACCCGAAGGAAATCGCCGAGCACGTGATGCTGATTGATCTGGGTCGCAACGATGCCGGCCGCGTCGCGCAAACCGGCAGCGTGAAGCTTGTCGACAAGATGGTGATCGAGCGCTACTCACATGTGATGCACATCGTTTCGAGCGTCGAAGGCAAGATCAAACCGGGCATGGGCGCGATGGACGTGTTGCGTGCCACCTTCCCGGCCGGCACGGTTTCCGGCGCGGCCAAGGTGCGCGCGATGGAGATCATCGACGAATTGGAGCCTTCAAAGCGCGGGATTTACGCCGGTGCGGTCGGCTATCTCGGATTCAACGGCGACATGGATGTGGCAATCGCGCTACGCACGGCCGTAGTCAAAAACAAGACGCTCTATATGCAGGCCGGCGCCGGCATCGTGGCCGATTCGGTGCCACAGAGCGAATGGCAGGAAACGCTGAACAAGGCCCGTGCCGTGCTGCGCGCGGCCGAACAGGTGCAGCGCGGACTGGATGCCTAGGACCTCCATAATTCCCAAGCCGTCACGAAAAAGCGGGTACCCAAGGTACCCGCTTTTTTAATGCCGCTGACTGAAGTAAACACCAGTCAGTACCGAGCGCTTAATTGGCTTGGCGGACATAGGTCCGGTAGACCGGCTCCCACATCTTGGCCCGAATGCAGCTTTCTATTTCGTCATCGGTGAGTGATTCGGTCAAGCCCTCGTCGCGTGCCTGCTTAGCAACGGCCACTGCAATGGCAAACGAAACCTTGCGCATCTGGTCCAGCGCCGGCAGCAACTTGCCCTCTGCATCGTTGCGGGCCGGCGAGAGGCTGGCCAATGTTTCTGCCGAAGCCAGGAACATGCGATCACTGATACGGCGCGCCTTGACCGCCAACGCGGCGAGCCCCACGCCCGGAAAGATGTAGGAGTTGTTGGTCTGGGCAAAGTGATGCATGCGGCCTTCATGTTCGAGTGAGGCAAACGGGCTGCCGGTGCCAATGATCGCGCGGCCGTCGGTCCAGCGTACGATGTCGACGGGCAGCGCTTCGACGCAGGAGGTCGGATTGGAGAGCGGGAACACGATCGGGCGTTCGACATGCTTGGCCATTTCGCGGATCGCCTGCTCGGTGAATGCACCCGACTGGCCGGAAACGCCGACCAGCACGGTCGGATGCACATTGTGGATCACGTCGCACAGTCCAATCTTCCCCGGCTCGGCCAGCACCCAGTCGCCCAATTTGCTGCGGTTCTGCACGAAGGACAGCTGGAAGGCATCCAGATTCGGCGTGGCATCGGTGACCAAGCCATGCCGGCCCACCACGTAGAAGCGGCTGCGCGCTTCTTCCTCGGACAAGCCCTGCTCGACCATCGCCAGCTTGATCAGCTCGGCAATGCCGATGCCAGCCGATCCGCCACCCAGGATCGCCACGCGCTGTTCGGTCAGCGGCACCCCGGTCTTGTTGATCGCAGCCAGCAACGTACCGGTAGTGACTGCGGCGGTGCCCTGGATATCATCGTTGAACGTGCACAACCGGTCGCGATAGCGATCAAGCAGGCGGTTGGCATTGTTCTTGTGGAAGTCTTCCCACTGCAGCAGCACATTGGGCCAGCGCTTGTTCACGGCCGAAACAAACGCCTCGATAAACCGGTCGTACTCTTCGCCGCGGATACGCTCGTGGCGCCAGCCGATATACATCGGATCGGCGAGCAGTTCCGGATTATTGGTGCCCAGATCGAGCGTGATCGCCAGCGTCGTGGCCGGATCGATACCGCCGCAGGCCGAGTAGATCGCCAGCTTGCCAATCGGAATCCCCATGCCGCCGGCCCCCTGATCGCCCAGACCCAGAATACGTTCGCCGTCGGTCACCACGATGCATTCGACCTGGTCGAAATACGGATCGGCCAGCACTTCATCCAGCCGATCGCGAATGGCCCAATTCAGGTACAAGCCGCGCGGACGACGGAAGATCCGGCTGTATCGCTGGCAGGCTGCGCCGACAGTCGGGGTATAGATCACCGGCAGCAGTTCTTCGAGGTGGCGTGTGATCAGTGCGAAATACAGCGTTTCATTTGTGTCTTGTAACTGACGCAGGAACACGTAGCGGTCCAGATCGCTGGCCATTGCGCGCACGCAAGCCAGCCGGCGCGCCACCTGGTCGTCCAGGCTTTCCACCTGGGCCGGCAACAGGCCATGCAGGCCAAAGGCATCGCGCTCCTCAAGCGTGAAGGCGGTGCTCTTGTTCAGCAGGGGTTCATTCAGCAGCACATGGCCACGGATGGCCAGGCTGATTGGGTTGAGATGACTGACGGAGCTATTCATGAGGGTTGTTTCCGTTTTGAAAATTGGCTGTCAGCAGGCTGCGGACAAATGCGGATTCGGCGATTTCGTGCGGGACAGGGGGGATGAATCCATGTTTGCGTCAGTGCTGGGCGGGTATTCCATGAGTGGCCAAGATCATAGGAGTCTGGGCCGGGCGTGGCAATAATTTCAATGATTTTAATCCTGCGCGGGCCGAATCAGAGCGTCTCGACCAGATCAGCGAGCTGAGCAAATGCCTGACAGATGGAACATCGAATACATGAAGGGCTTACAAGCACCGACCGACATCAACAATTATTTCAGGGTGATCATTACTACTGGCGCAAAGCCAATCCTGAGAACTATTATCAAATTGACTAACCCATCGTAAACCTTTTCAAGAGAAGCTGCTCTAACAGGCAACCGTTGTGCCCCTAAGAGGAGAAACGTCATGTCGATCTTCGCCCGCTATCAAAGCCGCTACGAAGCTGCCCTAGAAGAAGAAATGTCGGTTCAGGATTATCTGGAGCTGTGCAAGCGCGACCGTTCCGCCTATGCCAGCGTTGCCGAACGCATGCTGGAAGCCATCGGTGAACCGGAACTGGTGGATACGCGCAGCGATCCGCGCCTGTCGCGCATCTTCGCCAACAAGATGCTCCGACGCTATCCGGCATTCCAGGATCTCTACGGCATGGAAGAGGTGATCGAGCATATCGTTTCTTATTTCCGCCATGCCGCGCAGGGGCTGGAAGAAAAGAAGCAGATTCTTTACCTGCTTGGCCCGGTCGGCGGCGGCAAATCCTCGCTGGCCGAGAAACTCAAATACCTGATCGAGAAAGTGCCGTTCTACGCGATCAAGGATTCTCCGGTGCATGAATCGCCGCTGGGGTTGTTCAACCCCGTGGAAGATGCCCGGCTGCTCGAAGAGGACTACGGCATTCCGCGCCGCTACCTCAACAACATCATGAGCCCGTGGGCGGTCAAGCGCCTGCATGAATTCGGCGGCGACATCACCAAGTTCCGCGTGGTCAAGCTGCACCCTTCGGTACTGTCGCAGATCGCCGTCTCGAAAACCGAACCGGGCGATGAGAACAACCAGGACATTTCGTCCTTGGTTGGCAAGATCGATATCCGCAAGCTCGAGACCTTCTCGCAGAACGATCCGGACGCCTATTCCTATTCCGGCGGTCTGTGCCTGGCCAATCGCGGCGTGCTCGAATTTGTCGAAATGTTCAAGGCGCCGATCAAAGTGCTGCATCCGCTGCTGACGGCAACGCAGGAGGGCAACTACAAGGGCACCGAGGGTTTCGGCGCGATCCCGTTCGACGGCCTGATCCTGGCGCACTCGAACGAGGCCGAATGGCTGTCGTTCAAGAACAACCGCAACAACGAGGCTTTCCTCGACCGCATCTATATCGTCAAGGTGCCGTACTCGTTGCGCGTTTCCGACGAAACTCACATCTACGAGAAGCTGCTGATCAACTCCTCGCTCAGCCAGGCGCCCTGCGCACCGGACACACTGCGCATGATGGCGCAATTCGCCGTGCTGTCGCGCCTGAAAGAACCGGAAAACTCCAGCATCTTCTCCAAGATGCGCGTCTACGACGGCGAGAATCTCAAGGACACCGATCCGAAGGCGAAGAGTTATCAGGAATACCGCGACTACGCCGGGGTGGACGAAGGAATGACCGGCCTGTCGACCCGTTTCGCCTTCAAGATCCTGTCCCAGGTGTTCAATTTCGATCACCGCGAGGTGGCGGCCAACCCGGTACACCTGATGTACGTGCTCGAACAGCAGATCGAACAGGAACAATTTGCGCCCGAGGTCGAGGAAAAATACCTGCGTTATATCAAGGAGTTTCTCTCGCCGCGTTATGCAGAGTTCATCGGCAAGGAAATCCAGACCGCCTACCTCGAAAGCTATTCGGAGTACGGGCAGAACATCTTCGACCGTTACGTGCTCTACGCCGATTTCTGGATCCAGGACCAGGAATTCCGCGATCCGAATACGGGCGAGATGCTCGATCGCAGCGCGCTCAACGACGAGTTGGAAAAGATCGAAAAGCCCGCCGGCATCTCCAACCCGAAGGATTTCCGCAACGAGGTGGTGAACTTCGTGCTGCGCGCCCGCGCCAAGAACGGCGGCAAGAACCCGGCCTGGACCTCCTACGAAAAACTGCGCGCGGTGATCGAGAAGAAGATGTTCTCCAACACCGAAGAACTGTTGCCGGTGATTTCCTTCAACACCAAGGCCAGCGGCGAAGACCAGAAGAAGCACAAGGACTTCGTCAACCGCATGATTGCCAAGGGCTACACCGAGAAACAGGTGCGGCTGCTGTGCGAATGGTATTTGCGTGTTCGCAAATCGTCGTGATGTGAAAAGAGGGAGGAGCGAGGAGCAAAACTGGCAGGATAAGGGCAAGACGGGGGTCACTCCCCTCCCCTCACTGCTGACTTGAATCAATCGCCAAGAGGAGAAGGAGAGAAGTGTGAGGAGCAAACCGAACGGTTGCCTGTGAGGAAACACGCATACACCTCACGCCTCACACCTAACTCCTCACAAAACAACATGACCGTGCGCATCGTAGACCGCCGCTTCGACAGCAAGAACAAAAGCTCGGTCAACCGCAGCCGCTTCATCCGGCGTTTCAAGGGGCAGATCCGCAAGGCTGTCGCCGAGGCCATCAATCGCCGCGGCGTGCGCGACCTCGACAACGGCGAGAAGATCGGCATTCCCGGCAAGGACATTGCCGAGCCGCAGTTCGTTCACGGCTCCGGCGGCGTGCGCGAGATCGTCAATCCGGGCAACGATCGCTTCAGCAGCGGCGATCTGGTCGAGCGTCCGCAAGGCGGCGCCGGCGGCCAGGGCAGCGGCCGAGCAAGCCAGGAGGGGGAAAGCCTGGACGACTTCGTGTTCACGCTGACCCGCGACGAGTTTCTCGACATATTCTTCGATGAGCTGGCCCTGCCCAACCTGGTCAAGCGCCAGTTGGCGCACATCGAGCAGTACAAGCGCGTGCGCGCCGGTTATACGCAATCCGGCGTGCCGACCAACATCAACCTCGGCCGCACCATGCGCGGCGCGGCCGGCCGGCGCATCGCCATCGGCGGCCCCTACAGCGGCCAACTGCGTACGCTCGAGGCAGAGCTCAAGGCGCTGCTGGAAAACCCGAAGCCGAAAGACCAGCCAGAGATCGAGCGCATCCGGCGCGAGATCGCCAAGCTGCGCGCCAAAATCGAAGCGCTGCCCTTCATCGACCCGTTCGATCTGCGCTACAACGCCCGCATCCGCGTGCCGCAACCGACCACGCAGGCAGTGATGTTCTGCCTGCTCGACGTTTCCGGCTCGATGGACGAAGGGCGGAAAAACATCGCCAAGCGCTTTTTCATGCTGCTCTATCTGTTCCTGACCCGGAACTACGAGCGCATCGAAGTGGTCTTCATCCGTCACCATACGGTGGCTTCCGAGGTGGACGAGGATGATTTCTTCACCTCGCGCGAGTCTGGCGGCACGGTGGTTTCCAGCGCACTGGTACTGATGCACGAGATCATTTCGGCACGCTACCCGAGCAGCCTGTGGAACATCTATGGCGCGCAGGCTTCCGACGGCGACAACTGGAACGACGATTCGCCGCGTTGCCGCGAGCTGCTCGAAGAGTCGCTGCTGCCGCTTTGCCAATTCTTTGCCTACATCGAGATCACCGAAGAGGCGCCGCAGAATCTGTGGGAAGAATATGAAAAGCTGCAAGCCATACACGCCGGCCACTTCGCCATGCAGCGCATCGGCAGCGTGACCGACATTTACCCGGTATTCCGCGAGTTGTTCAAGCGGCGAGCTTAGGAGCCCCTCATGCGCAAGGCCGCTATCGCCCCCCTGCCGACCGGCTCCGAGTGGAGTTTCGAGGCGCTGACCGAATACGATGAAGCGATTGGCCGCGTTGCGAGGGCCTACGGGCTGGACTGCTACCCGCATCTGCTCGAAGTGATCAGCGCTGAGCAAATGATGGATGCCTATGCCTCGATCGGCATGCCGGTCTATTACCACCACTGGTCGTTCGGCAAACATTTCCTGGCCACCGAGAACCGCTACAAGCGCGGCCAGATGGGGCTGGCTTATGAAATCGTGATCAACTCCAATCCGTGCATCGCCTATCTGATGGACGAAAACACGCTGCCGATGCAGGCGCTGGTCATCGCCCATGCCGCCTACGGCCACAACTCGTTTTTCAAGGGCAACCACCTGTTCAAGCAATGGACCAGTGCCGACGCAATCATCGACTACCTGGTGTTCGCCAAAGACTACATCGCCCAGTGCGAAGAGCGGCACGGCGTCGAGGCCGTGGAACGCTTGCTCGATGCTTGCCATGCCCTGCTCAACGTGGGCGTCGACCGCTACAAGCGCTCGGCCAAGCAATCGCTGGAAAAAGAAACGCTGCGCCAGAAAGAGCGCGAGGAATACATGCAGGCGCAGGTCAACGACCTGTGGCGCACGCTCCCGCCGCGACGGGAAGCCGAAGGGCTACGGGAAGAGAAGCGTTTTCCTGCGGAACCGGAAGAAAACCTGCTCTACTTCATCGAGAAAAACGCGCCACTGCTCGAACCGTGGCAGCGCGAAGTAGTGCGCATCGTGCGCAAGATCGGCCAGTATTTTTACCCGCAACGCCAGACGCAGGTGATGAACGAAGGCTGGGCCTGTTTCTGGCATTACACCTTGCTCAACACGCTGTACGACCAGGGCGGATTATCCGACGGCTTCATGCTCGAATTCCTGCAGTCGCACACCAACGTGGTTTATCAGCCGCCCTACAACAGTCCATACTACTCCGGGATCAACCCCTACGCGTTGGGCTTTGCCATGTGGCGAGACATTCGCCGCATCTGCGAAACGCCTACGGAAGAGGATCGCGAATGGTTCCCGGATATCGCCGGCTCCAACTGGCGTGAGACCTTCGATTTCGCCATGCAGAACTTCAAGGATGAGAGCTTCGTTGCGCAGTATCTCTCCCCGCGCCTGATGCGTGAATTCCGCTTCTTCTCGGTGCTCGACGACGACACCAACGAAAAGTTGCGCATCGACGCCATCCACGACGATCCCGGCTACCGCAAGCTGCGCCGTCAACTCTCAGAGCAATACGATCTGGGCAGCCGCGAGCCGAACATCCAGGTATGGAATGTCGACCTGCGCGGTGACCGCTCGCTGACCCTGCGCCATTTTTCCCACCAGCGCCGGCCGCTGAGCGAATCCTGCGCGACGGTGCTCGAACATGTGTCCTACCTGTGGGGGTTCACGGTCCGTCTGGAACAGCAAAGCGCCAACGGCGCGGTCGAACTGCTGGCCGAGATGAAGAGCGAAAAACGCCGGCCTGGCAACCTCTCCAATTAGGATCTGTCGACGCGAGGGTACGCCGCAGAACACTTGCGCCAGTTATAACGGCGGGTTCTGGCAAAAGCCAGGGCCTGCATTCTTCTGTTGCCGTTATCCCGTATTTCGGCAACAATCTCCTTTCATTTCCCTCATTCCTGACGACGCGGTAGCAGCATGTCCCTCTTTCCTATCCAGCAGGCCTTTACTATCCGCTTTCGTTGGCGCTGAGCGCCAACGACATAGACTAGCAGGTACAAAAGCGGGTACGAGATTAGACCATCCTGGTGCAATACCAGGAAAATAAAAGGGATAGAAACAAAATGTTACTAATGATCGACAATTACGACAGCTTTACCTACAACCTTGTGCAGTACTTTGGCGAACTCGGCCAGGATGTGCAGGTTTACCGCAACGACGAGATCACGCTCGAACAGATTGCCGCACTGAATCCGCAATACCTGGTCGTCTCCCCAGGCCCGTGCACGCCGCTGGAAGCGGGCATCTCCGTCCCGGCCATCAAGCACTTCGCCGGCAAGTTGCCGGTCTTGGGCGTATGCCTGGGGCACCAGTCGATTGGCGAAGCGTTCGGCGGCAAGATCATCCATGCCAAGACGCTGATGCACGGCAAGGTTTCCCCGGTCGAACACAGCAACACCGGCATGTTCAAGGGCTTGCCCTCGCCGTTCAATGTCACCCGCTACCACTCGCTCGCCATCGAGCGCGAATCGCTGCCCGATTGCCTGGAAATCACCGCCTGGACCGAAGATGGCGAGATCATGGGCGTGCGCCACAAGACGCTGGCCGTTGAAGGCGTGCAGTTCCACCCGGAATCGATCCTGACCGAGCACGGCCACAAGATGCTCGACAATTTCCTCAAAGAATACGCATAAGGAAGCCCGCCATGATCACCATCCAGGCCGCACTCAACCGCCTGATCGACGGCAACGAGCTTTTTTACGACGAGATGCTGCACTTGATGCGGCAGATCATGTCGGGTGAACTGAGCCAGGTTCAGACCGCAGCACTGCTGATGGGCCTGCGCTGCAAAGTGGAATCGGTCTCCGAGATTGCCGCCGCAGCCACAGTGATGCGCGAATTCGCCACACCGGTCGTGGTGGCCGACCGCAGCCACCTGATCGACATCGTCGGCACCGGCGGCGACCGGCTGCATTCGTTCAATATCTCGACCACATCGATGTTCGTGCTCGCCGCAGCAGGCGGACGCGTCGCCAAGCACGGCAACCGCGCGGTATCGTCGAGCTCGGGCAGTGCCGACGCACTTGAGGCACTGGGCGTGAATCTGGCCATCACCGCGGGCCAAGTCGGCGAATGCATCGACGAACTGGGCGTGGGCTTCATGTTCGCTCCGAACCATCACAGCGCGATGAAACACGTTGCGCCGGTTCGCCGCGAAATGGGCGTGCGCACCATCTTCAATATCCTCGGGCCGCTAACCAACCCGGCCAAGGCCGACAACCAGCTGATCGGCGTTTTCCACACCGACCTCGTCGGCATCATTGCGCGCGTGCTGCAACAGATGGGCAGCAAGCATGCGATGGTGGTGATGGGCCGCGACGGCATGGACGAAATCACGCTGACCGACACCACGCAAGTCGCCGAACTCAAGAACGGCACCATCACCGAATACGAACTCGACCCGCGCGATTACGGTTTTGAACTTTGCACGCTCGACGACCTGCATGCCGGCAGCACCGCCGAATCGATCGTCAAGGTCCGCGGCGTACTCGCTGGCGAACCCGGTCCGGCCCACGATATCGTCTGCCTGAATGCCGGTGCCGCGATCTACACCGCCGGCATCGCCGCCACGCTCAAGGATGGCATCGCCAAGGCCAGGGAAGTGATCGACAACGGTGCGGCGCAGGCGAAGCTCGATGCACTGGTCGCAATGACGCAGGGATTCAAGGCTTGATCGGCAGGCAAACCTCCGCCCAAGGGCGGGTTACTTAACCCGCCCAAGCTGCCAAAGACGAAACAAAATTGGTGGTTTGTTTGATGTTTACATACGCTTGCTGATTCAAACAAGGATCCGCCCATGTCAACCGCACTAGAACCCGATATTACCGGTGACGAGCTCAACAAACAGCGCTTCCAGATGCTGGAAGACATTGCCAAAGAGCTTTCCGGCGAGGTTGTTTTTCCAACTTGTTTTGATGTCGCCACCCGCATCCGCAAGGCGCTGCGAGATGCCGATCAACCCATCAGCAAGATTGTTGATCAACTCCGCTTTGAACCTCTCATCGGCTCAAAATTGTTGAGCATGGCCAACTCCGTAGCCTTCAATCCGAACGGCAATGAAGTCAGGGATGTCAAAGGCGCAGTCAGCCGCCTTGGTCTGGAAATCGTACGCAGCACGGCGATGGCCATCACCATGAACCAGATGTTGCGCTCGCGCGACATGGTGGGCTTTGGGGAGATGGCTCAACATCTGTGGAACCACTCCATGCAGACGGCCAGCGCCACCTATGTGATTGCCAAACGGCTAACCCGCATCAACCCGGACGAAGCGATGATGGCAGGCCTGGTGCACGATCTTGGCGCTTTTTACATGCTGTATCGCGCCACGCAGTACAGCGCCTTGCGCACCCGCCCCGAATCAATGAAATATGTTATCGCCCAATGGCACGAAAGCATCGGCCTGACAGTTTTGAACGTACTCGGCATGCCTGAAGACATCATTGAAGCCGTGCGCGATCACGATGTCCTGCGCGCCATCCCGGAGAAGCCCCGGAACCTGAGCGATGTCGTGTTTATCGGCAACCTGCTGGTAGGCGGTCGCTACGAGTGGATGCATCTGGATATGGATGAAACCAACGGGGACCACGGCATCGGCGAACCCTACCTTGCGCTGCAGGACGAAATCAAAGCCCATGCAGCAGAAATGAACGCCGTTTTCGGATAAGCTGCGTGCGAAGCTTGGCAAGAGGGCCGAGATGACACAGGGATTCAAACCCTGACTGCGCATTGCCCCAAGGAGAGGATGTGTATTCAGCAACTTTTATTTTTATCAAAAAACAATTTGATGATGCCTTTCATGCTCTGGACCAGCAAATCGCCGATTTCGCCCGGACAACACCGGGCTATCTCGGTGAAGAATCCTGGGATAATCCTGCCAACGGCCAGATTGCCAATACCTATTATTGGGCCGATCGCAGTGGGCTCGATGCGTTGATGCATCACCCGGCACACCTGAAAGCCAAAACCGAACAAGCAAAATGGCTTAATGGCTATCAGGTGATCATTTCGCAGGTGCTGGGTGCTTACGGGGATAACGCGTTTCCTCATCCCACCCAGCGTATCCCTGCTTCCCATACCCCAGCCTTGTAGGTTGCGCACTTTTTGCGCACGCGGGCCAGCCCAGTAAATTAACCACTGACACCTGATCGGTGCGCAAATGCCTAACTGCATTTGCACACCCCACGAAAAAACCATATGTCCGACATCCTGAACAAAATCCTCGCCACCAAAGCCGATGAAGTCGCTGCGGCGAAAAAAGCGATTCCGCTGACTGCGATTCGTGAAGAAGCCGAAGCCAATACCGACCGACGCGATTTCGTCGGCGCGATTCGCGCCAAGCACGCGGCCAAGCTGCCCGGCGTGATCGCCGAGATCAAGAAGGCCAGCCCGTCCAAGGGCGTGATCCGCGCCGATTTCCACCCCGCTGCGATTGCCGAGGATTATGCCGAGCATGGCGCGGCGTGTCTGTCGGTACTGACCGATGTGCATTACTTCCAGGGTCATGCCGATTACCTGAAAGCCGCCCGCGCCGCCTGTGCCCTGCCCGCGCTGCGCAAGGATTTCATGATCGGCGATTACCAGGTTTACGAGGCGCGCGCCTGGGGCGCGGACTGCATCCTGCTGATCGCCGCCGCGCTCGATCTGGCGCAGATGCGCGACCTGGAAGCGCAGGCGCATCACCTTGGAATGGCCGTACTGGTGGAAGTGCACAACGGTGAGGAACTCGATGCCGCGCTGCAACTGTCCACGCCGCTGGTGGGCGTGAACAACCGCAACCTGCGCACGTTCGAAGTCACGCTACAAACCACGCTCGACCTGCTCGATCGCATGCCCAAAGATCGCATCGTCGTGACCGAGAGCGGCATCCTTGCCACGCCGGACGTGCAGCTGATGCACAACAACGGCGTGAACACCTTCCTCGTCGGCGAAGCCTTCATGCGCCAGCCCTCGCCCGGGACGGCGCTGGCGCAATTTTTCAATCCTGTCTACTCCGCAATGAAGAACTGAACTATGGAAAGTACCCGCAAAGTCAGCCTGTTTATCGCCACCAGCCTGGATGGCTACATCGCCCGTGAAGACGGCGGCATCGATTGGTTGTTCGACGACCAGGATTACGGTTACGAAGCGTTTTACGACGATGTCGACACCGTGATCATGGGCCGCCACACCTGGGACAAGCTCAAGGAAATGGGCGATTACCCGTACGACGGCAAGGAAGGCGTGGTGTTTTCCAAGAGCCTCGCTGGCCAGACCGATCCGAACGTGACTTTTGTGACCGAGTCGGTGCAGAACTGGATTGGACGTGCCAAGCAGGAAGAAGGCGGCACGATCTGGCTGATGGGTGGCTCGAAGCTGGTCGACGAATGCCTGCAAACCGGCATGGTCGACGAGATCATCCTCTCGATCCATCCGATCCTGCTCGGCCAGGGCATTCCATTATTCCGCGGCAAGCAGCCGGAAACGGCGCTGGAACTGGTTTCCAGCAAGTCCTTCCATACCGGTCTGGTACAGCTGGTGTATCGCCGGCCGGTTAGCGCGTAATCAGCTCGCAACGGTAAGATAAGCCTTCACGCCGGTCATCACCATATGCACGGAGATGACCGCGAGCAGCAGGCCAGACAGCCGCTCGAAAGCTATCAACAGGCGCGGCGGAATAAAACTGCCGAGCAGCACACCCAGCAGCAGCAAAACGGCAGTCACGAACCAGGCCAGCGTCATCATCCCCAGTCCGGCAAGCGGGTTGGCCGCCGATTGCGCGGCCATGATCATCACCGTGGCCAGCGCCGACGGCCCGGCCATCAGCGGAATCGCCAGCGGCACGATAAAGGGTTCGGCTTCCTCCTCTTTGCCATTACCGGCGCGTTCATCCGGGAACACCAGTCGCAGCGCGATAATCCCCAGCACCACGCCACCGCAGATCGTCAAATCGGAAGAATCCACGCCGAGCAGGCTGATGAACTGCGGCCCCACCGCGTAGAACACCACCAGCAGCACCAGTGCAATCAACGCTTCGCGCAGCACTACCTTCCAGCGGCGTTTTTCCTCGACCTTGTTGAGCAAGCTGAGCACGATAGGCAGATTGCCGAACGGATCGAGCACGAAGAAAAGCGTGATGGCGAGGGAGAGAACTTGCATCAATAAACCTAAAAAGTTGAAGCCTATTGCAGTGGACGCAGCGGCCCAATGAAAGCCACGTTAGAGAAAAACCCGCATCATCTGGTGCGCAATCCCGGCGGCCTCGAACGGATCGCCCACCGGCTCGAACCCGGCCTTGGCGTAAAAACCGGTCACGCTGGCCTGCGCCGCGGCACGCAGTTCGAACCAGCCGCGCATTTTGGCTTCTTGCATGACGGCCTGCAGCAGGCGCTCGCCCAAGCCCTGGCCGCGCCACTGCGGCAACACAGCCATGCGCCCGACCTTGCCTTCCGCCAGCAGGCGCGCACAGGCGGCCGGCCGACCTTGCCAATCCCAGATCAGGAAATGCGTGGCGCCGGCATCGGCGCTATCGAGTTCAATTTCAGCCGGAACGCCCTGCTCTTCGACAAATACCGTCTGACGAATCGAAGACAGCGCGGCACGCCCCTTGCGCCATTCGAGTTGCACCAGCGGAAAGCTGGCCGGGTCGGCGGCATTTTCCGGCACGATCAACACTTCCGTACCAACCGACACGCGCTCGAACAAGTCGATCACGTCGGCGTTGCGCATGCGGATGCAGCCATGCGATTGCGGCACGCCCATCGGCTCCTCATCGGGCGTGCCGTGGATGTAGATATAGCGTGCCATGGTGTCGCAATTGCCCAGTTGGTTGAAACCGGGCTGGCTGCCGGATAACCACAGGATGCGGCTCAGAATCCAGTCGCGCTCGGGCATCTGCGCCAAGTGTTCGATCGTGCAGATTTCGCCAGTCGGGCGGCGGCCCACCAGTGCGGCGCCATAGGGGAGCCCGGCGCCGATCTTGGCGCGGATCACGTGCCGGCCGCGCGGAGTCTGATAGCTGCCCTTCTGCTCACCGGCGCCGAGCCTGGCGGTGGAAACCGGGTATTCGCGCAGCAGCGCGCCGACATCGTCGAACAGGCTCAAGTTCTGGCGGGCCAAATCAATGATCAGGCGCATGGTGATTCTCCAGTTGTTGCGGTTTGCCGCGCTGCCTTTTGTTCTTCGCGCCGGCGGGAAAAAAACCCGGAAAGCATCTGCGCCGCCTCTTCGGCAAGCACGCCGCCCAGCACCTCGGTATGGTGATTGAGGCGCCGTTCTTCAAACGGATTGATCACGCTCCCCGCGGCACCGGTTTTCGGGTCCGGCGCAGCAAAAACCACGCGAGCGAGGCGCGCATGCATCATCGCACCGGCGCACATGATGCAAGGCTCCAGCGTCACAAATAGTTCGCAGCCGGGAAGGCGGTAATTACCGAGCTTTTCGGCCGCCGCGCGCAAGGCCAGCATTTCCGCATGCGCCGAAGGATCGTGCCGGCTGATCGGCTGATTGAAGCCACTGGCAATCACCTCGCCATCCAGCACCACCACCGCCCCCACCGGCACTTCGCCCAATGCAGCCGCTTTTTGGGCCTCGGCCAGCGCCAGTCGCATGAAATCCATGTCCGTCATGCCATCAACCCATCCGCCTGTCTGATTCTCATTTTCAATAAGGAATGCATCTATGTATATTGTAATTGTAAGAAAAGGAGCTCAGCATGGATCAGAATATGTTGACCGCCATTGCAATCGTTGCCGGCATCTATTTTTTCATTCGACTCTGGAGTGTCATGCAGCGCAGTGACAGCCAGTCCGTGATCCGCGCGCTGGCGGAAGGCGCGATTGTAGTGGATGTACGCAGCCCCACGGCGTTTTCCGGCGGCCATTATCCAGGCGCGATCAACATTCCGCTCGACCTGATTGACGAGGCAATCGCAACCGCAAGTGTAAGGCGCTACTATCCAGTAGTGGTCTACTGTGCCAGCGGCATGCGCTCGGCCAGCGCCCAACGCATCCTGCAAGAAGCCGGTTTCACCCGGGTGCTCAATGCCGGCACGCTGGCCAACCTGCCCGCCCGACAACACTGAACCAGCCGGTCCTCACTCTATCCAAACCAGAAACAATCAGGATTTGCGCTTGACTGCCAGCGGCCCGAACGATTGGCAACTGGGCATCATCGTGATGCTGCCAATCGTGACATGCGCCGGACGATCTGCCAGCCATTCCACGGTATCGGCAATATCTTCAGCCGTCAGCGGTTGCGTGCCGTCGTAGACGGATGCGGCCCGTGCATCATCTCCCTTGAAGCGGACCGATGAAAACTCGGTGCCACCGCACAAACCCGGTTCAACGCACGTGGCCCGCACGCCGGTCGCGATCAGATCAGCATTCAGGTTGTTGGTGAACTGGTGCACGAACGCCTTGGTCGCACCGTAAACATTGCCGCCCGGATAGGCAAACAGGCCCGCCACCGAACCGATATTGATCACCTGCCCACGGCCGCGCGCCACCATGCCCGGCAACACCGCACGCGTCACATACACGAGGCCGGAACAATTGGTGGCGATCATCGTATCCCAGTCATCCAGAAACGCCGACTGAGCGGGCTCCAGGCCCAGCGCCAGCCCGGCGTTGTTGACCAGGACATCAATCTGCTGGAAATCCGCCGGCAAGGCGTCGATGGTTGCAGCCACCGCTGCCCGGTCCTGCACATCCAGTGGCAGCACCAGCACACGGCCTTCATGTGCGGCCGCCAACGCTTCAAGCGATGCGGTACGACGCGAGCAGGCAATCACCTTGTCGCCTCGCGCGGCAAAACGTTCGGCAATTGCCAGGCCAAAACCGGCGCTGGCACCGGTAACCAAAATCGTCTTTTGTTTCACAGATTCATTCTCCAAACAGGAAAGTACGTAGTCAGCAAGTCAGACTGGGATAAACATCAACCGCCGGCCAGCATCTCTGCGGCATGCTTGCGCGTGGTATCGGTGATCTCCACGCCGCCGAGCATGCGGGCAATTTCCTCGATCCGCGCCGGAGCATCGAGCGCTGCAATCTGGCTGGCCACGCCATGGGCGTCCTGCGATTTGCTGACCTGCAAATGATTGGCGCCGCAGGCGGCAACCTGTGGCAGATGGGTAATGCACAGCACCTGACGGCTGCTGCCCAGTTCGGCCAGCAGACGACCGACAATTTCGGCAACCCGGCCGCCGATGCCCACGTCCACTTCGTCGAAGATCAGAGTCGGTGCGCCGGTAAGCTGGCTGGTAATCACCTGCAATGCCAGGCTGATCCGGGAAAGCTCGCCACCGGAAGCAATCCTGGCCATTGCCTTGGCCGGAGCCGATGCATGGTTGGCCACACGGAATTCAATCTGCTCAAGCCCGTAGGCGGCAGGTTTGTCCAAGGTATTAAGGGCTATTTCGAAACGGCTGCCTGCCAACGCCAGCTGTTGCAGCTCGGCGGTCACGGCCAGGGCCAGCTTGTCAGCCGCGGCGCGGCGCAAGGCCGAAAGCTCGCCCGCCTGCTTGCGGTAGCGTGCTTCGGCCTGAACCACACCAGCGCGCAACGCATCGAGCCCGGCGCTGCCGCCCAGCTCGCCCAATCGCGTCTGCCAGGCCGCCAACTTCTGCGGCAATTGTTCGGGTTCCACCCGGTATTTGCGCGCCATGCGAAACACCGCATCCATACGGGTTTCGACTTCCTGCAAGCGTTCCGGATCGAGTTCAAGCCGGTCGGCGTAGTGGCGCAACGCGTTGATGGCTTCGGCCAATTGCGCTTCGGCACCGGCCAACAATTCTTGCGCTTCGTTCACGCCGGCATCGTAATCGGCAAGCTCGGCAAGGCGGGAATTCACGCTGGCAATCCAGCCCTGGCAGTTTTCATCGCCATCGGCCAAGGCAGAAAGACTTGACTGCACACCATCGATCAGGCTCGCGGCATGGTTCAGGCGCTTATGCTCGGCCTGCAATTCCGGCCATTCGGCAGCGGTAAAACCCAAAGCCGCGACTTCATCCAACTGCCATTGCAGGCGTTCGCGCTCGGCCTCGAACGCATCGGCATTGGCCTCTGCCGCCGCCAATTCGTCGGCCATCCTGCGCCAATCGCGATAGACGCTGCCCAAATCGCGCGTCGGCGCCACGGTGCCGGCATACGCATCGAGCAAATCGCGCTGGGCATCGGTTTTGAGCAACGATTGATGTTCATGCTGGCCGTGGATTTCCACCAGTGTTTCGCCCAGTTCCTTGAGCTGCGCCAGCGTGGCCTGCGCACCGTTGATCCAGGCGCGCGACTTGCCGTTGCTATCGATCACACGGCGCAGCAGCAATTCGTCGGCATCGTCGCCGGCCAGTTCGTTATCCGCCAGCCAGCCTTGCGCCGGTGCTAATCCGGCAATGGCAAACCGCGCAGCCAACTCCGCCCGCTCGGCGCCCTGGCGCACCACGCCGGCATCGGCGCGATCGCCCAGCAACAGTCCCAGCGCATCGATCAATATCGATTTGCCGGCACCGGTTTCCCCGGTGAGGACAGTCAAGCCCTGACGGAATTCGAGTTCCAGCTCGCGAACGATAACGAAATTGCGTAGCGTAAGAGTCAGCAACATGGGCGGAAAGGGGCCAAAGGATCAGACAACCTGTTCACCCCAGCGCAGTTTTTCGCGTAGGGTATCGTAGTAATGGTAAGTATGCGGATGCAGTATCCGCAGCGTGTTGCGGAAGCGGCGAACAGTCAGGCGGTCGTGCGCCTGCAGGCGGACATCGTATTGATTGTCGTAATAGACATGGACATCGCGGGCGCGGGTCAGCATGATTTCGACCAGGCTGGAATCCGTCACAACGAGCGGGCGATTGGACAACGATTGCGGGCAGATCGGCACCAGCGCGATCGCGGGCAGGCTGGGGTGCAGGATCGGCCCACCGGAGGCCAGCGCATAGGCAGTGGAACCTGTTGGCGTAGCGGCGATCAAACCATCGCCCCGTTGACTGCAAACGAACTTGCCATCGATGAACAGCTCGAAATCAATCATGGCGCCGGTGTTGCCGCGACACATCACCACATCGTTGAACGCAAGCTGGCGGTCGATTTCCTTGCCATCGCGCACCACGGTCGATTCGAGCATGATGCGGTCTTCCGGAGAGAACGCACCTTGCAGAATCTGGGTAACCTGCTCTTCCATGGTCGACATGGCAATATCGGTCAGAAAACCCAAACGCCCCTGGTTAATGCCGATCAGGGGGACATGGTACGGTGCGACCAGGCGCGCCGCGCCCAGCATCACGCCATCGCCACCGAGCGAGATCACCAGATCAGCGAGTTTCCCCACATTTTCCTGGGTAACCGACTGGCAGTTATCGAGCTGGTGCTCGCGGGCTGTTTCCTGCTCGACCAGTACCCGCACCCCATGGGTGGGCAACATCTCCATCAGACGCTGTATCGGGTCTTTCAAGGTTGGCGTGGAAGGCCGGCCGATCAGGACAATTGTTTTAAAGAGGCTGTTCATGACTGATAATCGGGTTGCGTTGAACGCATTAAACACACAACACGCGCTAAAATCCAGCCTGACCGCTTCACAACCCCGGAGAAAAACGCATGAGCCGCCCCGCCATGCTGAATGATCGAGCCCAGATCCTGCTGAAAACGTTGATCGAACGCTATATTGCCGAGGGGCAGCCCGTCGGTTCGAAGACGCTTTCACAGTTTTCCGGTTTGGACGTCAGCCCCGCGACTATCCGCAATGTGATGGCCGAGCTGGAAGAACGCGGCTTCGTTGCCAGCCCGCACACCTCCGCCGGGCGCATACCGACCGTGCGCGGCTACCGGCTGTTTGTCGACTCCCTGCTTGCGGTGCAACCGTTGCAAAAGCTGGAAATCCGCGAGATGGAAGAACACCTGCCGGTGGATAGCCCACAACGCACCATCGCCGCGGCCTCGCAACTGCTTTCCCAGCTCACGCATTTTGCCGGCGTGGTCATGTCGCCCAAGCGGCACGAGATCACGCTCAAGCATATTGAGTTCCTGCAGCTTTCCGACAAGCGCGTGCTGCTGATTCTGGTCACCGGCGATGGCGACGTGCAGAACCGCATCATCCAGACCGAGCGCCAGTTCGGCACGAATGAACTGCTCGAAGCCAGCAATTTCCTGAACCAGCACTGCGCCGGAAAAACCCTGGTGAACCTGGTGCGCCTGGTCCAGAACGAACTGGTACGCCTGAAAAGCGATATCGTCGGTCTGATGAACGCGGCGGTCTCCGTATCCAACAGCATTTCCAACCAGGGTGATCATGTCGTGATTGCCGGCGAACACCAGTTGCTCGGCATTTCCGATCTTTCGTCCAACGTTGCGCGCATGAAGCAGCTTTTTGATCTGTTCGAGCAGAAAACCTCGCTGCTGCAACTGCTTGAGCTGGGCAACCGTGCGGCCGGGGTGCAGATCTATATCGGCAACGAAGCCGGCATCGCCCCGCTCGATGAATGCTCGGTCATCGCCGCGCCGTACCAGGTGGACGGTGAAGTCGTCGGCACGCTGGGCGTAATCGGCCCGACCCGCATGGCGTACGACCGGATCATTCCGATCGTGGATATCACAGCGCGCCTGCTTTCCAGCGCACTCTCACACTAAGCCTCACCGGAACCCATTTTGAAAAAAACTTTTGCAGCACTCGCCCTGTGCGCCAGCAGTCTGTTCGCCCACGCCAACGAAACCCTGGTTGCCCGTCCCGAAGTGCGGGAATATCTGGCGGCCACGGCGCGCGAGCACGGCTTCGATGAAACCGAACTCGTCAACCTGTTTACCCGCATCGAACCCAAACCCGGCATCCTCGCCATTTTCGACCGACCATCCACAGGCCGCCCCTGGCATGTATTCCGCACCGATTTCGTCAACACCAAGCGGATTAATGTCGGCGCCGCCTTTTGGCGCGAGCATGAAAAAGACTTGATGGAGATCAGCAAGGCATATCAGGTCGATCCGGCCGTGATCGTCGCGATCCTCGATGTGGAAACGCTGTTCGGCAAGAACACTGGCAGCTTCCGTGTACTCGACGTGCTCGCCACCGCAGCGTTTGACTACCCGCGCCGTGCCGAATTTTTCCGCAAGGAGCTGACCGAATTCCTGCTGCTAGCGCGCGGTGAGAAAGAAGATCCGCTGTCATTCAAGGGCTCTTACGCCGGTGCGCTGGGGTGGCCGCAATTCATGCCCTCCTCGTTCCGCGCGTTTGCGGTGGACTGGAACAGCGATGGCCACCACGACATCTGGAACACGCCGGTCGACGCGATGGCCAGCGTCGCCAGCTACCTGGCTTTGCACGGCTGGCAGGCCGGCGGCGACACCATGGTGCCGGTCAACGTTTCGGGCAATCAGGTCGACGAGCTGATCGCCGACAAATTCAATCTGCACTACAGCGTGGCCGAGCTGATGGCCAAAGGCGTCGCCCCGCTGCGCGAGCTGGAAACCACCCAACCCGCCGTGCTGTACTCGTTGGAAGTCGCGCCGGGGCAGACGAACTACTTCCTGGGTTTCAAGAATTTCTACGCGATCACGCGCTACAACAAGAGCACGCTGTATGCGACGGCAGTGCTGGAATTGGCCGAGGCGATCCGGGAAGCCAAGGATCGCCCGCCGGTTGAGCCGGCTAAACCTGCGGCAGCAGCCAAGCCCAAACCCAAGAAAAAACCGGTCAAGCAGGTGGAGGCGAAGAAGTCGGTTGCAAAGAAAAAGGTGCGGTAGGCCTAGATTCCTACTCTCGTACTGACGGGCTAAAAAAACAATGTTAGAACTACGCGAAATTTATCAACCAGATGACAACGAGTTAATAAGGTTTCATGTATCGCTAGGTAAAACCGTTAGCGAATTTCATAAATTTGAATACTTACTAGCAGTTGTGCTGTGCGTGGTGAAAAACGAAGAGTTCAAAGATACTGAAGATGCTTGGAATGCCCTTGATCGCGACTTCAAGATGGTTCTTGGAAAGCTAAACACGCAGCTTAATGCCAGCGTTTATTTTGTGGATACTTTCCGATACCACATTGCTGAGATTGTTCGCGAGAGAAACTGGATTGTTCACAAACTTCCAGGTGCTATGTATTTATTTACGAAGGAAAAGCGAGAATTCGAAAGACTTATATCTCGCTTAGATATGACACGAAACTCTTGTTCTAGTATCAGACTAATACTCGAAGAGTGGTTTTTTAATCATGAAGAATACAAAGTGAAAATACGAAGCCTTCCTGTAGAGGTTTTGGTTAATTTTCAGGCCCTAAAAATAGTCTAACTTCCTTGTCAGGCCTTATGCGCCTTCGGCGCGTATTTTGGGTGCCGGTCCCGCCCGGCATGGCGTGATACTTTCTTTGCTTCTGCAAAGAAAGTATCCAAAGAAAGCAGCCCCCAAGCGGCCGCCCCTCCGGGGTTCCCTGCGTCGGTCGCGAGCCAATTTTGTAAACAAATTTGTCTCGCTCCACTCCTCTGCGGCCTTACAGGGGATGAGGGTGGTTTGCATGTAGCTGTGATCCCTCATGCCGGTTGGAACCGCCCCGAGTCTCCGAAACCAGCTGAATATCGCGGTCACGCGGTAAAAAATTTACTTCGCCCCACGCTCCGCCAGCATCTGCCGCTGGCGCCGACTTTCCGCCAGCACGATGCCGGTCGCGACCGACACATTCAGGCTTTCCACCGTGCCATACATCGGAATCGACACCAGCGCATCGCAATGCTCGCGCGTCAGCCGGCGCATGCCGTGACCTTCGGCACCGAGTACCCAGGCGAGCGGCCCGGTCTGCTCGAAGTGGTAAAGATCGCTGCTGCCGTCGGCATCGGTACCGACAATCCACACGCCGGCATCCTTCATGTCGCGCAGGGCCCGGGCGAGGTTGGTCACCATGATGTAGGGCACCACCTCGGCCGCGCCGCAGGCCACCTTGGATACCGTGGCATTGATCGGCGCGGATTTATCCTTCGGGGCGATGACGGCGTGCACGCCCATGGCATCGGCCACGCGCAGGCAGGCGCCCAGGTTGTGCGGATCGGTCACGCCATCGAGTACCAGCAGGAAAGGCGGTTCATCCAGGTCTTCCAGCACGTCTTCCAGCGCCAGGAAGCTCTTGCCGACATCGATCAACGCAGCCACGCCTTGATGGCGCGGCGAGCCGGCCAAGCCGGTCAGACGATCGTTGTCGAGCGCGTGAACTTTTCGCCCCTGCTTTTCGGCCAGATCCACCAGCTCGCGCATGCGTGGATCGTTGCGCCCGGCGTTGATGTAGAGTTCAAGCACGCTGTCGGGCAAGCGACGCAGGCGGGATTTAACGGCGTGAAAGCCGAAAATGGTCTTTTTTTGCATGTTTCTTCAAACCTATATCGGAAAGTCCAGCGTCTTCAGCGCAGCGGGCAGTTTGTCTGCGGGCAGAGGACGGCTGTACAGGTAACCTTGGGCAACATCGCAACCGATGCTGCGCAGGAAGCTGGATTGTTCTGCAGTTTCAACCCCTTCGGCCACGACGGCAAGCTTGAGCTTGCGCGACATGGCCACGATGGCCTCGACAATGGCCGCACTGTTGCCATCATCAGGCAGGGGCGAGATAAACGCGCGGTCGATCTTCAGACTATCCAGCGGAAAAAGTTTCAGATACGCCAGCGACGAATAGCCGGAACCGAAGTCATCAATTGCGACCCGCACCCCCATCTGGCGCAGTTCGGTCAAAATTTCACGCGCTTCATCGGGATTGTGCATGATGATGCTTTCGGTGATTTCCAGCGTCAGCCGCTCCGGCGGCAAGCCGGCATTGTCCAGTGCATGCTGAACCGTGTCGACCAGTTTCCCGCGCTGGAACTGGCGCGGCGAAAGATTCACGGAAACCTGGCGCGGATCAATCCCCACATCGAGCCATTCGCGAATCTGCCGGCACGCCTCGTGGATCACCCAGGTGCCCAGCGCCTCGATCAGGCCGGATTCTTCCGCCAGCGGAATAAAGCTGGCCGGCGGCACCATGCCCAGTTCAGGGTGATGCCAGCGCACCAGCGCCTCGACGCCGTAATAATCTTCGCCGGCCAGATCGTAAAGCGGCTGGAAGTACAGCACGAACTGGTTGCGCCCCAAGGCGGAGCGCAGGTGTCCTTCCAGGTGGTTCCGGGCCGACACCTGGGCACTGATGTCGTTGGCATGGAACTGGAACGTGTTCTTGCCTTGGTCCTTGGCGCGATACATGGCCATGTCCGCCATCCGCATCAACGCGGTGGCATCCTGTGCATCGCCGGGGAAGCGGCTGATCCCGATGCTGCAGGTCACAAACAATTCATGCCCGCGCACGATGCAGGGCCGGGCGATGTCCGCGATGATGCGCTCGGCAATCACGGCCAAGTCGTCATCGGACGGTGCATCTTCGATGATCACTGTGAATTCGTCGCCGCCAAAGCGGACAATGAAATCCCGCTCCTTCAGGCAAAAACGTAAACGCAGCGCAACGACCTGCAATAGCTCGTCGCCAACGGCATGGCCCAGGCTGTCGTTGATCACCTTGAAGCGATCCAGATCGATGAAAAACAGCGCGACACGTTCACGCGCGTGTTTGGCACTAGCCAGCGCCGTATCGAGCTTGCCCTGCAGCGCACTGCGGTTATGCAGCAAGGTCAGCGGATCGCGCTGCGCGAGGAACTGCAGCCGATCCTCAACCTCCTTGCGCGCGGTAAAGTCGCTGAACACCGCCACGTAATGGGTCAGCCGGCCATCTTCATCGCGCACGCCGCACAGGGAACCCCACGCCGGGTAGACCTCGCCGTTTTTCCGGCGCCCCGGCAATTCGCCCTGCCACATGCCGTCATTACGCAAACGGGTGCGAATCTCCCGCTTCAGGGAAGTACCGTGTTCAATATGCCGGAATGCGTTGCAGGTCTTGCCAATGGCCTCTTCGGCGGCGAAGCCGGTAATCCGGCTAAAGGCCGGATTCACCGCATTGATCTTGCCGCGCGCATCGGTCATCACAATCCCTTCCGAAGCGCTTTCGAACACTTGCGCGGCAAGCCGCAGTTGCTGCTCGGAGGCCAGCCGGTCGGTGATGTCGGTCGCCATGAAGCAATCGCCGTAGTGCGTCCCTTGGTCATCGCAAAGAGTCAGACTGTTGCAGACCAAGGTGCGGGAATCAGCCCCGGCATTCAACGTGCACTCAAAATCTTTCCCGTCCGCAGCTGGGGGAATCTCGGGCAGGCCCAGTTTCTTGCGAATGGGCGCACTGGAAGTATTGGTCAGCTCGTCCGCCTGGCACCCTGCCAGCCGGGCAAACGCCTGGTTAACGTAAACCAGGCTCCCCTCGGTATTTTCCAGGTAGATGTGGGCAGGCAAGGCATTGAGAATCGCATTCAGTGTATGGCGTTCCGAGGCAATTTCGCGCGTGGCGCTGGTTTCCTCTTCGGACAGGGCGGCTAGCAACAGCCCGGTCGCAGCGAGGTTCAGCAAAAGAAGCTGTGACGGCAGTGCCGTTGCACCGGGCATCTGTGCAAAAACTGGCCCCAGGCACAGCGCCAACGCAAGAGTCACCAGGGCCACGCCGCCCTGCCCCAGCCGCAGGGCAATCCAGATCATCATGGGGAACAACAAGAAATGCCAGCCGCCCGCATCCACGCCATGGCTACGGAAGAGCAACCACGCGCCAACCACGGAACCCGCCAACGCGATGCCAAGCTCAAGGCTGCGCTTGCGCCACACCGCCACCCCGCCCTCGTGCCAGAGCATAACCAGGGGAAAAGCCACCAAATAACCCAACACCTCGGCCATCCAGCCGGAAAACAGTTTGTAGCCGGTCAAGCCCACATGCGGGAATCCCTTGACCCAAAGTTGCATCAGCGATGACAACCCGACGGTCAGCACCGCCAGCACGAGTCCGCTCAACAGCAACTGCAGCGCCCCGCGCAGGCGCAAACGGCCGCGTATCGCCAGGGAATGGAACAAATGGGTCGCGAGAAAAATGGTCGCCAGCGAGGTGATGCTTTTTCCGGCCACCACCGGCAGCGGCTGCCCATCAAGCAGTGGCAACAGGATGAGCGCAGGCAACAGAAACGGCCAGAAACGGTAGCCCAGCACCAGCAACAAGGCGGCCGCAACACCATGGGTCGGGCAAATGAAACACACACCCAAAGCAGGATAACTGATCCGTCCAACCAGCAAAGCCAGACATAGCAGTCCACCGCAGATCAGCCAGCCGGTTTGCCAAAAGTTGTGTTTTGCGGTCATGAAGCCTGCGTTGAAAGGAATGCGTGTAAGGAAGAGCTGGCCGCACATCCTTGCCGATTCCTGGTAAAAAATCAACACCGCCCTGGCAATTCGGCAAAGCCGTCGCGCCCGGTTGCTATAATGGCTCCCCTTTGTATCAGTGTCGGCATCATGCATCTCCCAGCCCTGCCCCATGCGCACGAGCGCCTGCAAATCGCCACGCCCCACGGCTCGGCCGATAGCCTGTTCCTGGCGCATTACGCCGGAAAAATCAAACCCCTGGTTATTCTGGCAGCCAATGCCCAAGCAGCAGCGCGACTGAAAGAAGAGATCCGCTGGCTGGCGCCGACCAAATCGGTGGTCATGCTGCCCGACTGGGAAACACTGCCGTACGACCATTTCTCGCCGCACCATGAACTGATTTCCGAGCGGCTGGCGAGCCTGTGGCAGATACGGAACAACGAAGCCGATGTGCTGATCGTGCCGGTGCAAACCGCCATGAGCGTGTTGCCCCCGCTCGAATACCTGACCGCCTATTCGTTCTTCCTGAAAAAAGGCCAGAGATTCGACGCCGACAAGCTGCGCGCTGATCTGGCCTTTGCCGGCTACAGCAACGTGACGCAGGTTTACGGACCGGGTGAGTTCTCGATCCGCGGCGGCCTGGTCGACCTGTTCCCGATGGGCTCGCCGCTGCCTTACCGCATCGACCTGTTCGATGACGAGATCGAAACCATCCGCACCTTCGACGTGGACAGCCAGCGCAGCCTTTACCCGGTGCCGGAGATCCGCCTGCTGCCAGCACGCGAATTTCCGCTCGACGACGGCGGACGCAGCAAATTCCGCCAGCGCTTTCGCGAAGAATTCGAGGGCGATCCATCCAAATCGCGCCTGTACAAGGACATCACCGCCGGCAGCACCCCGGCCGGGATCGAGTATTACCTGCCGCTGTTCTTCGACCACACCGCAACGCTGTTTGACTACCTGCCCGCCGATGCGGTGATTGTGCTGCAAGGCAACCTGCACCAGGCCGCCGAGCAGTACTGGCTCGATATCGCCGAACGCCATCGCCTGAATATCGGCGACAAGGACCGGCCGATCCTGCCGCCCGCGCAGCTTTTCCTCGCGCCCGACCGCCTGTTCGGCGCCATCAAGAACTACCGCCGCATCGAGTTAACAGCAGGCGAAACCAGCCTGACCGATCCCCTGCCCGACCTGGCCGTAGACCGTCGTGCCGAGAATCCGCTCAGCAAGCTGCAGCACTTCATCAGCCTGCACCCGGGCCGGGTGCTGATCTGCGCCGAAAGCCTGGGCCGGCGCGAGACCATGGCGCAGTATTTCACTGAATACGGGCTGAAACCCAAGCTGGCCGAATCCTGGGCGGAATTTAACGAAAAAACTGATCCGCTACTGCTGGTCGCCGCCCCGTTCTTCAATGGTTTCCTGCTGCGCGAAGACCAGCTTGCAATCATCACCGAAGCCAATCTCTACCCGACCGTTGCCCAGAGTCGCGGCAAGCGTCAACAAAAACGCAGCAACACCGATGCGATGCTGCGCGACCTGTCCGAGCTGAAAGTTGGCGATCCGGTCGTGCATGAAGCACACGGCATCGGCCGCTACCAAGGCCTGATCTCGATGGACCTGGGAGAAGGCGCGAACGAGCTGCTGCTGATCGAATACTCGGGCGGCGACAAGCTCTACGTGCCGGTATCGCAACTGCATGTGATCAGCCGCTATTCCGGCGGCGCTTCCGATGCCGCGCCGCTGCACAAGCTCGGCGCCGGCACTTGGGAAAAGGCCAAGCGCCGCGCCGCCGAGCAGGTGCGCGATACCGCGGCGGAATTGCTCAATCTGTACGCGCATCGCGCCGCGCGCGAGGGCTATGCATTCGAGTGGTCGCACCACGATTACGAGGCATTCGCCGAAGGCTTCGGCTTCGAGGAAACCGCCGACCAGGCCGCCGCGATCGAAGCCGTGCTGGTCGACATGCGCGTGGGCAAGCCGATGGATCGGCTGGTCTGCGGCGACGTCGGCTTTGGCAAGACCGAGGTCGCGCTGCGCGCCGCGTTTGCGGCAGTCGCAGGCGGCAAGCAGGTCGCCGTGCTGGTACCGACCACGCTGCTCGCAGAGCAGCATTACCAGAATTTCTCCGACCGCTTCGCCGATTGGCCGGTGAAGATTGTCGAACTGTCGCGTTTCCGCTCGCAGAAGGAAGTCACCGCCGCGATCAAGGGGCTGGCCGATGGAACAGTCGATATCGTGATCGGCACGCACAAGCTGGTGCAGCCGGACGTGGTCTTCAAGCAACTGGGGCTCGTGATCATCGACGAGGAACACCGCTTTGGCGTGCGCCACAAGGAGCAGCTGAAAGCGCTGCGCGCCGATGTGGACGTACTGACACTGACCGCGACGCCGATCCCGCGCACGCTGGCAATGAGCCTCGAAGGCCTGCGCGATTTCTCGGTGATCGCCACCGCGCCGTCCAAGCGCCTGGCGGTGAAAACCTTTGTCGCCAAATACAGCGACGGCGTGATCCGCGAAGCCGTGCTGCGCGAACTCAAGCGCGGCGGGCAGGTGTTCTTCCTGCACAACGAAGTCGACACCATCGACAACATGCGCGAGAAACTCGCCGCGCTATTGCCGGAAGCGCGCATCGGTCTTGCCCACGGCCAGATGCGCGAGCGCGATCTGGAACATGTGATGCGCGACTTCTACCAGCAGCGCTTCAATATCCTGCTCTGCACCACGATCATCGAAACCGGCATCGACATCCCCAATGCCAACACCATCCTGATGAACCGCGCCGACAAGTTCGGCCTGGCGCAGTTGCACCAGATGCGTGGCCGCGTCGGACGTTCGCACCACCAGGCCTACTGCTATCTGCTGGTCAACGAGCCCGAAGCACTGACGCCCGCCGCGAAAAAGCGCCTCGAAGCGATCCAGGCGATGGAAGAGCTCGGCGCGGGTTTCTACCTCTCGATGCACGATCTGGAAATTCGTGGCGCGGGCGAGGTGCTGGGTGAATCGCAATCGGGAGAAATGCAGGAAATCGGCTTCTCACTGTATTCGCAGATGCTGAACGCCGCGGTCAAGGCGCTGCGCAGCGGGCAGGAGCCCGATCTTTCGCAGCCTCTGGGCGTGACCACCGAAATCAACCTGCACGCCCCGGCCTTGTTGCCGACCGACTATTGCCCCGATGTGCACGAGCGCCTGAGCCTCTACAAGCGCCTCGCCAATTGCGAGAACGCCGACGATCTGGACGACCTGATGCAGGAATTGGTCGACCGCTTCGGTTTGCTGCCTGATGCTGCGCGCGTATTGCTTGATTGCCACCGCCTGCGCATGCTGGCCAAACCGCTGGGCATCCAGAAAATCGATGCTGCCGACAGCGCCATCGTGATCACGTTCGCCAAGACCACGCCGGTCGAACCGTTCACGATCCTCAAACTGATCCAGAGCAAGAAAAATTACAAACTGGCCGGCCCGGAAAAATTGCGCGTCGAGGGCAACTGGCCCGAAGCAATCCTGCGCGTGGTGCGCGTGAAAGAAATCATGAACGAATTGAAAAAATGAAAGC
Organism: Pseudomonadota bacterium; assembly: GCA_018261735.1. Taxonomy (GTDB): domain Bacteria; phylum Pseudomonadota; class Gammaproteobacteria; order Burkholderiales; family Chitinibacteraceae; genus Formivibrio. Next base: position 66,412 of record JAGTRM010000021.1, read on the forward strand.
CGGCAAGGATCGCGTCCCGCTGCAGCCTTACCGGATTGAAGTCACCTTTCCCGATCTTGCCCGCTGGCAAAGCGGCAACAGCGGCATCGATCATGTCTTCACGCTCGATTCCGGCCTGCCCGGCCCGCACGTGATGGTCAACGCACTCACCCACGGCAACGAAGTATGCGGCGCAATTGTGGTCGATGAACTGCTGCAGCGCGGCATCCGTCCGCAGCGCGGTAAATTGACGCTGGCCTTTGCCAATGTCGCCGCTTACCGCCGTTTCGATCCGGCCGATCCCGACCGCGCACGATTCATCGACGAGGATTTCAACCGGATCTGGTCAGCGTCCGTGCTGGATGGTCCGCGCACGAGTACCGAACTGCGCCGTGCCCGCGCGCTGCGTCCCGTCATCAATACGGTCGACTACCTGCTCGACCTGCATTCGATGCACGAATCCTGCGCGCCGCTGCTGCTTTCCGGCCCCTGCGACAAAGGCATCGACTTTGCCCGGCAACTCGGCTTTCCCGCGCATATCGTCGTCGATGCCGGCCACGCCCAAGGCTGCCGCCTGCGCGACTATGCCGGTTTTGGAGATGCAGCCAGTCCGAAAAATGCGCTGCTGGTGGAATGCGGCCAGCACTGGGAAAAAGCTGCGGTCGTGGTGGCGCGGCAAGTCACCGCGCGTTTCCTGCAATTGCTGCAGGTTATCCGCGAGGAAGCGTTGGTCGATTGGCTTGTGTTGCCCACAGAACCGCAGCAGGTGATCCGCGTAACGGATGCCGTGGTAGCCAACAGCCGGAATTTCCGCTTTACTGAGGATTACCGCGGACTGGAAATCATTGCGCAAGCAGGAACCCGGATCGCCACGGACGGCACGAACGAAATTCGTACCCCCTATAATGATTGCGTGCTGATCATGCCCTCGCTGCGCCAGCTTGCTCCGGGCGTAACCGTGGTGCGCTTTGGCAAGATCAATACAAATAGATAAGCCCAATAAATAAGCCGGCTTCAGGGCCCCGGCATACAAAACCGATACTGGAGATTGTCATGGACGAAGAGTTGCGCAAGAAAGCGCTGGATTATCACCGTTACCCCAAACCCGGAAAAATCCAGGTAGTGCCGAGCAAGGCCCTCACCAGCCAGCGCGAGTTGGCACTGGCCTATTCACCCGGCGTAGCGGCTGCCTGCGATGCCATCGTGGCTGACCCGGCCGAAGCACGCAACATGACAGCGCGCGGCAATCTGGTTGGTGTGATTACCAACGGTACCGCAGTACTGGGTCTGGGCGATATCGGCCCCCTTGCCAGCAAGCCGGTTATGGAAGGCAAAGGCGTGCTCTTCAAGAAATTTGCCGGCATCGATGTTTTCGATATCGAAATCAGCGAAAAAGACCCGGACAAGCTGGTCGAGATCATTGCCTCGCTGGAACCCACCTTCGGCGGCATCAACCTCGAAGACATCAAGGGTCCGGAATGTTTCATCGTGGAGAAAAAACTGCGCGAGCGCATGAAGATTCCCGTCTTCCATGATGATCAGCACGGAACGGCTATCATCGTCGCGGCGGCCATCAAAAACGGATTGATGCTGGTCGGCAAGCGCATCGAAGAGGTCAAGCTGGTCGCCAGCGGCGCGGGAGCAGCCGCACTGGCTTGCCTGAACCTGCTGGTGAGTCTGGGCATGCGTCTGGAAAACATCATGGTGACCGATCTGGAAGGTGTGGTTTATGAAGGCCGCACCAAGCTGATGGATGAATACAAGGCGCGTTACGCCCGCGAAACCAGTGCGCGCACACTCGACGATGCCATGACCGGGGATATCGACATTTTCCTTGGTCTTTCCGCCGGCGGCGTGCTCAAACCGGAAATGGTCCGACGCATGGCTCCCCACCCGCTCATCCTGGCACTGGCCAACCCGAACCCGGAAATCAGCCCGCCGGATGCCCTGGCCGTGCGACCCGATGCCATCGTCTGTACCGGCCGTACAGATTATCCCAACCAGGTCAACAATGTCCTGTGCTTCCCGTTCATTTTCCGCGGGGCACTCGATGTGGGCGCTACAGCGATCAGTGAAGGCATGAAACTCGCCGCGGTCAATGCGATCGCCGAACTGGCCCACGCCGAAGAATCCGATGCCGTTGTTTCCGATTACGGCGGCCAGCATCTGGTTTTTGGCCCCGAATACCTGATCCCCAAGCCATTCGACCCACGCCTTATCATTCGCGTTGCCCCGGCTGTCGCACGTGCTGCCATGAAAGAAGGGCTGGCCACCCGGCCGATTGCCGATTTTTCGGCCTATTGCGATGACTTGACGCAGTTCGTCTACAAATCCAACCTGTTCATGCGCCCCGTATTTAACGCAGCCCGGCAAAACCAGAAACGTGTGGTTTTCTGTGATGGCGAAGACGAGCGCGTTTTGCATGCACTGCATGAAATTCTGGAAATGCAGTTGTGCCGCCCGATCCTGATCGGCCGCCCCGAAGTGGTCGAGATGCGTTTGCAGCAATTCGGCCTGCATCTGCGCCCCGGCATTGATTTTGAACTGTGCAATCCGGCATCCGATCCGCGCTACCGTGAATACTGGCAGCTCTACCATTCGATCATGATGCGCAAGGGCGTATCGGAAAACCTGGCCAAGGTCGAAGTGCGTCGCAAAACCACCTTGATCGGGGCACTGATGGTCAGACGCGGCGAAGCCGATGCCCTGATCTGCGGGCTGGATGGCCAATACAACCAGCATCACAACCATATCCGCCAGGTGATCGGTCTGGCCGAAGGCGCACATATCAGTGCTGCCATGAACGCCCTGCTATTGCCCACCGGCAATATTTTCATCACCGACACCTACGTCAACGCCGATCCCGATGCAGCCACACTGGCTGAAATCACCCGCATGGCTGCCACCACGGTGCGCAAGTTCGGCATCCTGCCCAAGGTGGCGTTACTCTCCCATTCCAGTTTCGGCACGCTCGACACGCCCTCTGCCCGCAAGATGCAGGAAGCACTCGCCCTGTTGCGCGAGTCGGATCCGGAACTGGAAATCGATGGCGAAATGCACGGTGATGCAGCGCTATCGGCCAAGGTTCGGCAAAAAGTATTCCCCGATTCCACACTGAAAGGCGATGCCAATTTGCTGATCATGCCCAACGTGGAAGCCGCCAACATCTCTTTCAACCTGCTCAAGGTGGCTGCAGGCGATGGCTTGACCATCGGCCCGATCCTGCTCGGCATGGCCGCACCGGCCTATATCCTCACTCCGACCGCCTCCGGCCGAAGATTGATCAACATGGCAGCACTGGCTGCCGTAGATGCAGCATCCACGACAAAGGAAAAAACATGAGCGACAATCCGAACGATCCGTTCGCCTTCTTCAACCAGCTCTGGAAAAACGGTAGCAACAATCCGTTCATGCCACCTTTGAGCGAAGAGGAAATCGACCGCAAGATCACTGAATGCAAAACGGTCGAACAATGGCTGAACATGCAAGTTGGCATGCTGCAAATGACAGTCAAAACGCTGGAACTGCAAAAAGCCGGCCTGCACGCTTTCCGCCAAAGCATGGAACCCAAGAAGCCGGAAGACGAAATTTGAAACGCACTTGGAACATTCTGGCTATTTCGCTCGCTTTGGCTGGCTGCGCGATCCCGCCTTCGCCGCCGGTTTCGCGCTATCAACCCGCCGAGTGGTCCGCGTTGCCCGGCTGGCCGGGAGATGATCTTCCGGCCAGTTTCAGAGCTTGGAAATCCGCCTGCCCACGGCTAAAAAACCATACGGTTTGGGCTGATCTCTGTGCAAAGGCAGAGCTCGCAGGCAATTCTCCCGCTGAAATCCGTGCCTTCCTGGAAGCACACCTGCAACCGCTGCGGCTCGTCAATGCCGATGGCAGCAGCACCGGTCTGATCACGGGTTATTATGAACCCGTTTATCCGGGCAGCCTGGCACGTACCGATTCCGCCCGTTATCCCCTTTACGGCCAACCCAAGGATCTGATCACTGTCGCACTCAACGAGGTCTACCCTGAACTCAAAGGCAAACGGTTGCGCGGCAAACTGGTCGGGCAAAAACTCGTGCCCTTTCCCGACAGAGGCGAAATCGAGCGCAAGGGCTTGAGCGCCCCGGTACTGGCCTGGCTCAACGACCCGCTTGACGTGCAATTCATGCAGGTTCAAGGCTCCGGCCGTGTGCAATTGCCCGATGGACAACAAATCCGCCTGGGATATGCCGACCAGAACGGCCGCCCTTATCAGCCAATTGGCCGTTGGCTGGTCCAACAAGGGGAGATGCCGGCCAGTGCTGTCACCATGCAAAGCATCCGCGACTGGGCCGCAACTCATCCCGATCGAATCAATTCCTTGCTCGATAGCAATCCAAGCTATGTATTTTTCCGCACCTTGCCGCCATCCAGCGACGGCCCGCTCGGCTCACTCAATACACCGCTGACTGCCGGGCGCAGCATCGCCGTTGATCCAAACACAATCCCGCTTGGAAGTTTGACTTTTATCTCCACCAACCAGCCCGATACCGGCGCAAGCGTGCAAAGAGTTGTTGCCGCCCAGGATACCGGCGGTGCCATCAAGGGCAGCGTTCGGGCCGATTTTTTCTGGGGTACCGGCAAAGAAGCTGGCGAACTTGCCGGCAGGATGAAACAAGATGGCAGTTTATGGCTGCTCTGGCCTAAAGCCCGTGGGTTGCCGCAATAAACCCGCTACAAGCCCCGGTTTCCCCGGGGTTTGTCTTTTGTGCGTTGATTCTGTGCATCAAAAGCAAAACCCCCAGCCTTGTGAGCTGGGGGTTTCTTGAGGGGAGTCTGGCGATGACCTACTTTCACACAGGCAATCTGCACTATCATCGGCGCTGAGGCGTTTCACCGTCCTGTTCGGGATGGGAAGGGGTGGGACC
>JAGTRM010000022.1 GCA_018261735.1 Pseudomonadota bacterium
GTGATCATCGGCGGAATGACGCCATGCATAAAGCCATTGTTTTTCATTACTAGACTCCGTGAGATTGTTCGTGGCTGCCAACCCGGCAATACATCGTGAACAGAAACGGGACATGGCAGAAGACGCGACTATATTCCCACAAGCAGTCCAAAAGGTTATTGGGCATTAACCCAAAGATGAGAATGTTTTGCTGCGTATTTATGGGTTTTGTTACAAGTATGGTGCGAAAGAACAAATTAACCCGAACAGGGTGAGCTGGCTCTGCGGCCCCGGTATCGAGGCAGACCGGCGCTCGCCAGAATCAGGCTGCAAAGACACGATTCGCCGCCCGGACGATCGATGCCCATTGCGGAAACAAGCGACAAAAATCAGTTCGCGATTGCGCTTGCGGCCCGTTCTTCTTTTTTGCCTTCCTCGACGATCTGATCGATTTTTTCCTGCAACGGATCCGGTCCGCTTTGCGGCTGCGATGCAATCGGGGCCGATGAAACGGTTTCTGCCGGGCGCTCAAGTCGTTGTGGCGGGACGCTCACCGGCTGCGATGCCGGCGCGGAGGCCGATTTTTCCTCGAACATGCCCTGAATCCAGTCCGGACTGCTCTTGAGCATGCGTGTCAGCAGTCCTTTCTCATCGGGCGCTTCGAAGCGAGTCCGTGCGTCGATGCTGCGGCTGCGCAATGCCGCACGGAAAAAGTCGCCGACGATGGGCAGGGCACTGTGGGCGCCCTGGCCCCAGTAGTCGCTGCGCAGCGTGATGCGATTGTCGTTGAAGCCGACCCAGGCGCCGGCAACGAGCTGCGGGTGCATCAGAATGAACCAGCCGTCGGTGTTGTCCTGGGTGGTGCCGGTCTTGCCGGCCACATCGGCGTGGATGCCGTAGCGGTTACGGATATCGCTGCCGGTGCCTCGGTCGACCACGCCGCGCATGACATCAAGCAGGGTGTAGTTCACCTCGCGCGGAAATACCGGCTCGGGGGCGGCGGAGGCAATCTGTTCGATGAGCCGGCCTTGGCGGTCTTCGATGCGCGTGACCAGCACCGGTTCGATGTAGTTGCCACCGTTGGCGATGGTGCCATAGGCCGCAACCATTTCCTTCAGCGTGACCGGGCTGGTGCCCAGCGCGAGCGAGGGAACCTCTTCGAGCGGGCTCTGGCGTACGCCCATGGCGCGGGCGAGCCGGGCTACCTTGGCCGGGCCGAGGTTCTGCATCAGCTGGGCGGTGATCGTATTCTTCGAATAGGCCAAGGCATTGCGCAGGGTGATGGCCCGCCCGCTGGGCGGCCTGGCATCGGCGGGACGCCAAATCTCGTTGTTGCCGACGGCGATTTCCACGGCCTGGTCGATCAGGGTGTCATCCGGGCTGGCTCCCTGGCGAAACGCCTCGCCATAGACGAAGGGCTTGAAGGTCGAGCCGGGCTGGCGCCGGGCCTGCTGCACATGATCGAATGCATCCTGCCCGAAATCACGGCTGCCGACCCAGGCCTTGATATGGCCGTTGCGCGGATCGAGCGCCAGAAAGCCGGCCTGGATTTGCGTTTTTTGCAGGTGCAGTGTCTTCATGAAGGCGGCATCCGCCAGCAATTGCTTCATGGCCTGTTCGGGCGTAACGCCGGTGGAAATGGCCGCACGGTATTCCGGCGATTCATGCAGGAAGGCCTGCACCAGCGCGGTGTCGGCCCTCCATCCCGCGTAGGTTCCCCATACCGCATTGGCTATGCCCTGAAGCTGGTTGCCCTGGCGGGCTACGGCTTGCTGGGCTTGGGTTTGCAGTCGGGAATCCAGCGTGGTGTAGACGACCAGTCCATCGCTGTAGATGTTGTAGTCATTGCGGTCGGCCCAGGCAATCAGCCATTTGCGTAGCTGCTGGGCGAAATGCGGTGCCGGTCCCGGCGGTTCGGTTTGCCGTTCAAAGTCGATGCGTAGCGGTTTTTTCTTGAGCGATTCGAACTTTGCCTTGTCCAGTTTCTGGCGCTTGACCATCTGGGCCAGCACGGTGTTGCGGCGCTGCATGGCGCGTTCCGGATTCAGCACCGGGTTGTAGGTGCTGTTGCCCTTGAGCATGCCGACCAGCGTGGCGCTTTCGAGCACGTCGAGCGATTGCGCCGAGGTATCGAAATACGTGCGCGCCGCCATCTCGATGCCAAAGGCGTTGTAGAGGAAGGGTACGGTGTTGAGGTAGGTTTCCAGGATCTCGTCCTTGGAGTGCACCGCCTCGATTTTCAATGCGGTAATAGCTTCCTTGATCTTGCGCGTGAGCGTGGGCGAGCGGCCGATCTCCTCGGGGTAGAGATTGCGCGCAAGTTGCTGGGTGAGGGTGGAACCGCCCTGGCGGTCGCCCCTGAGGGTATGCACCATGGACGAGGCGATGCGCCGCCAATCGAGGCCATGATGTTCGTAGAAGCGGTGATCCTCGGTGGCGATCAGGGCCTCGATGACCCGCGGCGAGACCTGGGAGAGCTTGACCCACTCACGGTTGGACTGCTTGAACTCGGTCAGCTTCGTGCCGTCTGCAAACAGGATCTGCGCCGGCTGGTCCAGCGTGGCCTTGCGGATGTCGCTGATGCTGGGGGTGAAGGGAATCAGGATCAGTACATAGAGCAGCAGCACGACCGGCACCGCCACGAACAGGCGGATAACCCCGCGCCGGGAGGGATGGCGCAGGTGTTTCCAGGCAAAGGCAAATCCGGCGGCAAGCCGGGGGCGAATCCGGGCCTGCAGCGCTTTCAGCGCACTAAGCAGAGAGTGTATCGAGGTCATGGGCGGCATGGGCCAAGGCGCAAACTGCCCGCAGGCAGTCGTCAAAAAAAGATTGCCAATGCTACCAAGGAAGCGCCTGTGCAGGCTGTGCGGATTGCCGGAAAGAAGGGGAACAAATGAAAAAATCGATAAAACTTGATCTGGCAATCAGGCCCCGCCAAGGCGGGTTGCTGCCAGATCAAGTCCGGGTTGCAGCGGCAGGTTTTATTTACCTGCGATTTCGGCACTCACTTCATCGCTGGCGATGGGCGTGACCAGTACTTTGTCGATGCGTTTCTCGTCCATGTCCACCACTTCGAAGCGCCAGCCTTCCCAATCGGCAAAATCGCCTGCGCTGGGAACCCGTCCGAGCAGCAGCATCACCATGCCGCTCAAGGTGTGGTAGCGGCCTTTGTCTTCTTCGGGCACCACCTTCAGTTCCAGCCGGTCTTTCATTTCCGGGATCGGGATGGCGCCATCCAGCAGCCATGATCCGTCATCACGCTGTACCGCCCATGCATCATCGGCATTCCGGGGCGTGAACTCGCCGGTGACTGCTTCCAGCAGGTCTTGCAGGGTGACAATACCTTCGGTTTCACCGTATTCGTCGATGACGAAGGCCATCTGCATATTGTTGGCTCGGAATTGTTCCAGCAATTCCATCCCGGTCAGGGTTTCCGGAACAAAAACGCACGGCTGCAAGTTCGCGGTCAAATCGAGTCCTTGCCCTTTGGCCACGTAGGCGAGCACCTGCTTGGCATGGATCACACCCAGCACCTTGTCGAGTCCACCCTCGCACACCGGGAAGCGCGAACGTTCCGATTCGACCAGCAGGCGCAGGTTTTCCTCGCTGGGCAGCTCGATATCAAGGTAAACCACATCCGAGCGCGGAATCATCAACGAGCCAAGCTGCCGGTCATCCAAGCGGAATACATTGCGCACCATGGTGTGCTGATGCTGTTCGATCACCCCGGCCTCCGAGCCTTCTTCCAGCATGGCGTGAATTTCTTCTTCCGTGACGATGTTCTGCGTGCCCTGTTTGACGCCCATGAGGTGCAGCAATCCGTGGGTGGAAAGGGTCAACAGCAAGATGAAGGGGCGGGTGATCAGGGCCAGAACCTGCATGGGCCGCGCCACGAGCCGGGCAATCGGCTCCGGGTTGATTTGCCCCAGTCGCTTGGGCACCAGTTCGCCAACGACGATGGAGACATAGGTCACCACCACGACGACCACGACGGTGGCGCCAATGCTGGCTGTTCGTTCGGGCAGGCCGAGCGCGAGCAGCCATTGGGACAGCGGTTCGGCCAGGACGGCCTCGCCGACGATACCGTTCAAAAGACCAATCGAGGTAATGCCGATCTGGATGGTGGAGAGGAAACGAGTCGGGTCTTCGCCCAGCTTCAGCGCTACGGCAGCGGAATTATCCCCGTCGGCGGCCAGCTTCATCAGGCGGGCTTTGCGAGCAGTCACCAAGGCGATTTCGGACATGGCAAAGATGCCATTCAGGACAATCAGCCCGATCAAAATCATGAATTCCATGATTCGCCCCTCAAGGTGGCTTGTTCAATGCACCGGGTGCAAAGAAGAGAATCAATCGCTAGGGGAAACAGGAAGCCGGCGGGGACGGAAACAACACGCGGCAGAGAGGCGGAGGGGAAAACTGAGCGACTTCGACAACTCGAACTATCCATGGTGAGCCAGGCAAGCCTGGGCACTCCTTTTAAAAACAAGGGACTCTGATACTACAAACCAAGCAGGATCAGTGTCAACAGAACCTGGGATGGACCGCTTCCGAGTCCATGATGAGTCTTGGCGGGAGCTGGATTCCCGATACGGAAAAGCGGACAGGCGCAGCGCGCTTGAAAACCCCGTGCCGGTAGCGAGTCAAATCGCGAACTAACCGGGTTGAAATCCAGTCTAATCCCGCTTTCTGATGGTTATTTTCTGGGCGCTTGTCCGCTTTGCGGCTTGAGTACGGGGTCTGCTTCACGAAGAAGCAAGACCTGCCGGAAACGGGTGGGTTCGACAGGCCCGATCCTGAACCAATCTGCTGGTTCTGTGGATGAAGGAGGGAGGGCGCGTGCATGCAGTACACCCGAACTGCCATTTGGCTGCACTGGCTGATGGCTATCCTGATTGTTGCAACCTTTGTTATGGGCGTGTCGGTCGCGAATATTGAAGGGCTCACGCTCGGCAAGCTTAAGGCGGTCACGATTCACAAGTGGATGGGGATCACGGTATTGCTGCTGGCTTGCCTGCGCCTGCTGTGGCGCTTGTTTCATCCCGCGCCGCCACTCCCGGACAGCGTGCCGGCGTGGCAGCAGAAGGCCGCCCATGCGGTGCATGCGCTGATGTATTTCCTGATCTTCGCCGTTCCGCTTTCCGGCTATTTGTTCAGTCTGGCTGCCGGCGTGCCCGTCGTGCTTTACGGAATTATCCCGCTCCCGCTCATCATCGAACCGAATCCAGAATTGCGACCGCTGCTGCGCAGCGCACACTTCTGGCTCAACCTGACCCTGTTGTCGAGTGTGCTTTTGCATGTGGCCGCTGCGCTCAAACACTACTTCATCGATCGCGATACGGTGATGCAGCGCATGCGGCCCTGGTAGCGTGCCATGGCTCGCCGATCCTTGCCGTTGTTGCCCCCCGTTCTGATCGCCTTGCTTGTCGGCATGGCCGGACAATCCGGATGGGTAACCAGTGCGAAGGCTGCCGGGGTCGACATTGCCCATAGCCGGGTCAGCATTGTCTTCAGGACGATGGCGACACCGGTCGAGGCGCCGTTCAGGCGCTTCCGTGCGACGATCAATTATGACGCCGCCCAGCCCGAGGCGGCGAAAGCCGAAGTCGCGATCGATACCGGCAGTCTCGACCTGGGCGAGCCGGACTTGAGCAAGGCGGTCGCGCAAAAGGAATGGCTGGATGTGGCCCGGTTTCCGTCATCCACCTTCGTTTCAAGCTCGATCAAGGCTTCTGCGGGCAATAACCTCATGGTCTTTGGCACGTTGATGATCAAGGGAAAAGCGGCGGATATCAGCTTCCCGGTCACGGTCAAAACCGAAAACGGGGCCAACGTGTTTGAGGGCAAGATTCCGATCCGGCGCCTGACCTTCAACGTTGGCGAGGGCGAATGGCGCTATACCGGCGTGGTTGCCGACGAGGTGGTGATCGCGTTTCGTCTGGTGCTGACCCGATAGGGATGGGCAGTGCCGCATTTTTGCGAGGCGGCGGAGGTAAGCGGCGATGAACTCTCGACCCGTTTGGGCGTTACTCCTGCTCGCGTTGAGCAGTTGCGCCGCCGCACCCACCCGTGCCGGCGAGCGCTACACGATCGATCCCGACCATACCTTTTCAATTTTCGAATACAGTCATTGGGGCCTGTCGCGGCAACAGGGGCGTTTCGACCGCAACACGGGCTTTATCGAAATGGATCAGGACGCCGGGACGGGTGCGCTTGAAATCGAAATCGACGCGGCTTCGATCCATGCCGGCGGCCAGTTGTTCAACGACACGCTGCGTTCGGCCCTCTTTTTCGATGTGAGTCACCATCCCAAGATCACGTTCAAGTCGTCGGCGCTGCGCTTTGCCGATAGGCAGTTGCAGAAAGTCGAAGGTGATCTGACCATCAAGGGCATCACCAAACCGGTTGTTCTGGAGATTACGCAGTTCAATTGCCGCTTTATGCTGGCCTACGGCAAGCGCGCCTGCGGTGCCAATGCCGCAAGCAAGATTTCCCGCAGCGACTTCGATCTTGGCCGCTATGTGCCGTTCGTGAGCGATGAAGTGAAGCTGCATATCGCCGTCGAGGCGATCAAGGACGAATGAGCGGGTACGCGCCGGATCAGAGCTTGAGTGTGCCGACAATCAGGGCCACCATGCCGCCGGCGATCAGCGGGCCGACCGCCAGTCCGCGCAGGAAGCACACCCCCAGCAAGGTACCCACCATCAGCGCAGTCACGGTTTCGGGCGAAGATTTCATGAAAGGCACGCCCTGTCCGGCGATCCAGGCCACCGCCAGGCCGATTCCGACGGCGATCAGCCCCGTTGGTGATTTGAACACATTGAGGATGCCGTTGGCATCGATGCGGCCGGATACCAGCGGCACCAGCACGGCCGCAGTCAGCACCGTGACGCCGATGCTGATGCCCCGCGCTTCGATCAGCGGCAGCCAGTTGCTCAGGCCCAGCAGTTTCAGCAGCAGCAGCGCCAGCGCGGCAATCGACACCGTGTGGTTGTTGCCGATGACCGAGATCGCCAGGATAAGCAGGATGGGCAGGTTTTCGTAATTCATGGTGCGTATTTTGAGGACTGGATTGCCGATATGGTAATGCGAATGGGTGCTGTGCGATGGAGACTTGCCAACTACAGGCAGTATTCACGAACTCGTCCGGCAAGCTGGCGAATGGGCCGAAAATTCCAACACGGCCATTTCGAAAAAAATCCGAAAATGGCCGTGCTGAATCGACAGGGCGTTACTGATCAGGTCACCGGGGCGGGGTTGAACACGGCGAGCGCGTTGAACAGCCCCCACTGGTCGGCCCAGGTTTTCTTGCGGGCGCTGGCCACATCGAGGATCAGCTGGAAGATTTCCCAGCCCACCTGTTCGATCGTGGCTTCGCCGGTGGCGATGGTGCCGGCGTCGACTTCCATCAGGTCGTGCCAGCGCGCGGCCAGATCGCGGCGCGTGGCGACCTTGATCACCGGTGCGGCTTCCAGGCCGTACGGCGTGCCGCGGCCGGTAGTGAATACCTGGATCGTCATGCCCGAAGCCAGTTGCTGTGTGCCGCAGACGAAATCGCTCGCCGGCGTGGCGGCGTAGGTCAGGCCTTTCTTGCGAATCTTTTCCCCGGGAGAGAGCACGTCAACGATGGGGCTCGTGCCGGATTTGGTGATCGACCCCATGGCCTTTTCAACGATATTGGCCAGGCCTCCCTTCTTGTTGCCCGGCGTCGTGTTGGCGGCGCGGTCGGTTTGTCCGCGATCCAGGTAGTCGTCGTACCAGGCCATTTCGCGCAGCAGGGCACGGCCGACTTCTTCATCGGCGCAACGCGGGGTCAAGAGGTGGATGCCGTCACGCACTTCGGTGACTTCCGAGAACATGACCGAGGCGCCGGCACGCACCAAGAGGTCGGCGGCATAGCCCACGGCCGGGTTGGCGGTGACGCCGGAGAACGCATCGCTGCCGCCGCACTGCAGGCCGACGATCAGGTCGGATGCCGGGCAGGTTTCGCGCTGGCGCTGGTTGAGCTTGGCCAGATGCACTTCGGCCTGTTTCATGATCGCATCGACCATGGGCATGAAGCCCATGAATTTTTCATCCTGCAGGCAGATCACGTCGTCGCTGACGACCTTGATCGGAATGCCGCCTTCGTTGAGCAGGCGGTCCGGCGGCAGTTTTTCGCAGCCGAGGCTGATCACCAATACTTCGTTGCCGAAGTTGGGATTGAGCGCGAGGTTGTGGATCGTGCGGATCGGCACCACGGCGGCCGGCGCATTGATCGCCACGCCGCAGCCGTACAGGTGGTTCAGGCCGACCACGCCATCGACGTTCGGGTACTTGGGCAGCAGTTCGGCCTTGATGCGCTTGACGACGAAATCCACCACGCCGGCGACGCACTGCACCGTCTGGGTGATCGCCAGCATGTTCTTGGTGCCGACCGTGCCGTCGGCGTTGCGGTAGCCTTCGAAGGTATAGCCTTCGAGCGGCGGCAGCGGTTCGGGAACCTTGGTCGCGAGCGGCAGGGTCTCCAGTGCCGGCGCGACGGGCATGCGCACCAGCGATTCCTCGATCCAGGAGCCCTGGGGGATCGGCTGCATGGCGTAACCGATGGTTTCGCCGTAGCGAAGGATCGGCTCGTCCTGTGCCAGATCAACCAGCGCGACCTTGTGGCCTTGCGGAACATGCTCTTTCAGCACCAGCCCACAGGCGAATTCGGCACCTGCCGGCAGACCGTTCGAGTTGACGATGATGGCAACGTTATCGCTCTCGTGCACCTTGATGTAGAGCGGTTTAGCCAATGGGAGAAGATTTGACATGTTTTTGCCTATGTAGATGCGGTCGAACAAAAGGAAGGAGTTGCATGAACAACTCCTGTCCCTATTTCTTTTTATGTGCGTGTATTTTTGCTTTTACGCAGTTACCAGAACTGAACTCTTGCGATGATGCTGGTAAATGTGCAAGACGACCGAAGCCACAGCCAAGGTCAGGAAAGCTGCTGAAATCGGCTCGGTCAGGAATCCCATGAAGTTGCCGTCGCTTAACATCAACCCGCGACGCAGGTTGGTTTCCGCCATGGGTCCCAGGATGAGGCCGATAATAAACGGTGTCTGTGGAATGCCGCTTTTTACAAAACCATAGCCGACCAGCCCGAAAAACACGATGGTGCCAACGTCGAAGATACGATTTCCCAGGCCGAATGCGCCGACGAAACAAAGAACAAGGATGATCGGCAAGAGGATGTGCTTGGGGATGGCCAGCAGCTTGACGAAGATACGGACCCCGAACAATTCGCAGACCAGCATCATCAGTGAAGACACGAGCATGGCAACGAAAATTGAGTAGACGAGCGGGCCTTGCGAAACAAACAGAAGTGGCCCTGGCTGGATGCCATGAATCATGAAACCACCCAACAACATCGCCGTTACCGTGTCGCCCGGGATGCCCAGGGTCAGCAACGGAATCATGGCACCACCGACCGCCGAACATGCAGCCGCCTCGGAGGCGACGATGCCGTCAATGATGCCTGTGCCGAACTTTTCGGGATGTTTGGAGCGCTTTTTGGCGATCATGTAGGACACGATGTTCGATGTGCCGGAACCGATGCCAGGAAGAATGCCAATACCCGTCCCGATCAGCGTGGAGCGAATGCAATTCCAGCCCTGCTCGAAGAATTCCTTCAAGGAGAAGCCGAATCCCTTCAACTTGACTGCATTGATGGTTGCATGTTTCTCGGTTTTGACGTTTTCAGCGACCTTGATAATCTCGGAAATGGCGAAGAGGCCGATCAGTACAGTCAGAATATCGAAACCGCCGTTCAATTCTGTCTGGCCAAAGGTAAAGCGCGTGATGGCGTCCACCGGCGCAATGCCCACGGTTGCGAACATGAAACCGAGTGCGCCAGAAAATATGCCTTTGACCATCGAACCGCTCGACAAGGTAACGATCAGCGTCAGCGAGAAGATCGCAATCGCGAAATACTCATGCGGCCCGAAGCTCAAGGCAAGTTTTGCCAGAGTCGGTGCAATGAACATCAGTGCGAAGATGCTCAGCAGGGTGCCGATATACGAGTAGACGATTCCGACGCCGAGCGCTTTGGCTCCTTCGCCCTTTTCCATCATGGGTCCGCCGTCGAAGACGGTGGCGACGGAGGCGGGCGTGCCCGGGATCTTCAACAGAATCGCCGAAATCAGGCCGCCGGAAACACCGCCGATGTAGAGTCCCACCAGAAGCGAGATGCCAGCGGCTGTGCTAAGGCTGTAGGTAATGGGAAGAAACAGCGCCACCGCCATGGTTGCCGTCAGTCCGGGAATTGCGCCGAAAATGATGCCGACCACCGTCCCGAAAAATAGCAGCCCTAAAATCTGGACTGTGAATACGATTTCGAAGCCCTGCTGGAATAGAGATAACATAGTGTGGCTCCTTTCAGTTCATTAGCCCGTTCAACAGTCCGACCGGCAGGATCATGTCAAATGCGTAACGAAATGTCAGATAGACCGTTACGGAAGTGATGATCGCAATGGCGCCATACACCGGATAATTGACTTTCTTGTCCGTTGGCGTCAGTACGATGAACTGGGCGAACAGATATACGATCGTCATGATCGGAAAACCTACCGGTTCCAGGAACGCGGCGTAGGCGACAATCAAGCCCAGCGTTTTCGAGACGGTGCGATAGTCTGCCTTGTCACCCCCTCCAGATTGCTTGCTGGCGGCCAGTTTGCGAGCATCCCACAGCTGCAGCACCCCCAGCAGGCACATCGTAATTGCCAGGACGTAGGGGACGAAGGCGGCGTCGATGAATTGCTTGCGCGGTAGGGTGCTGGTCATGTAAAGATACCCGAGGCCGACTGCAAGAAAGACGACTCCAACGACGAACTCCCGTTTTTTAATGTCACTCATGGTGAGTCCTTGAGAGAAAGGTTGAAAGCGGAGAGACGCGCGCCACGACGCACTTCTCTCCGTGCAAGGTGCCGACGTTGATTACTTTTTCTGGCGCAGCAGATCCTTGTACTGCATGAATTCATCGCGAACCTTGTTCAGCTCAGCGATCGCATCCTTGGTCGGATAGAACGAGACCGGTTGCTTGAAGCCCTCTTCCAGCATCTTGGCGTAGGCCGGATTCTTGGTGACCTGCTCCGCAACGTCGGACATCTTCTTGATGATGGCCGGGTTGGTGCCCTTCGGAAACGCGATGATGTAAGGCTTCTCCATTTCAAACTTCATGCCTTGCTCGTTGAAGGTCTTGATGTCGCCAAGCAACGGGTTACGTGTCTTGCTGTACTGGCCGACCATGGCCATGTCGCCCGTGGTCTGATAGTCCTTGACCGGACCGTACGAGATCGAGGAAAGATTGATGCGGCCGCCCAGCAGCGAGGTAATCTTGTCGGACGCGGAGCCAACGTCGACGAATTTCAGTTGGATGCCCGCCTGTTTCTGGAAGATCAGCCCCTGCAGGTGCGAGTAGCCGCCGAGTTCGGTGCCGTAGATCACGGTGTTCGGTGCCGCCTTGGCCTTGGTGACTACATCCTGCACGTTCTTGAAGCCGGATTTCTTGCCGGCTACCAGGACTACGCTCTTGTCGACTGCGGGGATGCAGGCGATGTCGAACTTGGCGTCGAACTTATCGCTGGTGAGCCCCGACACTTCGTTGACGATCAACATGCCGGTATGCCCGAAGAATATCGTGTTGCCGTCCGGAGCCGCATTCTGGACTTGCGACATGGCGATCGTTCCGCCGCCCCCATTGACGTTGGTGACGACCATCGGCTTGCCTGTGATCTTCTCGAAGAAGCGCGCCATGGTGCGCGCGTTGAAATCGGTATCACCGCCTGCGCCAGCGGGTACGATGACCTGGATTGGTCTGGTCGGCCAAGCCACGTCTGCTGCAAAAGTTGTGATAGCACTAACAGAGAGTGCAGCACCAAGAATGGATAAACTAATCGACCTCTTCATTGTAAATCTCCTTCCTTCGTTAAAAATATATAACTGTGACTTGAGTAAATATTTATAAAGCGATAACGGAATTGTGATTTCTTGGTGTGGATTAAATCCACACTTCATTGTTTTTATTTAATAAACCGCGATTTCCTGGTCGACGTCTCCTTTTTGTTTCGGTGCGTGAAAGTAAAATAATTTAACTGTGTGCGGCAATTAAGCTCAAATATTCAGGGAAATTTATGTTTTGATGAGCTGACCCATTTTCAGCGTGGCTGCGATGTTGCGCGCGGCCATGCGGACATTGGCAGCGGCATTGTCCAAAGCTTCCTGTCGGGTACAGAAGCTGTAGAGCACGCTGAATACCGCATCGATGCCATGATCGTGGACAATGCCCACGTCAGCCGTCAATCCGCCGGCAATGCCGATTACCGGGATGCCCAAATGCTTCGCTGTCTTGGCCACGCCGATCGGCGTCTTGCCATGAATGGTTTGGCTATCGATCCGGCCTTCACCGGTAATGACCAGATTCGCGCCCTGAATCGCCTGTTCCAGCCCCGCCGCCTTGAGCACGATTTCAATACCGGGGCGCAGATCGGCTTTCAGGAAGGCCAGTGCCGCTGCGCCCATGCCGCCACCCGCCCCTGCGCCCGGGGTGTGGCAAATATCAAGGCCGATATCACGGGCGATCAGCTTGCAGTAGTGCGCCAGGTTGGCATCGAGCAGGGCAACCAGCTCCGGCGTGGCACCTTTTTGCGGGCCGAAGATGGCCGAAGCGCCTTTGGGCCCAATCAGTGGATTGGTGACATCGCATGCGACTTCGATTTGGCAGGATGCCAAGCGTGAATCCAGACCGCTGATATCGATGCTGTCGAGTCGATTCAGCGCCCCGCCGCCGAAACCGATTTCCTTGCCGTTTTTATCCCGCAGGTGCGCGCCCAGTGCCTGTGCCATGCCGGAACCGCCGTCATTGGTGGCACTGCCGCCAATGCCGAGAATGATGTGGCGTACGCCTGCATTCAGGGCATCGCGAATCAGTTCGCCGGTGCCAAAGGTGGTGGTGATCAGCGGATTGCGCTGAGTGAAGGGGACCAGTTCCAGGCCGCTGGCGGCCGCCATTTCAATGACCGCCGTCTGGCCGTCGCCGGTCAGGCCGTAAAAGGCTTCAACCGGTTGGCCAAGGGGGCCGGTGACCGTTTTCTTGATCACGCGGCCCTGCGTGGCGGCAACCAGTGCCGCGACGGTGCCTTCGCCGCCGTCGGCCATGGGCAGCTTGATGTATTCCGCATTGGGGAATATCTCCGCAAAGCCGGCCTCGATCTGGTTTGCCACTTCCTCGGCAGACAGACTTTCCTTGTAGGAGTCTGGTGCAATGATGATTTTCATGGTTGTTTGAACCGTTCTAAATGAGTGTTGGACCCAGTGTCATTTGTTCGTTGTTTCGGGATCTGTGTCCCTCTGTCACGAAAACCGGCTGTAATAGAACAGGCTTTCGCGACAGTCCCTCCATGACCGCAGTCATGGAGGGAAGCGGGGCTTAGCGCACCAGGCAAGGCTTCTTGTTGTTGAACTTCCAGTCCGGGATCAGGAACTGCATGGCCATTGCGTCGTCGCGCGCACCCAGGCAGTTTTCCTTGTACATCGCGTGGGCCTTTTCGACCTGCGCCATGTCGATTTCGATGCCGAGGCCGCCTTTTTCCGGCACGGCAACCATGCCGCCCTTGATCTGGAACGGCTCGCGCGTCAATCGTTCCTGACCTTCCTGCCAGATCCAGTGGGTATCGATCGCGGTGGTCTTGCCCGGCACGGCGGCAGCCACGTGCGTGAACATCGCCAGCGACACGTCGAAGTGGTTGTTCGAGTGCGAACCCCAGGTCAGGCCGTGGTCGTTGCAGGTCTGGCCGACGCGCACCGAGCCCTGCATGGTCCAGAAGTGCGGATCGGCGAGCGGAATGTCGACCGAATGCAGTTCGATCGAGTGGGCCATCTGGCGCCAGTCGGTCGCGATCATGTTGGTCGCGGTCGGCAGACCGGTGGCCTTGCGGAACTCGGCCATGATTTCGCGACCGGAATAGCCGTTCTCGGCGCCGCACGGATCTTCGGCGTAAGCCAGCACATCGCCCTTGCCCTTGCACAGGCGGATCGCTTCTTCCAGCGACCAGGCGCCGTTCGGATCGAGCGTGACGCGGGCTTTCGGGAAGCGCTTCTTGATTTCGGTCACGGCGGCGATTTCCTCGTCGCCAGCCAGCACGCCGCCCTTGAGCTTGAAGTCGTTGAAGCCGTACATCTCGTGCGTGGCTTCAGCCAGATCGGCCACGGTATCCGGGGTCAGCGCTTCTTCGTGACGCAGGCGGTACCAGGCTTCCCTTGCGTTCGGGTTGCTCAGGTATGGCAGCGTGGTCTTGTTGCGATCACCGATGTAGAACAGGTAGCCGAGCATCTCGACTTCGCTGCGCTGCTGGCCTTCGCCCAAGAGCGCGGCCACTGGCAGGCTCAGGAACTGGCCGAACAGGTCGAGCATCGCCGCTTCGACCGCGGTCACGGCGTGGATGGTGATGCGCAGGTCGAAAGTCTGCAGGCCGCGACCACCGACATCGCGGTCGGCAAACTGCTTGCGCATGGCGTTCAGTACGCGGTTGTAGGCGCCGATCTGCTGGCCGATCACCAGCGGCTTGGCATCTTCCAGCGTCTTGCGGATGCCTTCGCCGCCCGGCACTTCGCCCACGCCGGTGTTGCCGGCATTGTCTTTCAGGATCACCAGGTTACGGGTGAAGAACGGGCTGTGCGCGCCGCTCAGGTTGAGCAGCATGCTGTCCTGGCCGGCGACCGGGATCACCTGCATGTCGGTCACGATCGGGCTGCCGCCGAATTTCTGGATTTCACTCACAGTCAAACTCCTTGTTTATTGTTGTGTTTGTCGGGCCACCCGCTGGGGCGGCCCGTGATTTACTTGCGGCCGATGCTCGGCTGCTTCGGGTCGTACTTCCAGCCCGGGATCAGGTACTGCATGGCCATTGCGTCATCGCGCGCGCCGGTGCCGACCTTCTTGTACAGTTCGTGGGCCTTCTCGACCTGCGCCATGTCGATTTCGATTCCCAAGCCGCCCTTTTCCGGCACGGCCACTTCGCCGCCGACCATCTTCAAAGGCTCCTTGGTCAGGCGTTCGGTGCCTTCCTGCCAGATCCAGTGGGTGTCGATCGCGGTGATGTTGCCCGGCGCCGCAGCGGCGCAGTGGGTGAACATGGCGAGCGAGATATCGAAGTGGTTGTTCGAGTGCGAACCCCAGGTCAGGCCGAACTCGTGGCACATCTGCGCCACGCGCACGGAACCCTGCATAGTCCAGAAGTGCGGATCGGCGAGCGGGATATCGACGGCTTCCAGCGACAGCGAATGGTTCAGCTGGCGCCAGTCGGTCGCGACCATGTTGGTCGCGGTGCGGATGCCGGTCGCGCGCTTGAACTCGGCCATGATTTCGCGGCCGGAGTAACCGTTTTCCGGGCCGCACGGGTCTTCGGCGTAAGCCAGGATGTCACCGCGACCCTTGCACAGGTCGATGGCTTCGGCGAGCGACCAGGCGCCGTTCGGATCGAGCGTGATGCCGGCGGTCGGGAAGCGCTTCTTCAGTGCGGCGATGGCTTCCATTTCATCGGTGCCGGACATCACGCCGCCCTTGAGCTTGAAATCGTTGAAACCATACAGCTCGGCGCAGGCTTCGGCCTGGCGCACGATGCCTTCCGGGGTGATGGCCTCCTCGTGGCGTACGTCGTACCAGTGATTTTTGTTGCCGTTGCCGGCGAGGTAGGGCAGATCGGTTTTCTGGCGGTCGCCGATATAGAACAGATAGCCCAGCATGCGGGCGGCCTTGCGCTGCTGGCCGTTGCCGAGCAGCGCCGCGACCGGCACGTTGAGGAACTGGCCCAAGAGATCGAGCAATGCAGCTTCGACCGCGGTGATCACGTTGTCGGCGCGCAGGTTGATTTCGTGCGGCTGCTTCAGCACGCGGGCTTCGCTCTCGGAAGTCACCTTGTGCACGGTGGTCTTGCCGAGCAACTGCTGGCGCATGGTATTCAGTACATTGTTGTACAGGCCGATCGGTTGACCCACAACCAGCGGGATTGATTTTTCCAGTGTCTGGCGGATGCCTTCGCCGCCCGGCACTTCGCCGACCCCGGTATTGCCCAGGTTGTCTTTCAGAATCACGATGTTGCGGGTGAAAAACGGGGCATGGGCACCGCACAGGTTGAGCAGCATGCCGTCGTAACCGGCAACGGGAACCACCTGCATCGAGGTGATGACGGGTGTACTGGATTGGCTAGTCATTGTTTCAATTTTCCCGAAAAGAGTAGGTAAATTAAAAGAGGCGGCGCACAGGGAGGATGCGCGCCGCCTGGCGCCTTACTTCAGTTCTACGCGCTTGATTTCACCCACCACGAACAGATAGCAAGCCATTGCGATGAAGGCATGCACGCCGACATACACCAGGGCGCCGTTGAAGGAACCGGTGGTCTGGATGATGTAGCCGATCGCGATCGGGGTGGTAATGCTGGAAAGGTTGCCGCAAACGTTGAGCAGGCCACCGGAAAGACCGGCAATCTGCTTCGGCGCGGTATCGGAGTTCACGGCCCAGCCCAGTGCGCCGATACCCTTGCCGAAGAATGCCAGCGCCATGAAGAAGATCACGGCCTGTTCTGCGGACACGTAGTTGCAGAACACCATGCTCATCGAGAGCAGCATGCCGAGCACGATCGGCGTTTTGCGCGCAGCGGTCAGTGAGAAGCCGCGCTTGAGCATGGCGTCGGAGATGACACCGCCCAGCACGCCACCGACAAAGCCGCAGATCGCCGGAATGGCGGCCACGAAACCGGCCTTCAGAATGGTCATGTGCTTTTCTTTGACCAGATACACCGGGAACCAGGTGATGAAGAAGTAGGTCAGCGCATTGATGCAATACTGGGCGATATAGATACCGGCCATCATGCGGTTGCCGAGCAATTGCTTGATGTATTCGAGCTTGGGGCCTTCTTCCTTGATGCCGGCCTTTTTGTTCTGGTCCATACTGACCAGACCGCCGCCTTGTTCGATGTAACTGATTTCCTCGGCATTGGCCATCGGATGATCTTTCGGATCATGGATCAGCTTGTTCCAGACCAGCACGAACAAGATGCCGAGCACACCCATCACGGTAAACACCCAGTGCCAGCCGTAGGAATGGATCAACCAGCCCATGATCGGGGCAAAAATCACGGTCGCGGCATACTGGGCGGAGTTGAAAATGGCCGAGGCGGTACCGCGTTCATTGGCCGGGAACCAGGCCGCAACGATGCGGCTGTTGGCCGGGAACGAAGGCGCTTCGGAAGCGCCAACCATGAAGCGCAGGCCAAAAAGCGTTGCCACGGCAGCGAATCCGGTCAGGAAACCGACGGAACCGGTTAATAGCGTGAAGAGTGACCAGAAGAAAATGCTGAACGCATAGACTTTCTTGGAACCGAATTTGTCCAGTAGCCATCCGCCCGGCAATTGGGCAATCACATAAGACCAGCCAAAGGCCGAGAAGATATAGCCCATGGTGACCGAGTCAAAGCCTAACTCTTTGGCCATGGCTGGGCCGGCCAGCGAGATCGTGGCGCGGTCGGCGTAGTTGATGACCGTGATGAAAAACAGGACAGCGACGACGACCCATCGCGCATTGGTTTTTTTGGTGGTTGCGACCCTGGCCCCGGGATTCAGTACCATTTCATTGCTCTGCATAATATAAATCGACCTCTTCAAAGTTATGTACAGCGGAGAAAATCTGGCCAATGAATGGCTTCTGTTTGTAAAAAATGAAATGCAAGCCCGTTGAGTGACTTTGGAATGCTGAGATTGGCATCAGGTTTGGGCGCGCATGGGTATTGCCCCTTTATCCCTGTCCGGCCACAAACCGGTTCAATGCATCCAAGGAGTCAGTTCTTTGGTGTGAACAGAATAAGGCAGTAACCTGTGCACCATCTTCATGGCCTGGCCCTAAAGTTTGTTTTTAAAACCTGAAAATTTAGGGCGGATGCACGGGATGGCGTGCGACGAAGCGGACTTATTACCAAAATACGGGGCGCGGGCGTACTGGTGCTGCCAGTGAGCAGAAAGGCTGGATCAGCGTTTTGAGGGGAAGCGGGCGGAAAGATCCGCGAGGTTGCGGATCAGGATGTCGGCCGGCAGGGCGCGGCGCGTCGAGCGGCGCAGCCAGACGGTTTTCATGCCGAGGCGCTTGGCCGGAAGCAGGTTGTGGCTGGAATCTTCGACCATGATGCAGCGGCGCGGATTGATCTGCAGGCTGTAGAGCAGCGTGCGGTAGGCACCGATCAGCGGTTTGGGTTGCAGATGCACGTCTTCCACGCCGAAAACCGCGCTGAAGCAGTCGCTGATACCCAATGCGCTGAGCAGGGCATCGGCATAGGCGATCGGGCTGTTGGTGAACAGCACCTTGTCGCCCTGCAGCCGCAGCAGGGTGCGGCGCAGGCCGGGCATCGGGTGGATTTCGCGGGTGACCTCGTCAAGTGGATGGGCCGCATGCAGGAAATGGTGCGGATCGATTTCCGGATGGTGACGGATCAGCCCCAGCAGGGTGGCGCCGTAACGGTGCCAGTAGCGCTGCCGCAGCGCAGAAGCCGCGTCATGATCCAGCCCGAGGCGCTCTGCTATATAAGTAGTCATCGAGCGGTTGATGACCGGGAACGCATGGCGGCTGGCATTGTGCAGGGTGTTATCCAGATCGAAGATCCAGGTGATGCCAGCCGGGTTGTTTTTCATCGGTAGATATAGCTTTCCAGTTGTTCGATCGTGAAACGCTGTTCGGCGATGGTGGCACGCACCAAGTCGCCGATCGACAGCACGCCGATGACCTTGCCTTCTTCCTTGACCGGCAGGTGGCGGATGCGTTTTTCGGTAATCAGTGCCAGGCATTCGCTGGCGTAGGTCTCTGCGCGGACGCAGACCACTTGGCTGGTCATGACTTCGTTGACCCGCGTGGTGGCCGTGGAACGCCCTTGCAGCGCCACTTTGCGGGCGTAATCGCGTTCGGAAAAAATGCCGATCAGTTTGTCTTCATCCATCACCAGCGCGGCACCGACATTCCACTCGGCAAAGATCTGCAATGCCTGAAATACGGTGGCGCCGGAAGGGATGGTGACCAGGTGGTGAATCTGTTTTTCACCCAGGAGCTGGCGTGCGGTCTTCATATTGGGTCTCCAGTGTTTTTAAGAATTATTCCCAATTTATAAGCCAGTTTGCCACTGTGGTGCAAGCGATTGCCGCCGGGGCGACCGCCTGCACGGGATTCGTGCGTCAGGCGGCCCGGATCATGGTGCCGACGCCCTGGCTCGTCAGCACTTCCAGCAGCAGGGCGTGTTTCACACGGCCGTCGATGATGTGCACCGAGTTGACGCCATTCTTGGCGGCATCCAGCGCCGAGGAAATCTTCGGCAGCATGCCGCCGGAAATGGTGCCGTCGGCGAACAGGGCATCGATGCTCTGCGCGGTGAGCCCGGTCAGCAGATTGCCCTGTTTGTCGAGCACGCCCGGCGTGTTGGTCATCAGGATCAGTTTTTCGGCCTTCAACGTTTCGGCGAGCTTGCCGGCAACGAGGTCGGCATTGATGTTGAGGCTCTCGCCTTCCTTGTCCACGCCGATCGGCGCGATGACCGGGATGAAATCCTCGCGGTCGAGGTGCTGCACCAGGGTCGGATCGATGGAATCGATTTCCCCGACCTGGCCGATGTCGATCAGGTCATCATCGCCCGCGCCCTTGAGGAACATCTTGTGCGCCTTGATGAAGTGGCCGTCCTGGCCGGTCAGCCCCACGGCCTTGCCGCCATGCTTGTTGATCAGGGAAACGATTTCCTTGTTCACATGACCGCCGAGCACCATCTCGACCACGTCCATGGTTTCGGCATCGGTCACGCGCATGCCCTGGATGAATTCGCCTTTCTTGCCGATGCGGTCGAGCAAGTCATTGATCTGCGGGCCGCCGCCATGCACCACCACCGGGTCCATGCCGACGAGTTTCAGCAAGACCACGTCCTGGGCAAAGCCCTCTTTCAGCTCTTCGTCGATCATGGCATTGCCGCCGTATTTGATCACGATGGTTTTGCCGAAAAAGCTCTGAATATAGGGCAGGGCCTCGGACAGTATCTCGGCCTTTTGTTGGGGGGTGATGACAGCGGTCATGGCGTGCTCCTGATGAGATGGCGCGATTTTAGCAGAGCAAAGCACTTGCCGGTTTTGTGTGCCTTGCTAAAGGATTCGTCGAGGCATTATTCGCATGATGTTTTACGTTGACGCACGGTCTGCTTGTCTAAATAATAAATGACCGTTCATTCATTAATGGGCCGACGGTGTCAGCAACCGCTTGGGATCCGATCCCCGGCCGCTTCCTTGCCGCAAAACCAGAAGGCGTAGACGTATTGAGAAAAGGAAAGGCCGATGTATTGTGTGCGGGAAGCTGGAATGAATGATAATGGCGCAAATGTTCGAGGAAATACCATGAAAAAGTCTTTGCTTGCTCTGGCAACGCTCCTGGCTGCGCAGGCCGTCCTGGCCGATGATCTGATGACCGCGTGGAACGCGGCGCAAAAAGCGGATGCAACCTACCGGGCGGCCTACAATGCGCTGCTTGCCGGCAGGGAAAACGCGGTGCTGGGGCGGGCACTGCTGCTGCCGAAAGTGACCTTGAGCAGCAATGCCACGCGCACGAACAGCGAATACGATTCGGGCAATCAAAGCAAATCCGCGAGCACGGACCAGACCGGCACGACCCTGGGCTATACGCTGAGCCTGACCCAGCCGATCTACCGTGTCGAAGCCTGGGCGGGCTATGACCAGCAGAAACTCCAGACCGAGCTGGCCGAAATTCAGTACAAGGTTGCACAGCAAGACCTGATCCAGAAAGTGGCGAAGGCCTATTTTGATGTGGCATTGTCCGAGGAAAAAATCCGGCAAATCAATGCGCAGAAAGAAGCGGTTTCCAAGCAGCTGGAACAGGCCAAAAAATCCTTTGAAGTCGGCGTTTCCACCATTACGGACGTGGATTCGGCCCAGGCCAGCTTCGATACCCTGCTGGCGCAGGAAATCGTGGCCCAAAATGATCGCGAAATAAAATACCAGGCATACGAACAGCTCACCGGGCTGGATCCCCAGGCCGTAGTCCAGGTCAGTGACCGGATCGTGCCCGTCCTGCCGCAGCCCGCAGAGGTGAAGGACTGGGTTTCCCGGGCAGAGGCTGCCAACTACGGCTTGCTGGCGCAGCGCCTGAATCTGGACATCGCCCGGCGCGAGATAGACAAATTCCGTGCCGAAACGGCCGTCGCAGTGGATCTGGTGGCCAGTTATGGCGACAAGCACGATGCCAGCGGCATTTCCAAAAGCGGCGGAAAAGATTCGACCAGGACCGCACAGATCGGCGTGGTGATGAGTATCCCGCTGTATACCGGCGGCAATCGCTCCTCCCAGTTCCGCCAGGCCGTGGCCAGGCAGGAGCAGCTGCGCGATCTGGTTGAGGCCTCCCGTCTGAGTGCCGTTCAAACCACGCGTCAAGCCTTCCTTGGCATGCAGAACGGAGTTGCCCAGGTGCGGGCGTTAACCCAATCGCTGAATTCCAGCAAATCGTTGCTCGATTCCACCACGCTGGGCAAAGAAGTTGGAGTGCGAACTATTGTGGATGTCTTGAATGCCCAGCAGCAATATTATTCCACGCGTTATGAGTTGACCTCCGCCCGATACAATTACCTGATTAGCCGGCTGCAATTGGCAGCTGCGATTGGCGCATTGGGCGAGCCGGATTTGCAGAGTGCAAATAGCCTGTTGCTGGAAAAATGATTTTTTTGACTTTTCATATCATAAATTTACTTGTATTCAAAAAATTAGCCACGCATAATTCGGGGGTAACTATTGTTAACCAATCAATACCGGGAGAGCGATTGTGGTTGATCTTTCTAGCCAGACCCTCAGCCAATTGGCTGATCTGAAAAAACAAATCGATGTTGAAATTGTTCGCCGCAAAGAATCTGAAAAGCAGAATCTGCGCGCAGAAATGCAGCGCATGGCCGCAGCCGCCGGCCTTTCCTTGGCCGAAGTGGTCGGCAGCGGAGAAAAGAAGACACGCAAAGTGACTTCGACCGGTGTTGCTCAATTCGCCAATCCGGCCGATGCCTCGCAAACCTGGACCGGCCGTGGCCGCAAGCCGCAGTGGGTGCTCGACTGGCTCGCCGCCGGCAAAGCGCTGGATGCCCTGCGGGTTTGATGCAAGCTGAAAAATAAAAAAGGGTGGCATAGGCCACCCTTTTTTATTCGGTACAATCTGCCTATTGCCGGTTCTGGAAAATGTCATGCCCCATCCGCTTACCCTCCATCTCAATCCGGAACAATCGGCAGCGGTTGAATTGCCGGCCGAACACGCGCTGATTCTTGCCGGCGCAGGCAGCGGCAAGACCCGAGTGCTGACCACGCGCATTGCCTGGCTGCTTTCCACCGGCATGGTGAGCTCGGCCGGTATCCTGGCGGTGACCTTCACCAACAAGGCTGCCAAGGAAATGCTGGCCCGACTCACCTCCATGCTGCCACTCAACCCGCGCGGCCTGTGGATGGGCACATTCCATGGCTTGTGCAACCGCATGCTGCGCCTACACTGGCGCGAAGCCGGCCTGCCAGAGGCCTTTGCCATTCTCGACAATCAGGATCAGCTGGCTGCGGTCAAGCGGGTGATGAAAGCCATCAATGTCGATGACGAGCGCTATCCTCCGCGGACCGTGCAGCTGTATATCAATGGCCATAAAGAAAATGGCCGGCGCGCGGATGCGGTGGAGGCGTGGGACGATTATTCGCACATGCTGAAAACGATCTATGCGGAATACGAGCGCCAATGCCAGCGCGAAGGCGTGGCGGATTTTCCGGAGTTGTTGTTGCGCTGTTATGAATTATTGCAGCGCAATGCTGCATTGCGCGAACATTATCAAAGCCGATTTCGGCATATCCTGGTGGATGAATTCCAGGATACCAATCGCTTGCAATACCAGTGGCTGAAGCTTTTTGTTGGCGAAAGTAATTGCCTTTTTGCCGTGGGCGACGACGATCAATCCATTTATGCTTTTCGCGGCGCCAATGTAGGCAATATGCAGGATTTCCAGCGCGATTACGCGGTCAAGCACATCATTCGGCTGGAGCGCAATTACCGTTCGCACGGAAACATTCTGGATGCGGCCAATGCGGTGATTGCCCGCAACCGCAATCGTTTGGGGAAAAATTTGTGGACCGAGGCGGAATCGGGCGAGCCGATTCGCGTCTATGAAGCGGCCACCGATTTCGAGGAAGCGGAATTTATCGTCGATGAAGCGCGCAACCTGATGCGCGATGGCGCCAATCCCACCGAAATTGCCGTGCTGTATCGGGCCAATGCCCAATCGCGCGTGATCGAACACGCCTTGTTTTCGGCCGGCATTCCCTATCGTGTTTATGGCGGATTGCGTTTTTTCGAACGCCAGGAAATCAAGCATGCCATGGCCTATTTGCGCCTGATCGCCAATTCCGACGATGACAATGCCTTGCTGCGCGTGATCAATTTTCCGACGCGCGGCATCGGTGCGCGCACGGTAGAAGGCCTGCAGGATGCGGCGCGGCAGGCCGGCACCAGCCTGTGGCAGGTGGCCTGTGCCGGTGCGGGCGGGCGCGGCGGTGCCGCAGTGAAAAAGTTCATCGAGCTGGTGGAATCGATGCGCTCGCAGGGCGAAGGTTTGCCCTTGCCGGAGCTGGTCGCCATGATGCTCGATCTTTCCGGACTGCAGGCGCATTACCGGCTGGAGCGCGA
This sequence comes from Pseudomonadota bacterium, assembly GCA_018261735.1. Lineage (GTDB taxonomy): Bacteria > Pseudomonadota > Gammaproteobacteria > Burkholderiales > Chitinibacteraceae > Formivibrio. Next base: position 23,723 of record JAGTRM010000022.1, read on the forward strand.
GGGCGAGGAGCGCCTCGCCAACCTGGATGAGCTGATCAATGCCGCGACCGTGTTCGTGACCGAAGACGAGAACGATCTGATCGCCTTTCTGGCGCATGCCTCGCTCGAAGCCGGCGAGCATCAGGCCGGGGCCGGGCAGGAGGCGATCCAGTTGATGACGGTGCATGCCGCCAAGGGGCTGGAATTCCACGCGGTATTCCTCTGTGGCATGGAAGAAGGGCTGTTCCCGCACGACAACAGCCTGAACGACCCGAACGGCCTGGAGGAAGAGCGAAGGCTGATGTATGTGGCCATTACCCGGGCGCGCCGCCGGCTCTATCTCACGCTGGCGCAAAGCCGCATGCTGCACGGCCAGACGCGCTTTGGCGTGGCCTCGCGCTTTCTGGCCGAGATCCCGCCCGATCTGCTCAAGTATCTGAATCGCGGCTATGCGCCATCGGCACCGGTGGTCAGCAAGCGGGTAGAAGTGCCCGATCATGGCCTGGCGATCGGCATGACGGTCACGCATCCCAAGTTCGGCCAGGGCGTGGTGATCGATGCCGAAGGGCAGGGCAAGGGCGCCAACGTGCAGGTCAATTTCCGCGATCATGGCCCCAAGTGGCTGGCGGTCGCCTATGCCAAGCTGCAACCGGTAGCCTAGGCCGCAAATATGGCTGAAATCCGCGCTTATTCCTTTGCCAACCCGGTGCTCGAACAGGAGGTAGCTCCGATGCCGGCCGGCGCGGCGGATTTGTCTGCGCTGCGGATTCTGGTGGTCGACAGCGTGCCGGGCATGCGCGCGGCCACCTGTGCCCAGTTGGGCAATTTTGGCGCAACCCGGATCGAACAAGCCAGCCAGGCCGGCGATGCGCTTGCCCTGATCCGGCGCGTTGGCTACGACGTGATCCTGTCCGAGTACGACCTGGGCAACGGGTTCGATGGTTTGAACCTGTTCGAGGAAGCGCGGCGCCAAGGCCTGCTGAAAGCTTCCTGCGTATTTATGATTGTCACCGCCGAGCGGCGTGCCACGCGCGTGATTGGCGCGGCCGAACTGGCGCCCGATGCCATCGTGCTCAAGCCGTATACCGGCGAAACGCTCTACAGCAAGCTCGTTCGCGCCATTCGCCGCAAGGTGCGTTTCCGCCCGATCGACGAGGCCATTCTGGCGCACGACTTCCTGCTGGCCATCCGGCTGTGCAATAGCGGGATCGATGCTGGCGACGATGATGCCCCGGCATTTGTGCGCATGAAAGTTCACCTGCTGTTGCGGGTGGGCGACTGGACCGCGGTGCGTGATGTGTGCCGCGAAGTGCTGGCCCTGACCGATCTGGCCTGGGCGCGAATGGCGTTGGGCAAGGCGCAGTATCACCTTGGCGGATTTGAAGAAGCGCTGACCGTGTTCCAGGGTGTGATCGCGGAACATGAACTGGTGATTGAGGCCTACGACTGGCTGGCGCGGACACTGCGTTCGCGCGGTGATACGGGCGGTGCGCTGGACGTGTTGAAGCGCGCGGCGGTGCGATCGCCTTATGTCCTGGAGCGGCAACGCGATCTGGGTGATTTGGCCTGGCATCACGGCGATCTGGCCGTGGCGGAAACGGCCCTGTCCGAAACCGTGCGCCTGGCGCGTTTTTCGTTCCGGCGCGACGCGGCGGATCTGGGGCGCTTGGCCGAGGTGCAGCTTGCGCGTGGCGATATGCTGAGCGCCCGGCGCAGCGTGGCAGAAATCCGCAAGGAGTTCCGGGAATCGCCCGCTGCGGTGCTGGCAGACGCGCTGGATGCCACGATTTGGCTGAGACAAGGCGAGAAGCAGAAGGCGCGCGAGGCACTCAACCAGTCACTGCAAGGCCTTGCCACGCAACTGGTGCCGCCGGCGCCGGCTGTTGGTCTGGCCGTGGCCAATGCCTGCATGCAGCAACAACAGTTTGAAGTCGGTGAGAACATTGTCCGCACGGTGCTCAAGAACCGGCATGACGACCCCGTGCTGCATGCCCGGGTTGCCGAGGTGTTCCGTTGTGCCGGGCATGAAGAGCAGGGACGGCAACTGATCGAGGCGGCGGTGCAGGATATCGTGGCCCTGAATAACGAAGCCGTGCGCCTTGCGCAGGCGGGCGAGCTGGCAGTGGCGGCGGAGCAGTTCGTCCGGGCCGTGGCCGATATGCCGGCCAATATCCAGGTACTGGTCAACGCGATCAATGCCTTGCTGGCCTGTGTGAACCGGCATGGCTGGCACGATGGCTACATGCAGCATGCGGCGGAATACCTGGAGCGGGCAAGGGCGCTCGATCCGGATAACGGCCGCGCCTTGCAACTGGCGGAAATCTACCGGCGCACCTGCCGGCGCCATGAAAAAGCGATACCGGGCCGACTTTAGTCCGCCCGGCTGTCAGCTGCGAAGGCGCAGCCGCCTAATGCAGATAGGCTCTACACCACGCCTTCCATCCCCAACTCCTGAATCTTGCGTGTCAGCGTATTGCGGCCCCAGCCCAGCAGCTCCGCGGCTTCAATGCGTTTGCCGCCGGTATAGGCCAGTGCCTGCTCGATCACCACGCGCTCGAATGCCGGCGTGATCTCGTCCAGTACCCGATGTTCGCCGCGCGCGAGCCGTCCGGAGATTTCCGTGGCTAGTGCGGCCAGCCAGTTGCCGGCGGGTGCTGCCACGGCACCGCTGTCTTCGGTCAGCTCCGGCGGCAGATCGTTCACTTCGACCACCTGACCAGGGGCCATCACGGTGATCCAGTGGCAAACGTTTTCCAATTGGCGCACGTTGCCGGGAAAGGCGAAGTTTGCCAGTTGCGCCATGGCTTCTTCCGACAGGCGTTTGGCTTCGACCCCCAGCTCGGTGGCGGATTTGCTCAGGAAGAAGCGCGCCAGCAGCGGGATGTCTTCCTTGCGCTCGCGCAGGGGTGGCAGGCGCAGGCGAATCACGTTCAAACGGTGAAACAAGTCTTCGCGGAACTGGCCGAGCTTGACGCGCTCTTCCAGATTCTGGTGCGTGGCGGCAATCACGCGCACATTGGCCTTGATCGGTTGATGGCCGCCGACGCGGTAGAAAAAGCCGTCGGACAAAACGCGCAGCAGCCGGGTTTGCAGGTCGGGCGGCATGTCGCCGATTTCATCGAGGAACAGCGTGCCGCCCTCGGCCTGCTCGAAGCGACCCTGGCGCTTGGCGTCCGCACCGGTAAAGGCGCCACGCTCATGGCCGAACAGTTCGGATTCGAGCAGATCTTTCGGAATGGCTGCGGTGTTGATCGCGATGAACTGTTTGGCCGCGCGCGGGCTGTGGCGGTGCAGCGCGCGGGCGACCAGTTCCTTGCCGGCGCCGGATTCGCCGGTGATCAGCACGGTGGCGGCCGATTGCGATAGCCGTCCGATCGCGCGAAACACGTCCTGCATGGCCGGCGCCTTGCCGAGAATTTCCGGCGCGGGCGAGGCGGCCTCGATGGTTTCAGCCTGGCGCTCGCTTTCCTGCAGCGCGCGGCGTACCAGCAGCACGGCCTGGTCCACATCGAACGGCTTGGGCAAGTATTCGAACGCGCCGCCCTGGAAGGCAGAAACTGCGCTGTCGAGATCGGAATGCGCGGTCATGATGATGACCGGAATTTCCGGCCATTCGCGCTTCACGATTTCCAGGAAAGTCAGGCCGGATTCACCCGGCATGCGCATGTCGCAGACCACGACGCGCGGGCGCTCGGTTTCCATGCGCGCCAGCGCTTCGGTGGCAGAGGGGAAGGTGGCGTGGTCAATGCCTTCGCGGGCCAGCGCTTTTTCGAATACCCAGCGAATGGAGCGATCGTCATCGATGACCCAGACAGTTTTCATGGTTGCTCCGTAAAGGAAGTATCTGCCTGCCATGCGTTCAGCGGCAGCAAAATGGTGAAAGATGTTTGGCCGGGGCGGCTTTCGAATTCGATCGTGCCATGGTGTTGCACGACAAAGGTATGCGCCAGGTGCAGCCCGATGCCGGTGCCGCCGGGGCGGCCGGAAACCAGCGGGTAGAACAGCGTGTCGCGCAGCGATTCCGGAATGCCGGGGCCGTTGTCCGTGATTTCGATGCGCACCGCCAGCGGGAAGCGTCGGCGATTGAGGGTGACCTGGCGGGCAATCCGGGTGCGCAGCACGACCTCGCCGATACCGCTCATGGCCTGCACGGCATTGCGCACGATATTGAGTACGACCTGGATCAGTTGTTCGCGGTCGGCGATCAGCGGCGGCAGGCTGGTGTCGTAGTCGCGCTTGACCGCGAGCCCGTTGGGCGTTTCGGCCTGGACCAGGCTGCGCACGCGCTCCAGCACTTCGTGGATATTGAGCTCAGTCAGCTTGGGCAGGCGATGCGGCGTCAGCAGCCGGTCGAGCAGGCCCTGCAGGCGCTGCGATTCCTCGACGATGACCTGCGTGTATTCCTTCAGGCGTGGATCGGGCAGCTCGTGCGCCAGCAACTGGGCCGCGCCCTGAATCCCGCCGAGCGGATTCTTGATTTCATGCGCCAGATTGCGGATCAGTTCGCGGTTGGCCTGTTGCTGCGCCTGGATGCGCTCCTCGTTGGCAATGCGCCGTTGCTGGTCGATATGGCGGATTTCCAGGATGAAGGCGCCTTCGCTCGCCTCGATCGGCGAAACGGTCAGCGTGATGTACATCTCGCCGTTGGGCCCGTCCACGGCCAACTCGTGCTCGGTGATGGAAATGTTGCCTTGCTGTGCAGTCAGAAATGCCTGAGTGATCGGGCTGGCCGGCCCGAAGCAGGCAGACAGGGTCATGCCCTCGCAGTCTCGCAGGGAAAAAAGGGATTGGGCTGCCGGATTGGCGCAAACGATCCGGCCATCGGATCCGATGGCAAGTACCGCTGCGTCAAGAAATTCAAGTCCGGCAAAGGCGCGGGGGCTCATGGCGGTGCGCTCCTGTTTAGGTTAGGTTACCTATAAGCAAAAGCTGGGCCAGCCCGAAAAGGCGCAGGAAACAGGCGGGTTTGATCTGTCCGGGCGGGCTGTGCACCATAATGTTGCCCCAAAACAGGGCGGATGGGCAGGGAGGGTGAGGGTGCCGGAGATCAGCGGTTTTTGCCGAGCTCGATTTGTAGTGCGGCGACATTCTTTTCGTGCAGTTGCAGGCGCTCACGCAAACGGCCGATGCGTTCGAGGTATTTCTGCGGATTGGCTTTTTCCTCGGCGCTGCGATTGGTTTCGGCGTCGGCCAGCGCCTTCTTCTGCTCGGCCAGCAGGCGTTGCTCGGATGCCAGCTCATCCTGCAGGATGCGCTGGCGGTTCACGTCGCGCTCTTTCTGTGTTCCGCTATCCACGCGCGGAAAGTGGGTAGGTGAAGGCGTGTTGACGCGGGGCGTACCGGCTTCGCCGTTTTTGGCTTTGTTGGCCTGCCGCGGAGCGGCGTAGCCCGGTTCGACAAAAATGCGCTGGGCGCCGCGCACCGGCGTATTGGTAAACGTGATGTTGCCGTGTTCGTCGACATGTTTGTATATGTCGGCCCAAGCCGGGCTTCCCAGCAGGATGAGCAATAAAGACGCGAGAGGAAGTTTTTTACACATGGCATCAAGGTAACACACGGTCGATCCGGGTGTGCATAACGGTTTTAATCGGACACAGGCCGGTCGCTGTGGCCCAGTGTCTTCTCCGGTGCAATCAGATCGCGCAGGCGCTGCTTAAGTTCCTTGGCTTCCGGAAAACGCCCCTCGGTTTTGCGGTTCCAGATTTCCACGCCATCGCAGGTCACGATAAACGCGCCGCCGGTGCCGGGTTGCAGTGCGACTTCCCCGAGCTCGTCGCTGAATGTGGTCAGTAGCTCCTGCGCCAGCCAGGCGGCGCGTAACAGCCAGTTACAGCGTGTGCAGTAGTGGATGACGATGCGGGGCAGATGGGGTTGGTCCATAAGAGGCTCCTTGATCAAACAGGCAGGCCAAGTTCGCGCATGGCTGCGCGGGAGGCATGAACGTCAACATGGTGCACGCCATGCCAGCCCAGATCGCGGGCAGCATGGATGTTGTGCGCCACATCGTCGATGAAGACAATCTCATCGGGGGCGATTCCGGGCAAGTCACGGGCGATGCGTTGCTGCATGACCTGATAGATGGCGGGGTCCGGCTTGATCAGACCCAGTTCGCCGGAAACCAGGATGTCGCGGAAGTGGCGCAAAAACGATAGGTTCTCGCGCGCATAAGGGAAGGTTTCGGCCGACCAGTTGGTCAGCGCGTACAGTGGCACATTGGCCGCGTGCAAGGTTTCCAGCAGTGCGACACCTTCGGGCAGTTCACCGGCCAGCATCTCGCTCCAGCGCCCGTAAAAAGCACGGATCCAGTCGGCATATTCCGGGTGCTTTCCCAGCAATTCTGCCGTGCCCTCGGCCAGCGGGCGCCCGGCATCCTGCCGGACATTCCAGGCGCCATTGCATACATGCTCCAGAAACCAGCGGCGTTGCTGCGGATCGGGAATCAGCTCGCAGTAGACATATTCGGGGTTCCAGTCGACCAGAACACCGCCCAGATCGAAAACAACGGCGCGGATGGGCATGACAAGCGTCTTTTAGATGAGATGAGTGCGATTGTAGCGCGCAAGACCGGGCGGAAAAACAAAACCCCGCGTACGGGACGCGGGGTTTTGTACTGCCAGGAATCCGGAACGCTGGATTACAGGCTGTAGTACATGTCGAACTCAACCGGGTGAGTCGTCATGCGGGTGCGGTTCACTTCGGTCATCTTCAGCTCGAGATAAGCATCGATGAACTCGTTGCTGAACACGCCGCCACGGGTCAGGAACTCGCGGTCTGCGTCGAGTGCGGCCAGGGCTTCTTCCAGCGATGCGCACACGGTCGGGATCAGCTTGTCTTCTTCCGGCGGCAGATCGTACAGGTTCTTGTCGGCCGGATCGCCAGGGTGGATCTTGTTCTGGATGCCGTCGAGACCTGCCATCATCAGTGCGGCGAAGCACAGGTACGGGTTGGCCAGCGGATCCGGGAAGCGGGTTTCGATGCGGCGGGCCTTGTCGCTGGAAACGTGCGGAATGCGGATCGAAGCGGAACGGTTGCGGGCGGAGTAAGCCAGCTTGACCGGAGCTTCATAGTGCGGAACCAGACGCTTGTAGGAGTTGGTGCCCGGGTTGGTGATCGCGTTCAGTGCCTTGGCGTGTTTGATGATACCGCCGATGTAGTACAGGGCCATGTCGGACAGACCGGCGTAGCCATTGCCTGCGAACAGGTTCTTGCCATCTTTCCAGATCGACTGGTGAACGTGCATGCCGGAACCGTTGTCGCCAACGATGGGTTTCGGCATGAAGGTTGCAGTCTTGCCGTACTGGTGCGCAACGTTGTGCACCACGTACTTCAGGGTCTGGGTCCAGTCGGCGCGCTCAACCAGGGTCGAGAACTTGGTGCCGATTTCGTTCTGGCCGGCGGTTGCCACCTCGTGGTGGAACACTTCAACCGGAATGCCCAGTTCTTCAAGCACCAGCACCATGGTGGCGCGGATGTCTTGATGGCTGTCAACCGGCGGAACCGGGAAGTAGCCACCCTTGACCATCGGACGGTGGCCGGTGTTGGAGCCATCGTAATCGATACCGGTCGACCATGCGGCTTCGGAAGAGTTGATCTTTACCGAGCAGCCGGACATGTCTGCATGCCAGGTGATGCTGTCGAAGATGAAGAATTCGGGTTCCGGGCCGAAGTAGGCGGTATCGCCCAGGCCGGAGGACTTCAGGTAGGCTTCAGCGCGCTTGGCGATGGAGCGCGGGTCACGATCGTAGCCCTTGCCGTCGGACGGTTCGATCACGTCGCAGGTGATGAATACGGTCGGTTCGTCGAAGAACGGATCGATCTTGGCGGTGGCAGCATCCGGAGCAAGCAGCATGTCGGAGGCTTGAATGCCCTTCCAGCCGGCGATGGAGGAACCATCGAAAGCATGGCCGCGCTCGAACCATTCTTCGTCAACGATGTGCGACGGGATGGAAACGTGTTGTTCCTTGCCGCGGGTGTCGGTAAAACGCAGGTCAACGAATTTGATATCGTTTTCCTGGATAAGCTTGATTACGTCGGCTGCCGCCATGAGTGATTCTCCTTGTTGAGAGACTGAAGTAGAGCTGATTCGATAGACGCCGTTTACGGACAGGCGTTCGGGGCGATATACAGCAGAATTCGTGCCAGCCATTTCAAATGGGTGGCGCTATTGTGCCACAAGAACTTGCCATGCTGCATAGAGTTGCACGCTGCACCAATAGGCAGCAAACAGCATCATATTGCACCAATATAGTGCAATTGCGAGGCTGGTTTTGCCGGTCTCGATTGGCAGGAACGCAACAATGAAATACAGGTCGTATGACAACAAGCACAACCGGACAAACGGCTAGGTACTGTTGACGCCAGATAGGTTTTTATCTAGCGTCGATAGCACTCTTATAAAAGCCAAGGAGACATTACATGAGCCAGTCCGCCAAAATTTTGCAAGTCGCCCGTGAGCGGAGCGAAGAGTTTGATCTGCCCTATTCCGGCGCAGTGACGCCCGAAGAAGCCTGGACGCTGATGCAGAGCCTGCCCGGGGTGAAGCTGGTTGATGTGCGCACCCAGCCTGAATGGCAGTTTGTCGGGGTGGTGCCGGGGAGCGAGTTGATCGAATGGAAGCGCTATCCGCTGATGGCGCTGAACCCGGATTTTCTCTCCCGACTCAAAGCAGCGGTCGATCCGGAAAACATGGTGCTGTTCCTGTGCCGTTCCGGCGTGCGCTCGCACGAGGCGGCCGCGCTGGCCGCACAGCATGGTTATACCGAGGCGTTCAATGTGCTGGAAGGCTTCGAGGGCGACAAGGATGACTTGCAGCAACGCGGCAAGTTGAACGGCTGGAAGGCGGCCGGTTTGCCGTGGATAAACATGTAGCGCGGGCTGTTGACATGGGTTTGCGTAAAAACTAATCACCGTCAACAGAACCAGGCGCGGGTGCTAAAATCGCCGCCTTGTTTATCCAAGCTAAGGCCGTGTCATGCGCCTCGCCATTTTTGGCAATCCCGTTGCCCAGAGCAAATCGCCGCTCATCCAGACCGCGTTTGCCGCGCAGTTCGGTCTGCCCGACTTTGAATACGGCCGTATTCTTGCCCCGCTCGATGGTTTTACCGAGGCCTTGCAACGCTTCATCGCGGAAGGCGGCCAGGGCGGCAATGTCACTGCGCCGTTCAAGGAAGAGGCTTTTCGGGCCTGCGACCGGCTGACTGCGCGGGCGGCGGCAGCGCAGGCGGTGAATACGCTCAAAGTCGAGGCCGACGGTCAGCTTCTGGGGGACAACACCGATGGCGCCGGGCTGGTGGCCGACCTCAACCGGTTCTGTTCGCTGGCGGGCAAGCGCATTCTGGTACTCGGCGCGGGCGGCGCGACGCGCGGGGCGATCCTGCCGCTGGCGGGCGAGCAGCCGGCCGAGATCGTGATTGCCAACCGCACTGCGCTGAAAGCCGTTGATCTGGCGGCTGTTTTCAGTGCCCAGGTCGATGTGCCGGTTCGAGGTGTGGCGCTCGACCAGATTTCTGGCGTGTTCGATGTGGTCATCGATGCGACATCTGCCAGTTTGGGAGGCGAAGCCTTTCCCTTGCCGGCTAGCGTTTTCGGCGCGGGGTGCGTGGCGTACGAGATGGTTTATGGCAAGGGTGAAACGCCGTTCATGGCGCGAGCTCAAGAGGCTGGGGCTGCGCACCGGGTCGATGGATTGGGCATGCTGGTGTATCAGGCCGTGGAGGCGTTCGAACTGTGGACCGGATTGCGCCCCGAGGCCGAGCCGGTGTTTGCTTTGTTGCGCAACGCCTAGTCGGGTGCCGAGATGCAAAAGCGTTCACTGGGCGGGCTGCTGGGGCGAATTGGGCTGATACTGCTGCTGCTTTTCCTGTGCTGGAATGTCTGGATTCTGGGCCACGTGCTGTGGTGGCGCAGCCATAACCCGTCCGAGACCGCTTTCATGTCGGAGCAGCGCGACAGGTTGCAGCAGAAGAACCCCGATGCCGAACTGCGCCACAAATGGGTGCCCTACAACCGGATTTCCCCCAGCCTGAAACAGGCGCTGGTGGCGAGCGAGGATGCCAAGTTCCTCGAGCATGAAGGCTTTGACTGGGAAGGCATCCAGACCGCGTGGGAAAAGAACGTGAAGAAAGGGCGCATTGTGGCCGGCGGATCGACGATCAGCCAGCAACTGGCCAAGAACCTGTTCCTGTCATCGAAGCGCACGCCGTGGCGCAAACTGGAGGAAGCCCTGATCACCGTGATGCTGGAGGCGGTGATGGACAAGCGGCGGATCTTCGAGATTTACCTGAATGTGATCGAGTGGGGTAATGGCGTATTCGGCGCAGAAGCGGCCGCACGCTATTATTTCAAGACCTCTGCTGCCAATCTTGGCCCGGGCCAGGCGGCGAGACTGGCCGCCATGGTGCCCAATCCCCGTTATTTCGATACGCACCGCAACGATTCCAGGTTGTTGCGCAAGGCGGCTATCATTTCGCGCCGGATTGCGTATGCCGACGCGCCTTGATGCGTCATCCTGCCTGCTGGCCTAACGAGTCGTAACTAACCATCCAATCGGATGTTGGAACCAGGGACGCGCGTGAAACTCGAGACCGTCTTTTGGCTGGCCAGTGTCGGGCTGGTCGCCATGCTGCTGGCCGTGCTGGTCTGGTGTTTATGGCGCTGGCAGGCGACGGTGCATCGGCGAGCCGCGGGGGCCCCGGTGCGCCTCGGCGCACAGGTGGAGGGGCGATCCGCAACGCTGCCGGTTGAATTGTCCGAGCTGGGGGGCTGCCGAATCGAGCGCCAGCTTGGCCGCGGTGCGATGGGGGTGGTCTATCTGGGGCGCGAGCTTGATTCGGGCCGCCAGGTGGCACTCAAGACCATGGCGCTGGCAAGCGAGTTTGATGAAGACGCCTTGGCCGATGCACGGAACCGCTTTTTTCGCGAGGCCGAAACCGCTTCCCGGCTGCATCATCCCGGCACCGTGCGAGTGTTCGGTTCGGGCGAAGATCACGATCTGGCCTGGATCGCCATGGAGTTTCTGCCCGGCCAGCCCCTGACCGAGTGGACCCGGCCGGATACCCTGCTGCCGCTGCCCGAGGCGCTGGCCGTGGTGCGCCAGGCGGCGCTGGCGCTGGATTATGCGCACCGGCAGCAGGTGGTTCACCGTGACATCAAACCGGCCAATCTCATGTACGATCCCGGCACGCGCAAGGTCAAGCTCACCGACTTTGGCGTGGCGCGGCTGACCGATTCCAACCGTACCCGCACGGGACTCGTGCTCGGCACGCCCGCCTTCATGTCGCCGGAACAGTTGGCCGGAGCGCGCATCGATGCGCGATCCGATCTTTTTTCGCTCGGTGTCACGCTCTATCAACTGACCACCGGCCAGTTGCCGTTTACGGCCAAGTCGCTGGGCGAGTTGATGTACGCGATTACCCATCATTCCCCGCTGGACCCCCGAATTGCCAATCCCCGGCTGCCAGCTGCGCTGGCGGCGATTATCATGAAAGCATTGCAAAAAGAAACCGCCGCGCGTTTTCAGACCGGGGCGCAGTTTGCGCTGGCGCTCGCCCGTCTTGAAGTTGCGCTGAAAGGAAACAAGCCGCATGCAAAGCCTACGTGATGCAATCGAGATGACCGGCCTCACCGATACCGGCCGGGTGCGCGAGCATAATGAAGACGCCGTGCTCTACGATGCCGATCTGGGCATCGTGGTGCTGGCCGACGGCATGGGCGGCTACAATGCCGGCGAGGTGGCCAGCGGCCTGGCCGTCGATGTGGTGAGCGACACCTTGCGCACCACGCTGAACGCCGAGTGGCCGCAGGGCATATCGAGCAAGGCCACACCCGCTGTCGCGACGGAACTGCTTGCGGCTGCCATTGCGCGTGCCAATGAGGCAGTCTTCGAGATGGCACACAACGATCCGCTTTGTTCCGGGATGGGGACGACGCTGGTCGCTGCAATTTTTTACGATAACCGGGTCGCGGTGGGGCATGTGGGCGATTCGCGGCTTTATCGTTATCGCTCGGCGGAATTCATCCAATTGACCCGCGATCATTCGCTGCTGCAGGAGCAACTGGATGCCGGCCTGATCCGGGCAGAGGACGCCCGGCATGCCACCTACCGCAATCTGGTGACGCGGGCGGTCGGCATCGAAGCACAGGTCGAGGCCGAGATCCAGGAATTCGAGGTCCAGCCGGGCGATATTTACCTGTTTTGCTCGGACGGATTGACCGATATGCTTGAGGACCCGCTGATCGGCGAGACCGTGAGCCTGTTTTTCGATAGCCTGCCGTTGGCGGCCCAGGCGCTGGTTGATCAAGCGAACGCCAATGGGGGCAAGGACAATATTTCAGTCGCACTGGCGGGCATCCGGCGCGATTATGCGGTGGAAACCGGCTGGTTTTCGCGGCTTTCTTCCCGGTTTCGGTGAGTGGCATGGCTAAGTTACAAGTGATTCTGGATGGTGCGGTCATCGATGAGTTCCGGCTGACGCGGGGACGCATCACCATCGGCCGGCGCAGGTATAGCGATATTCTGCTGGACAACCCCGCCGTTTCCGGCGACCACGCGCTGATCGAGCGCATCGGCCGTGATGTCTATCTTGAAGACCGCGACAGCACCAACGGCACCAAGCTCAATGGCAAGCCGGTGCGACGACAGGTGTTGCGTTTTGGCGATGAAATCGGCATTGCGCACTATGCCTTGCGTTACTGCAATGACGATGCGCCAGCCCAGCCCGGCTTTGAGCATACCTTGATGATGAAAGAGATTCGCCCCGGCGGTGGGCGGGTGGATACCCGCCCGCAGGCCGAGGCGGCCGTCGCATCGCGCAATCCGGCTTCCATCCTGGGTCCGCTCGGGGTGCTCCATGTGCTGACCGGGCCCAATGCCGGGCGCGAGCTGAAGCTGGTCAAGAATCTCACCACGCTGGGCAAGGCCGGCACGCAGGTCGCCGTGGTGACGCGCCGGGCGGAGGGCTATTTCCTGAGCCATGTCGAAGGCGCGCAATGCCCGCGAATCAACGGCCGGGAAGTCGGCACCCAGCCCTGCGCGCTGCAGGCCGGGGACCAGATTGAATTCATGGGGGTGTCCATGATTTTTGACCACCAGATTGAGCCAGCCGGCAAGCCGGCGGGTGGCTGAGCATGCAACTCAGGGTGCTTGGCTGCAGCGGCGGCATCGGCGGCGCGAACCGGACCACGGCTTTCCTGCTGGATGAGCATGTGCTGGTCGACGCGGGCACGGGAGTCGGCAGCTTGTCGCTGCAGGCGCTGCGGGCGATCGACCATGTTTTTCTGACGCACGCCCACTTCGATCATATCGCTTGCCTGCCGATGCTGCTCGATACGGTCGCCGGCTTGCGCAACGGTGTGCCGATTACCTTGCATGCCCGGCGCGAGACGATTGCCGTGCTGAAGGAACATGTCTTCAACTGGCGAATCTGGCCCGATTTCAGCCTGATCCCGGATGAATCCAGTGCGCTGTTGCAGTTCGCCGTGCAGGAAGTCGGCGAAACGCGCGAAGTGGCGGGGTGCCGCATTACCGCCTTGCCGGCCGAGCATACGGTGCCGGCAGTCGGCTTCCGGCTCGATAGCGGCAAGTCATCGGTGATTTTCAGCGGCGACAGCACGGGCGGTGATGCCTTCTGGGCGGCGGTCAATGCCACGGACAACCTGACGACCCTGATCATCGAAACCGCCTTCCCCGACCGGGAAGCCGCGCTGGCGCACGCGGCCCGGCATCTTTGCCCGGCCACGCTGCAACGCGAGCTGGCGCGCCTGCGGCGTCCGGCCGATATCCGGATCACGCACCTCAAGCCGGCGGACAGTGCGCTGATCCTGGGCGAGATCGCTGCGCTGGGCCTGCCGGCGCGTGCCTTGCTTCCTGGCGATGTGATCGAGTTCTAACTAACGCCTGCTGGCAACGCTCGACAGCAAGCGCGACCAGTAGAACTCGCGTTGCGCGGCATCTTCCACCGGCTGGATCCAGACCAGCTTGCCGGTATCGGGCATCGAGGGTTTGGGCGTATCGCGCAAGGTGTTGGCCAGCCCCTCGCGCACGGTGAGCTGGCCCGATATTTCCGGTGTCAGCATGTGGTTGATCCAGGCCTCGGCCAGCGCCGGGTTGCCGGTCTGGCTCAAAATGGCCCAACAATCGAGCCAGGCCAGGGCGCCTTCTTGCGGGATCACGTAACCGATATCCGCGCCGGCGCGCTGCAAGGCCTGGATCTGCTGGTCGCCGTAATTGGCATAGACCAGCGCGACTTCGTTGTCGCGGAACAGTTGCACCACTTCTTCCGGGGTGCTGTAGAACTTCAGCACATTCTTGCGCAGATCGCGCAGCTGATCGACCACTTGCGTGAATTGGGTCGGGTTAAGCTTGAACGGATCGCGATAGCCCAGCATCAACGCCGTCAGGCTGAAGTTATGGGCGCCGCCGTGGTAAGCCAGTACCTTGCCCTGGTAGCGCGGATCCCACATGGCCGACATCGAGCGCGGGGGCTTGGCCACCAGCTTGCGGTTGTAGATCAGGCCCATCGCCGAGTAAGTGTAGGGAACCGCATAGGGTTCGTTCTGGTAAACGATGCCGGGAATGCTGTCGAGCTTGCGAAAGCGTTGGGTCTGGTTGCGGGTATTCGGAATGTTTTTCAGCCGGATCGGGATCACCAGTCGGGCATCCACGTAGCGGCGCAATTCTGCGGTGTTGACCGCAAGCAGATCGAAAGGCTCGCTTTTTTTGCCGGCGGCGCGTGCCCACAATTCCTCGTCGGAATTGATGACGGACACCTCGACCTTCGCATTGTGACGGGCTTCGAAACTGCGGATGGCCTCGGTGCTGACGTAACCGGGCCAGGCCAGTACGCGCAAGGTTTCGCCTGCGCTGGCGCAGGCGGCAAGGACCATGGATAACAGCAGGCAATAGAACACGCGTGGCATTTTCCCTCTGGCTCCCGCGCTGTTGGATCAATCAATGAGATCAATCAATGAAGAAAGGCTGATTCGTGCCAATGCCGGCAGAATGAAAGCCATTCTATCAAAATAGAACGCGGCGGCTTGGTGCTTGAGGATTTTTTACTGATCGCTGGGTGAGCAGGGCAGAGATGAATCCGGCAACAGGGCGTTGCCGGATTATCAGGGAGAGGCAGTTAAATCCAGGCTGCGGTCAGCCGGCCATCCAGCCGCCGTCGACATGCAGGATCTGGCCGGTGACGAAGTCCGAGCATTGCGACAGCAGGAAGGCGATCGGGCCGACCAGCAGGTGTTTTTCGCACAGGCGGCCCTTGGGCAGGCGGCCCATCACCCAGTTGTAGGCCTCTTTCTGGTCGAGGATGTCCTTGTTGATGTCGGTCAGCGTGAAGATCGGCGCCACGGCGTTCACGTTGATGTTGTGCGGCGCGAACTCGACGGCGATCGAGCGCGTCAGGTTGTTGATCGCACCCTTGCTGGCGGCATAGGCGGAAAACTTGGCCTTGCCTTGCGAGCCGCGCACCGACGAGATGTTGACGATGCGGCCGGATTGCTTCTCCAGCATATATTTGCTCACCGACTTGCAGCAGATCATGGTGCCGGTGAGGTTGATATCCATCACCCACTTGAACTTGTCGATGTTGAAGTCTTGCTGCTCTTCGAGGTAAGTCACGCCGGCGCAGTTCACCAGCCCATCGATCTGGCCGTATTTCTGCACCACGGCGGCGGTCATTGCGTCGACGCTGGCCTCGCTGGTGATATCGGTCGCCACGGCAAAGCCTGCGAGGCCGCGCTCGGCGAATTCCTGCAGCGCCTCATCGAGCAGCGGCTGGGAAATATCGACCAGTACCGCGTGCGCGCCGATGCTGGCGAGCCCTGCCGCCACTTCGCGGCCAATGCCGCGGCCGGCGCCGGTTACGATGCAGACTTTGTCTTTCAGTCCGTACATGTCTTCAAGTGTGTAATTCATGCTGCAAAATCCTCCAAAAATCCGGCGCTGGGCGCGAGCGGGCCCCGCCGGCGCCGCTGGCGCCGGTCGAGTGATCCGCTGAAGCGGGGGTCAGAGCAGGTGGGAATACTGGCAACCCTGTGTTGCCAGACGAATGTGGTACAGGGAACGGGTGGCGGTGATGAACAGCTCGTCCTGTTGCGGTCCGCCAAACGTGCAGTTGGAAACGCGCTCGGGCACCTTGATCTTGCCGAGCTTCTGCCCATCAGCGCTCAGCACCAGAATGCCGTCCTCGCAGCTGCAGAAAATCCGCCCGTTGTGGTCGATACGGAAGCCGTCGGGAATACCCGGTTCGATTTGGGCGATCACCTGTGGATTGGCCAGCCGGCAGCCGTCGATCACGTCATAGGCCACCAGATGGCGGTGGCCCTGGGTCGGGAATTCGACGATCGACATGTCGGCCACAACAAGGCGCGATTCATCCGGCGAAAAAGCAAGGCCATTCGGGCGCTGGATATCGGTGGCGACCGCCGTCAGTTCACCGCTGGCCGGATCGAAGCGGTAGACGTAGCAGCCGATGATCTGGCTTTCCGACCTGTAGCCTTCGGCGTCACCGAGAATGCCGTAGGGCGGATCGCTGAACCAGATCGTGCCGTCGGATTTCACCACCACGTCGTTGGGCGAATTCAGCCGCTTGCCATCGAAGCGGTCGACCAGGATGCGCGCCACGCCTTCGGCATCGGTGCGGCTGATGCCGCGCCGGCCGTGCTCGCAACTGACCAGCTGGCCTTCGCGGTCGAGCGTGTTGCCGTTGCTGAAGTTCGACGCCTCGCGGAACACGCTGACCGTGCCGCTGCGATCCCAGCGATACATGCGGTTGGCCTTGACGTCGCTGAACACGACGGCGTCTTCTCGTGGCAGCCAGACTGGTCCTTCAGCCCAGACCGCCGGCGAGGCGAGGCAGACGAGCGCACTGTCGTCGCGCAGCAGTGTGGAAAATTCCGGGTGATACGTTTCAACTTGGCAAGTCATTTCGGGCAGTGCTCCAACAAATCCCCGCAGGGTTCTTATTGATCAGGCCCCTTGAGACATCGTCATTCCGGCGAAGGCCGGAATCCAGTGCCAACATGGGTGGGCTGCCTGGGCCCCGGCCTTCGCCGGGGCGACGAGTTAAAACATTACGGGGCCGAATCAATAAGCTCTGGCGGGATGGTTCTCTTTACTTCACGCCCCAGATCTTCTTGTATTGGTTCTGGTAATCGTTCTGCGGGTCGTAAACGTTCTTGTCGCCGCCATCGAAAGCCACGTTGTCCTTGGTCACGAGGTGCACCGGCGTGACGTAGCCCGACGGTTTGGACTTGGACAACGCACGATTCAGCTCGTCGACCAGCTGCCAGCCATGCAGACGCAGCGGTTCCGGCACGGTGGCGCTCTGGTGGTCGCCGTTGCGGATGCGCTGGTAGGCCGACATCGAGCCATCGCCGGCCGAGATGTTATGCGGCGCGGCGTTGCCCTTCTTGCCGGCGGTCTTCAGCGACGAGCCCATGAAGTCGAAGTACAGGTCGTTGATGCCGAGCGCGTATTCGAAATCGTCGCCGTATTTCTGCAGCAGGCTGAACGTCATCTGCGGCATGCGGTTCGAGGTATCGGCGAGCGGCGTGTCGATGAACTCGACCAGCTTGCAGCCGCTGCATTTCTGCACCACGGCCTTCATCGCGTTGGCCTTCTCCAGCGCGATCTGATAGAGCGAATCGGTGAAGATCAGCACGCGCGCCTTGCCTTCAGACTTGGCGATCGCGTACATCGCGGCCACTTTCGAGACTTCGTTCGCGTCGGAACCGACGTTGAAGAACATGTTGTATTCGGGTGCCGGGCCCGGTTGCGGCACAGCGTGCCAGCCGACCAGCGCGATGCCCTGCTCGGTGGCCTTCTTCAGCGGGATCTTGGCCACGTTCGGGTTCCAGCCACCGATGATGATGCCGGCCGGTTTCTTGGCGATGGCCTGGTTCAGCGCGGCGAGCTGGTCCTTGACCGATCCGGCGCCGTCGAGCACGTCGAGCTTCCACCCGGCGGTTTTGGCGGCCTCGACCACGCCTTCCTTCACGCCCTGCACGCCGCCGTTCTTCATGTCGGAGGCGATGTAGACGATGCTCTTGTTCGCCGCGATCTTCGGTCCGGAAACCGGCCCGTCCCACTTGTTGGACGGGGCGGTCGCCTTGGCGACGACAGCCTTGGCCTCGTCGAGAAAAGCGTCGGCTTGGGCCGTCTGACTCAGGGTGAACAGGGCGCCAACTGCAACTGCACATGCGGTAATGCGTTTCATAGTGACTGCCTCCTAAACATGATGGGATTGAACTTGCGGATCGGCCACTTTCTTGGCGGTGACCTTCTGGACTGCTTTTTGGTTGAGCAAACGGCGGCGCTGGGCGTAGCCGGCAAAACTGATCGACAGCAGCAGCGTGGCGCCGTTGAACATCGGCTCGACCCAGAACGCGCCGCCGAACTGCTGGATGCCGGCGATGCCGATCGCCAGGATCGCGATGCCGACGATCGTGCCCCAGACATTCACGCGTCCGGGACGGATCGTGGTGCTGCCGAGAAAAGCGCCGACCAGTGCCGGCAGCAGGAAATCCATGCCGACGCTGGCCTGTCCCACGCCCTGTTCGGCCGAAACCAGCACGCCGGTTGCGCCGGTCAGCACACTGGAGAGGATGTAGCTGCCGATCACGTAGCGTTTGACCGGGATGCCGTTCAGGTGCGCGGCGGTCGGGTTGCCGCCGATCGCGTACATGTTGCGGCCGACCGGCGTGTGTTCGGTCACGAGCCAGAGCGCGATGGCGACGAAGATCACGTAGAACGCGGCGATCGGCACGCCGGCGATCTCGGTGTGATGCAGCGCGGTGAAGGCTTCCGGCAGGTCGCCGACGATCTGGCGCCCACCCGAATGCCACAGCGCCACGGCATACAGGAAAGTGCCGGAGCCGAGCGTGGCGACGAAACTGTCGATGTCGGCCAGTGCCACCAGGATACCGTTGAGAAAGCCATACAGCGCGGCGAGCACCAGCACCACCAGCACCGCCGCAGGCCAGGAAAGGCCGAGGTTGATCTGCAGCGTGATCGCCAGGATGTGCCAGAGCACGATGCCGAAGCCGACGTTCAGGTCGATCTTGCCGACGATCATCGGAATGGTCGCGGCCAGTGCCAGCAACGCGATTTTCGATTTGCTCGCCAGGATCGCTTGCAGCGTCAGCATCGAAGCGAACGACGGCGTGGCGGCGGAAAAGACCGCCACCAGCACGAAGCAGAGGATCAGCAGGCTGTAGCGCGACGCGGTTTCGCTCAGCCACGGCAGCCAGCCGTCGCGGGCGAGGCTCACGTTTTCTTCCAGCGCTGTGGATTTCACCGATGTTTTGGACACTTTAGTTACCCCTGTAACAGATATGGCAAATCTGGGTTAGGCCGTTTGCAGCGCGGCTGCCGGCTGATCGTTGTTTTCGTCCTGTCCACTGCCGCACGCCAGCGCGAGCAGGTTGGCAAAGCTCACGTCCTCGTCGCACAGCTCGCCCACGACCTGGCCGCGGTTGAACACCAGCGCGCGGCTGCAGATGTGGGCAATCTCTTCGAAGTCGGTCGAAACCACCAGCACGGCGATGCCCTGGTCGAGCGCCTGGTTGAGGATGTGGTAAATCTCGGCGCGCGCGCCGACATCGACGCCGGCGGTCGGGTCTTCCAGGATCAAGAGCGGGCTGTGCATGTTCAGCCAGCGCGCCATTACCACCTTCTGCTGGTTGCCGCCGGACAAGGCGCTGATGTCGAGGTTGACGTTTTTCGGACGCACGTCGAATTCCCTGACCTTCTGATTGGCGAGCGGAATCTCGGCGCCCGCGCCGTAGGCGGAAAACGGCTTGCGCCCCAGATTGCACGGATTGATAAACAGGTTCTCGCGCACCGACATCGACATCACCACGCTCTCGTGGATGCGGTCGCCTGCGACCATCGAGATCCCGGCGCGAATCGCTTCGAGCGGGGAATCGGCCTTGAGCGGCATGCCGTTCAGGCTGATGCGGCCCTGGTCCAGCGTGCGCAGTCCGAACAGGCTGCGGCCGATTTCTTCCTGCCCCGCGCCGCGTAACCCGGCCAGCGCGAGCATTTCGCCGCGGCGCAGCGTGAACGACACCGGGCCGGTATCGCCGATCACGACCTTGTCGAGCGTGAGCAGGGTTTGCGCCTCGGGCGAGACTTGCGGGCGGCGCAGTTTGCGCTCGGCTTCCTGCCCGACAATCGCGCGCACCAGATCGCGCAGCGTGTATTGCGCGGTCGGACCGCCGGCGACGTAATTGCCGTCGCGCATCACGCAGATGTCGTCGGCGATCTCGATCACCTCGTCCAGGCGGTGCGTCACGTAGATCATGCCGACGCGTTTTTCCTTGAGTCTTTTCAGCACGGTGAACAGGTGGCGCACGTCGTCGGCCGGCAGCGAGGCGGTCGGCTCGTCGAGCACCAGCACTTCGGCCTCGACCGCGACGGCGCGGGCAATGGCCAGCAGCGATTTCTCGGTGCGAGAAAGATCGAACACGCGCGCATCCGGATCAAGGTCGATGCCGACCTCGCGCAAGGCCTGGTGTGCGCGCTGGCGCACCAGCGGCCAGTTGATCAGGCCGAGGCGGCGCGGGAAGCCCATGACCAGCGCCATGTTTTCCGCGACCGTCATCCAGTCGACCAGTCCCAGATCCTGATGGATGAAGGCAATCGGTTGCGTGGTGCGCTTTTTCAGCGCGGCGGCGGATTTGATCTCCTGGCCGTGAAACAGGATGCGGCCGCCATCGCGCTTGTAGACGCCGGCCAGCACCTTGATCAGCGTGGATTTTCCGGCGCCGTTTTCGCCGAGCAGCGCCATGATCTTGCCGGGCTCGATGGTGACGCTGACATTGTTGACGACGGTATTGCTGCCGAATTTCTTGACGATCCGTTCCAGCCGCAGCAAGGGCTGGCCTGATGTGTGTGGCGAATTCATCTGCTGTTCTCCGTAGCCTTTGATCAGAGTGCCTTGATCCGCGCCCATACCCGGTCATCGACCGATATGCCGTTTTGGCGGTTTTCCGCCAGCAGTTGCGGGAATTCATGGCCGGGCATGCGGATCGGTGCTGCGGGATCGGCGCGTTCGGCGCTCTGCACGTAGTCGCGGATGCGCTCAAGCTTGGCGTCGCGGCTGGGGCCGTCGATCAGGCGGTCGACTTCGATCGCGATGAAGACCTGCGAGATGTTGTATTCGTCGTCCATTTCCTCGGTAACCTCGGCGACCGACAGGCCGCCCGAGAGCAGCGTGGCGATCATGTCGAGCACGATGGAAAGGCCGGAACCTTTCCAGTAGCCCATCGGCAGGATGCGGCGGTTTTTCTCGATCGGCGCCGGATCGCGGGTCAGATTGCCTGCGTCGTCGAAGCCGCCGTCGACCGGCAGTTGGCGCCCGGCCAGGCGGTTCACTTCGAGCATGCCGTAGGAGAACATCGACATCGACATGTCGACCATGGTGACGGGATCGCCGGGAGCGGCCACGATCAGCGGGTTGGTGCCGATGCGGCATTCCTTGGCGCCCCACGGCGGCATCACGGCGATCGAGTTGGTCCAGCAGATGCCGATGTAGCCTTTTTCCGCCGCCTGGTAACCGTAACCGCCGCCGCGCATCCAGTGGTTGGCGTTGCGCAATGCCACGAGGCCGATGCCGTGCTGGTCGGCGAGCGTCATTGCGCGGTCCATCATCTGCTTCGCGGTGAGGTTGCCGATCGCGCGCCGGGCATCCCATTGTTCGATCGCGCCGAGCGAAAGCAGGCATTGCGGCTCGGCATCGGGGCGGATATGGCCGGCCTTGAGTTGTTCGATAAAGCGCGGGAAGCGGTTGACACCATGCGAGTACACGCCGGTTTCCGTGGTGTCGGCAAACAGCGTGGCGCAGGCTTCCGCCTTGTCTAGCGCGACTCCGCAACCGAGCAATACCCGCTTGAATTCCTGTTTCAGCTCTGCATGACCCAAACGCATGGAGGTTCTCCGATCCGATATTCAGTCCAAAAGACAGGGACACGGCTTACTGTGAAATGGAGGGCAAGGCAGGGGCATGACACGCCGCCAGCCAGATACGGTGGGGTGTTGGGGGTCTTCTCCATCCTCTGCTATTATCGTTCCATATGTTGGAAGCGTGTTTTAACAAATACTAGGACACCAGTTTATGCGTGTCAATCACCCGGCATGAAAAAAACATCAAGAAGCGGGGGGTGTGTTGAAGCCGGGATAAAAAAGGTTATCCTTCGCGGCGGGTGTTTTCATCTTGCAGGCACAGATGAAACTCCTGGTGCGGATTCAAAATTCACAGGTAAAGCAGCAATGCGCAAACAAGACAATGATCAGGTTTTAAAGGAAAAACCGGGCAAGACCGGCGCGCGCACGGGCAAACGCGCGGAGCCGAATCCGGTAGCGCCCGATGCGGACGGCGAGGAACAGGCCGGCAAGGCCGAGGCGCCGTTCGGCACGCAAAGCCTGCTGCGCGGGCTGCAGATCATGGAAACGCTGAGCAATTTCCCGAACGGCTGCCCGCTCGCCAAGCTGGTCGAACTGTGCGGCATGAACAAGAGCACCACGCACCGCCTGCTGCAGGGTTTGCAGAGCGCCGGTTACGTGACCAATGCGCCAACGCCGGGCAGCTACCGGCTGACGACCAAGTGCGTGGCGGTCGGCGAAAAAGCGTTGTCTTCGCTCAACATCATCCACGTGGCCGCGCACCATCTGGAAGCGCTGAACATCGAAACCGGCGAGACGGTGAACCTCTCGTTCCGCGAGGGCGATCACGCGATCCTGATCTACAAGCTGGAATCCACGATCGGCATGATCCGCACCCGCGCCTATATCGGCCAGCATCTGCCGATGTACTGCTCGGGGATGGGCAAGATTTTTCTCGCCTACGATCACCCGGCGCATGTCGCGCGTTACTGGCAGGAACAGCGGGACAGCATCGTGCCGCTGACGCCGAGCACGATTACTGACGAGCCGGCGATGCTCGACGAACTGGCCGAAATCCGCAAGCAGGGTTACGCGCTGGATCGCGAGGAAAACGGCCTCGGGATGTGGTGCATCGCCGCGCCGATCTTCAATATCCGCCAGCAGGCGGAGTACGCGGTGTCGGTGGCCGTGTCCACCGCGAGTTTGAGTCCGGCGAGAAAAACCGAACTGATCGAACGTGTGCGGCAGACGGCGGAACAAATTACCAAGGAACTGGCGGGCTAGGTTTTTGCGGTCGGCAGAACCGCTATTCAGCGCCATCTCAGTAGGCGAGCGAGCCAAAGCAGGTGGCAGGAGGACGGAGCGCAGGAACCGGAATGTACATGTGAGTACATGAGGATTCCGAGCACCGCCCGACTGCCAGATGCGAAGGCGCAGCCGACTAATGAATAAGGAGAAACAACAATGCGTTATGTCTTGATCGGCACCGGCAATATCAGCAATACCTATGTGGCAGCGATCGGCAAGATCGACGGCTGCGAAGTGGTGGGCTGCGTTTCGCGCAGCGGCAACCGGCCCAAGTCCGCGCCGCAGATCGAATGCAAGCCGACGCTGGCCGAGATAGAAACGCCGTTCGATGCGGTGATCATCACCACGCCCAACGGCCTGCATCATGAAGGCGCAATCGAGGCGGCGCGGCTCGGCAAGCATGTGCTGACCGAAAAGCCGCTCGATATCAGCCTTGCCGCCATGGACCGGATGATCGCCGCGTGCGAAACGGCCGACGTGACGCTGGCGGTGGCGTACCAGCGCCGCACCAACCCGGACAATCTCGCTTTGAAGCAACTCATCGATCAGGGTGCGTTCGGGCGCATCTACGCCGCGGATCTATCGTGCAAGTTCTGGCGCGACCAGGCGTATTACGACAGCGGTGCCTACCGTGGCGGCTGGGAAATCGATGGCGGCGGGCCGTTCATGCAGCAAGCTTGCCACAATATCGATTTTTACCTGTGGCTGTTTGGCATGCCGGAACAGGTGAACAGCCACTATGGCACGTTCATGCACGCTATCGAAGTCGAGGACCACGGCGCGGCGCTGCTGAAATATGCCAACGGCATGATCGGCACCATCGTCGCCTCCACGGCGACGAAGCCCGGCTTCCCGGCGCGGCTGGAAGTGCACAGCGAAAAAGGCGCCTTCATCACGCTGGACGATGCCATCAGCTTCTGGGATATCGAAGGGGTGCCCAATCCGGCCAGGCCCACCACGACCAACCGCGGCGAGGGCGCCAGCAGTGCCGCGGTCACGGATACGGCACGCCACGAAGACATCCTGCGCGATTTCGAAGCAGCGGTACGCGATGGCCGGCCGCCCTTGGTCGACGCTCACTCGGCACGGCAAACCACGGAGTTCATTCTGCAGATCTACGGACGCTGAGCGAGCGCTTCCGAACGGCTCCTTTGGCAAGGGGGGCGGGGTGCCATGTCCGCGTCGGACATGCCTCGCCCGTGAGGGGCGTGATGCAGGAACAACGGTCTTCCTTCCTTGGCCTGCATCCGGCTTGCACATGGATTGTGCGCATCGCCAGCAAATGGTGCAGCTTGTCAGGCTCATCTTGAGGTTAATGGCACGATCTGCTGACGATTTTTGCTGAATTGAATCGATTGCCGTCTCCGGGTGGGACGCTCTTCCGGGTGTTTTGTATCGCTTCTGCGCCACGATCATTCTGCCGCATGAGTGAATCAGTGCCGTGTCGACGGACAAACCGATTGCTCAGGTGTCGCAGGAATCCCCATCTTTTTACCAGGATACGTTGAATTCATTGGGTCGCCGGGATGGCGCACTCCGGATCAGCGCAGCTGTGCTGCGCGCGCAATCCAGGATGTTTGACGGATTTGCAGTTGTCGGTCGGGAAATGCCGGGCATGTATATTGCTTGAATGGGAATGAGAACTGTTCGGATCAACGGCGATCCGATTCGTTCGAGGACAACGGCGTCCTCTGCGCTTGCGAGCGCAGGGGACGCTTTTTTTGAAATTTGGAATCCTGTCATGCAAAGCAGATTAAGACGCGAGCAACGAATTGGCCCGCCGCGCCTATGGCAAGACCGTGGCGGCACGATTTCAGCAATTGAGCCGGCCCCGTGTCTTTCCGCGCTCGACAAGGTTGAGCAGGCAATCGTCTATGAGAATGGCCGCGCGGTGGGCAGTTTTCGCGGCATGCGGATGGATGGCTGCTTTCAGCCGATCTATAGCTTGCCGCATCGACGCATCGTGGGGCATGAGGCATTGCTGCGCGCGAGCTTGAACAATGGTGTTGCAGTGCCTCCGCCGCAGGCCCTGGCCGCCGCACAAGGCGAGACTGAGCAGGTCTTCGTGGACAGGCTATGCCGGGCGCTGCATCTGTTCAATTACCAGACCCATGATGCGCATTCGGACGGCATGACCTGGCTGTTCCTGAACATTTCAACGGCGGTGGTCAGCCAGCGGCAGGATTTTGGCTCTTTTTTTACGGATCTGTTGAACCGCGCCCAGTTTCCCGCTCGCCGGGTTGTCGTGGAGATTCTGGAAGGCGCAGTGCCCGATCTGGTTTTGTTGAGCGAAGCCGTGGCGTGGTACCAAAGCCTGGGCTGCCTGGTTGCGCTGGATGATTTTGGCGCACAAGCCTCGAATATCGAGCGCATCTGGCGCACCTCGCCGGATATCGTGAAGCTGGACCGTAGCCTGATCGCGGCCGCTGAGAAATCACCCAAGGCCAGACGCGTCTTGCCCGCGATCGTGGCGTTGATTCACGAAGCCGGTAGCCTGGCCCTGGTCGAGGGTGTGGAAAACCCGCAGCAATCTGCGATCGCGCTGGATTGCGATGCCGATTTGGCGCAGGGGTTTTATTTCGCTCGCCCCGCGCCTGTTCCGTTGTACCGGGGCGACGGCGGAATCGCCTCCGTTGCGGACATGCATCTCGCATCCTCCGAGGTCAGCAAGCGCAATTTTCTCGAATCCTATGTGACGGTATTTCGCCAGGCCGCCCGTGCTGTGCAAGCCGGTCTTGCGCTCCGGAATGCGTGCGCGGAACTGTTATCCATGGACCGCGTTGACCGGTGTTTCCTGATCAACGAGGCCGGCATCCAGATCGGCGCCAGCGTTTTACCGGCAGGCAAGCAGCCTGCCATTTCCCGCTTCGCTCCCCTGGAGGATGCCGCAGGAATCAACTGGTCGCGCAGGCCCTATCACTACTGCGCGCTTTCCCAGGCGGGAGAGGCGCAGATCAGCCGGCCATATCTGTCGGTCGCCAATTCACGGTTGTGTGTGACTTTATCGATGGCTTTCCGTCAGGGAAGCGAACTTATCGTTCTGTGCTGCGATATCAACTGGGAGGTATGACGAATATGAACCTGATGCTCAATCCGGCAATAGCACTGATGCATAGGCTGAAGCTGGGCGGAAAATTTGCTTTGGTGGGCTTGCTGTTCTGTGTGTCGCAAGTCGGGATCTCCGGCGCGGGGCGCTGGGGCAATGGCTTCTGGGCAGGCATGCTCGAGGCCGCGTCCTGGGCCATCGGCCTTCTGGCGCTCTATCTGTTCTTCGCCCTTTATTGCACCACCGCGGGCGCGGTACGCGAGCTTTTGCAAACCGTGCAGCGTCTGGCGGAGGGAGATCTTCTGGTGCGCAGTGCGGTGGATGGCCGTGACGAGCTGGCCAAAGTGGCGAGGCGCCTCAATGAAATGGCGCGGGAAAATGGCCGCTTGATCGCGAACGTGCGCGGCGCGGCGGAGGAAGTCGCCAGTGCCGCCACCGAGCTGGCGACGGCTTCCGGCCACGTCCAGAAGGGCGCCGCCGCGCAAAGCGAAATATCCGGTGTCACGGCCGGTGCCATGGAGCAGATCCTGTGCAGTGTCGAATCGGTTGCCGCCAGTGCCAAGGATACCGAGTTTATTGCCGATCATTCCGAGTCGCTGGTCCAGGACGGGGCGGACGTGGTCGGGCAGGCTGGCGCAGAAATGGACGGTTTGCGTGAATCGGTCTCGCATCTCTCGCAACTGATCGGCTCCCTCGGGGTGCGCTCCAGTGAAATTGGCAGCATTGTCGGCGTGATACGCGGCATTGCCGATCAGACCAATCTGCTGGCGCTTAACGCGGCCATCGAGGCGGCGCGGGCCGGCGAGCAAGGGCGCGGCTTTGCCGTCGTTGCCGATGAGGTGAGAAGGCTCGCCGAGCGCAGCAGCGGCGCGACGGCAGAAATCAGCCGGATGATCGAGGCTGTCCGTACCGAGGTCGACGCCATTGTGCTGCGCATGGATGAAAGCCGACTCCAGGCAGAACGCGGCGTGCATCTCGCCCAACAGGCCGCGCAGTCGCTGGCGGGCATCCGCGATGGCGTGCACCGCACCCGTGACCAAATTTGCTCGATTGCCGCCGCCGCCAACGAACAAAGCAAAGCCAGCAGTCATGCGGTGAGCAATGTGGCGCTGATTGCCACCAAGGCGCAAGAAAACCATGCCGCCAGCAGCGAGGCGGCTGCCGTTGCGCGTTACCTGGAAGAGTTGTCTTCAGGGCTGCGCGGGGCCGTGCTGCGTTTCAAAATCTGATTGATCGGCAAGGGGAGGCATCATGGCGGCAATGATTGCAGGAATGGGCGTGGCGTTTGGGGTCGCTTCGGTATTGAATTGGGCGCAAATTCGCCTGGCGCACGAACAGGCTCGCCGCAGGCAACGGGGATTGTCCGCCGTGCGGGCCGGTGTGGCCTTGATGACCGCCATGCAACAACATCGAGGGATAGCGGCCGCGCTATTGAACGGTGATCGCGGATTCGCCCCCCGCCTGGTCGCCAAGCAGCAGGAAGTCGGGCAGGCGATGGCGGCGCTGGATGAGGTCTTGAGCGATGCGCCCGAACTTGCAGGCAGCGGGCGGCGCTTCGCCTCGATTCAGAAAGCCTGGCGGCAATTGCAGGGCGCCGTGCAGACACTGCCCGCCGAGGCCAGTTATCACAGCCATACCGCGCTGATTCAGCAAATTCTGTATTTGCTCGGCGATGTGGGTGAACGGGCGGGCCTGCTGGAGCATCGCAGCGCCAGCGTATCTATGCTGGCCGAATCCTTGCTGGTGCGCTTGCCGCTGCTGGCAGAAAGTATCGGCCAGGCACGCGCCTTGGGGTCGGGCTACGCCGCGAGGGGGAAATGCGGCGCAGTGGGGCGCATTCGCCTTTCTTTTCTGGAGCAACGCATGCGCGTCAGCCTGTCCCGCGTCGTCGCGGCGCTGGAGTCCTTCCCCTTGCAGACCCAAGCCGCAGACTGCAGCGACAAAGTTCACGCGCTGCTGAATGTGATCACCGACCGCATTGTTGGCGCAGAAGAAATCGATCTGGTGCCAGAGGCTTACTTTGCGATTGCTACGGAAGCCATCGATGCCTGCCTGGCGCTTTGGCAAAAAACTGCTCAGGCGGCCGAGCAGGCCGAGTCGTCGGCCACGAAACCGCGCTTCCAGTTCACGCTGATAACCGGTCTGTTGATGCTGGGGATCTCTGCAGGGGCTTCGTGGATCGGGGTCTGAGCGACTCTCGATGAAGCATTGGCGAAGTGGATCGCTCAGGCAGTTTGCAGGGCATACAGCACCCGCTCGAAATTGCTGCCGCGTTCCAGGGCTTGCACCAGCCGGACTCGGTAGAGCGTGCTGCCGTCCCAGATATCGAGCTGGCGCCCGGGGCGATGCCAGCCGCAAGGCAGGATCAGGCTGGCCGCAGACTTGAGTGCCGGGACGGCGGGCAGCAGCAGGATATCGCTGTAATCGCGTTGCCCCACCCGCATCAGGTCGGTCGGGCGTGCGCGCGCCGGCTGGGGCACGCCCGGCAGCAGGCGCACGCCGACCTGGAGCAGATCGTCCGCTTCTTCCAGCGAACGGGTTACGCCGGCCAGATACGATGACCCTGCCGGCGCGATGCCGATCAGCTGCTGCAACTGGATCCGTGAAGCGCTGCTGGCGGGACGGAGCAGCAGCAACTCTTGCGCGGTTTCGCGCTGGACTTCCCAGTATTCGGTGTTCACCGCCCGAGGCGGAGCAGGAGGGCGGGCGCTGCTGCCGGTCTGGCCGAAAAGCTGCAATTTTTCCAGTGCTTGCCGATCGAGGTGCTGCCGGTCTTCGGGGGGCGGCTGCAACGGCTTATCCCGGGTCAGCTGGCTGTGCAGGTCGAGCAGGTCCTGTTCGACCGCAATCGGGCGTGCGCCGCTTTGGCGGCGCAGCGGCAGCTCGGTGGGCAAATCGCACCAGCGGCGGTAAAGATCGGTCAGCAGCGCTTCGGCGGCTTGCGGCGCCAGTTCGTTGCCGAGCCCGAGCCGCTGCGGCAGCTCTCCTTCGCGCAGCAACTTGATCCGCTTGCTCAAGACCTTGGCCAGCGCCAGGGTATCGATTCCCCGCACGCCGGCGCCTTCCAGCGGTTTGCTCGCGCGCAGGGCCGGTGCGGGTGCGTCCAGGTCGATCTGCAGGCCGGTTTTGTCTTGCGGCGTGGCGGCATCAAAGGCCAGGGTGGTGCGCGTGGCCAATACCTCCAGGCTGCGGTCGAGCCAGAGTATTTGCCGGCTGGAGAGCTGGCGCACGCCGCCCGCGGCCAGCAGCAGGAGGCTGATCAGCATGGATTGCGGCATGGTCGAGCCGTGCACATCGATCACGCTGTCGCGCACCGTTTGCCGTTCCAGCCCTGCTTCCTCGATCAGCCGGTAGCGCGCAAACAGGCGCTGCCAGACTTCGGCCGGCACCGGGCGGTAAACCAGCAGATAACCGCGCGCCACATAGGCGCCGTAGCGCAGGGTGCGTTCGGCGATCAGCGCATGATGCTCGGCGAGCTTGCTGTGGCCGTCCCGGACCGCGCGCCAGCAACGGGCATAGCCCGTTTCCAGTTGTGCCCACAGGGACTGGGCTTCCTGCCAGCGTTGTGTTTCCTGCGCGAGCAGCGGCAGCGCTTTGCCGGTGTACTGGGGCAGCAGCCCGGCCTGGGTGGTATGAACGGCATCGCGCAGTAATTCCAGGCACCTGAGCAGTTCGACCGCGTCGATCTGGGCGGCATTGAGCTGGGTGAACATCTCGTCCAGCTCGTGGCGGGCCTGCCGGGTGTTGATCAGCGGCAGCAGCTTCAGCCATTCCCGGGCCGCGCGCACATCCGTGAACGGGGCAGGGCCTCCACTGGATGGAGGAAGGATGGCGTCGAGGCTCATGATGGCGGGCAACATCTCATGGGTGCGTGTTACAAGATTATAGGTCTTTATCTTCAATGAAAATGGGCCACGCATCATGCGTGGCCCTTCGACACCGCCAGCGGGATTTGGTTTACAGCAATACTCGCTCGATTCCGCCGTTGCGTGCCTGCTCCACATACTGCGGCAGCCAGTCTTCGCCCAGTATCTTGCGTGCCATTTCGATCACGATGTAATCGGCCTCGGTGCCGGTATCGTCGTTGTAACGGCTGAGCCCTTGCAGGCAGGACGGGCAGGAGGTGAGGATCTTGACCGGCGTACCTGCGCCCGATTCGGCGCGCAGCCGGTCAGCGCCCTGCTGCATTTCCTCCTGCTTGCGGAAACGCACCTGCGTGGCGATATCGGGACGGGCCACGGCAAAGGTGCCCGCTTCACCGCAGCAGCGATCATTCAGCGCCACCGGGGCGCCCATCAGCTTGTTGGCGACATCGATGCCCTTGTACTGCTTCATCGGCGTGTGGCAGGGCTCGTGGTACATGTAGCGCGTGCCGTTGACGCCGTCGAGCTTCACGCCTTTTTCCAGCAGGTATTCATGGATGTCGAGCAGGCGGCAGCCGGGGAAGATTTCCTCGAAGCGGTATTTCACCAGCTGGTCCATGCAGGTGCCGCAGGAAACGATCACGGTCTTGATGTCGAGATAATTGAGCGTATTGGCCACGCGGTGGAACAGCACGCGGTTCTCGGTGGTGATTTTCTCGCCCTTGTCCTCGAAGCCGGAAGAGGTTTGCGGATAGCCGCAGCACAGGTAGCCTGGCGGCAAGACCGTGGTGGCGCCGACATGCCAGAGCATGGCCTGCGTGGCGAGTCCGACTTGGCTGAACAGCCGTTCCGAACCGCAGCCGGGGAAGTAGAACACCGCATCCTGCTCGTCCTGCTGCTGCGGGTTGCGGATCACCGGCACCATGTTGGCGTCGTCCAGATCCAGCAGCGCGCGCGAGGTCTTGGTCGGCACCTTGGCCGGCAGCGGCTTGTTGATGAAGTGGATGACCTGGGTCTTGATGTCCGGCCGACCCAGCGTGGCGGGCGGCTGCTTCACGGAAGCGCCGGTCAGCCCCAGGCGACGGCCGATTGCATGGCCGAGGCGCTGGGCGCGGTAGCCGAGGCTGACCATGCCGACGCGCAACAGCTTGATCGTGGCCGGGTCTTTCAACGTCAGGAAAGCCATGCCCAGCGCGGTGCCGGGGTTGAACGGCTTCTTGCCTTCCTTTCTGAGGAAGTTGCGCATCGCCACTGAAACATCGCCGAAGTCGATCTTGACCGGGCAGGGCGTGACGCAACGGTGGCAAACCGTGCAATGGTCGGCCACATCGGCGAGCTCGCTGAAGTGCTTGAGCGAAATGCCGCGACGGGTCTGCTCTTCGTACAGGAAGGCCTCGGTCAAGAGGCTGGTGGCGAGGATCTTGTTGCGCGGGCTGTAGAGCAGGTTGGCGCGCGGCACGTGCGTGGTGCACACCGGCTTGCACTTGCCGCAGCGCAGGCAATCCTTGATCGATTCGGAAATCGCGCCCAGGTCGGAAGCTTCGAGGATCAGCGATTCGGCGCCGAGCAGATTGAACGACGGCGTGTAGGCGTTGGTCAGGTCCGAGCCGGGCAAGAGCTTGCCCTTGTTGAAGTGGCCGTTGGGATCGACCTGCTGCTTGTAGGTCTCGAACGGCGCCAGTTCCGCGCGGCTGAGGAATTCGTACTTGGTGATGCCGATGCCGTGCTCGCCGGAAATCACGCCGCCCAGATCGCGCGCGACCTGCATGATGCGCGCCACGGCGCGGTGCGCCGTCTGCAGCATCTCGTAATCGTCCGAGTTGACCGGGATGTTGGTGTGCACGTTGCCGTCGCCTGCGTGCATGTGCAGCGCCACGAACACGCGGCCTTTCAGGTTCTTGCGCTGGATCTCGCCCACGGCACGCAGGATCGGCTCGTCGGCGGTGCCGGAGAACAGGTCCTGCAGGCTCGCCAGCACTTCGCGCTTCCAGGAAACGCGCAGGAAGAAGTCACGCAGCGCGGTGAACACGCTGTGCGGGTCGGTGCAGGTCTTTTCCAGCGGTGCGGACGGGAAGGCACCCAGATAGTCGGTCAGCCCGGCATCCAGATGGTCGAGTTGCCACTGCCAGCGCGCGCGCGTGGTTTCGAGCAGTTCCAGCGCCGCTTCGCGCCGGTCGCCGATCAGCTCGTCGAGCAGCACCGGTTTTTCGCCGGGCGTGGTCACCGGCAGGTGGCCGGCGGTGAAGAAGTCGGCCAGGCGAGCCAAAAGCTTCAGTTTGTTGGCGATCGACAGCTCGATATTGATGCGCTCGATTGCATCGGAATAATCGCCGAGGCGCGGCAACGGAATCACCACGTCCTCGTTCACCTTGAACGCGTTGGTATGCTTGGCGATGGCGGCGGTGTTGGAGCGGTCGGTCCAGAATTTCTTGCGGGCATCCGCCGTGACAGCGATGAAGCCCTCGCCGCCGCGCGCGTTGGCGATGCGAACGACCTGCGAGGCGGCCTCGCCGACGGCGTTTTCGTTGTCCGAGGCGATATCGGCGATCAGCACCATCTTGGGCCGGCCGCGATGCTTGGCCTTGGTCGAATAGCCGACCGCGCGCACATAACGCCAGTCCAGATGCTCCAGCCCGGCCAGCACCGCTTGCGGCTTGCCGGCAAACAGTTGCGTGACTTCAACGATCGCCGGCGTGGCCTGCGCCACGGTGCCGAAGAATTCCAGGCAGACCGTGCGCACATGCGCGGGCATCTTGTGCAGCACGAAGCGCGCCGAGGTGATCAGGCCGTCGCAGCCTTCCTTTTGTACGCCGGGAATGCCGCAGAGGAATTTGTCGGTCACGTCCTTGCCGAGGCCTTCCTTGCGGAAGACGCTGCCCGGCGCTTCAATCAGTTTTTCCTCGATCAGCGTGATGCCGTCGGGCTTGTAGCGGCTGACGCGGAAGGTCACTTTTTCGGCATCGTGGATCTTGCCGAGGTTATGGTCCAGGCGCTCGGTGAACAGCCAGTTGCCGTCCGGGTCGACCATCTTCCACGAAACGAGGTTGTCGAGCGCGGTGCCCCACAGCACGGCTTTCTTGCCGCCGGCATTCATGGCGACATTGCCGCCGATGCACGAAGCATCGGCCGAAGTCGGATCGACGGCAAAGACGAGGCCCGCGGTCTCGGCGGTATCCATCACGCGCCGGGTCACGACGCCGGCGCCGCACTGGATCGTGGCGACGTCGTGCGCCACGCCGGGAATGCGGCCATATTCCACGCCGTTGTGGCGATCGAGTTTTTCGGTGTTGATTACGGCCGACATTGGCGTCAGCGGCACGGCGCCGCCGGTGTAGCCGGTGCCGCCGCCACGCGGAATCACGGTGAGTCCCAATTCGATGCAGGCGGCGACCAGCGGTGCCATTTCGCCCTCGGAATCCGGGTTGAGCACGACGAACGGATACTCGACGCGCCAGTCGGTGGCATCGGTGACGTGCGACACGCGCGCCAGACCGTCGAAGCAGATATTGTCGCGCCGGGTGAGACCTGCCATGCGCTGCTGGATCTTGCGGCGCAACTGGGCGATATCGCTGAATTCCTGCTCGAAGTCGTTCACCGCCTGCCGGGCGCTGGCCAGCAGCTTGCCGACCATTTCGTTGTCCTGGCGGCGCTTTTCGATTTCGTTCAGGCGGTGGCGCATCGCCTCGATCAGCAACTTCAGGCGCTGCGGGTTTTCCAGCTGCTCATCCTGCAGGTAGGGGTTGCGCTTCACCACCCAGATATCGCCCAGCACCTCGAACAGCATGCGTGCCGAACGCCCGGTGCGCCGCTCGCGCCGCAACGCATCCAGCTGGTCCCACGCTTGTGGACCCAGCAGGCGCATCACGATTTCGCGGTCGGAAAACGAGGTGTAGTTGTAGGGAATCTCGCGCAGACGCTCGGGTGCGGTGGTGAGTTCGGCCATTATGTGTGTTCTCCAGTGACTACGATCCGCTGCTCTTGCAGTCGGGAACCGTAAATCTTAGCGGAAAACGCAGACTTTCAAGATGCAAATTGTTGGCTTTGTGTTCGGGAATTGCCTGATCGATTATTTTGCCAATCTGGTATCGCCTCAGCCGGTATCGTGGCTGCTGAAGAAATGCCGGCTGGTCTTGAGCAAATTCTGCGCGTATTCACTCAGACGGGTGGGGTGTCGACTTGGTTCAGTGGTAATGATCGTATCGGCGCGGGCCAGCAGCGGGGCAAATTCATCTGCGTAATCCTCATCCCGCAGTAATTCCAGGATACCGGCTTTCCACAGCTTGGCGCGCACCCGGTGATTGGCTTCGCACAGCATGACCCGTATACCGCGGTGTTGCAGTTTTTGTGTGACTTCTTCCAGCAGCTGCAGCGCCGTGATGTCTATGAACGGGACGCGGTGCAGGCGCAAAATCAGAATGCGCGGGTCGGTATGCGTTTGCAGCAGGGCACGTTCGAAATTTTCCACGGCGCCGAAGAAAAACGGGCCATCAATCTCATAGACGAGCAGACCCTTGGGCAGGTCGGTCAAGCCCTGATTCAGGAGTTCCAGCTTGAGTTCATGGGCCCCGAGTTGCTGGACCTCGACACTGGAAGCCATGCGGCGCATGAATTGCAGAATCGCCAAAATCACGCCGATATTCACCGCCACCACCAGATCGGTGACCACGGTCAGAATAAAAGTGACGATCAATATCGCCACATCGGCGCGCGGGGCTCGGCGCACGATGCGGGCGAAGTGTTTCATCTCGCTCATGTTGTAGGACACGACGAACAGGATCGCGGCCAGGGCGGCCAACGGGATATCGGAGGCCAGTGGAGCGAGAAACAGCAGGGTAGCGACCAGCGTCAGCGTGTGGGTAATGCCGGCCAGCGGGCTGGTGCCGCCGTTGCGGATATTGGTTGCGGTGCGGGCAATGGCCCCGGTCGCGGGAAAGCCACCAAACAGGGGGGTTGCGATATTGGCCAGTCCCTGGCCGATCAGTTCCTGGTTGGAATCGTGTTTGGTGCCGGACATGCCGTCGGCCACCACCGCCGACAGCAGGGATTCGATGGCGCCGAGCATGGCGATCGTGAAGGCGGGTCCGATCAACTCGATCACGCGTGTCGGGGTGACGCTGGGCAGCGCGAAGTTCGGCAATCCCAGCGGAATGCCGCCAAATGCGCTGCCGATAGTGGCTACGCCCTCAAAGTGAAAGATCGATTGCAGGAGCGTTGCGGTGATCATGGCAACCAAGGGGCCCGGGATACGCTGCAGGCCACGGATGCGCGAGGAAAACAGCACCAGCAGCAGGCTCAGGATGGCCAGTGCCGTCGTGGTCAGATTGAGTTGCGGAAAAACCTGAATCAGATGCCAGAGTTTTTCATGGAAATGCGTGCCGCCCACGGCCGGCAAGCCAAAAAAATCCTTCCACTGCCCGACAAAAATGATCAGGGCGATGCCGGTGGTAAAGCCGACGATGACCGGTGCGGGAATGAACTTGATAACCGCGCCCATCTTGGCCATGCCCATGACGACCAGCATCAACCCAGCCATCAGCCCGGCCACCTGCAGGCCGTCGACGCCATATTTGGCGGTCACCCCGGCCAGGATCGCGATAAACGCGCCGGTGGGGCCGGCAATTTGTACCCGGCTGCCGCCCAGCGCGGAAACCATGAAACCCCCGATGATCGCGGTATACAGGCCCTGCTCCGGCCGCACGCCGGAGGCGATGGCGAAGGCCATGGCCAAAGGCAGGGCCACGACCCCGACAATGATCCCGGCGACAATATTCGGTAGCAGCTTGCCACGCCCGAACAATCCGGCGCGTTTGGCTTCAAGAATGGTAATCACACGGTTCTTCCTGCGAAAAGGGGTGGTCCGGGGCGCGCCCGTGGAGCCTTATGCATTCAGTTTCTGGGGTGTTACGAATTTCTCATTACGGTTCTTACAGTATTACCCGGTTCCGTCCGGCGTGCTTGGCCTCGTAAAGTTTTTCGTCAGCCTGCTGGAAAACGCTGGCAAGGTCGTCCTCGGCCTGGTACTGCGCGACCCCGATGCTGATCGTCACCGTGATTGCGGGGGCAATCCGCTCCCAGGTCCAGCCTTCGACCAGTCGGCGCAAGCGTTCGGCGACATCGGCGCCTTGCGGGCCATTGCGGTTTTGCAGCAGCACGGCGAATTCCTCGCCGCCCCAGCGCGAGACCAGATCGCCTTGCCGGCAGCCGGATTTCAGCAGTGCGGCGACCTGGCGCAACACCTTGTCGCCGATTTCATGGCCCCAGCTGTCGTTGATCGACTTGAAGTGATCCACGTCAATCATCAGGGCCGATACGGGAATGCCTTCCGTCATCAGCAGGCTGTCCGCGCTTTGTTCCAGGCCGCGCCGGTTCAAGAGGCCAGTCAGGGCGTCTTCGCTCGCCATGCGCTCGATCCGG
Organism: Pseudomonadota bacterium; assembly: GCA_018261735.1. Taxonomy (GTDB): domain Bacteria; phylum Pseudomonadota; class Gammaproteobacteria; order Burkholderiales; family Chitinibacteraceae; genus Formivibrio. The sequence goes on from JAGTRM010000022.1 coordinate 60,219, forward strand.
TGTCTCTCCTGGCGCTCGTTGGCATGCTTGCGGCGCAAGTGGGCGTTTTCCATGCGCGCTTTTTCCACTTCAAGTTGCATTTCCATGGCTTGCAGCTTGAAAGGGGCCAGCCGTCGTTGCGTTTCCTGCTGCAGCGCGTGGTAGCGTTTGAAGTGGCTCAGCGCGCGCTGCCAATCCTGCCGGGCTTCGCAGGCTTCCGACATGGCCAGCTCGATCTGGAGCAGCAGATGCTGGGTGCCCATGGCCTTGGCCTGATCGAGCGCCCGTTCCAGCAGATCGGTCGCTGCAGACAAGTTGCCGCGCAACATGGCGAGCCGGGCCAAAGCCAGCAAGTTGGTAGCCAGACCCAGCGCGTTGCCCTGAGTGCGGTTGATCTGTTGTGCCGAGAGCAAAGCGCGTTCTGCGGCAGCCAAATCGCCACGGGTCAGATGGATCAAGCCCAGGACGGTCTGGATTTCGGCCTGTTGTTCGTGGCTGGCGCCGCGCGCCTGGTTCAGGGCCTCCAGGGCCTCGCCGTGGCGCCCCATTTCATAGAGATCGACGCCGGTGTTGATGCAGGCGGCGGCATACAGGGTGGGATCATTGCCTTCTTTCCAGCTGGACATGGCCCAGCGGTGATGGGACAGGGCAGACGTTGCGTCGCCGTGGGCCAGGTAGATCTGTCCCAGGCCGATCAGTGCGCGCAGCCAGGGCTCGTCGGCCTGGGCGCTGTGGGAGATATCCAGACAGCGCGACCAGTATTGCAAGGCGGTATCGAAATCGCTGATGGTGAAATGGGCGCGGGCGATTTCCTGCAGGCATTCGGCGGTCAGCAATTGCAGGCTGGATTCCTCGGCGATTTTCAGCGTGTGGCTGAACAGGGCGATCGCCTCTTGGTAGCCGCCCTGCAGGGTGAGCGCGCGACCGTGGTTGACCAGTCCTTCCAGGTAGCCCTGTTGATAGCCCAGGCGAATGGCGTGCATGCAGGCCTCTTCGGCAAGGGCTTGGGCCTCGGCGCTTTTTTCGCGGTAGAGCAGGTGGGCGCGCCGGTTGAGGTGGTCGATTTCTGCAGGTGAGGTCATGGTCTTGCTAGTTTACAACCAATTGACTTACAAGGCAGCGGAAGGAACAAGTCTGAAGGCGCCTTCATTCGGCGGTGAATTGATCCAGTATCTGTGTGCGCAGACGCCGGTATTCGTCGGCATGGTGTTCGGCTTCCTGGGCTTGCCCGGCGGCCCGGCAAGCCTCGGCGAGTCCTTGCTCGGCCTGCGCCAGCAGGTGCGTCGAACCGGATTCGAGGGCGAGGGCGTGCGCGCTGTGCAACAAATCCAGCGCACCTTCGATCTCCTGGTTGCGCAGCTCGCATTGACCAAGCAGGATCAGGTTGATGACTTCGCCTGGCAGGTTCGCGATCAGGCGGTTGATTTTGAGCGCCAGCATCAGGCTGGTCTGTGCCTTTTCCAGCTCGCCGTGATGGATGTGGATTTCGCCGATCAAGCCGTAAACAACGGCTTCCTGGGTGTAATTTTTGGCGGCGCGTATTTGCGGCAGCGCTTCCTTGAGCAGGGCCAGCGCGGTGGTGTGCTGGCCTTGTTTGACGAAGATGGTGGCAAGGTGCAGCTGCGCTTCGCTGTAGAGCAACGGGTCGTCGCTGTTCAGTGCCAGCGATTCGGCCTGGCGGTGATGCTCAAGCGCTTGGTCAAATTGGTCACGAATGAAATGAATTGACCCCAGTCCCATCTGGGCCCGGGTGAGCGGTTTGCTGTCGATGGCAGAAGCGGGCAGCGTCAGGCAGTTCTGCCAGCAAACGGCCGCTTGTTGATACAGACTGCTGGAAAAGAGGGCGCGGCCCTGCAGTTGCATGGCTTCTCCCTGACGGGGGCCAATGTCGTGCCCGCTGGCCAGGGCGTGAACCTGCACAAGGGCAGCCAGGGCTTCATTGTTGCGGCTGAGCAACAGCAGGATCCTGGCCTGCAGGCAAAGTGCTGCCGCTTCCTGGTCGGGAAGATTTTGCTCGGCGGCGCGCTGGCGTGCCTGCAGCGTCAGTTCCAGTGCGTCGCGGCTTTGGGACTTGGCCAGTGCTTTGGCGCGGGCAATGAGTTGATCTGCTGATACGGGTGTCGGCATAAGGTTGGGTTATCTTTACAAGAGGGGCTCTTGATGGTTTCAGCATACCACTGCATGGTGGAAGTGCCAGCCCGGAAATGGTTGGGCGCGCGGGTTGTACGGACGACCAAGTGACAAATCCGCTGTAAACAGCCTAAGCTTAGCAAGATTGCCGAAAACCATTCTGCCAGTAGTGTTCCATGGCTGGCTTGAGTACTCAGTGAATGAGGACATGAATTGCGCACGATAACCGAGCGTGGCTGGCGCAGTACGCTGTACCGCCACCCGATCCTGTTGATTGCCGGACTGTTCCTGGCGGGACTGACCTTGATCGCGCTGGGGCTGCGTTATGTGGATGCGCGCGAAGAACGCAGTTTCATGGCGTATTCCGAACGCCTGATGCAGACCTTTGTCGAGCAGCAATCCCACGAGCTGGAAAAAGCGGTTCGGGATTATGCGGTGTGGGACGATTTTGTCGAGCATATGCATGGCGAGACGGCGGATCAGGCGTGGCTGGAAAAAAACATCACCGAATCGGTCTACCGCAACTTTGATGTGGTGGATGCCCTGGTTCTGACTCCCGGCCTGCGCCCGGTTTATGCGCTGCATCGCGGCGAGCGGGTCAGCTTGGCCAGCCTCGCCGACTGGAACGAGGAATTTGCCAGTCTGTTGGCCCGTAAACAATCGTTGCAGCCCGGCGTGAACTCGCTTTCCGGGGTGGTACGCGGCGCACATGGCCTGCAACTGCTGGTGGCCGAGCGTATTCGGCCGGAGCAGGGGGCTGAAATGAGCAAGCAACGATTTGGCTGGCTGATTTTTGTGCGCAATCTGGATCCTTCCTGGCTCGAGGAAACGGGCCGCTTGCTGGCGGTCAATGATGCGGCAATCCAGGCCCGGCCCCCGCGCGACGGCGTGCCGCGCTATGCCTTGCTCGGGCTGGACCGGCAAGAGATGGGCTGGCTGTCGTGGCGCGTGAATCGCATCAACGGTGGGGATGTCACACTCTACCCCTTGCTGGGCGGGCTGTTCGTGCTGTTCCTGTTTGTATTGCTGCTGGCGCGCGCGGTGTTGAGGATGCACCGCTGGCAAGTCGACGTGCATGCCCGCATGCTGCGCCAGTCTGAAACCCTGCGCCATCTTGCGCACCTGCCGCACGGCGGTGAAAACGAAAGCAGCTATTTCCTGGAAATAGCCAATGCGGTCCGCAAAACGCTGGAAATTGCCCGTGTCTCGCTCTGGCGTCACGATGCCGGTCACGGGGTTTTACTCTGTGTCGCGGTGAGCGGGGAAAGTGTGGTGCAGGAGCCTCCGATTGAAACCTGGCGGCATCCCGATTATTTCCGGCTCTTGAACGAGCGCCGCACCCTGGTGATCAACGAGGTTGCCAAGCAGCCCGAACTGGGAAGCATGGCCGAGCGCTGGCGTTTGCCTGGCATCAAATCCATGCTGGATGCCGCGGTGACCGTGCGCGGCCGCTTGTCGGGCGTGCTGTGTGTCGATGCGGTGGATCATGCACTCGACTGGACTCAGGATCAGATCGGCTTTGTGACGGCGGCTGCCGATCTGGTTGCCGTGGCTTACGAATCGGCCGAGCGGCGCCGTACCGAAGCCGCGCTGCACCGTCAGCAGTTCTACGATGTCCTGACCGGGCTGCCCAACCAGTTGCGCCTTGGACAAATACTGCAGCAGCAACTGCTGCTGCCGGGCTGCCGACTGGTGTATGCACTGTGGAGCGTGAGCGGCCTGCGCGATGTCAACGATGCCATGGGGCGCGCGGGCGGGGACCAGATTCTGCAGGAAATAGCCCGCCGGCTGGAGCAAACGCCGGGCGAATTCCTGGTGGCCCGGCTGGCAGGAAACCGCTTTGTCCTGGTGTTGCTGAATGTGCCAGCACCACAGGTTTCCGAGGCGCTGGAGCGAATCCTGTATCGTTTGCGTGCACCGGTTGTCCTGGAAGGCGGCGAGGTTGTGCCGCAGATTGTCTGCGGAGTAAGCCTGGCGCCGCAAGATGCGCTGACCGCCGATGAATTGCTGCGCCATGCCGAATTTGCGCTGGAGTCCGCCCGCTCGCGCAATGAAGCGCCGATTGAATTCTATGCGCCCGAGCCCAATGCGGTTGCCCGCGAGCATTACCAACTCGCTGGCGCCATGCCGGCTGCGCTGCTGCGCGGCGAGTTCGAATTGAATTTCCAACCCTTCGTGGATCTCAAGACCCGGCAAATTTTGGGTGCCGAGGCGCTGCTACGCTGGCATCATCCGGAAAAAGGACAGATTTCCCCGCAGCAATTCATCGCGATTGCCGAAGAAACCGGGCAGATCCATGCGCTGGGACGATTCGCCCTGGAAGAAGCGTGCCGGAAACTGCGCTGCTGGATAGATCAATCCGGCAATCCGCTGGTGGTCGCGGTCAATGCTTCGCCGCTGCAACTGCGCGATCCGACTTTTCCGGACTTTGTGAAGCAGGTGCTGAAAGAACAGAACCTGCCGGCCGACGCGCTGGAAATCGAAATCACCGAAAGCCTGTCGATCGAGCTGTTCGAGCAGGCGCCGGAATCGTTGCGCCAGTTGCGCGAGATGGGGGTTCGCCTCTCGATCGACGATTTCGGTACCGGCTATTCGTCACTGTCCTATCTGCGCCACATGCCGGTCAACAAGCTCAAGATCGATAAGAGCTTTATCGAACAGGTGCCAGGCAATGCCCAGGATGCGGATCTGGCGCGCATGATCATCAGTCTTGGCCGGATTTTGGGGATGGAGGTCGTGGGCGAGGGGATTGAAACCGAAGAGCAATTGCAATTCCTGCTGCAACAGGGGTGCCGGATCGGTCAGGGCTACCTGTTCAGCCGGGCGGTCAATGCCAGCGTGTTCGGGGCAATGCTAGAGCGCGGGCTGCCGGAGTGATGCGGGCTCTACCCGGAAACGCTTGAATGCCGCGAATGGGCTCCGGGAAAATAAAAAACCAGCGGATGATGAACCCGCTGGTTTTTTTCTGGGGATCGGCCCGGCTGTCAGAGTTTGCCCGCGCCTGCATGCGTCTTGACGTAGGCGGGTACTTCCGCCGCCGGCAGCGCCTTCGCGCCGTAACCCGCCGGTTTCCAGCCCAGGTCCGGAGAAAGCTGCTTCTTCGGGTCGAGCGCATTGACGGCCTTCAGGATGTCAGCCGGCTTGCCGTTGACCATCGAGCCTTGATCGAGGAACTTGGAGCCACCCTGAATCACGGCTGCGATTTCCGCGCCGCCGTTCTTGATCTCGAACACGTTGTTTTCCGAGAAGATCGCCGAGTTCTTGCCAATACCCAGGGCACCACGCCAGATATTGCCCGGATTCTTGGCTTCGATGGCATGGAGATGGTTCTGGTAAGCCGTGTTCTTCGCGTTGTCCAGACCCGCGGCGTTACCGATGTAGTAGTTATTGAAGGTATGTATCTGGCCGAAACGGACGCGCGGCAGACGTTGACCGGCGTTTTCGTAGAAGTTGTGACGGAAAGTGACGTTTAGCTTGCCGCCGTCAACCTTGTCGAGACTGTCCGAGCCCCCGATCAGCGAACTCTTGTCGTGGTCGCGGAAGTGGTTGTTCGACACGGTTACGAAGTTCGAGCCGAGGGTGATATCCAGCATGCCGTCATGGTGCTGAACCTTTTGCGTGACTTCATTGTGCGGGAACGGGAAATTCGGCGGGAATTTTTTGTCGTTGCGGTCGCCGTCCGAGAAGGTGCAGTGATCGACCCAGACGCGCTCTGCGCCGCTCAGCCAGATATTGTCGTATTCGGAGTTCCAGCGGCCGCCCGGACACATTTGTGGGCCAGTTTTGGTATCGACGTAGGTCTCCTGGCAACCCGGGTAGGACTTGTCGACCTTCCAGCTATCGCCCGGATCCCAGGCCGGGAAGTAATCGAAGGCGTCCTGGAATTCGATGTTGCGGATAATGACATTGGAGACAATCGGCCCGGCAGGGTTTTGGGTCGTGCGGCTGCCAATTACCAGGCCACCTTTGATGATCCTGGCATCGTTGCCCAGACCGATGATGGTGGTATTGGTCGGAATGCTGATCCGTACCCGGGCTTCCTGGCGTTTGGAGGAGGCTTCGCGCGCTTCTTCTTGCGGGCCGGTCAGATCGCGGAACGGACGCTTGGTCTTCGGGTCTAGCTTGGTATTCCATACGGCCGGCGCATAGGTCTTGACGTATTCGTCGAAGTTGTACGGCGCGACGGCATAGTCTTTTTCAAACAATTCGCGGCCAGAGTCGTCGGTGCTCAGGTTGATCGTGCCCTTGATCTTGATGATCTTCGGCTGATCGCCCGCTTTTTTCAATGCGTCGACGAATTCCTTGCGGGTGCTGACCACGAAGACATTTTCGTCTTTGGCGGCGGAACCGCCGGTCACACCGCCGCCCATTGCGGCCCAGCCGTCGTTGGCCGCCAGGATCTCGCGGGAAATATCGCTGGAAGCCTTGCCGCCATGCGGCGCTGGGGTGGAGCAGGCGGACAACAAACCGGCAGCCGCCAGTGCAGCGAACAGAACGTTCGTTTTCATTTCATTTCCCTCTCGTGATCTGCCCTGTAGGCATGTTACCGGGAACATTACCCCGGAAATGCGGAGAAAGAAACCAAGACGAATGAAAAAAACCGCCCCGGAAAACTGCCGGGCCGGTTTTGGGCGGTCGCAGGGATGGGGGGGCGCTTCTATTCTTCGTCCATCACGGCCGTGGTGTAGACATCCTGCACATCGTCCAGGCTTTCCAGCGCATCGATCAGCTTCTGCATCTTGGCCACGTCGTCGCCGGTGAGTTCGGTTTCGTTCTCGGCGCGCATCGTCACTTCGCCCATTTCGGCCTTGAAGCCGGCGGCTTCCAGCGCTTCCTTGATGGCAACGAATTCGTACGGCGGAGTGATCACTTCGAGCGAGCCGTCTTCGTTGGTGATCACGTCTTCGGCGCCGGCCTCGAGCGCAGCTTCCATCAGTGCGTCTTCCGGCGTGCCCGGGGCGAATAGCATCGTGCCGCAGTGCTTGAACTGGAATGACACGCAGCCATCGGTGCCCATGTTGCCGCCGTATTTGTTGAACGCATGGCGCACATCGGCCACGGTACGGACCTTGTTGTCGGTCAGGCAATCGACCATGATGGCCGCGCCGGCAATGCCGTAGCCTTCGTAGCGGCATTCTTCGTAGTTGGCGCCTTCCAGGTTGCCGGCCCCACGGTCGGCGGCGCGCTGGATGGTGTCCTTGGTCATGTTGGCATCGAGTGCTTTGTCGATCGCCAGCCGCAAGCGCGGGTTGGTGTTGACGTCTGCGCTGCCGCCCAGACGCGCGGCCACGGTGATTTCCTTGATCAGACGGGTGAAGATCTTGCCGCGCTTGGCGTCAGTTGCGGCTTTTTTGTGCTTGATGTTTGCCCACTTGGAATGGCCGGCCATGATGTCAGTCCTGAAGCTTGAATACGAATGAAGGCGCGGATTTTATCACAGGCTGCTCGACAAAATGCGCGATTGCGTGTAGCCGCTCACGGCAGTTCCGGGGCAATTTCTTCGGCGTAGTCGTAGAGCGCGCCGAGAATCTCTTCGCCGCGCTCGTCGGCATTCTCCGAGAGCGTATCGATTGCATTGAAGTAATCGGCCAGCGTGCGCGCGCCGTCCTTGCCTTCGTGCAGCCTCTCCGCACAATGCGCCTGCCATTGGACGGCTTCGGTTTCGCTGAGCAGGTGCGGGAAATTGCGCGCACGGTAGCGGAAGAAAATCTCGTCCAGCCGCGCGTCGTCAAAGCTTGGGCGGGCGGCGGCGAGTTGCTCGGCGCGCAGGCCGCGCAGACGCGCCAGCGTGCGCCGGTCGTTGTTGCCGACGAAGCCGCCGTACAGGTCGGCGTCGACATCGGATATCGCGTTTGCGGCGGGGCGCTGGAAGGCCTCGGCCCACAAGCCGGTCAGTTCCGGACCTTGCGCGGCGATTTGGGCATGGCGCTGCGCCTGTACGAGGTCGATGCCCCATTTTTCCGCCATCGCGGGCGAGAGGGTTTTCAGGTTGCCGATCACGATCGGCGACTTGTTGATATGGATGGTCTTGATCGGCAGACGGCTCACGCCTTCGGGCAATTCATCCGCCTTGCTGAACAGGCGCTGACGCACCGTGACGGCATCGAGCGTAAAGAGCTCGCTCGGGTCGTGCGCCAGATCCCAGACGATAATCTCGTTGCGATTGGTCGGGTGCAGCGCGAGCGGCCAGACGACGGCGAGACAGCCGCGCTCGGGCGCGAACATGCCGGAGATGTGCAGGAACGGTTTCTTTTCCGGCAGGCCGATTTCCGCCTGCACCGCTTCTTTCTTGCGCAACTTCAGGCAGAAATCGAACAGGCGCGGTTGTTTTTCCCGGATCAGCCCCGCCAGCGCAATCGTCGCACGCACATCGGACAGCGCATCGTGCGCGGCCTCATGCACCAGGCCGTTGGCGGCGGAGAGGTGTTCGAGGCGGAAAGAGGGCTTGCCGTCGCCGTTCAATGGCCACTCGATGCCTTCCGGGCGCAGCGCGTACGTGGTGCGCACCACGTCGAGCAGATCCCAGCGTCCGCAATCGTTCTGCCATTCGCGCGCATACGGATCGATCAGGTTGCGCCAGAACAGGAAACGCGTGAATTCATCGTCGAAACGGATCGTGTTATAGCCGACGCCCACGGTGCCGGGCGTGGCGAATGCCTGCTCGATCGCTGCGGCGAATTCATGCTCCGGCAGACCGCGTTCCAGGCAGAGTTGCGGGGTAATCCCGGTAATTAGGCAGGATTGCGGATCGGGCAGGTAGTCGGGCGCGGGCCGGCAGTAGATCATCAGCGGATCGCCGATCTCGTTCAGCTCGGCATCGGTGCGGATGCCGGCAAACTGGGCCGGGCGATCGCGGCGCGCTTCGATGCCGAAAGTTTCGTAATCGTGCCAGAAGAAAGTGAGATCGGACATGGCGCGGCCTGTGCGTGGAAATGGCGTCATTGTACGGGGGGCGGGCCGGGAACATCAAAAAAGCCGCTCGGACGGACCAGCGGATCTGGCCGAAATATCCGGAGGCAGCAACCATGATCCAGTCTGCCGATTGCGTTGCAGCGCCTGCCTCGGCATCATTGCCGTTTTCCTTTGATCGCCGATCCATGAAAACAATTGCACTCAAGGTGGATGTCGATACCTTCCGCGGCGCCCGGGAAGGCGTGCCGCGCCTGCAGGAACTGTTCCAGTCGCGCGGGGTG
>JAGTRM010000023.1 GCA_018261735.1 Pseudomonadota bacterium
TCGCGCTGCTGGCTGGTGATCTGGATTTCCAGATCGGTGCCGGTAAATGTCAGCGTGTCGTTGTCCTTCCTGATCAGCACGTTGGACAGGATGGGCAAGGTGTGGCGGCGTTCGACGATGCCGGTCACAGTTGCAAGTGGTTTCAGCAAAGCGTCGCGTTCTGCTTGAAGCTGTTGCATGGCGCCTCTTCCGGTAAGTGGTTGCGAGTGAGGGGATTTTACCTTATTTGCAGGCTTGTTTGGCGCATGGCAGCGCTATGTCAGCCACGTAACATTTGCAGCAGGTAGGCGTACTGGGTGCCGATTTCCTGATCGTCCTGGCGCATGGTCTCGATGGTGCGGCAGGCATGCAGCACCGTGGTGTGATCGCGCCCGCCAAAGGCATCGCCAATCGCCGGCAGCGACATTTGCGTCAGTTCCTTGGTCAGCGCCATGGCCACCTGGCGCGGCCGGGCCACTTCGCGGGTGCGCTTTTTCGAGTGCATGTCCGCGACCTTGATCTTGTAGTAATCAGCCACGGTCTTCTGGATGTTTTCCACCGAAACCAGCCGGTTACCCGAGGCCAGGATATCGCGCAGTGCTTCGCGCGCCGATTCGATCGTGATCTGCTGGTTGGTGAAGCGCGAATAGGCGACGACGCGGTTGAGCGCGCCTTCGAGCTCGCGCACGTTGGAGCGGATGCTCTTGGCGATGAAGAAGGCGACGTTGGCATCAAGGTGGAAGTGCAGGGCGTCGGCCTTTTTCAGCAGAATGGCCACGCGCATTTCCAGTTCGGGCGGCTCGATGGCGACAGTCAGCCCCCAGGAGAAACGCGATTTCAGCCGCTCCTGCAGGCCTTCGATATCACTCGGGATGCGGTCGGAGGTCAGGATGATCTGCTTGCCGGCTTCGACCAGCGTGTTGAACAGATAGAAGAACTCTTCCTGCGTCTTGTCCTTGCCGACAAAGAACTGGATGTCGTCGACCAGTAGTAGGTCGAGCGAGTGGTAGTAGCGCTTGAATTCGTCGAAGCCCTTGTGCTGATAGGCGCGCACCACGTCCTGAATGTACTTTTCCGCCTGGATGTAGCGGATGCGGATATTCGGGTTGTGTTGGTGGATGTTGTTGCCAATCGCGTGGATCAAGTGGGTCTTGCCCAGGCCAACGCCGCCGTACACCAGCAGCGGGTTGTAGCCGGAACCGGGGTGGCGCGCCACCTGCTCGGCGGCGGCGCGGGCCAGCTGGTTGGCCTTGCCGGTGACCAGCGTATCGAAAGTGAACAGCGGGTTGAGTCGGTGCGTTTCGTGGTTGGCGGCGGCGCTGCCAAAGCGCTTGGCGGGTTCGGTTGCTGCCGGTGCTTGTTTGGGCGCTGCCGGTGCGTTGACTGCTGGTTGGCTGGCGGCCGGGCTGCGCGGCGCGGCGCGGCCCACTTTTAATTCGATTGCAGGCGTTGTGCCGTCAAAATAGGCATTGGCGGCGCGCTCGATGATGCTCAGGTAACGATCGCGGATGAAGTCCAGGAAAACCGGGTTGGGCGCGGCAATGGTGAGTGTGTCACCGCTGACCTGGGCCGATAAAGGCTTGATCCAGATGTTGAACTGGCTGGCGCCAAGGTTCTTTTCCAGTTCAGACAGGCAGTGGGACCAAAGATTTTCCATGTCGGGCATCGGCGGTGGGACGAGGCGTTCTGACGCAAGGCAGTGTCTGGTGATGCCGCGTTTTGGCGATTCGTTCATGAGTTGTCGGGGGTTGATTCTAGCGCGGAAAGACTGGTTTATCCACAGGCGGTAGGTATTTTTGTTGTGGGATGGTGATTGACAAAGAGGGTGTCTGCGGGTGTAATAGCGAGTTTACTAGCTCAACAGCCAAACAAGGTTTAGGGAACTGCCATGAAGCGTACTTTTCAGCCCTCCGTTATTCGCCGCAAGCGCACTCACGGTTTCCGTGCCCGCATGAAGACCCGTGGTGGTCGCGCGGTTATCAATGCCCGTCGCTCACGCGGCCGCAAGACCCTTTCCGCCTGATCGGTTCTTGGTTTTTAACCGGATCGATGCATAGCTTGACCAACGCTGTTCGCTATCAGTTTCCGCGGGCAATGCGTTTGCTGAAAACGGATGATTTTTCATCCGTTTTTAGTTTGCGGCGTTCGGTGGGCGATGCTTTTTTCCAGTTGCTGGTTGCGCCCAATGGCTTGCCCCACGCCCGGCTCGGGTTGGTGGTGGGCCGGAAAACCGACAAGCGGGCGGTGGCGCGCAATTACATCAAGCGATTGACGCGCGAAACTTTCCGGCAAAATGCCAATGTGCTCGCCGGTCTGGATGTGGTTATCCGGGCCCGGCGCACTTTTGGACGCAAGGAAAGCCTGGCCGCGCGTTCTGCCTTGCTGGCCCTGTTTGATCGGGCACAACGATGGCGCGCCTGATCACTCTGTTGCTGCGGTTCTATCAACTGGCGCTGAGCCCGTTGATCGGTCCGCGCTGCCGCTTTACCCCTTCCTGCTCACAATATGCTATCGAAGCGATCAATCGCTATGGCGTATTGAAAGGCGGCTGGCTTACAATCCGTCGTTTGGCGCGCTGCCACCCGTGGGGTGGATGCGGCCACGACCCTGTTCCCTAAATTATCGAGTTCAAGATGGATAGCAAGAAACTTACTATTTTTGTACTCATATCAGTCGTCCTGATGTTCGGTTGGGAAACGCTGATGGATCGCTTCTACCCGGAGCGCAAAGCGCAGCGGGTTGTGGCTTCGGCTCCGGTGGCAGCCTCTGTGCCGGTGGCGGCGCCCGCCGGAACGGCGGCAACACCGCTGGATACCGGGCGGTTGCTGCGCGGCCAGCGCATTGCCGTCAAGACGGATATGTTCGTTGCGGAAATCGATTCGACTGGCGCCGATTTGCGCAAGGTGGAACTGGTCAAGCATGGCGAAGCCGGCAATCCGAAAAAACCGTTCGTTCTGTTGATGGATAGCCCGGAGCGCACCTTTGTCGCGCAAACGGGGTTGCTTGGCGAAGGCTTGCCGACCCACAAGAGCGAATTCAAGGCCGCACAGACTGCCTACCAGTTGGCAGATGGCCAGAACGAGCTGGCTGTCCGTCTTGAAGCGGCGGGTCCGGAAGGCGTGAAAGTCGCCAAGACCTACGTGTTCAAGCGCGGCAGCTATGTGGTTGATGTCAAATACGAAATCAACAACGGCAGCGCCAAGCCGCTGACTGCCAGTGCCTACTACCGCTTCCTGCGCGATGGCCACAAGGAAGAAAGCCAGGGCATGGGAACCAGCACCTTTACCGGCCCGGCGGTGTATACCGACGAAGGCAAGTTCCAGAAGGTGGAATTCGACCAGCTGGCCGAAAACAAGGGCAAGTATGTCGAGAAGGCCAAGGATGGCTGGGTGGCTATGCTGCAGCATTATTTCGCCACCGCCTGGATCGTTTCCCCGACCGGCAGCGAAGGCATCTGCGGTGCGCAAGTTTGCCGCTACGACCTGAAGAAACAGCCTGATGGCCTGTTCTCTGCCGGCGTGATTGCCGATCTACCGCAGATCGCTGCAGGCAGTAAGCTGGAAACCGGCGTTCCCTTGTTCCTGGGCCCGGAAGATACCCGCGTGCTCAAGCCGATCGCGCCGGGTCTGGATCTGGTCAAGGATTATGGCTGGGTGACCATCATTGCCACGCCGCTGTTCTGGCTGCTGGAAAAGCTGCATGCGATCGTGGGCAACTGGGGCTGGGCGATCATTCTGCTGACCGTGCTGATCAAGGCCGCCTTCTTCCCGCTGTCTGCTGCAAGCTATCGCTCGATGGCCAAGATGCGTGTGCTGGCTCCTCGCATGGAAGCGCTCAAAAAGCGCTATGGCGATGACAAGATGAAGATGCAGCAAGCCATGATGGCGATGTACAAGGAAGAAAAGGTCAATCCCCTTGGTGGCTGTCTGCCGATGCTGATCCAGATCCCGGTATTCATCGCCTTGTACTGGACTTTGCTGGCTTCGGTGGAAATCCGCCAGGCACCGTGGCTGGGCTGGATTGTCGATCTGTCCTCCAAGGACCCGTACTACATCCTGCCGGTGCTGATGACGATCTCGATGTACGTGCAGTCGCTGCTGTCACCGCCGCCGCCGGATCCGATGCAAGCCAAGATCATGAAAATCATGCCGCTGGCATTCAGCGTGATGTTCTTCATGTTCCCGGCTGGTCTCGTGCTGTACTGGGTGGTGAACAACACGCTGTCGATCCTGCAGCAGTGGATCATTACCCGACAGATCGAAAGCGGAGAAAAAGCCGCCAAGGCCTGATCGATTTAATCGCGCAAACAGCCGCCCCGACCGGGCGGCTGTTTTGTTTCCTGCCTACTCCATGCACAATGCCCTTATGAACAACCTTTATCCGCAAGAAACCATCGCCGCCATTGCCACCGCGCCCGGACGTGGCGGGGTCGGCGTGATCCGCATCTCGGGCCGCGGCCTTGCTTCGCTGGTCGCCGGCTTGGTCGGGCGTGAACTCCAAGCGCGCCATGCCCACTTCGCCCGCTTCAAGGCCGGAGATGGCGCGGTGCTGGACGAAGGCCTCGCGCTCTGGTTCCCCGGTCCGAATTCGTTTACCGGCGAAGACGTGCTGGAGCTGCAGGGGCACGGCGGGCCAGTGGTGCTGAAAATGCTGCTGGCGCGCTGCATCGAACTCGGCGCGCGCCATGCCGAACCCGGCGAATTTACCAAACGCGCCTTCCTGAACGGCAAACTCGATCTGGCCCAGGCCGAGGCCGTGGCAGACCTGATCGATGCCCAATCCGAAGCCGCTGCCCGTTCCGCGCTCAAATCGCTCGACGGCGCGTTCTCGCGCGAGATTCATGCGCTGGTCGATGGTCTGATCAACCTGCGCATGCTGGTCGAGGCGACACTCGACTTTCCCGAGGAAGATATCGATTTCCTGCAGGCTGCCGATGCGCAAGGGCAATTGAACGGGCTGCAGACGCAGTTACAGCGCGTGTTGCAGACCGCCAGTCAGGGACGGTTGTTGCGCGAAGGTATGCATGTGGTACTGATCGGCCAGCCCAATGTTGGCAAATCCAGCCTGATGAATGCGCTGGCCGGCGAAGAGGTAGCCATCGTGACCGACATCGCCGGTACCACGCGCGATACCGTGCGCGAACTGATCCTGCTTGACGGCGTGCCGGTGCACATCATCGATACCGCCGGCCTGCGCGATACCGACGATGTGGTGGAGAAAATCGGCATCGAACGCACCTGGGCTGCGATCGCCAAGGCCGATCTGGCGCTGCTGCTGCTCGATTCGCGCGAAGGCATCACCGCGCACGACCACACGATCCTGGGCCGGTTGCCGGCCAATCTGCCGGTCATGCGCGTCTTCAACAAGATCGACCTGACCGGCGATGTGCCCGGCCTTGTCGCGGAAGATGAAGTGCACGTTTCCGCGCATACCGGGCAAGGCCTGCCCGAATTGCGGCAGAAACTATTGCAGCGCGTGGGCTGGCAGGGCGCCGATGACGGCTTGTTCATCGCCCGCGAACGCCACCTCGACGCCATCCGCCGCGCCGCCAGCCACCTCGATACCGCCGCAACCGCCTACCGCCAGATCGAAATCCTGGCCGAAGAGCTGCGCTTGGCCCAGAACGCACTGAGCGAAATCACCGGTGAATTCACGCCGGACGATCTGTTGGGCGTGATTTTTAGCCGGTTCTGTATCGGGAAGTGATTTTTTACGGCAACAGGTGACGAAAATTGTCACCTGCTCCTTCGGACCGGCAAAGAGAAAGGGGCTTGCATCGCTGCAAGCCCCTTGTTTTTTCTGGTGCCGTTGAGGGGAATCGAACCTCTGACCTACTGATTACGAATCAGTTGCTCTACCGACTGAGCTACAACGGCACGGGAGCGTGGATTCTACCCGTCTGCGCGCGACTTGAAAATGCCTTTTGAATGTGTCGGCCAGCAAAAATTTCTGATCGATGCTGATAAACAGGGGCTGGATCATTTTGTGCTGAGTTGTAACCGAGGCTATATTGTTCCGCGATCGGGCCGGATGTGGCGCGGGGAGGAGCAAGCCGGTTTGCCTTGCCGTCATCAATTAAAAATATAAAGGATATCTGTGCAAAATAAATTTAATCAAAAGCAGATTCTGTGCATGTTTGTTTTTGTGTCGGTTGTTTTTTCTGCCATGTGGCCAACGCTTTCTTTTAAATGGTTCGATGCATTTTTCTATTTGATTGTTGATGGCTCGTGGATATTGGCTGATGTGTTGCAATACACGATAGCGTTGATTTTTTGTCTTGTCTTGTCGGGTGCTTTGCTATGCTGGGAGAAATGGCCGTGGGATATAACTCTATTATGGGTGCCATATTTAATATGGAATATTTCAGCGCTCGGGTGGTCAATTTACCCAACTTATTCTGCGCATGGTATTGTGCATGATATTATCATCGCCCAAGCGGTTTTTATTTTTGGCTACGCAATAAATTATTCCCGCACGTTGGCATTAAAAACACAATATTACATTGTCTTGCTGGCGATTTTTTGCTCTGTTGTTGCGATGATTTATTTCCCTATGGAGAAAGTCTCCGGGCCTGGCCTGTTGTTTGATGGTGTACTTTTTAGTAACTGGTTCAGCTACCTGCTGGGCATGATGCTGCCTGTGCTCTGGCTGAAAACGCAACGCAAACCTTGGGGGGAGATCAGCTGGCTGGTCTTGTTGTTGCTTGCTTTTACTATGCTGGCCTCCATGCGCATCGTCTGGCTGGCGTCTCTTGCCTGCCTAGTGGTGTGTGTGGGAAGTGGCCGGTTTGGTGCTGGTTTTTCAGATAAAAAGAAGGCATACCTAAGTTTGTTTTTTTGGTGCGTTTTTTTGGTCGTTGGTTATATCTACACCGGTATATTCAAGCCGGCAGATGGTTTTGCTCCCGATGCTGGTAGCGATTTTTCTGCCTGGTATATGACATTTTTTAAAAATGAGCGCTACAGGATCTGGGGATTCTGGATCAATCAAAGCTTGAGCCATTGGTGGGGCGGTGTTGGGTTGGGCTGGGAAGTGCCGAGATTTGCCTATGCAAAATATAAGCCGGATTATTTCCCATTGGTCTTCGTTTCGCATGGGCATAATTTATTTTTGAATCAATATTTGCAGCTGGGGCTTGTTGGTGTGTTGTTATATGCCGGTACCTGGTTGTTGGTATTCAAAAAATGTCTGGTGTTTTTTAAAGGGCACCCCGCAATGCGTTGGTGTGGGATGGCGATCATTTCCATGCTGGTGATGTTGTGTGCCAAAAACTTTACCGATGATGGCATGCGCGACCAGAATATTCTTTTGTACTTCCTGCTTCTGGGCTGTCTTTTCGGGCGGGCGCGTCGACCAGCCGGCACGCTGGCACAAAGCTTGCTGTAACGGTGCCAAGGCCGATGCGCGATGCGTTGGTCGTACATTGGATAAGGAGCGTTTAACCATGAAGAAACTGCAGAAGGGCTTTACCCTGATTGAACTGATGATCGTGGTTGCCATCATCGGTATTTTGGCTGCGATCGCGATTCCCCAGTTCACCGAGTACACCAAGAAGGGCGAGAACAAGGCTGCGCAGTCCGATGCCCGCAACTTCCTGACCGCCGCTATTGCCAATTCGCAAAACTAAGCGTCGATCTGACTCGAACAGGATCTAGGAGAAAATTATGAGCAAGGCAAAAATTGGTTTTTTGTTTGGTGCGGCGCTGGTTGCCCTGAGCACGCAAGTTCAGGCTGCAGATGCAGTTTGTAGTGGTACGTCTACAGGTGGAACTCAAGCGGTTTCAGCCGGATCTTTCATTGTTAATACATTTACGATGAAGTGCTCTTCAAACGTGCACTTGGATTATCTCGAAAATGCGCAACAAATTGGAGTTTGCGCTGGCTCCGCTAAAGGCAACAAGAAGTATGGCGGTTCGAGTGAAGGTGGTTCCGTCAAGGAAGCCTCAGGTACATATGATGGTGGTGCTGTGACTGCGGTTGCGGCCACGGGCTGTTAAAAGGCTTCAATTTGATTGGCCCTACAAATTTGTAGGGCCATTTTTCATGCAAGGAGAGCATCATGGTTTTTTCAACTATTGAGCGAATCCTGCTGGCTGAAGCGCTGGTTTGTTTGTGTTCGAGTGTTGTGGCTGCAACGCCGTGTAATGGCGGCGACGGCGGTTCGCAAACGGTCAGTATCGCTTCGGGCGCCTATATTGCTGCCAATTTCACCATGAGTTGCTCGCGCAATGTGTATCTGAGTTATGAGGAGAACACACAAAAAGTTGCAGTGTGTGCTGCCTCGCGCAAAGGCAATCGCCAGTATGGCAGTACCACCGATGGCGGGACTGTCAGCGAGGCTGGCGCTTTTTCCGGTACGACCGCGCCGGCGGCATCACTGACTTCCGCTTCCGGCTGTTGAATCGGGTTGACAGCCACCGTAGGGCTCGGCAAGACTCTGTGCCGTTGCCTGCTCAGATAAATTCCTTATGCCTTCCATTCTTCTGTTTGCCCGTTTGACCTTGCTCACGGGCCTGCGTAGCCGGATGACCTGGTTGCTGGTGTTCCTGGCGTTGCTGCTGTTGGGTGTCGGCGCATTGGCTGGGGCTTTCTCTGCACGTCAACCCTTGGTGGTTGCCTGCGATGTAGCGCTGTCGGGCCTGCATTTTTCCTTGCTTTTTCTGACCCTGATCTGGGTGCAAGAGTTATTGCAAAAGGACCGCGATCGCCGTACCACGGATTGGGTGCTGGCATATCCGGTTGACCGCATGGATTATCTGGCCGGCAAGATGCTGGGCATCGCGGTTTTGCTCGCTTGCGCTACCGTGCTGCTGTCCTTGCCGATCTGGCTGATCGGCCATTTCGCCGGATGGGGTTATGCGGCGTCCAGCCAGCCGGTATTCGGTGTCGCTTTTGCGTGGACCCTATTCGGTACTTGGCTAGAGAGCTTGGTGATTCTCTGTTTTGCCGCCTGGTTTTTTGCCTTGAGTACAACGCCCTATTTGCCGCTGGCGGCAGCACTGTGCTTCGCCCTGGCAGCGCGCAGTCTCGGTAGTGCACTGGATTTCCTGATGTTCAGCCCGGATGCCGAGGCTGCATTTCGTGCCCAGATGCTTCCTATCCTACAAATCCTGCGCTGGATTGTTCCCGATCTGGGGGCGCTGGATTGGCGGGCAAGCATGCTCTATGACTTGCCGCTGGCGGCTAGCCGGTATCCGGCCAGCCTCGTGGCGCTGGCTTATGCCGGCATGTTCGCTGCGCTGGCGCTGGTTTTGTTCCATCGCCGTCAATTACGTTGATCCGGAATCTTTCCCATGTCCAAATGGAATGTTTGTCAGCAATGGTTGGCTGCGGGCCGGCCTGATCGCGCGCTTCCGATTTTACGCAAACAACTGGCCAAATCTGCCAACGATGCGCTGGGCTGGTTCCTGCTTGGCTGTGCGCATCAGATGCGCGATGAGTTGAACGAAGCAGAAGCCGCTTTCCGCAAATCGGTCCGGATCAACCCGGAACCGGTGGCGCCACGGCTCAATCTTGCCGGCGTCCTGCTGGAAGGCTTCAAGCACGGCGAGGCTGAAAAATTGCTGACAAAGCTGCAGCGAGAAGCTGCCGGGCTGCCCCTGGTCTGGCGCTATACGGCGAAAGTGCGTTTGCAGCAAGAGCGATGGAACGATGCGCTGGATGCGTACCAGAAAATGTTTGAATTGGTGCCCGATGATTTGCCTTCCCGCTTCGAGCACGCGCTGCAATCGGATACCTGCAAGCGTGCCGTCGAGGCATTGGTTTTGCTGGAGCAGGTGCCACTGAACGGGCTTATGCCGGAAGAACTGGTCGGTTGGCGTGCTTACCTGGAATGCCGCGCCGGGATTCGGCCTTTGGAGTCTGCGGTTGCCCTATTCAACTGGCAGCCGAATGATCTGGAGAGTTTGAGCCGGCGTACCGCTTTGCAGGTGTTGTCTTTGGCCAGTTCCGGGGAGTTTGATTCGGTGGTGGAGCTGCTCGATCAGTTATCACCGCATTTCCCGCGGGTTGCCGCCGAGCATGCATTGAGTTTCGGCATGTGCCAATTGGCATGTGGTAACTGGCATGCCGGTTGGCAAGGCTATTCCGACCGGCCCAATGCCCGTATCCATATTGAACAAGCCAACGCGCTAGGCGGCCATATTCCGGTCTGGACGGGAGAGGATATCGCGGGCAAAACGCTGCTGGTGCACTGCGAGCAAGGCGCCGGTGATGTGATCCAGTTTGTGCGGCTGTTGCCGCTCCTCGAAGAGCGCGGCGTGACCGCCAGGCTCAATATCCAGCCGGACATGTTGCGGCTGTTCGCGGGAAAGGCAGCAAGCGAAACGGCCTACGAAGCGCGCGGTGCCGATGCGACGCAAGGGTGCGATTATCAGGTCCGGCTGCTGGATCTTCCTTGGTGCCTGAAGCTGGAACGAACGGTTTTGCCGTTGTCGGTCCCTTATCTGGTAGTGGATCTGGAACGCGAGGCGCACTGGCAGGCCAGATTGGCCGATATTACCGGACCCAAGATCGCTTTGGTGTGGGCGGGCAACCCCAATCATTTGTCGGACGTGCATCGCTCCGCCGCCTTGGCCGATTTCCTGCCTCTGTTTGCCTTGCCGGGTATCCAGTGGTTGCTGGTTCAGAAGGGTGCTGGCGCGCGCGAAGCGCGGTCCTTGCCCTGGGTTTCCAATCTGATCGATCTGGGACCCGAGATCAACGATTTCCAGGACACGGCTGCCATCCTATCTCAAGCCGATCTGCTGATCAGCGTGGATACCTCGGTGGCGCATCTTGCCGGCGCGCTGAACCGGCCGGTCTGGACCCTGATCTCGAACCAGGGCCAGGATTGGCGCTGGGAAATGGAATCTAGCGAAACCCCCTGGTACCCATCGATGCAGTTGTGGCGCAGACCGGCTGATCAATCATGGGCGAAGTTGATCTGCGATGAGTTGCTGCCTGCTGTAGCGAAAAGATTTTCACTGCCGTTATCGAGCAACGAGCTTGGTAGCGGTGTTTCTGCCGAACTGGAAGCATTAACCCAGATCGCGGATACGGACCGGTTAGTCGAACGTGCTCACGAGCTATTGGCCCGATATCCGGACTGCGCCGAGATTTGGTTATGCCTGGCTGAGCGAGCGCTCGTTGAACAGCGGCAGGACGATGCCTTGCACTGCCTGAATGAAGTGACAGTCATTTGCCCTCGCCATGCCCAAGGCTGGCTGTTGCAGGCTCGCCTATACCGCGCCCGTCAGGATACGCGGGCGGCACTGCATGCTTATCAGCGGGTACTCTTCTTTATTGGAGAGGAACGGCAAGCCGTGTTGAATGAGCTGGCCGATTATTATGAAACGCTGGGTGCGCCACTGGTGGCGGCCGATTGCCGGGAGTTTGCCGGCAGCCGTGCGCAGGCGGTACCGGGATGATCCGATACAGGTCAACCCTGTTGGGGCTGCTGTTTCTGGGTTGTGCCGGTCTCTATGTGACCGGAGTCCAGATGCTGTCGGCGCAGCGGCAAGCCAAAGAATTTGATGATCGCTTGCGTGTGGCGTTGCCGGTGCCCGTTCAACTGGTATTGTCGGGCGGAGACCGTTTCCTTGCCGCCAACATCAATGTATTTCGCGCGATGATGGTCAATACGCGTTCCGTTGACGATGCCACGGTTGAGGTTCAGGCGCAGTTGCAGACCGATGCTGCGCGTTTCAATCCTGGGCATGAGGATAACTATTACATCGCAGCGGCCACATTGGCTTGGCAGGGGCAACTGGGCGCTGCGCAGGATGTGTTGTTCCGAGCCATGGCTGGCCGGCCAACGGATATCTATCCGCCATTCTTTTATGGATTCAACAAACAGTATTTCGAAGGCGATTATTTAGGCGCTGCGCGAGCTATTGAGGAGGCTGCGCGTCGGACGAGCGGGGCCAATAGTGCGGCTCTGCAGGCTATGGCCGCGCGTTGGCATGAAAAAGGCAAGGATACCGGCTTGGCATTGGCCACCCTGCGCGCCATGGCCGCCAAGACAAAGGATCCAGGACTCAGGCATTACATCGAATCGCGTGCGCAGCGACTGGAACAGCTGTTGATGTTGAGAGAAGCCGCGCGCCGCTATCGTGAACGTGAAAACAAACCGATAGCAGACTTGGCCGATCTTGTCCGCAGCGGTGACTTGCAACAGCTTCCGCAAGATCCGACCGGATTGGGTTACATGCTGGATGCGCAAGGAACGCCGGTACTTGCCGGCGCCAAGCCGCTACCCGGTTCGCATAGATAAGGGGTTTCATGAAATCAGCCATTCATTTGGAAAATCTGGGTAAAACGTATTTGGCCGGCTTCCTGAAGAAACGCCGTATCACGGCGCTCCATGATTTGTCGCTCGAGGTGAAGCAGGGCGAGGTCGTGGGTTTTATCGGACCTAATGGCGCGGGGAAAAGCACCACCATCAAACTGATCATGGGGTTGTTGCGCCCGTCCACAGGACGCGCCGAGCTGTTCGGCGTTCCGGTCGAGCAACCTGCCGCGCGAAAGGGGGTGGCTTATGTGCCGGAAAGCCCTTTGCTCTATGACACACTGACACCGCTCGAGACTCTGAAAATGGGTTGCCAGATGCATGGTGTTGCGACTTCTGACCTGGATGCACATTGCAAACAGTGGCTGGAGCGCTTTGGCATCGCCCATGTGGCAAATAAGCTGGTTCGCAGCTTTTCCAAAGGGATGATTCAGCGTACGGCATTGGCTCACGCGCTGGCGATCCAGCCGCGGTTGCTGATCCTGGATGAGCCGCTTTCTGGTCTTGATCCGATCGGTCGCAAGGACGTGGTCGATATCCTGATGGATTATCGCAAGGGCGGCGGTACATTGTTCTTCTCCTCGCATGTGTTGCACGATGTCGAACGTCTGGCCGACCGCTTCGGCCTGATTCACAAGGGCGTGTTGCGCACGGTGCAATCTCCGCATGAACTACTGGGGCGGGAGCAGCAGTTTTCGGTGCGTACCGTAGGTTCAACTGCTGTTGATGGGATGCGTGAGGATGTGTCGGGATGCTGGTTTGCCGAGGTGCCGCAGAATGGGCTGTGGCCTCTATTGCAGCGGCTGCAGGCGGCAGGGCACCAGATTCTGGAAGTCAAACCCGCGCTGACGCTGGAGCGGGTGTTCCTTGAGTATGTTCAGGGCGAAGCGGTGACGGACAAGGCGCAGGACTGAGGCTGTAACGTTCGATGGTGGGGCGGTGACTCGGTATCTTACTGCGCCGATTCCATCTTCGGTGCGCGCCCCATCAATTCGGCCACCACTTCGCGCGGGGGGATGTTTTCAAACAGCAGGCGGCAGACTGCGCGGGTGATTGGCATGTCGATGCCCAGTCGGTCGGCTTGCGCGAGCACTTCCCGTGCGGTCGGCACGCCTTCGGCGACATGGCCCAGGCTTTGCAGTGCGCCGGTCAGATCCATGCCTTCCGCCATCAAGAGGCCAACGCGGCGGTTGCGCGAGAGATCGCCGGTGGCGGTCAGCAGCAGATCGCCGACGCCGGAGAGCCCCATGAACGTTTCCGGTTTTGCGCCCAGTGCCGTGCCGAAACGCGCCATCTCGGCCAGTCCGCGCGTCAGCAGGGCCGCACGGGCGTTAAAGCCGAGCTTGAGCCCGTCGCACACCCCGGCTGCAATCGCGATCACGTTCTTCACCGCGCCACCGATTTCCACACCGATGATGTCGCCGCTGGCATAGAGGCGCAGTATCGGGGTGTTCAGTGCCGCGGCCATGTCCCGGGCGAAGTCACCCTGGCTGGAGGCGAGGGTAATGGCGGCGGGCAGGCCCTGCGCCACTTCCTGGGCAAAGCTCGGGCCGCACAGGGTGCCGCGCGGGATGGCGGGGTCCATTTCTTCGGTGGCAACCTGGTGGGGCAGCAGCATGGTATTGGCTTCCAGCCCCTTGCAGACCCATAGCACGGGCGTGGTCGAGCCCGATGCGCGCAGTTTGCGCAAGGTCGGGCGCAAGCCGGCCATCGGCGTGGCGATCAGCACCAGTTCGGCCTGCTGGATGGTTTGGCCTAGATCGGCGCTCAGTCGCAGGTTGTCCGGCAGGGCAATGCCGGGCAGGTAGCGGGTATTGATTCGCTCGTTCTGCAGCGTGGCGATGCTGTGCGCATCGAGGGACCAGAGGGTGACTTCATGGCGCTCGGCAAAGCGGATTGCCAGCGCCGTTCCCCAGGCGCCCGCGCCCAGTATGGCAAGCTTCATAGGCCCCAAACATCCTCGATGCGGATATAGCCGATATCGCCGTCGCGGTGCTTGACCTTGATCCAGCCGGTTTTGGTGTTTTCCAGCAGATTGAGTATCAGCGCGGGGCTGGTGCGGAAAAGCACCGGTGATTTGGTATCGGCCTCGCGGTAAACGCTGGCCGGCTTGATGACCTGCACGGTGCGCTGGCCGGAAAGATCCTGCTTGCGGATCCAGGCGAGCGAGCCGCCCTGATCGCGCACGCGCGACCAGTTGCCCTGTTCAGCCATGATTTCCAGCGGCGTGCCGCGGCTGAGCACGAACACCTTGCGCGCCTGGTTGTCCGGCGCGTCGAACAGCACCACGCCGTGACTGGCAGCCGAGCGGAATTCGAGCGCCTGCGCGGCATTGGCCAGCAAGGCCAATGCCATACAGAGTCCGAGGCTCAGTTTAGTGCGTGGTTTGTGCATCGCCTTGGGCTTGAGCTTGTTGTTCCATGCGTTGCTGCATGAAGATGGCTTCGAAATTGACCGGTTGCAGCAGCAGCGGGGCGAATCCGGCGCGGGTGGTCAGGTCGGAAACGGCTTCGCGCAGGTACGGGAACAGGATGCTCGGGCAACCGATACCCATCAGGGCATCCATTTCCTCGGCCGGTACGTGCTCGATATTGAAGAGACCGGCCTGGGTGACTTCCACCAGGAACAGGGTGCGATCTTCGATCTTGGCTTCGGCTGTGACCTTGAGGCAGATCTCGTAGAAGCCGCCTTCAAAGCCGCGAGCCTGGTTCTGGAAGTTCACGCTGATTTCCGGGGCGGCTTGTTCCATGAATGCCATCGGGGTATTGGGCGATTCCAGGGAAATATCGGTGATATACAGTTTCTGGATGGAAAAAACCGGCTGTTGGGCTTCTTGTGCTTGTTGTTCGCTCATCGCGATTCCTATCGAAAACGGGTTGGATAATGGGTCGAATATCGAGACGCCGAATCATCGCATGATTCGGCGATCAGGGGCTAGCGCCCGAGCAGCGGGTCGAGCTTGCCGGCGTGATCGAGCGCGGCCAGGTCGTCGAAGCCGCCGATATGCTGGCCGTCGATGAAAATTTGCGGCACGGTGCGGCGTTGGGTTTTTTCGATCATTTCGTCGCGGCGCGACGGGTCCAGATCGACGCGGATCTTCTCGATTTCGGTAATGCCTTTCTGGTTCAGGAGGCGTTCCGCCCGGATGCAATAGGGGCAAATGCCGGTGCTGTACATGAGGATGTGGGCCATGGTGTGTCCTTGAGTTGCCTGTTTTTGGCAAGATTTCTGGATGATGGGGGCGCAGGCCGTGGCTCTCAAGAGGTGGCAGACAATCTTCTGTGCAAGAGCGGGTGTTTTCCAGGTCACGTTCCATTGAGTGTTTGCCTGGGCGATCGGGGTAAGGCGCGACCGATGAAGCCTTGATTCAGGGCGCGATGGCCGCATATGCTGATGATACCTTGTCTACTTGCCTTGGAATTGTCATGAGCGTTCCCCATCTCACCACTGCGCTGTCCGGTCCGCTGCATGATCTGGAGCGCAAGATTCTCTGTTCACTGCCCGAGATCGAGCACTGGTTCCGCAACCAGTGGCAGGAGCATACCCCGCCATTTTACGGCTCGGTCGATTTGCGCAATGCCGGGTTCAAGCTGGCGCCGGTGGACATGAACTTGTTTCCCGGCGGCTTCAACAACCTGAATCCCGATTTCCATCCGCTGTGCGTGCAGGCCGCGATGATGGCGCTGGAAGGTTTCTGCCCCGATGCGCGTCGCTTGCTGCTGATCCCGGAAAACCATACCCGCAACCTGTTCTACCTGCAAAACGTGGCGGCGATTGCCCGCATCCTGCGCCAGGCGGGGATCGTGGTGCGGCTTGGCACGTTCAACCCGGAAATCACCCAGCCCACCCGCTTCGATCTGCCCGACGGAGGTTGCCTGACGCTGGAGCCGCTGCGCCGCGAGGGCAATCGTATCAAGCTCGCGGACTTCGATCCGTGCGTGGTGCTACTCAATAACGATCTTTCCGCCGGCATCCCGCCGCTGTTGCAGGGTATCGAGCAAACCCTGCTGCCGCCGCTGCAGGCCGGCTGGGCGGTGCGACGCAAGACGCGCCATTTCGCTGCCTATGACCGGGTTGCCGAGGACTTCGGCCGGCTGATCGGCGTCGATCCGTGGGTGATCAACCCGTATTTTGCCGGCGTTTCCGGGCTGGATTTCCATGCGCGCGAAGGCGAGCAGCAACTCGCCGATACCGTGTCCGACATGCTGGCCAAGATTCGCGTCAAGTATGGTGAGCACGGCATCAATGAAGAGCCGTTCGTGATCGTGAAGGCCGATGCCGGCACCTATGGCATGGGCGTGATGACGGTGAAATCGGCCGACGACGTGATCGGCCTGAATCGCAAGCAGCGCAACAAAATGTCGGTGGTCAAGGAAGGGCTGGAGGTTTCGCAGGTGATCGTGCAGGAAGGCGTGCCGACCTTCGAGCAGATCAACGCCGCCGTGGCCGAACCGGTGATCTACATGATCGACCGTTTCGTGGTCGGTGGCTTCTACCGCGTGCATACCGGGCGCGGTCCCGATGAAAATCTCAACGCGCCGGGCATGCATTTCGTGCCGCTGGCGTTTGCCACGCCGTCCAATACACCGGAGTGCGATGGTCGCCCGGATTGCCAGGCCAACCGTTTCTATTCCTACGGCGTGGTGGCGCGACTGGCCTTGCTGGCGGCGGCGCTGGAAGTGGAAGAGAGCGAAGACCTGGTGCAGGTCCCGGTCGAGGCACTGGTATGAAGCTGCTGTTCATCATTGATCCGCTGGACGGGCTGAAAATCTACAAGGATTCCAGCTACGCAATGATGGATGAGGCCGCCGTGCGCGGGCACGAAATCTGGACCGGGCAGGCCCAAACCTTGCGGGTGAGGGATGGCCGGGTGGAAATGCAGGCCGCGCCACTTGCGTTCACCGAAAAGCAGTTCGGTCACGAATGGTATGAGGAAGGCGACTACGCCAGCGTGGTGCTGGCCGACTTTGCTGCCGTCGTCATGCGCAAGGATCCTCCGTTCGACCAGCAGTACCTGTACGCCACGCAACTCCTGAGTTTGGCCGAGGCGCACGGCGCCCGCGTGTTCAATTCCGGACAGGCTTTGCGCGATTTCAACGAAAAATTGTCAGTATTGCGCTACCCGCAATTTACCGCGCCCACGCTGGTGAGCCAGCAGGAAGACGATATCCGTGCGTTCCTGGCCGAGCACGGCGACATTATTCTCAAACCGCTCGACGGCATGGGCGGGATGGGGATCTTCCGCCTGCGCCGCGACGATCCGAATATCGGCTCGATCATCGAAACGCTGAGCGCCAATGGCGCGTGCACCGTGATGGCGCAACGCTTCATTCCGCAGATTGTCGACGGCGACAAACGGGTGCTGGTCATCGACGGCAAGCCGGTGGACTGGTGTCTGGCGCGCATTCCGAAAGCCGGTGAAACGCGCGGCAATCTGGCGGTAGGCGGCACCGGCGTGGCACGGCAGTTGACCGCGCGTGACCGGCATATCGCCGAGGCGCTGGGCCCGGAATTGCTGGCACGGGGATTGCTGCTGGTTGGACTCGACATCATTGGCGACTATCTGACCGAGGTAAATGTGACGAGCCCGACCTGCTTCCAGGAAATTTCTGCGCAATCCGGCATCAACGTGGCGGGATTGTTCATCGACGCGATCGAGCGCCGGGTGGGTTGATGCGCCGTTTCATCGCATTGCTGCTGGCGCTGCTGTTGGCCGGGTGCGGCAAGCCCGCGCTGTACCAGCAGGAAAGTTATGTGTTCGGCACGCGCGTCACGCTGTCGATCTGGGGCGTGGAAGAGTCCAAGGCGCGGCAGGCGGCCGGGGAAGCGCTGGCCGAGCTTGACCGGCTACATGCCAAGCTGCATGCCTGGCGCCCGTCCGAGGTGACCCGGATCAATGCCGCGCTGGCCAAGGGCGAAGCCGCCCCGGTCGACGAAGAGTTGGCTGGCTTGCTGCGACAAGCGGCGGACTTTGCCCGTAAATCCGATCAGTTGTTCAACCCTGCGGTAGGCCAGCTGATCGCGCTGTGGGGTTTCCAGCGCGACACCTTCGAGCCGGTTACGCCCGATCCGCAGGCCGTTGCCGCAGCGCTTGCCGCGCATCCCAGTCTGGAGGATTTGCGTTTTGAATCCGGTCGCGTGCTCAGCCGCAACCGGGCGGTGGCGGTGGATCTCGGCGGCTTTGCCAAGGGCTGGGCGCTGGATCGCGTCGCCGGCATGCTGCATGCGCGCGGGGTGAACAATGCGCTGATCAATATCGGCGGCAATGTATTGGCGCTGGGCAGCAAGGATGGCGAACCCTGGAAAGTCGGCCTGCAGCATCCGCGCAAACCGATGGCCATGGCCTCGATCGAGCTGCATGACGGCGAAGCCATCGGCACCTCGGGCGATTACCAGCGTTTTTTTGAAAAGGATGGCAAACGTTACGCGCATCTGATCGATCCGCGCAGCGGCCGGCCGGGCGAGCAGGTTCAGGCCGCGACGGTGATTGCGCCAGCAGGAGGGCAGGCTGGCACGATATCCGATGCCTCGACCAAGCCGATTTTTGTCGGCGGGCCGGCAACGGCACTGCGCTACGCTCAGCGTTTTGGCGTGCAAGATATATTGATTGTTGATGCGGCCGGGACGGTTCTCATCACGCAAACAATGCTTTCCCGAGTGGTTTGGCTGGAAAAACCAGACAAAATAGTCACAATCAGGTAACTGTTTGTTTGCCGGGCTCGGCAGAAGCCTCTTTCGGCTATATCATTGTCGGCATTCAGGCTTTTGTAGCGAAACGGAACTTCCATGGTCGGTATTGTTATCGTTACCCACGTCATGCTCGGCGATGCCCTTTTGGCATGCGCCCGGCACATCATGCAGCGCGAAGTACCCAATCTGGCGCATCTGGCGGTCAGCAAGGCCGACGATCCGGACGAGGTGCTGGAAAGAGCGCGCCGGGTTTGCGAAAGCCTTGACGATGGCTCCGGAGTACTGCTGCTGACCGATATTTTTGGCGGCACACCTTCCAATGTGGCCAACCGGCTGATCAAGCCTGGCCGGATCGAGGCGGTGGCCGGAGTCAATCTGCCCATGCTGGTGCGGGCGCTGACCTATTGCCACCAGCCGCTCGAAGTGGTGGTCAGCAAAGCCATTACCGGCGGACTTGAAGGGGTGCTGTATATGGCACCGCGTGAAGCAGACCAATAGAACAGGAATAATGTGTAATGCCAGTACAGGAAGTTGAAATCGTCAACAAGCTGGGCCTGCATGCCCGGGCCTCAAGCAAATTCACCCAGCTCGCCACGCAGTATTCCTGCGAGGTATGGGTTTCGCGCGGGCAACGCCGGGTCAATGCCAAGTCAATCATGGGGGTGATGATGCTGGCAGCAGGCAAGGGCAGCAAGATCAATATTGAAACGTTCGACGGACCGGACGATGTCGATGCGCTGTCCGCACTGGTGGCACTGGTTGCAGACAAATTTGGCGAAGGCGAGTGATCAATTCGCTGTTCAACTGAGGCGTTGCCTATCTGCGGTAATGCTTCGTGGACTTCTCCTGGGTGAAATGGGCAGGCACGGCTAAGTAGTGGTTTGCATGGCCGGGTGCGGCTCACCGACAGAGGAAGGCCGGCTGGTGCATTGAAAGGTTGCACCAGACGCAAGGAGATGGAATGAGTATCACGTTGCAAGGAATCGGTATCGGCGGCGGCATCGCGATCGGGTATGCCCGGTTGGTGACGCGCACCAATATCGAAGTTGCCCATTACCGGCTTGCGCCCGAAGAGGTGCCGGCCGAGATCGAGCGTTTCGAGAACGCGATACGGCATACGCGCAAGGAACTCGAAACCCTGTGGTCGGGAATTCCGGAAAATGCACCGGCTGAATTGGGCGCCTTCCTCAGCTTGCATATCATGCTGCTCAACGACCATACGCTGTCGCAAGAACCGATTGGCCTGATTGAAAACGAATACTGCAATGCCGAATGGGCGTTGCAACAGCAGCTGGAAGTGTTGCTGGCGCAGTTTGATGAAATCGAAGACGAATATCTGCGTGAACGGCGCTCCGATGTGCTGCAGGTCGTCGAACGCGTGCAAAAAACCTTGGCCGGGCATGATGCCGGCACCCATATTCATGAATGCGGTGCTGACTGCATCCTGGTGGCGCATGATCTGTCGCCGGCCGATATGGTGCTGTTCAAGGATTCGCGTTATCTCGCCTTTATTACCGATGTCGGCGGCCCGACCTCGCATACGGCCATTCTGGCCCGCAGTCTCGACCTTCCTTCGGTACTGGCCCTGCGCCATGCGCGTGAACTGATCCGCGAGGGCGAACTCATCGTCGTCGATGGCGTGAGCGGCGTAGTGGTCATCGATCCGGATGAGCGGGTTCTGGAAGAATATCGTGCACGGCGCGAAGATTGGCTGGGCAAGCAGCGGGCGTTGCTGGATATCCGCCTGAGCCGCCCGGTTACCCGCGATGGTGTCGAAGTCGAACTGTTCGGCAATATCGAGTTGCCGGACGACACCGAGGATGCGCTGGAATACGGCGCGACCGGCATCGGCTTGTTCCGTTCCGAATTCCTGTTCTTGAGCGAAGACGATCTGCCGACCGAGGATGAGCAGTTCGAAGCGTATCGCCGCGTGGTGCAGATGATGGAAGGGCGCCCGGTGGTGATCCGTACGCTCGACTTGGGCAAGGACAAGGTTGCCAAGTGGCAACAGGAAAGCCTGTCTCCCAATCCGGCGCTGGGCCTGACCGGTATCCGGCTGTGCTTGGCCGAACCGCAGGTATTTCGCACCCAGTTGCGTGCCATCATGCGAGCTTCAGCCTATGGCCAGGTGAAATTGCTGTTGCCCATGCTCTCGCAAATTTCTGAAGTGCGTGCCACCCGGCGCCACATCGAAGAAGTGAAGGCGCAGCTGCGCGAAGAGGGTATTCCCTTCAGTGACGATGTGGAACTGGGCGGAATGATCGAAACCCCGGCCGCGGCCGTGGCCGTGGCCAAGTTTCTGGCGCATCTCGACTATATCTCGATCGGCACCAACGATCTGATTCAATACACCATGGCGGTCGATCGCACCGACGACGCCGTTTCGCATCTGTACGATCCGCTGCATCCGGCGGTGCTGGCCTTGATTGCGCATGTGATCACGACGGCGGACCGCATGGGCAAGCCCGTGGCCATGTGCGGTGAAATGGCCGGCGATCCGCAGCTCTCGCGCCTGTTGCTGGGCTTGGGCCTGCGCCGCTATTCGATGTTGCCTATTCAGTTGCTCAAGGTGAAGCAGCAGCTGCTGACCGCCGATCTTTCCACGATTCGCCCCTTGGTCGAACGCATGCTGGCCGCGGAAGAGAGCGACCAGATGCGCGATCTGTTGCTGGAATTGAATCGCTGACCGGCCACCATCGAAAGTGAAATAGTAAAAGGCAGTGGCAAAACGCCACTGCCTTTTTTTCAGCTTTGTGCCTCAGCCTTTGAGATGGGCCAGATTCTGCTGTGCCCACGTTTTGGCCTTGGCGTGTCCGATTTTGTAAAGCGCGTCCAGGTTGGAGCGTGACCAGTCGAAGACGGTCGGCAGATCCTCCTCCGGGATGCCTTCCAGCAAGGGAACCTTGTGCAGGCAGATGTTTCCCTTGTAACGATCCTCGAAAATTTTTATGTCATCGCGGGCAATTTCCACCAGCGGGGTAATGAGCGACATCACCCAGGCATCGTACAGATCGCGCGGCGGGCGCAACAAGCGCTCTGCGCCAAGGATGTCGAACACCACGATTTCCTCCAGATCCGGATGGTTTTTCAGCAAATCCTTGAAGTTGAGGCAATCGATGACCGCGCCTTCCATGAAGAATTCGTCCCCGATCTGTGTGGGCGGATAGAGGAAAGGGAAGGACAGTGCGGCTTGCAAATGAAGCGGGTCGATCTCGCCATTGGTCCAGTTGGCCATGGTGCGCGTGGAAAGATTGTAGGCATTCACGTAAAAGATTGGCTCGATCGCAGGAACGGCGGCAAAGTCGATGATTTCCTCGGCAAACGGTACGTGCGCGCACAAGCCGGTGGACGACGGGTTGAGATCGCTTGGGCAGGCGCAGGCCAGGGCGAGCTCGGTGCTGTCTTTCATCCATTGCGAAACGGGATCCCGGGCCGGCCATTGCTTGAGTTGATCGACCAGTGAATTCATGCCGAGCAGGCGGCGATAGGTATCAGCCATATCTCCGGGTTTGTGGAAAACCTTGAAGTTGACCGGAAATTGTTCGTAGAGCGGGTCGGCGATGCCCATCTCGGACAAACCGCGCAACGTAGAGACCGGGTCGCCGTTTTTGGGGGCTAGCGCCATTAGGCCCAGCAACGCGCCGGCGCCGGCGGTGGAAACAACATCGAAGCGGATACCAAGCTCATGGAAGGCAACCAGCGCACCGGCGATCAGCGTGGCATTGGGTGCGCCGCCACTGATGACGAGGGCAGAACGGGCCATTTCAAAACTCCTGCAAGATTGGATTCAGTCTTCAAGCTAGCAGGATAGCAAAGGAAAGAAAGTTTTTGTTGCGGTGCAACTTAATAAAGCGAGGCTTCCCCCTCCGGGCGGGTCTTGAAACGGCGATGCAGCCAGTAATACTGCGAAGGCAGTTCGCGCACGCGGTCTTCGATGAAGGCGTTCATGCGTGCGGTGTCGGCATGGATGTCGTCCGAAGGAAAGTTTTCCCAGGCCGGGTAGTAGCGCAGGACGAAACCGGTGGCCGTCATTTCGGTGACCATCGGAACCACCTTGGCTTTGGCCATCTGCGCTATCCGTGACAGTGCGGGGATGGTGGCGGTCGGAATGTTGAAAAAAGGCACAAAAATGGATTCGCGCGGGCCAAGATCCTGGTCCGGCAGGTAATAGAAGCAGCGCCCTTCCTTGAGGGCACGCACGCAGGGACGAATGCCGTCGCTACGTTTGATCAGCAGCGGATTTTTGAAGCGGGTGCGGGCACGTAACAGCAGTTGATCGAATGCACCGATATGCTGGGCCGAGTACATGCTGGCACCGCCGTAATCGACGGTGTGGCGGATGCCGCCGAAGTCGATGGCGAGAAAGTGCGGGGCCAATACGATGACCGGATGATGGCTGGCGACACCAACGTAATGCTCAAGGCCTTCGCGCCTGACCAGACGCTCAATGCGCCGGAGGGAACCGTAAATCAGGATACTGTAGCCCAGCAGGCCGGACGCCATTTCGCGAAAATGGCGGCGCAGCACGCGCCGGCATTCGGCATCGGTCCATTGCGGGAAGCAGATCTGCAGGTTGCGCAGACCGATGGTGCGGCGGCGTTTCATCAGGCGGAACAGGATTTCTCCCAGCAGTGCGCCCTTGAGCCGCAACAACGGGAACGGCAGCCAATGGAGCAGCCAGAACAGCGCCGAGAGGAAACGGGCGTTCATGTCTTGGCTCCTGGCATGGCCGTGTCCATGTCCGGGTAATCGTGGCGCCAATGCCACGGGCAGCAGATAGAGACTTGGCAAAACGGCATGGCAAAATTCTTCAAAGAAACCGGCTATTGTAACGATCTTTGCCGGGGGCTGTGTGGTCTGTGTTCTGTCGCAAAAGCGCGCTATAATCACATTTGGCCAAGGAGCGCTGCGACGGGAATCCCCGCCAGGCTTGGCTTTCTCAAACAACGGCGCTCACGTCTTGGTTTTTTTGCGATAAAAGAAAATTAGGCGTGATGCGTGCCATGAATTTCCTGACAAATACCCTGTCTGAATCATTGCCGGCAATGTTGTTGGCAGCGCATGCGTTTTACATTGCCCGGCCGGTGTCTGGCTGCGCAAGCTATTGAACAAGGAAAAGTTGCCCATGAAGGATTTTCTCTTTACCTCCGAATCGGTTTCGGAAGGTCATCCGGACAAGGTGGCGGACCAGATCTCCGATGCGATTCTGGACGCCATCCTCGCCCAGGACAAACACGCCCGCGTGGCGGCGGAAACGCTGGTCAATACCGGTCTGGTGGTGCTGGCAGGCGAAATCACCACGAACGCCAATGTCGATTACATCCAGATCGCGCGCGACACCGTCAGGCGCATCGGCTACGACAGCTCCGATATCGGGTTCGATTACAAAACCTGCGCCGTGCTGGTGGCCTATGACAAGCAATCGCCGGATATTGCGCAGGGCGTGAACGAAGGCCAAGGCCTCGACCTGGATCAGGGCGCGGGCGACCAGGGGCTGATGTTCGGCTATGCCTGTGACGAAACGCCGCAACTGATGCCGGCGCCGATCTACTATGCGCACCGGCTGGTGCAGCGCCAGTCCGAACTGCGAAAGGATGGCCGCCTGCCGTGGCTGCGTCCCGATGCCAAATCGCAGGTTACGCTGCGCTACGATGCTCAAACCGGCAAGATTCTGGAAGTCGATACCATCGTGTTGTCGACCCAGCATCACCCGGATATTTCGCATGCGCAGCTTTCAGAGCTGGTGATCGAAGAAATCATCAAGCCGGTGATGCCGAAAGAATGGATGAAGAATCCGAAATATCTGGTCAACCCGACCGGCCGTTTCGTGATTGGCGGCCCGATGGGCGACTGCGGACTGACCGGACGCAAGATCATTGTCGATACCTATGGCGGTGCAGCGCCGCATGGCGGTGGCGCATTCTCCGGCAAGGATCCGTCCAAGGTCGACCGCTCCGCCGCTTATGCCGGCCGCTATGTGGCCAAGAACATCGTGGCTGCCGGCATTGCCAAACAGTGCGAAGTGCAGGTGGCCTATGCCATTGGCGTGGCCAAGCCGGTGTCGATCATGGTCGATACTTGGGGCACCAGCAAGTTCAGCAATGACGAAATCGTGGCACTGATCCAGCGCAACTTCGATCTGCGCCCGAAGGGCATCATCCAGGAGCTCGATCTGCTGCGCCCGATCTACACGCGCACTGCCGCGTATGGCCATTTCGGCCGCGAAGAGCCGGATTTCAGCTGGGAGCGGACCGACAAGGTCGAGCAGCTGAAGGCCGATGCCGGACTCTGATTCGGAACGCGGTGCAAAAAAGGGAGCTTTGCTCCCTTTTTTAATTGCCAAGGACACGCGCCGTTCGCCCCGCCGAAGCTAGCGCTTATTACCGGTTCCGGCGTAAAATGCCGGCCAGACCGAGGAGCGCTGCAGGGCAATCACTTGCCTGAGGCTCGGTGGTAACAACGGCGCTCACCTGACTAGTCAAAACCCCGTGCCGGGCACGGTGGATCAGGTGAGTAGACCGATCCCCTCCCGGCCATACGTTCAAGGAGTTCAAATAATGAACGCTGTGGTCGATTCCAAGTTTTCCGATTTTCACGTTGCCGATCTTTCCCTGGCCGATTGGGGCCGCAAGGAAATCCGCATTGCCGAAACCGAAATGCCGGGCCTGATGGCTGTGCGCGAAGAATTCGCCAAGACGCAGCCGCTTGCGGGCGCGCGCATCATGGGTTCTTTGCACATGACGATCCAGACCGCCGTGCTGATCGAAACCCTGCAGGCGCTGGGCGCGCAAGTGCGCTGGGTCTCGTGCAATATTTTCTCGACCCAGGACCATGCCGCCGCCGCGATTGCCGCAGATGGCATCCCGGTCTTCGCCTACAAGGGCGAATCGCTGGAAGAATACTGGGATTACACGCACCGCGCGTTTGAATGGCCGAAAGGCCAGCACGCCAACATGATCCTGGATGACGGCGGCGATGCAACCTTGCTGCTGCATTTGGGCGCACGCGCCGAGCAGGATATCTCTGTGGTGTCCAAGCCGACCTGCGAAGAAGAAACCGTGTTGTTTGCTGCGATCAAGGCGCAAATCGCCAAGGACCCGACCTGGTATTCGGTGCGCCTGGCCGCGATCAAGGGCGTGACCGAAGAAACTACCACCGGCGTGCACCGCCTGTACCAGATGTTTGAGCAGGGCAAGCTGGCCTTCCCGGCGATCAACGTTAACGATTCGGTGACCAAGTCCAAGTTCGATAATCTTTATGGCTGCCGCGAATCGCTGGTCGACGGTATCAAGCGCGCCACCGACGTGATGATCGCCGGCAAGGTTGCCGTGGTGCTGGGTTACGGCGATGTGGGCAAGGGTTGTGCGCAAAGCTTGCGCGGCTTGGGTGCGACCGTCTGGGTGACCGAAATCGACCCGATCTGCGCACTGCAAGCCGCGATGGAAGGCTATCGCGTGGTGACGATGAACGAGGTCTGCGACAAGGCGGATATCTTTGTGACCACCACCGGCAACGTCGGCGTGATCACGCATGACCATCTGGTGAAGATGCGCAACAACGCCATCGTCTGCAATATCGGCCACTTCGATAGCGAAATTGAAATCGCCAGCCTTCGCCAGTACGAGTGGGAAAACATCAAGCCGCAGGTCGATCATGTGATCTTGCCTTCGGGCCGTCGCATCATCGTGCTGGCCGAAGGCCGTCTGGTGAACCTCGGTTGCGCCACCGGTCACCCGTCGTTCGTGATGTCGAACTCGTTCACCAACCAGGTGCTGGCGCAGATCGAGCTGTTCACCAAGACCGCCGAGTACCCGGTAGGTGTCTACGTCTTGCCGAAGAAGCTCGACGAAATGGTCGCGCGCCTGCACCTGAAGAAGATCGGCGCGGAATTGACCGAACTTTCCGATGCGCAAGCCGCTTATATCGGCGTGCCCAAGGAAGGCCCGTACAAGCCGGCGCATTACCGCTATTGATCGGAGGCGAGCGAATGAAACCCATCAGTTTCGAGTTTTTCCCGCCGAAGAGCGAAGAGGGCGCTGCCAAGTTGCGTACCACGCGTCGCCAACTGGCGCAGTTCAAGCCGGAGTATTTTTCCGTGACCTTCGGTGCGGGCGGCTCCACGCAAGAGGGCACGCTCAAGGCGGTGCTGGAGATCCAGCAGGAAGGCCTGCATGCTGCGCCGCATCTCTCCTGCATCGGCTCGACGCGCGAGAAGATCCGCACGATTGTCGATGAGTACAAATCACATGGCATCCGTCATATCGTGGCTCTGCGCGGCGATATCCCGTCCGGTGCCGGGGATGTGGGCGAGTTTCGCTACGCCAATGAACTGGTCAGCTTCCTGCGCGAGGAATATGGCGACTGGTTCCATATCGGCGTGGCTGCGTACCCGGAATTCCACCCGCAGGCGCCTTCTGCGGAAGCTGACATGCGCAATTTCGTGAACAAGGTAAAAGCCGGTGCTGATACCGCGATCACGCAGTATTTCTTCAATGCGGATGCCTACTTCCGCTTTGTCGATGATGTGACTGCGCGTGGTGTGACGATCCCGGTCTTTCCGGGCATCATGCCGATCCAGAACTTCAGCCAGCTGGCCCGCTTCTCGGATATGTGCGGGACTGAAATTCCGCGCTGGTTGCGCTTGCGCCTGCAGTCGTTCGGCGATGATGCGGCGTCGATCCGGGCGTTCGGTCTGGATGTCATGACCGATCTATCCGATCGCCTGCTTGCTGGCGGTGCCCCGGGACTGCATTTTTATACGCTGAATGCAGCGGGTGCGGTTTCGACGATCTGTCAGCGCCTAGGCTATTGATATCGAGTAACGATGATGTATATAAAAACGGGCCGGCAAACGATTGCCGGCCCGTTTTTTTTGGTTTTCAGTACCTTCTTTTGCCTTCATCAATTACATTCACAGCCAGACTCGCTTGCTGGACGATTTCTGCATCCTCGACAAGAATATGCTGGCATATCGGATTACATTTCTTTTTTTTTGCCATAGACATCGCTGCGTCAATTTTTTTCGTCCACCAATGAATGGATACTGATGAAAAACTTGTTGCCCGGCTATAGAATCGGGCGATGGCCACGCGAATTTGATGCTCGTTCTGACTGGTATTGGCTGTCCGGTGCGCAAAGTTGGCGCCGCATGTTGTGCTGCTGTTCCCGGAGATAAAATTTTGCTGTCACCAAGTTCATCAAGGCGCACATGAAGCCTCATCACCACCGTATTGCATTCAAGATAGTCCTGACTTATTGCTTGCTGGCTGCCGGGTGGATTTTGCTGTCTGACAATCTGGTTTCCTTCCTGTTTTCCGATCCGGCAAAGATAACACTGATCAGTACGCTGAAAGGCTGGTTCTTTGTCTTAGTGACCGGATCATTGCTGTTCGCCCAGTTGCGCCATTATCTGGGACGGATGGAGCAGCAGCGGGTGGCTTTGCAGAAGGAAGAAGAACGCTTTCGCTGCATTTTCAATTCAGTTGATGAAGCTATTTTTGTGCAGCGTGCCAGTGACGGTGAAATTCTTGATGTCAACCAGCGTGCGCTTGGTTTGTTCGGGTATGACAAGACGGAAATCTGCCAGCTCGGAATAGGGCAAGTTTGTGCCAATTACCCGCCTTATACGCTGGAAAATGTCAAAGGCTATTGGAGCAAGGCCCGCGAGGAGGTGCAAAGCTTTGACTGGCATGCCAGGCGCAAGGATGGCCAGTTGGTTTGGGTAAGCGTGACCTTGTCCCTTGCCGTTCTGGGGGGCATGGAAGTCATCCTGGCGACAGTGCGCGATATCGGGGATCGCAAGCGTGCCGAGCTGGCCCTGGCGCGCAAGAATGCCATCTATGCCGTACTCAGTGGCACAAACAAAGCCATCGTGACTTGCCATGGCCGCCAGCAATTGTTCGATACGGTATGCAGTGTGGCGCTGAAACTGGCTGGCTTTTGCCTGGTCTGGATTTCCGCGCCGGGCAGTGGCTCCACACGCCGGCCGGTATTGGTTGCCAGTGCCGGACTCCCGGGCGATTCCGTGCTGCGAAAAAACTTACAGAATCTGACTGATGAGGCCATCAATGCCCTGCCCAGTAGCGTGGCATTGCGGGAAGGTCGCCACCTGATCATCAACGATACTTCCGAGTGGGATTGGCCACAGCCGGCTTTGGCGCTGGAGGACATCGGCGTGTGTGCCATGATGACCATGCCGATTGAGGGGGGGGGATTTCGCGGCACCTTCTCGGTGAGTGCCAAAGAAGCCGGCTATTTTGATGATGAAGTGATTTCCCTGCTGCTGGAGGTGGCGGGCGACATCTCCTTTGCGTTGAAGAAAATGCATGAGGCCGATGAGCGTGCGCGGGCGGAAGCGCAAATCCGCCTGCATGCCCGTGTGTTTGAAGAAAGCCGCGATGGCATGCTGATTGCCGATGCACAGAATCGCATCATCATGGTCAATCGCGCCTTTACCGAAGCCACGGGGTATGCACTGGAAGACGTGCAGGGACAAAACCCGAGGCTGCTGAATTCGGGCAGGCAAGACCGAGATTTTTATTTGAAGATGTGGTCCTCGCTCAACAACGTGGGCAGCTGGCAGGGCGAGGTCTGGAACCGGCATAAAGACGGGGAATGCAGCCCCGAGTGGCTTACCCTGCGCGCGGTATTGGACCAGACCGGCAAGCCGGCCAATTATTTCGCCGTTTATGCGGATCAGTCGGAACGCCGCGCGCTGGAGGAATTGCAATGGCTGAAGCGCTTCGATCCGTTGACCGGTTTGCCCAATCGCCTGTTGCTCGACGACCGGGTGGGTGAGGCGATTGTGCATGCGCGCCAGCATGACCATGGCGTGGCGCTGCTGTGTGCAAACCTGGACCGCTTCCGCTATGTCAACGAATCCCTGGGGCACGGTACCGGTGACAAGGTGTTGCGCGAGATGGCCGAACGGTTTGTTACGGCACTGGCGGGCGCGGGGACTGTTTCCCGGCTCTCCGGTGACGTGTTTGTGATCCTTTTGCCCGAGATCCAGGGCGAGGTGGAGGCCATTGCGATGGCCGACAAATTGTTGGGTGTCGCCGCGGAAGTGCTGGAAGTCGATGGGGCGGAAATCAACCTGACCGCCAGTTTGGGCATCGCGCTGTATCCCGAGGATGGCGACAGTTTCGAGAGTCTGCTCAAGCATTCCGATTCCGCCCTGATCCGGGCACGGGAAGAAGGCAGCAACAGTTACCGGTTCTATACCAACGATCTCAACAGCCGGGCCCAGCGTATTTTGGGGCTGTCGAGCGATTTGCATCAGGCGCTCGACAACGACTGGTTTGTGCTGCATTACCAGCCCCAGGTCTGCGCGAAAAGCGGCCATGTGGTGGGCGTGGAGGCCTTGATCAGGCTTAATCATCCGGTTCGGGGCCTGGTGCCGCCGGGCGAGTTTATTTCCGTGGCGGAAGAGACGGGCTTGATCGTGCCGATCGGCGCCTGGGTGATGCGCGAGGCCTGCCGGCAATTGCGCAGCTGGCAGGGAATCGGGTGCGCCGGATTGATCATGGCGGTCAATTTGTCGCCCAAGCAGCTGCGCGATGCCGAACTGCGCTCAACCATCCTGGCCGCGATCACGGAAGCGGGCCTGGAACCGCATCGGCTGGAGCTGGAGTTTACCGAAAGCGCGGTCATGCATAACCTGGATTCGACGCTGTCACTGATGCATGATCTCAATGCGCTGGGCGTGCGCCTGTCGATCGACGATTTTGGCACCGGCTATTCCAGCCTGAATTATCTGAAGCAGTTTCCTATCGACCGGATCAAGATCGATCAATCCTTTGTTCGCAATATCGTGAACGATGCCAATGACGCAACGATTGTGCGGGCCATTATCGGCTTGTCGCGCGCCATGGGGCTGTCGACGATTGCCGAAGGGGTGGAAACCCTGGAGCAGGCCCGTATTCTAAGGGCGCTGCAGTGTGATGACTTGCAAGGCTATTACTTCGCACGTCCTGCGCCGGCGCAGGAAACCGGCCAACTGCTGAACACCGTCTGGGGTTCGAACTAGGTACCGTTGGCGGGCCGTGTCGCTTCTTCCAGCAGAGTGAGCCAGGTCAGGGCATCTTCCCGGCCATTGCCGCACATATCCTGTGCGGGTTGCAATCCACCACAAAAATCGGGTCGTTCCGGCTGGCCGAAAAGTTTGCAGCGCAAGGACTCGTCCAGTTGAATGCACGCAACCCCGGCCGGCTTGCCCTTGGGCATGCCGGGGATGGGGCGGGTGATGGAAGGGGCAATGCA
Organism: Pseudomonadota bacterium; assembly: GCA_018261735.1. Taxonomy (GTDB): domain Bacteria; phylum Pseudomonadota; class Gammaproteobacteria; order Burkholderiales; family Chitinibacteraceae; genus Formivibrio. The sequence continues at coordinate 31,199 of JAGTRM010000023.1, forward strand.
GCACGCGGCGCAACCGGCGCGGCAGGAAAAGGATGTCTGGCTCATCCCGCGATTGGAACTGATTCGGTCGCAATGAACAAGCCTGGCCGGGATGATCCTTTCCCCGAAGCGCCAGGAGGCGGGAATTACATGATGGTCTTGGTTTTCAGGATCTCCATGGCGGTATCCACATAGTCGCTGGGCTTGGGCCATTCGCCTTTGTCGATCAATTCATCGATGTAACGCGGTACATTGCTTGCCAAACGGCTGGCTGCCTGCTCGGGGGCAATGCCCAACTGGCTGGCATATTCATCCAGAAATGCCTTGCCAAAGGTATTTTCAACTTCTTCGACGGGGCTGGCGCTGCTGCTTTTCCATGCCGGGAGATCGGCATCGCGTTCGTGCTTCAAATACATATCAACCAAGCCGGCAAGGCCTTCCTGCTTCTCAATAATGGTGACCAATGGCGCCACCAATTCACTGTATTGATCCTGTTTGCCGGCCAAGAGGGTATCGGTCAGTCGATCAAATAGTCCCATGATTCTCTCCTTGTTATTGAAACCTTGTTTCAATATAGCGGCGGGATCGTCAATAGGCCAGTTGGCAGGAACAGCTTGCATGTCCGGATGGATGTTTCTTGCCCCCCCCTGGGGTGATGCTAATAGGGAAAGGGTATGCCGGATTCAAACCGTATCTGTTGTCGGCGCGGCTGGATGAATTCCGGAATCGGGAGTAATGCTTTGGCAAAAATATCGTGAAATCAGATGGTTGATTTGTGCTGGTTCGGAGGAAAACTTCTTTTGTGTCGGATCTGTTTCTGCCACTCATCGGCAAATTCAGGCCAAACAAATTTGGTGCTTATGGAAGAAGACCTAGCGTTAACTAAGTGATGCATGCAAATTGCAAATAGTTATGGGTTTGCATGACAGTGTTCCATTTGTTTTACATGGGAGGTCAATATGTCCAGAAAATTGCTTGTTTGCTTGATTGTGTCAGGTGTTCTGAGTGGGGTGAGCACGGCATCCAATGCCGGAATCGAAGCTTATGTGCAGGGGGCAACGGCCACGCCTGTATGGAAAAACAGCTTTGGTGAGTGTTGGCATACGGGAACCTGGACCAAGGAGGCGGCCACGGTGGAAGGATGTGATGGTTATGTCAAACCGGTTCCTGCTGCTGTGGTGCCTGCTCCCGCGCCCATGCCGGAACCGGCGAAAACCGAGCCGCCACCGCCACCACCCCAGCCCGTGGTTTACACGCTCAAGGCGGATGTGCTGTTCGATTTCGATAAATCCGTGCTGAAGCCGGAAGGGAAAAAAACACTCGATTCGTTTTATGACGAAATCAAGGCGGCCGATCCCCAGAACGGGTTTGCCCGCGTGACTGGGTATGCCGACCGGATTGGTACGGAACAATACAACCTGAAGCTTTCTCAGGAGCGTGCCAAAACCGTAGCGGATTACCTGGTGGACAAAGGCAAGCAGGAAGAAAAGATCAAGATCGAAGGCTTGGGTGAATCCAACCCGGTAACGGGCGGAACTTGCGACAAGGTGCGTCCGCGCAAGGCGCTGATCGATTGTCTGGCGCCTGATCGCCGGGTCGAAATCGAAGTGCAAGGAAAGAAATAGTTGTAGTTCGCAGCAGTCAGCCCGCCGCCTGCTTGCCTGGGCGGCGGGTTTTCTTGGCTGGTCAGATGGCAATCTGCTTGATAAACACTTTCGAACGGCGCTGGTAGTTGTAGAGGCGCTTGCGCTCGATCGGCAGGTCTTCCACCGTGGCCGGCGCGAAGCCGCGTTCGACAAACCAGTGCGCGGTGCGCGTGGTCAGTACGAAGAGCTTGCGAACGCCCAGGCTTCTGGCCTGTTGCTCGATATGCTTGAGTAGTTGCTCGCCGCGATCTTCTTCGCGGTAAGCCGGATCGACCACGAGGCAGGCCATTTCCGCCATGCGGTTTTCCAGAAAGGGGTGCATGGCGACGCAGCCGATGATGCGTCCGTCGTACTCCAGCACCGAATAGCGATGGATTTCGCGCTCGATCAGTTCGCGGCCACGCTTGACCAGTACCCCGTCTTCTTCCAGTGGTTCGATCAGGGCCAGCATGCCGCCAACGTCGTCGATGGTGGCTTCGCGCAGGGTCTCCAGCGACTCGTGCGAGACCATGGTGCCGATACCGTCATGCGTGAACAGCTCCATCAGCAGGGAACCATCGACATGGTGACTGACGAGATGGGCCCGTTTAACGCCGTGGCGGACGGCGCGGATCGCGCAGGGCAGGTAGAGCTTGATGTCTTCGTGCGGGTGCGGATGCTTGGCCAGCAGTTGCTCTGCATCCAGTGCGGTCAGGTCGGTCAGGAGTTCACCTTCTTCCGATACCACGCCGGGCTGATCGAGCAGGAACAGCAGCTTGTCTGCTTTCAAGGCCATGGCGGTGCTGGTGGCGATATCTTCCAGCGGCACGTTGAAAACTTCGCCGGTGGGCGAATAGCCGATGGTGGAGAGCAGCACCATCTCGCCGTCGTCCAGGCGGTAGCGGATGGCCGTGGTATCGACCTTGCGCACCTCGCCGGTGTACATCATGTCGACGCCGTCACGCACGCCCATCGGTTGCGCGGTGATGAAATTGCCGGCCGATACGCGGATGTCGGCATTGGCCATCGGCGAATTGGGCATGCCCATCGACAGCAGCGATTCAATTTCCACCCGCACTGCGCCCACGGCCTGGATCACGCACTCCAGCGCATTGGCTTCGGTCACCCGCATGCCATGGTGGTAGCGGGTTTCCAGCCCCTTTTCCGCTAGCCGGGCCTCGATTTGTGGTCGCGCGCCATGTACCACGACAAGGCGTACGCCCAGACTGGTCAAGAGGTTGATGTCATAGGTGAGCTGAAAGAATTTGCCGTCGCGCACCACATCGCCCCCCAGGGCGATGACGAAGGTTCGGCCCCGGAAAGCATGAATGTAGGGCGCGGCCTGACGGAACCATTCGACGAAATCAGCGGTATGCATGGGCAACTTTAGCTTGGGAGAATTGGCAACAGCCGGCATTTTAGCGCCGTGCCGGGCGGGGTGCGGACAAAAAAATGGATTTCTGCATGGTTTTTGATTTTTGTGGCCGGACTTCTTGGAAAAGGCAAGTGATGGGTGCCCCGTGGCGAGGGGACGTTGTTCCTTGTCAGGAGGTGATACTTTTTAGAGGGGTATGCCTGGTTGAATCAAAGTAAATGGCTGGCCGGGCAGCGCTTGCGGCTGGTCCCCCGGGCTTTTTGTAGTTAAAATACAAAATTGCTCTTCGTTCGCCAGACGGGCGTCAAGTAGGGCTTTCACCCACCTGATAAATAGCAGGCTTTCATCTGGATATTCGGTTATGGAACACACGATTCGTATGATTGATTTCAAGAAGGACTGGACATCGCTCGGTCTTCCCGCGCATGTCATTGAGGTGCTCAGTGCTGCACCTGCCCTGTATGTGGCGGAAACACGCGAAGATCTTTTCAACTGGGCGCTTGGTCGTGAGGCTGGCGCCACGGACTGGAACCATAGCAACCGGGAAGACAAGGGCGAGTATGAAACCACCTTTGATGTTCCCGGGCATGGCCCGATTGTCGAGGCCGTGGTCACCAAGGCCCGCAATGGCCTGGTGGTGAATTTCCCCGACACGCGCATGCGCCGCCGCGATCCGGATGCTATGGTCATCGGCGATTCCCTGCCGACCGACAAGCCGACCTACCTCGAGCGCTTTGGCGAGAAATTCGACAAGATGCGCCAGAAGACGCTGGATTGGCTCAAGACGCAGGAATTGGTCGTCGTACCGTTCTTTGCCGGCCCGGATGAGTTGGGGTACGGCGCGCTGCTGATCTGCCCGAAGCAGGCCAGCTTCTTTGCCGGCGCACTGGCCGATCTGCAGGGCATGATCCCGAACAGCGCGGTGCCGTCCAACTTCAAGCTCGATGGCGGCGTGCTGTTCATCGCCCCGCCGTTCCGCCATACCCATTACGACGGCAAGCAGATCGTGGTGCATGCGCGGACCCAGACCCACCAGGAAATCTACGCCTACAACCTGTATCCGGGGCCCAGCGCCAAGAAGGGCGTGTACTCGATGCTGCTCGACATCGGCGAGCGCGAAGGCTGGACCACCAATCACTGCGCGGCTGTCGGCGTCGTCACACCTTACGACAACCAGCTCACCATCATGCACGAAGGTGCTTCCGGTGGCGGCAAGAGCGAGATGACCGAGCATATCCACCGCATGGAAGATGGTCGCCTGCTCCTGGGCAAGAATGTGGTGACCGGCGAAGAGCGCACTTTGGTTCTGCCGGAAGGCTGTCATCTGAACCCGATGGCGGACGATATGGCCTGTGCGCACCCGAATTTCAACGACGGCCAGACCAAGCTGAACGTCATGGATGCAGAGAACGGCTGGTTCGTGCGCGTTGACCATATCAAGGGCTACGGCACCGATCCGCATCTGGAGCGGCTGTGCATGAAGCCGACCCGCCCGCTGGTGTTCCTCAACCACTACATTATCCCGGGTGGCCAGTGCCTGCTGTGGGAGCACGCAGAGGATGCGCCGGGCAAGCCCTGCACCAATCCGCGCGTGATTATTCCACGCGACATGATCGACGGCATCTCCACGGGCCCGGCAACGGTCAATATCCGCAGTTTCGGCGTGCGCTGCCCGCCCACCCACAAGGACAGCCAGCAGTACGGCATCGTCGGCATGCTGCATATCCTGTCGCCGGCGCTGGCCTGGTTGTGGCGTTTGGTTGCGCCGCGCGGCCATGCCAATCCGAGCATTCAGGATTCCAAGGGCATGCAATCGGAAGGCGTGGGCTCTTACTGGGCATTCTGTACCGGCCGTCGCGTCGACCAGGCCAACCTGCTGCTGCGCCAGATCGTTTCCAATACCGAAACCCGCCATGTGCTGATCCCGAACCAGTATATCGGTGCCTGGCATGTCGGCTTCATGTCCGAGTGGATTGCGCGCGAATACCTGGCACGTCGTGGCAGCGCCCGCTTCAGCAAGGAGCAGCTGGTGGAGAGCCCGTGTTCCCTGCTCGGTTACGTACCACGCCAGATCATGGTGGAAGGCTCGATGATTCCGCCGGTGCTGTTGCATGTAAACAAGCAGTTTGAGGGTGGCGAGGAAGTGTTTGCGGAAGGTGCGCGGCAGTGGCGTGAGTTCTTCAAGCGTGAACTCAAGCCGTATCTCACCGAAGATCTGGACCCGCTGGGCCGCAAGATCATCGAGGCTTGCCTGAACGATGCGACGCAAGAAGACTACTGGAAGCTGATTCCGCATCAGATGTTCAAGAGCTGAGTAACACTTGGTAATAAAAACGGGGGTGGCAGATGCCACCCCCGTTTTTATAGTGCTTCGGCATTTATGCCTGTGTTTCTGGCAGCAAGATCTTGTTGTCGGTGCTGAACTGGTAGTCCTTGAACACGTGTTCGGCGCTCAGGATCTGGTATTTGCCATCTTCCAGCTTGTACGAGGTGTCTTTCAGGCGGTAGGTGTAGTGCCCGCAGGTCCAGCAATCGAAATTGCGCATGTGCGTGCACAGACAGGTCTTTTCCATGACAGACACTTTCTTGGCATCAGGGTGCAGTTCGACCTGTTTGTTGTATGCCTCGATGTAGGAGCAATGGCCGTTGCCGTCGAGCAGATAGCCGTAAGCCTCGCAGTTCGGACGGATGCCGGAGCCGATGGCGGGACTCGATTTCAGCATGCGCATCGGATAACCGGTGGGTGATACCGTGTTGACTTCAATATCCGATTCGGTGGCCTTGAAGTACTCCTGCATCACTTTTTCCGGCAAGCCACATTCATGCGTCACGGTAAAGCGCGTGGCGACCTGCACCGCAGCAGCGCCTGCTTCCAGGAAGGCTGTGGCGTCCGAACCGGTAAAGATGCCGCCAGCCGGAATCACCGGAATATTCAGGTGTTCATTGCGCAGGTATTGCAGCACTTCTAGTGTGATGGTGCGCAAATCATATTGCGCCCAGTCCTTGATGTCGAAGCCCAGGTGGCCGCCGGCCAGCGGACCTTCGACCACGATGAAGTCCGGTAGGCGGTTCAGGCGGGCATTTTTGCGCAGGAACAATTGCAGTGCGCGTACCGAGGAAATGATGATGCCCAACTTTGCATCGCGGAAGCGCGGGTGGTCTTCCATCAGTGCAAACGAGCCCAGATGCAGGCCTGCGCTCAGGGTAATGCCGTCGATGCCGCCATCCAGCGCCGAGCACAGTCGGGTGCGCAGGGTTTCGCGCGGGGCGTTCATCGTCAGCTTTTCCATGCAGTTGATGAACACCATGCCGGGACCACGCTTGGCTTCCATGGTGCGCCCGACATGCAGGCGCGTGGCTTCGGCCAGCAGGCCCAGATCGAACTGCACTTCCGATTTGTCGGTATTGGCGACGTTGTATTTGTATTGTTTTTGTTTGTCTTTGACGAAGCTGGTTTTGAAGCGCCGATCGGAAACCGTGGGTACCATGGCATCGGAGATGTGTCCGACCCCGCCCAGCCGCGCCACTTCCAGCGCGAGTTCTGCGGTGGAGATATCCACCCCCATGCCGCCGATCATGATCGGCACCAGCTCCTGCTTGCCAAACTGAAGCCGGAAATCGTCCACTCGTTTCATTGCATTCCTTCCATAACCATCAATATTGGCAAGCGCACAGCCGATCGCCCCCGTGGAAAACGGGTATTCAGTCCAAGATGAGGGCGAACCGGAGTGTACGCAAGAGCGAGGCAAATGAAAATTGCCATCAAGCCGTTGCACGCGCCTTAAAATTTAAAAGGCCACTCGACTGAGTGGCCTCTATTGCCAGTAGGTGCAATTGTATTACATACAGGCCGGAAGGATGCGAACAGAAATCACGCCATCGACGGCTTTGAGCTTGGCAACCAGATTGTCGGTCACCTCGCCGGACACGTCGATGATGTTGTAGGCCACATCGCCCTTGTTCTTGTTGAGCATGTCGTCAATGTTGAGACCGGAAGCGGCGACCAGTGTGGTGATGCTGCTGAGGACGTTCGGCACGTTCTTGTTGCTGAGCGTGATCCGGGTCTTGCCGGTTGGGGCCATCTCGCAAGTCGGGAAGTTCACCGAATTCTTGATGTTGCCGCGTTCCAGGTATTCGCGGATCTGGTCAACGGCCATTACTGCGCAGTTGTCTTCCGATTCCGGGGTAGAGGCACCGAGGTGGGGCACGCAAAGCACCTTGTCCACGCCGATCAATTCGTCTTCCGGCAGGTCGATCACGTAGCCGGCAATCTTGCCCGAGGCAATGGCCGCCTTGATCGCGGCATTGTCGACGAGGCCGTTGCGGCTGAAGTTCAGCAGGCGCGCGCCCTTCTTCATGCGGCCAATCCGTTCTTCGTTGAACAGGTTCTTGGTGTCCTTGTTCACCGGAACGTGAATGGTGATGTAGTCGGATTCGGCGATCAGCGTATCCAGGCTCGGCGCCTTGATCACGTCATGCGACAGTTTCCAGGCGGCTTCCACACTGATGAACGGATCGAAGCCCATTACCTTCATGCCAAGCGCCGAGGCGGCGTTGCAGACCAGTACGCCAATCGCGCCCAGACCGATCACGCCGAGGGTCTTGCCCTGGATTTCCGGGCCGACGAATTGCGATTTGCCTTTTTCGACCAGCGCCGGCACTTCGGCGCCTTTGCCCTTCAGGCTGTTGGTCCAGGTAATGCCTTCATGCAGGTTGCGGCTGGACATCAGCAAGGACGCGATCACGATTTCCTTCACGCCGTTGGCATTCGCGCCCGGGGTGTTGAATACGACAATGCCGCGCTCGGTGCACTTGTCGAGCGGAATGTTGTTCACGCCGGCGCCGGCGCGGGCGATGGCTTTCACCGAGGCCGGGATGTCCATGCTGTGCATGTCGGCCGAGCGCAGCAGAATGCCGTCCGGGTTGACGATTTCAGTGGCCGATTCGTAGTCATCACGCGGCAGGCGGTCAAGTCCGCAAGCGGCGATCTTGTTCAGGGTCTGGATCTTGAACATGCTGTGTCCTTAAAAAAGCAGGTCGCCCGCGGGCGACCTGTATGGCTAGTTAGATGACTCAGGCGTTTTTCGCTTCGAATTCCTTCATGAAGGCGACCAGAGCCTTCACGCCTTCGAGCGGCATTGCGTTGTAGATCGAAGCGCGCATGCCGCCAACCGAGCGGTGACCGGCCAGATTCACGAGGCCCAGCGCTTCAGCTTCCTTCACGAACTTCTTGTTGATCGCATCGGCTGCGTCGGCATCGGTCACGCGGGTGATGAACGGAATGTTCATAAGCGAGCGCACGCTCTTTTCCACCGGGCTGTAGAAGAAGTTCGAGTTGTCGAGGAAGTTGTACAGCAGTTCAGCCTTTTCGGCGTTGTGCGCGAACAGGGTGTCGCGACCCATGTCTTTCACCCATTCCAGCACCAGCTTCAGGATGTAGATCGCGTAGCAGGGCGGGGTGTTGTACATCGACTTGGCTTCGATGTGGGTGCGGAAGTCGAGCATGGTCGGCAAGCCGGCCGGAATGCGATCGACCATGTCCTTGCGGATGATGACCAGTGTCACGCCGGACGGGCCGAGGTTCTTTTGCGCACCGGCGTACAGCACGGCGAACTTGTTCACATCCATCGGCTCGGACAGGATGCCCGACGAGGCATCGCCGATCAGCGGCACGTTGCCGACATCCGGAATCGAATGATACTGGGTACCTTCGATGGTGTTGTTGTTACAGATATGGAAGTAATCGGCATCCTTGTCAGCGCCAACGATTTCCGGCAGGTACGACCACTTCTTGTCTTTGGACGAACCGACGATGTTCACGGTGCCGAGCTTGCTCGCGGCTTCAACCGCCTTCTGTGCCCATTGGCCGGTCAGGGTGAAGTCGGCCTTCTTGTTGATGGTCATGAAGTTCAGCGGCAGCATGTGGAACTGGAAGCTGGCGCCGCCCTGCAAGAACAGCACATGGTAGTCGTCGGATACGCCCAGTACTTCGCGCACCAGCGCTTCTGCGCCATTGATGATCGCTTCGTACGGCTTGGACCGGTGCGACATTTCCATCACCGACTGGCCGGTGCCCTGGTAATCGAGCATCTCGGCGGCGGCTTTTTGCAGAACAACTTCCGGCAACATCGATGGGCCGGCGGAAAAATTGAAGACACGCTTCATTGCTACGCTCCTTACTTGAAAATCGGGTTGCGTACAGGCCGGGCAGGAAGGCTCGCGGTCTGTTGGAGTACTAGGGTAAACCGCACTAGGGTAAACCCCGATATCCGGGCTCAGCGAGCACGATACCAGATTGGCGCCCTTTTGGCCGCTGACGCATGTCATAAAAGCCACAAAATTATCTCCATGTACTTGACCCTTCCTGCGGTAAGAGGGCTTCTCAATGGGTTGAAGTACGACTGGGTAACAAGGTGTCAAGGTTGGTAAAACCTGTGAACTGCTTCGCAGGATGCTGCGTTGAATGCCTGTAGACTTTTTGACATCCAATGGGAGAACGAAAATGAAAACCTCGCTGATGATTGCTTCAACTCTGCTCCTGGCCGGTTTTGCCCAGGCCCGCGAATTCAACGATACCGCGCGTGTTCTCGAGGCCAGGCCGCACTATGAACAGGTCAGTGTGCCTTATGAGGAGTGCTGGAATGAAACCCGCCGGGTGACGCGCCCGCAAAATGACGGGCGGCGCGATTCGAATCTGGGCGGCGCCATCGTGGGCGGCGTGGTGGGGGGCTTGCTGGGCCATGGCATCGGCGGCGGGCACGGCAAGGATGTAGCCACCGCGGGTGGCGCGATTGCCGGCACCATCATCGGCAGCCGTATCCAGTCCCAGAATAGCGATAGATACCAGGATTACGATGAGGACGAACGCGTTGTGCAACGCTGCGCCCAGCGCGAACGTCGGGAAGATCGCCTGACTGGTTACGATGTGACTTATGACTACAAAGGGGAAACCTACCACGCCCTTCTGCCGGAGAATCCGGGCCGGCGTTTGCCGGTGCGGGTGACCGTGGAGGTCACTCCGCGCTGAGACAAACGCGGCAGGCGCTGCACCGCAGCGCCTCTTGTCGGCTGTGGATGCGCGTACCCTAAAGTTCATGCCATTCTTGACGAATAAGCTATTAATGCGATGATTTTACGGAAAAATCATGAAGCTTTTCCAGCTTTTCTCCAATGAGGAACGGACTGTCACCCCATCCCGTCCGGCCGCGCAGGTAACCGTGTTGCCGGGTGGCGTGGCAGGAACGCCTCCCGAGGCGCCGGCAGCCCCGGCCGACGCCCGCAGCCTTGCCGGTGCCGAGTGGGATGGCGTCGAGCGCAGAAGCAACCCGGACCGGCGCAGCAGCGATCGCCGGCAACAGGGCCTCAAAGGCCTGCTCGATACCCGTACTGGGGACGACCGGCGGCATTATGGGCGCCGCTCCACGGACCACCCGCCTGCAGGTCGCCTGAAGATCAAGGTTTGAACTGTCCGCCATTTACATCGAGAATCTGCCCTGTGATATAGCCCGAGCAGGCGTGCGAGGCGAAGAAAAGGAAGGCGGCGGCACAGTCCTGTGCGCTGCCGAGCCGGCCTAGCGGAATGCCCGAGGCAATGCCGGCTTTCACCTTGGCGCTCTTGTCGGCATGGAACGCGGTATCAATGGTGCCCGGCGAGACCACGTTGAAACGAACGCCATCTTGCGAGTGGTAATCTACCCAGTTCTTCTGGATGTTGTGCAGTGCCGCCTTACCCACACCATAGAGACTGGCGCCGGGACCGCCACCGGTGTGGCCGGCGATCGAGCCGACGCCGATCACCGAGCTGGTCTGCCCGCTTGCTTGCGCCGCAGCTTTCAGGTGCGGCAGCGCGAACTTGGTCATCATCACCGCCGAGCGCACATTCAGATCCATCACCGCATCGAAGAAGGCATCGTCGATTTCCGGCAGCGGTTTGCGCGCAACCAGCCCGCCGGCGTTGTTGATCAGCACATCGACACCGCCAAAACGGGCGACGAATTCGCTGACCAGCTTCTCGCACTCCTCGGTCCGGCTCAAATCAGCGGCAAAGAATCCAGCCTCGCCGCCGTGGACATGCATGCCGGCTAGCAGATCCGCCAAGTTGTCCGGCGCACGCCGGCCGTTGAGGCCTACTTTAGCACCGCACTGAGCAAAGGCTTGCGCTGCGGCAAGACCGATACCCATGCTGGAGCCGGTGATCAGCACGCGTTTGCCTTTGAGGTCGTTGAACATGGGTTATCTCCTGTTGGGTGACTGAAAGGCGGGAGCTTATCAGTCACCCGTTCACAGTAAAATAAGCTTCCTTTGATTGTGAGCAGGTTCTGAGAGAACAATCGTGACGCCGGCCAAAACTTCCGAATCGTGCAAACGCAGCTTTCCACCGGTCGTGGATAGCCATACGCGCATCCTGATTCTGGGCAGCCTGCCTGGGGAAATTTCTCTGGCGCAGAGCCAGTACTATGCCAACCGGCACAACCGGTTCTGGGCTCTGATCGGCGCAGTCATTGGTGAAGATTTGCCGGCAATGGCCTACCCGGATCGTCTGCAGACCTTGTTACGGCACCGGATCGGGGTGTGGGATGTGGTGGCCGAGGCCCGGCGCGACGGCAGTCTGGACAGCAATATCCGCAATCCGAGCAGCAATGATCTGCTTGGGCTTGCGCACGGTCTGCCGGAACTTGCGGTGATCGCGTTCAATGGCGCGACCGCCGCCCGGATCGGGCTCAAGCAACTCGGATCGGGAGCCGGGCGCTATCGAATCATCCGATTGCCTTCGTCGAGCCCGGCGCATACGCAGGCTTTCGCCGAAAAACTCGCGGCCTGGCAGGTGCTGGCTACTTGCTGATCAGCCGAGCTTGGCCATCAATCCGGCTAGCATCGCGCGGCCTTCCTTCTTGCTGATGGCGGGTTCCGCCTTGTCGCCGGCGAGTCGCCCGGAGATGCGGATTTCTTCGGGTGGCAATTCTTTCAGGAAACGGCTGGGCTCGACAATCTGCCACTCGCCGGCCCGGCGGCGCTTGCCGCAGTAGGTGATGGTGAGCGTGCGCTGAGCGCGGGTGATGCCGACATACATCAACCGGCGTTCTTCCTCGACCTTGTCGCCTTCCATCGATTCGCGGTGCGGCAGGATTTCTTCCTCGCAGCCAATCAAAAAGACGTGCGGGTATTCCAGGCCTTTCGAGGCATGCAGCGTGGAGAGTTTCACCGCATCGACTTCTTCCTCGTCGCGGCCTTCGAGCAGCGTGATCAGGGCGATGGTCTGGCTGATTTCGATCAGGTTCTTGCCGTCTTCCTCGCCCTTCTTGCCGATCCAGGCCACAAGCTCCTGCACCATCTTCCACTTGGTTTCCGCCGGTTTGAGCTCGTCGTTGTCGTAGAGCCAGGTCTCGAAATTGATCGTGGCGAGGATTTCCTGCAACAGCGGGCCGGCCGCTTCACGCGGCGCGCGGTTTTGCATCGAAGTGATGAAATCGCAGAACTCGCGCAGCGGTGCGTATTGCTGCGGTTGCACTTGACCGTGGAAATCGGCTTCGTAGACGGCGGCAAACAGCGAGATATGCAACTCGGCCGCGCAGGCGCCGAGGCGCTCCAGTGTGGTGTTGCCCACGCCGCGCTTGGGCGTGGTCACGGCGCGGATGAAGGCCGGGTCGTCGTCCTCATTGGCGATCAGGCGCAGATAGGACAGGACATCCTTGATTTCCGCCTTGTCGAAAAACGATTGCCCGCCCGAGATCGCGTAGGGAATCCGGCTGTTGCGGAACTGCTGTTCGATGATGCGCGCTTGGTGATTGCCGCGGTACAGCACCGCGTAGTCCGCATATTTGGTGCCGGCCTCAAACATGTGCGCCTGCAGTTTCATGGCGACGAGTTCGGCTTCGTGTTCCTCACTCTTGCATTCGATCACCTGGATCGGATCGCCAATCCCTAAGTCAGACCAGAGCTTTTTCTCGAACAGCTTCGGGTTGTTGCCGATCACCGCGTTGGCGCATTTAAGGATGCGCGCGACCGAGCGGTAATTCTGTTCGAGCTTGATCACCTGCAGGCTGGGGAAGTCTTTCTGCAGCTGTCGCAGGTTTTCCATGTTGGCGCCGCGCCAGGCGTAAATCGACTGGTCGTCGTCACCGACGGCGGTGAACAGGCCGCTGCTGCCGGTCAAGAGCCGCACCAGTTCGTACTGGGTGGTGTTGGTGTCCTGATATTCGTCGATCAAGAGGTAGCGCAGGCGTTGTTGCCATTTCTGCAACACTTCCTGGTTCGTTTCGAACAGGTCGACCGTCATGCGGATCAGGTCGTCGAAATCGACGGCCTGGTAGGCGAACAGCGTGTCCTGATAGGCGCGGTAGAGCTTGGCCAGTTGCAGTTCGCCTTCCGAGTCGGCGATCTGCAGCGCCTTGTCGGGCGAGACGCGGTCGTTCTTCAGCAGCGAAATGCGCGAGACCGCGGCGCGGATCGCCTGCTTGTCGGTGGTCGCCAACTGGTCGGAGAGGATTTTCCAGCAATCGGCGGAATCCAGGATCGAGAACTTGGGCTTGTAACCCAGGTGCTTGGCCTCTTCGCGCAGGATCTTGAGGCCGAGCGAGTGGAAGGTCGAGACCGTCAGCCCCTTCAGCCGGTCGGCGGCGAGCAGGGTGCCCACCCGCTCGTTCATCTCGCGCGAGGCCTTGTTGGTGAAGGTAATCGCGGCGATGTTGCGCGCATCCATGCCGGCCTGTTCGATCAAATAAGCAATCTTTTGCGTGATCACGCGGGTTTTCCCCGACCCTGCCCCTGCCAGTACGAGGCAGGGGCCATCGAGGTATTTCACAGCGTCGCGTTGCGGGGAATTCAGCAGATGGAGCATCGGGAGGGGGACCAAAAATCAGGCCCCGATATTAGCATGCCAGGGACCAACAAGTTTTTTTGGGGTGGCATCGGCCGGCGTGGTATATAAGCAATTATCGATATTCACATTTTTCGCCGCCATGACGAAACCCGAGCTTGTTCCCGTGTCGCTTCAAGAAATCCAGGTGGGCATGCCAATGCCGTTTCCTGTGTTCGATTCGCATCACACCCTGCTGCTGGCCGAAGGCGTGCCTGTCCACGGAGAATCGCAGCTGACGGCATTGCAGGACATCGGCATGTTCCGCATGCCGGACTGGCGACAGGGCGAATCCGGCAGTGGGACCGCCATGGCGTCGGGACGCAGCAACGGGTTTTATGTGGGCGCGAGCAATTTTGCCCAGCTCAAGCTTCAGCCGGGCACCCTGCTGCACCTGCGGCGCAGCGATCTGCATGCGCAGGGGTTTGTCGCGGTCAAGCTGCTCGGCTGGCTTGCAGAAGAAGATTTGTTGACCAGTGCGACTGCTTCCAATGCAGGGGAACTGCCCCTGCCGGAGGGCTCGCCGCTGGAAGTCAAGCTCCTGGCAGGCAACGGCATTGTGACCTTCCAAAGCGCGGTGCGTCTGGCCTGCCATGCGCCGTATCCCTATCTGCATCTTGCGTACCCGCAAACGCTGACGATCCGCCAGTTGCGCAAGAGCCTGCGGGCCAGTGTCAGCCTGCCGGCTCAGGTCCGCGGTGGGCATGCGGACAGTTATGACGGCGTGCTTGGCAATCTGAGTGCCAGTGGCTGCATGCTGGAGCTGACGCAGCTGGTGGCCCTGGTCGGCGATGAACTGCTGCTGACGATCACCTTGCAGGCCGGGGGGCAGGAACATGTACTGGTCCTGCGCACAGCGGTTCGCAATATCCGAACCGGCGATGGAAACCCGCCCGTGGTGCGCTACGGCCTGGAATTCCTGGATGCAGGGACGGCAGACCGCCTGGTGATCGAGCACTTCATCTACCAGAGCCTGCTGGAAAACTGATCCGGAAGAAGCTCCCCGGTCAAAGCGCCGCGATCACCGACATTTCCACCCGGTATTTGGGATCGGCAAGGGCTGCCTCGATGGTGGCGCGGGCCGGCGTGTGGCCGTGCGGTGCCCAGGCCGACCAAGCTTCGTTCATGGCGTCGTAATCGCCCATGTCGGCGAGATAGATGGTCACCGACAGGATGCGGGTTTTGTCGGAGCCGACTTCTGCGAGCAGGCGGTCAACGGCAGCCAGTACTTCCTCGGTTTGGCCCTTGGCATCCTTGTCGAGGACTTCGGCAATCTGCCCGGCGAGATACACCGTGTTGTTGTGGACAACGATTTCGGAAAGACGCGGACCAACGTGGTAACGCTGAATGGTGGACATGCCTTGTTCTCCGGGGAAATAAAAAGTTTAAAAAGTGCCTTGCGTGGATTCCGGTTTGGCGTGGATGACGCGCAATTCCCGATGCGGATAGGGAATTTCAATCCCGTGCGCCTGGAACAGCTGCCAGATTTGCAGGTTGACCGATGAACGTACCGGCAACTGGCCGTTTTCCGGATCCTTGATCCAGACACCCAGTTCCAGATCAATGCCGTTTTCGCCAAAGCCTTTCACGAAAACCGCCGGTTCCGGTGCATCCACGACCCGGGATTCGGCCTTGGCGGCCTGCTGCAGCAAGGTCTGGACCAGGGCCAGATCACTGCCGTAGGCCACCTGGATCGGCAGCGCGATGCGGATCAGCCGGTCGTTATACGATTGGTTGACGACGGTGGAGGTAATCAGTGTTTCATTCGGGATCAGCGCCTCGGTGCCGTCACCTGCCTTCAACACGATATAGCGCGAAGTCAGCTGGGTGATCACGCCAAGGCGGTTGTCGATCTGGACCACATCGCCGATCTTGACCGAGCGATCCATCAGGATGATGAAGCCCGAGACATAGTTCGAGGCGATTTTCTGCAGGCCGAAACCGAGACCCACACCCAGCGCGCCGCCGAATACCGACAGTACCGTGAGGTCGATCCCCACCAGCGGCAGGGCAATCAATACCGCCATCACAATCAGCAGGGCGCGTACGACCTTGATGACCATGACGCGCAGGCTGACATCCATGACTTCGGCGGACATCAGCCGCCGTTCGATTTCTCGGCCGATCCACAATGCGGCCAATACCGTAATGGCTACCGAGGTTAGCGCTTGCAGGATGTTGAGCACGGACACCTGGCCCTTGCCGATATGGAACTGGATTTCGTCGAGCAGTTGCCATAGTTCCGGCAGGATGCCGATCACATGCAGGGCATAGGCCGTCCAGATGGTGGCGGCAATGATGCGTTCGGAGCGGCGCACCCAATCGGCACCGTCAAAAGCCCTGCGCATCAAGAAAACCAGCAGGCGGATGTTGACCATGGCCAGCAACAGGATGCCGGCCAGCTTGATCAGCTTGAGTGATCCGGAAAACCACTGGCCCAGTACCAGGCCGCTGAGCCAGGTCAACGTCAGGGCAGCCAGCGGGAAAAAGATCCGCACAAAGCCCTCGTGGCCGATATGCTCGCGCCGTTCCGGATGGGCTGCGGCAGCGTGGCGCTGAACCGCGCGCTCCAGCAGCCAGGCCACCAGCAGCGCGAGCAGGATCACTGCTGCCTGCGCTAGCACTTCGCTGCGCAACAAGCCTTGTTCAACCAGATCCTGATAAAACTCCGAAACCAGATTGTGCCGGGTGCTCATGCTTGCTCGCTGGCCCGGATGCGGGACAAGGTGGCCGTGGTGGAGGTCTGGTGCAGGAAGGGGATGGAATGCACCGATCCGCCCCAGCCGAGTACTTCGCGGCTGCCGACAATCTTGTCGATGCTCCAGTCGCCGCCTTTGACCAGCACGTCCGGGTGTGCGGCCAGGATCAGTTCAAGCGGTGTATCGGCATCGAACCAGGTGACGAGGTCGACGCATTCCAGTGCAGCCATCACAGCGGCACGCTCGGCCAGTCTGTTGATCGGACGGTCGTCGCCCTTGCCCTGGCGGCGTACCGATTCGTCGGTATTCAGTGCCACGATCATCCCGGCGCCCAGTGCGCGTGCCTGTGCCAAATAAGTGACATGGCCTCGGTGCAGGATGTCAAAGCAGCCGTTGGTGAAGACCAGTGGGCGCGGTAGTTGGGCCAGGTGTGAGGAGAGATCTTCCGGGGCGCAAATCTTGTGTTCGAAATCGGGCAAAGGGTAGTTCGTCATGGGTTCACAGTGGATGGTTATTGGCGCGAGCGATGCGGGAACGGCTGTCTGCCGGCGCCGGTCTGGTTTATGCTTTTGATAATAGCAGACACGGCCCGGGCTGGGCGACGCGGAACAACCATGACCGACTTTCAACTCTTCATCATCGGCGACGAAATCCTTTCCGGACGCCGCCAGGACCAGCATTTTCCGGTGATGCTGGAAAAACTCAAGATGCGCGGTCACCGGTTGGGCGGCGTGCGCTTCTTGCCGGATCACCGACCGACGCTGGTTGAGGCTTTCCGCCTGAGTCTCGCCGCCGGGCAGTGCGTGATTTCCTGCGGCGGCATCGGCGCCACCCCGGATGACCACACCCGCCAGGCGTTGGCGGAGGCGCTGGATTTGCCGCTGGTGGCGCAGCCTGAGGCGCTGCGGATTCTGGAGGCGCGCTTCGGCGCGGCGACCTATCCGCACCGGGTGCATCTGGCCGAGTTTCCGCAAGGCGCAGCGCTGGTGCCCAATCCGGTCAACCAGGTGGCGGGCTGCAGTATTCGCGAGCATTACCTGCTGCCGGGGTTCCCGGAAATGGCCTGGCCGATGGCGGACTGGTTGCTCGATCAGTATTACCCGGCGGTGGCCCCGCTGCTGACCCTGTCGATCATTGTTCCGGGCGCGCGCGAAGGCGAGTTGATCCCGCTGATGCAGGCCTTGACCGTGCGCTGGCCGCAAGTGGCCTTTTCCAGTTTGCCCAGCTTTGGCAATGCCCGCCAAGCGGGCGTGCATATCGATTTCAGCGTCACCGGAACCGCGCCGGAGGCCGCTGCGGCGATGCAGTTCCTGCAGGAAGGGCTGCAAAAGGCAGGGTTGGAATGGCAGGATTCTTGAGTGTGGGTTGCTTAAAAAAACTAATGTAAATCATTGTGTTATGGTGTTTTTTCTGGTTTGTGTTGCTGCGGTGCGATAGAATCCGGCGTGTTTTGTCAATGATCAATTCAACGGGAGCTCCCATACCATGATGAAGTTGTACTCCGGCACCTCCTGCCCGTTCAGCCACCGCTGCCGTATCGTGCTGTTTGAAAAAGGCATGGATTTCGAAATTCTGGATGTGGATATCCAAAGCAAGCCGGAAGACCTCGCGGTGATGAATCCCTACAACGATGTGCCGGTTCTGGTCGAACGCGATCTGACCCTGTATGAATCCAACATCATCAACGAATATATCGACGAGCGTTTCCCGCATCCGCAGCTGATGCCGGCCGATCCGGTGATGCGGGCGCGTACCCGCTTGATGCTGTTCAACTTCGAGCGCGAGCTGTTCATCCACGTGCGCACGCTGGAAGACGGCAGCGCCAGCAAGAAAGACCAGGAAAAGGCCCGTGCCACGATTCGCGACAGCCTGACCCAGATCGCGCCTATTTTCACCAAGCAGAAATACATGCTGGGCGAAGAGTTCTCGATGCTGGATGTGGCCATTGCACCGCTGCTGTGGCGCTTCGAGCACTACGGCATTGAAACGACCAAGGCGCTGGCGCCGATTCTGAAATACGCCGAACGCCTGTTCAGCCGTCCGGCGTTTATCGAATCGCTGACCGCGAACGAAAAGGCCATGCGCAAGTAATCTATCTTGGCAAGCAGAAGGGGAATCGATCTGGTGTGATTCCCCGTCCCCTGCGCCTACTTACCAGGAAGAAGCCATGCAGCAAATCGTATCGACCAAACCTTACCTGATCCGCGCCATTCACGAATGGTGCTCGGATCAGGGCTGTACGCCGTACATCGTCGTTGCCGTGCGCGGCAAGATGCAGGTTCCCATGGAATATGTGAAGAACGGCGAAATCGTGCTCAATGTCAGCTACAATGCCTCGCGCAATCTGACGATCGGCAACGATTACATCACGTTCTCGGCACGCTTCAACGGCGTGTCGCGCGAGATTGTCATTCCGGTGGGCGCGGTGGTGTCGATCTTTGCCAAGGAAAATGGCGAAGGCATGGGTTTCGAATATGAAGCGGGTGCGGATCACGATCTGCATTCGGTTGCCGATAGTCATCCGGTCGATTCTCCTGCCGCGTCGGAGCACGAGCCGGAACCGACACCGCCGGCAGGTGGCGGTCGTGGCCATTTGCGCGTGGTGAAGTAACGATTGTTCCCCGCGTTGAGTATGAAAAAGCCCGCTGTGAAAAGCGGGCTTTTTTTGACTGGATTGCTCCGGTGAATCAATAGATCACGATCTTCGATCCGGCTTGCAGGCGTTTGTTGTCCAGGTTGTTCCACTTGGCCAGATCCGCGCTGGCCACATTGAATTTGCGTGCCACGGCGGCCACGGTATCGCCGCGCTTGGCGACATACTGGCGCTGGTCACGTGCCTTGGTCGTCGATTTTACGGCTGCCGCGGCCGAAACCTTGAGGGTCTGGCCGGCCTTGATGGCGTTGCCGGACAGGCCGTTCAGGGCGCGCAGCTGGTCAACATTCAGCTTGTAACGCTGGGCGATGCTGAAGATGGTGTCGCCTTTGCCGACGCGATGCAGGTCTTTGAACTGGACTGCGCGGGGGGTATCACGCTCGCCGCGATCCACCGGTTCTGCTGCGCGGTTGGCAGCCAGGGCGGCCAGGGTTTGCCGCTCGGAAACATCAAGCTGATCGGTTTTCGGCACCAGGATGGTCTGGCCGCGAGCGCTGCGGTCGCGCGCGCCGATGTCATTCACATCCTTGAGTTCGGCCACGGAAATGCCGAACTGCTGCGCCAGCTTGTCGAAGGCTTCGCCGCTGCGGGTCACGTACGGTTGCCAGTTCAGCAGCGGTTTGTCGTAACTGGCCAGGTTGCGTTGGAAAGCATCGACCTTGCCGGCCGGCAGCACCAGCTTGCGCTCATCCTTCTGGGCAATGACCGGGCGGATAAAGCCGGGATTGAGTCGCAACAGCTCGTCGACACTGGTTTCGGCCAGTTGGGCGGCCACGGCGACATCCATGTGGCGGTTGTTGTCGATCACCACAAAGTAGGGCTGGTTGGCCAGCGGCTTGAGCGCAACGCCATAGGCTTCCGGGTTGGCGATGATATTGCGCACGGCCATCAGTTTGGGCACGTAGTTGGCGGTTTCGTTCGGCATTTTCAGGTCGACGTAGCCGGTCGGCTTGCCTGCGGCCTGGTTCTTGGCGACGGCGCGGGCGACGGCGTTTTCGCCCCAGTTGTAGGAGGCCAGTGCCAGCTGCCAGTCGTTGAACATGCCGTGGATTTCGGTCAGGTAATCGAGCGCCGCCTGGGTTGCGGCGACCACATCGCGCCGGCCGTCATACCACCAGGTGCGTTCCAGTCCGTAGCGCTTGCCCGTTTCCGGAATGAATTGCCACATGCCGGCGGCCCGTGCCGGTGATTCGGCTTTCGGGTTGTAGGCGCTCTCGATCATTGGCAATAATGCCAATTCCATCGGCAGGCCACGTTTTTCAATTTCTTCGGTGACGTGGTAAAGGTAGCGCCCGCCGCGTTCAATGATGCGGTTCAGGTATTCCGGCCGGCTGGCGTAGTACTGTTCCCATTTGCGGGTTTGCGCGGTATCCAGATCTGGCATCTGAAAGCCGGCGCGCACGCGCGACCACAAATCGGGGAAGGCCGGCGCATTGGCGAGATCCTTGATCAAGGCCTGATCCGAGGATTCTTGCGCGCTGCGTTCTTGGCGATTGAGGTTCTGTGTTTTGGCAGGGAAGAGCGTGTTTTCGATCAGGCCGATTTGTTCTGCGGTCAAATCGGGCGTAGCGGTGTGCGTGGCGGCAGGTGTGCGCAGCTGGTAATCGAAGCGCGTCACGCTGGCTTCGGCCAGCAGGTCTGCGGCGAATGTGCTGGCGCAGAAGGTGGCCAGCAATCCGGCGAACAGGCGGTGAGTCATGGGCGATGGCCCTTTTGGATGGACGACAATCGTCGCATGGTACTGGCGGGTTTTCGGGCGTGTCAATGACATGGGTGAAGGTAAGGTCCTATTTGAAATGGTTTTTCCAGTTGCGCAGCGTGGTGAAAACCTCCACCGGCGTGCTGGCTTCCGGGGTGTGTTGCCGTGCCGCGGCCACCACGTCGGGATGATCGCAGCGCAGGAAAGGATTGGTGGCAAGTTCCAGCCCGATGGTGGAAGGCACGGTGGGCTGGTCAAGCAAGCGTTTGGTCCGGGTGTCGCTGATCCGTGCGGCAATGCCGTCGTTCTGCGGTTCGACGGCGGCGGCGAAGCGCAGGTTGGATTGCGTGTATTCGTGCGCGCAGCAGACCAGCGTTTCCGGCGGCAGGGCCGCCAGCCGCATCAGCGAGGCATGCATGTCTGCCATGCTGCCGTCGAAAACACGCCCGCAACCGGCACCGAACAGGGTGTCGCCGCAGAACAGGGCCTCGGCGGTCAGGTACGACAGGTGTTCATGGGTATGGCCGGGGGTGGCGAGCACCTGGATCGGGGTATCCAGCAGCCGCAACGAATCGCCGGCCCGAACCGGGTGGGTAATGCCGGCGATACTGGCCGGGCCGTAAACCGGAACGGCGAAATGTTCGGCCAGAACCGGCAGGCCGCCGATATGGTCCGAGTGCCGATGGGTGACCAGAACCGCGGTCAGGGTCAGTGCTTTGTGCTGCAGATGGGCAAGCAGCGCAGCCGCATCGCCCGGGTCGACTGCGATGGCTTCCCGGCCAGATTGCAAAACCCAGATATAATTGTCGTTGAAGCATGGCACTGCGCTGATGCTAAACATGTTGGGGAGGGCTCCGTGAAACCTAAGCTCGACCATTTTGCCGCCTGGCTGGCAACTCCGCTAGGCAGTTATCTCGCAGCGGCCGAAACGGCCTGGTATGACCGCATCTCGGCCGACATTTTCGGCTACAAGGCGGTGCAACTGGAACTGCCGCTGATCGATTGCCTGCAAATGAACCGGATGCCGTGGCGCACGACCGCCGGATTGTCGCCGGCAGTCGGGGTGCGTTGTGCACCCGAGCAACTGCCTTTCGACGAGCAGAGCCTTGATTTGCTGGCGCTGCCACATGTGCTCGATTTTGCCGAAGATCCGCATGCGGTCTTGCGCGAAGCGGCCCGGGTCATGGTGCCGGAAGGGCGTTTGCTGATCACCGGCTTCAATCCCTGGAGCCTGTGGGGCTTGCGCCGCTTCAAGCCGGGCGATGCCAACGGCGCGCCGTGGCAAGGCAATGCGGTCAGTCTGCCCCGGCTCAAGGACTGGCTGGCGCTGCTCGGGCTGGAGCCCATGCGCGGCGAATACCTGTGCTACAGCTTGCCGGTGCAGCGCGAAGGCTGGTTGTCGAAAACCCGTTTTATCGAGCAGGCCGGCGATCGCTGGTGGCCGGCGGCCGGCGGCGTGTATTGCCTGGATGTGGTCAAGCGCGTCAAGGGCATGCGCGTGATCGAGCCGCAGTGGCGGCGCGTGCCTGCGCCGCGCAGCAAACCGGCTGCCGTGGCGGAAAAAACCTCTTTTATGGAAGACACTGTATGACGGCCATGACGCCAGTCGAGATTTATACCGATGGCGCCTGCAAAGGCAATCCCGGCCCCGGTGGCTGGGGCGCACTGCTGCGCACCGGCGGACACGAGAAGGAATTGTTCGGCGGCGAGCGCGATACCACGAATAACCGCATGGAGCTGCTGGCGGTGATCTCGGCGCTGAATGCGCTGACCCGGCCGTGCGCCATCATCCTGCATACCGATTCGCAGTATGTGAAAAACGGCATCACCACCTGGATTCACGGCTGGAAGAAAAACGGCTGGAAAACCGCCGACAAGAAACCGGTGAAGAATGCCGACCTGTGGCTGCTGCTCGATGCGGCGCAACAGCGCCACCAGATCGACTGGCGCTGGGTGAAAGGACACTCCGGCCATGAATTCAACGAACGCGCGGATGAGTTGGCCAATCGCGGCGTGGAAGTGGCGCTGGAACGGGCGTGATCGCCCGCTGGTGGATGGCCATCTGGCGCCGACAGAACCGAAATAATTTGGAATAAAGCTGCATGAGACAAATCATTCTGGATACCGAAACCACCGGTCTGCGCGTGGAAGACGGTAACCGCATTCTGGAAATTGCCGCGGTCGAAATGCTGAGCCGCAAGCTTTCCTCGCCGGACAAACATCTGCACTGCTATATCAATCCCGAACGCGAGAGCGAAGAGGGCGCGCTGAATGTGCACGGGCTGACGCAGGATTTCCTGGCCGACAAGCCCAAGTTCGCCGATATCGCGCATGAATTCATCGATTTCGTGCGCGATGCCGAGCTGATCATCCACAACGCGCCGTTCGATGTGGGCTACCTGAACATGGAGCTGGGCCGGCTGGGTCTGGGCAAGATCACCGATTACGTTTCCGGCGTGATCGATACGCTGGCGATGGCCAAGGACAATTTCCCCGGCAAGCGCAACAGCCTGGATGCGCTGTGCGATCGCTACGAGATCGACCGCAGCAACCGGGTCTTGCACGGCGCGCTGATCGACTGCGAGTTGCTGGCCGAGGTCTACCTGTGCCTGACGCGCGGCCAGGACAGCCTCTTGATCGATTTTGGCGGTGGCGGGGAAAGCGCTGGCGGCGGTTTGTCCTTGCAGAGCCGCCCGCGCGGGCCGCTCAAGGTGCTGGCGCCCAGCGAGGCCGAACTGGCCGAGCATGCCGCGTACCTCGATACCCTCGACAAGTCCGTCAAGGGCCAGTGCCTGTGGCGCGCGATTGAAAATCCGCCCGCAGCGGAGTCTGCGGCATGAGTTGCTTCGCCTTGGTGCCGGCGGCGGGTTCGGGCGCGCGCATGGGGGCGACCACGCCCAAGCAGTATCTCGATCTGCTCGGCAAACCGCTGATCTGGCATACGCTGCGCGCATTGTCCGCGGTGCCGGAGATCACGCGCGTCTGCGTGGTGATCAGTGCCGGCGACGAATGGTGGAACAGCTACGACTGGTCGGCGTTCGAGCGGTTGCAGGTATTGCGCTGCGGCGGCGCCACGCGCGCGGAATCGGTATTGAACGGCCTGCGTGCGGCCGATGTCGCCGATGCCGATTGGGCGCTGGTGCATGATGCCGCCCGGCCCTGCCTGGATCCGCAACTGGTCAGCGCCATGATCGTCCGATTGCAGCACGACGCCGTGGGCGGCATCCTCGCCGTGCCGGTGGCCGACACGCTGAAGCGGGCCGGGATGGGCGAGCGGATCGCCCGCACTGAAGCGCGCGACGGCCTGTGGCAAGCGCAAACACCGCAGATGTTCCGCCGTGGCGAGCTGATCCATGCCATTGCCGAATTCATCGGCCCCGATATCACCGACGAAGCCAGCGCGCTGGAAAAGCAGGGCAAGGCACCGCAACTGGTGATGGGCAGCCCGTGGAACCTGAAAGTAACCTGGCCGCAGGATTTGCAGCTGGCGGCGCTGATCTTGCAAGGGGCGAAAAATGGCTGAAACCCTGCTGGTTACCCAGGGCAGCAAGGAAGAAAAATACCGCGAACTGCTGCCGCAACTGGCGGCGCTGCTGGCGGGCGAAACCGATCTGACCGCGCGCCTAGCCAATGCCAGCGCGGCGTTGAAGGCGACCTTCGACTGGCTGTGGGTCGGTTTCTACCTGGTACGCGAGGAGCGGGGCGGCGAAGTGCTGGTGCTCGGCCCGTTCCAGGGGCCGATTGCCTGTTTCCGCATCGGCCATGGGCGCGGTGTTTGCGGTGCGGCCTGGGCGCGCAATGAAACCCTGTTGGTGCCGGATGTGGAAGCTTTTCCCGGCCATATCGCCTGTTCGTCGTTGTCGCGCTCGGAGATCGTGGTGCCGTTGCGCGATGCGGCGGGGCGGGTGATCGGCGTGCTCGACGTGGATTCGGTAAAGCTGGGTGATTTTGACGAAGTGGACCAGGCGTGGCTGGAAAAAATCGCCGCGCTGGTCGTAGAGGATGGACGATGAGAATTGGGCAAGGTTGGGATGTGCACCGGATGGTGGAAGGGCGCAAGCTGATTCTGGGCGGGGTAGATATCCCGTTCGAGAAGGGCCTCTTGGGCCATTCGGATGCCGATGCATTGCTGCACGCGATTACCGATGCCGTGCTCGGCGCGGCGGGGATGGGCGATATCGGCCGGCATTTTCCCGATACCGCGGCCGAGTTCGCGGGCGCGGACAGCCGCGTACTGCTGCGCGAGGCCATGCGCCGCGTAAAGGCGGCGGGCTGGCGCGTGGGTAACGTGGATGCCAGCATCCTGATCCAGCGCCCGAAAATGGCGCCGCATATCCCGGCGATGGTGGCCAATATCGCCGCCGATCTGGGCATCGAGCCGGCCTGCGTCAATGTGAAGGCCAAGACCTACGAAAAGCTTGGCCCGGTGGGCGAATCGGACGCGGTCGAAGCGCAGGCCGTCTGTTTATTGTTGGCAGGAGAAGCATGATGCAGTTGTCCGCCCCGCACCGTCCCGATTTCTGGCAAGCGCTCGATGCGCTGCTG
Organism: Pseudomonadota bacterium; assembly: GCA_018261735.1. Lineage (GTDB taxonomy): Bacteria > Pseudomonadota > Gammaproteobacteria > Burkholderiales > Chitinibacteraceae > Formivibrio. The sequence goes on from JAGTRM010000023.1 coordinate 56,629, forward strand.
CCGCAATCCGATCTGGTGATCGACCGCCCGCGCGGCTTCCGTCACCCGCGCTTCACCGATTTCGTTTATCCGCTCGATTACGGCTATCTGGAAGGCACGCTCTCGGCCGATGGCGAAGGGCTCGATGTTTGGCTGGGCGTGGCGGCGGAAAGCAAGCCGCTGGACGAATGCCGCGTTTGCGGCGTGATCGCCAGTGTCGATCTGGACAAGCGCGATGCCGAACTCAAGCTGCTGCTCGATTGCACGCAGGACGAGATGCGCGCGATCGAGCAGATCTATAACCGGATCGAGTGCATTCGCGGGTTGTTGATCGTGCGCGAATGACGCTCCCCGCCGTGGCGGTGCTAGTGTTCGTTTTCCTGAATGCGCGCTGGCTCCGGCTCCGGCACATCGCCGAAAGAAATTTCCAGTATCGTTTCGGCATCAAGGGGCTTGCCGTCTTTCATGGCGGCGGCAAACCGGGCCGCGAAAATCCTTTGTCGCAGTAGCTCATTTCTCTTCTGATCGAGTGTGGATTCCAATAGCACTGCCATCGTCACTTTTCCGTTCTTGGACACCGCAATCTGGAATTTTGCCCGGCCGCCGGGGGTTCCCGATTTTTCGTTTGCATCCGACATATCAATGCCCTCCAGCGGATAGGGCAGCGCATTGACTGTGCCGAGAACCGGGTGGCCGGATTCGGTGTGCTGGGCCGGGTCTGGCAATGGGGTTTCTGTCCGCAGGTCGGGCGCAGGCCGCGGAGACTGTGCTTCCGATTCCTTTTTCGTCGCGTGCGCATTGCCTGAGTCACGGGCGCTGATGGGCATGGCTTGGGTCAGACGAATCGTCACAGTCCGTGGCACGTTCTGATTGGAAGGCGTTCCGCCAAGGGTGCTTTTGAACAATGCGACCAGTGCCAGATGCAGCACCAGTGAAATGATCACGGCGCGCCGCAGCAGAGGTCGATCCGCGTGGGTCATGGCCATCCTGACCGGTCAGCAGCCGCTGATCGCGCCTTTCCAGACCATGTTTTTCAAAGGCACGACGGTTTCGAAGACCTTGTAGCGAAAGCGTTTCCAGTTGCTGATGTGGCTGAGCGTGAAGCTGCCACCCTGCCAAGCGGGCGCCGTGCTGGTCACGTCTTGCTTGTCCATCAATGCGTTGCGCGCCACAAGGCCAATCTGCACGGCGCTGATGCGGGAAATCCGGCACTGATCGGTTTTGGCGGAAAGACTGTCCGGCGTGGTGTCGCTGTATTCGTCCACCAGCCCGTCCGCAGTCCCCGAGGTATCCCAGCCGAAGCGCGCTTTCAGCCCGACAATGTGGGTGGCTGCCGTTGACCAGTTGCTGGCGCCGGTGCAGTCCGTGGTCAGCAGGTCGCAGTAGGCCAGATTGCCGTTGCGGATGGCGTAGGCCACGATCCTGGGTTCGGCGCCCAGATTGCTCAGGGTGGCGCTGTAACCCGAACTGGAATAGCTGACCGGTGGGGTGGGCTGGTTGTAGCTGGAACTGCCTACGGTCGTGCAGGAACCGGTGGTGCTGTAGGGGTTGAGGAAAGTAGCGGTGTTGAACTGGACGACGCTGCTTTTTCCGTCGACATATTCATTGCAGACCGTGTTGCTGCCCGGCAGGCCGGTTACCTGCAGCAGCGAGCAGTTTTTGCCGCTTTCCGCCGCGATCACCAGATCGCCGACCTGGAGGCCCACCCGGTTTTTGACCACATAGCCTGCGTAGTTGGCATCGGCGGTCTTGTCGTTGAACTGAATGGCTTCGCGGGCCAGATTGGCATCGCCATAGACCACGACAATGATGTCGGTATTGCTGTCCCCGGCGGGCAGGACGGTGTCCGCGGCCAGTTCCGCGCTGGTGCCTGCCGGGAAGATCGTGACCGGGCTGAGCTGCTCAATGGAGAAATCGGTGGGGGAGCGGGCCGCGTTGTGCACGGCCAGCGTACAGCCGAGTGCGGCATCGGCCGTGAGTCCGTGCCCGGCAAAGCGCAATTCGCGCCCCAGCGAGAACAGTGCGATTGCGCCGTTGATCTGCGCATCGCTGCCGCTGCTGACGTTGCGCTTGGCATTTTCGGAGTCGGCGAACAATTTCATCATGATCACGAAAGCAATCAGTGCCACCGTCATGCCGGCCAGCAATTCCACCAGGCTGAAACCGGCCATACGGCGCTTGGACGAGAAAGAAGTCATCTGTTGGAGTCCTAGCGGATTTGGGTCACGGCCGAATAATTGTGCATTTCGCTGCTGCCCGGTGCTTGCCAGTACACCACCAGGGTCACCGTGGATTTCCTGGTATCCGATGTCGCGGAATCAGCGACGATCGTGACGGTGGGCGCTTTTTTCGCGGCGCCGGGCAGCCTGTTTTCCACCAGGGATTTCCAGGTCAGGTAGGCGCTGCCGTTTGCCGACGCGTATTTCGCGGCGAGGGTGCTGGTGGTGTGATCATCCGCCCACATCTGCCCGATCAATTGCTCGGTCAGGTTGGCCGCATCGATACGGTACTTGGCTTCACCCACCTGCTTGACCATGGCGGCCTGCAGGGCAATCACACCCAACACGCCGATGGCAAAAATCAGGATCGCCACCAGGGCTTCGATCAGGATCATGCCCATCTGGCGAGGGCCGTATGCGGTGGAGACGGTGGTTCTTGGCCTGTTCGATGTGCAGCGCATGGTCATTCACATTTTCTGGTATCGGAAGAGCTGGTGACGGCGGGGTCGCACAAGCGGATCTGCCCGCCGGGGAAAGACACCTGCACGTTCAGGCAGCGCACGCTTTCGGCCTCGGCGCCGCAATTGGCGGTGCCGCCGCGCGAGACTTGATAGGTCACGGCCGAGGAAATACGCGCCAGGCCATTGAAGGTGATGCTGGCCATGGTGGCTTTGATCCGGATATCGCTGTTGCCTGTTCCTTCTTCACGGCTTGCGGCCTGGATGACTCCCGTATCGCTGCCGGGGTTCGGGCAGGAATGGGCTACCGGATCGATCGTGCTCAGCATCCAGTGCCAGGCGCTGCTATCCGAATTGTCATTGAGGTACGCGCAACCGGCGCCGAGCCCCGTGACCAGCGAAAACCGGACATTGGCATTTCTCTTGATGGCTTCGGATCTGGCCAGTTGCAGCCCGGTTACGATCGATTCGGCTGCCGCGCGGATACGCAAGTTCTGGATCCAGGCGCTGAAGGAGCGGACCGCCAGCACCAACAGGATGCCGATGATGACCAGCACGATGCATTGCTCCACCAGCGTCATCCCGCGCTGTTTCTTCACGGCACTCAACATGCGCCGCTCTTGCCCATCACCCAGCAGGATGCGCTCGGCTGGACCCAGCCGTCGGGAACGCTGACGGTCGTTTTGGTGTTGTCCTGGTCGACGGAATAAACCAGGCCGGAAAGACTGGCATCGGTTGCCGTTGCGGTCACGGTGAAGGTGATGGAGGTGGTGGCCGTGCAGGCGAAGCTGAAATATTTGGCATTGCTGACCGTGGCCGCCCCGCAACCCGTGCTGGCCGCATTCTGATAGCTGCGGTTATCCTGAAACCACTGTTCCATGCGAACCCGGTAGCTGGCCAGCTCGGAAATGGCCTCGGTGATCTTGCTGCGCGCCACGTACTGCGAGTAGCTGGGTACGGCAATGGCGGCCAGGATGCCGATGATGGCCACCACGATCATCAGTTCGATCAGGGTGAAGCCGGTCATGGATCCGGGTGCGCGTGGGGTCATGAGGAACTCCTGTTTGTTATTGGGCGATCAGTTCGCGCCAATGGATGCGGCGGATGCCCGAGGCACTGCCGCCGGTGGTGATCGGGGTGGTGATGGTCTTGCCGTCGGAAGTTCGGGTCAGCGATACCACGGAGCCGGATGGCAGCCGGATGATCTCGGCGCGGGTGGCCAGGGCATTGCCCAGCCATGCGCCGGCGGTGCCGTCCTCCGCAACCGCGGTGCCGTTGCTGTAGTCGAGCTGGTAGATCCAGCTTTCTCCGCCGACCGTGCAGGCACTGGAGCCCGGAATATTGGTGGTGAATACCAGCGTGCCCAGCACCAGCGCCGGATCGGTGTTGGCGCGCTCGCCGGCACTCGGCAGATCGATGTACCAGCCGATCTTGGTGCTCCAGTCGACCGCATTGGTGGTGGCGGTACGGATGGCGGCGCCCGAGGAATCGGTGGTCGTGGTCAGTGTCTGGGCCGTGATGGCTGAATTGCGTGCCACGCCCCAATCGGTGGCGGTCAGCGGATCCTTGATGGCATAAAAGCTTTGCTGGGCGGTATCGACGATATCCGTGGTGCCAAGGAATTTGCCGGTGCCGACAAACACGGCCGGATAGGTGTCGTTGACGAGACCCAGCTCGGGCTTGACGGTGATTGGCTGGCGAGTTCCCGCTGCGTCGACAAAGGTTGCCAGGTGCTGGGCATCGTAACCGGCCGCGCCCAGGGTGTTGTTGAGGTCGAAACGCCAGAGATTGCCGAACAGGTCGCCGCCATACGCGCGCAGGGCGGTGTTGTCGGTGCTGGTGTCTTCTGCCCAGGCATTGATCCGGGTCAGTCCGCTTGGGCAGGGCGCCGTGGTGCAGATGCCGCTGATCGTGCCGGTACTGCCGACGCCGGTGACGAGCTTGCCGGCCGAGGTGCTGCCCGAAGTGGCGGTCAACAGGCTGCCAGTGGCGGCATCTGCCACGAAAAGATAACCGCCGCCCGTGCCGGGGCTGACATTGTTGTAGCCGGAACTGAGCAGAACGACCCAGCTGCCGTCGGCATTCTTGGTGATGATCGGGTTGCCGTAGGAATAACCCATGTCGGCATCGCTGGTGTAACCGGTGGTCTTGGCGGTGTCGTAGGTGAATTCCCACAGGGCTTTCGGGCTGGCCGGATCGGTGATGTCCAGCGCGTAATAACCGCGTCCCCCGCCACCCAGCCCTCCGATCAGGATGGTTTTCCAGACCGCGCTGCTACTGGTGCAGTCCGACACGCAGATATCGCCGATGGCCGGCGTGCCATCCACGTAGAAGCGGTGGTTGTTGGCGTAGTTGGTGTCGGCCAGCTTGTAGAGATTGGGCATGACCAGCGACGGGATATAGGCCCATTCTTCGGCGCCGGTTTCGGCATTGAAGGCATGCAGCATGCCGTCATTGGCGCCGACATACACCATGGCCGTGCGGCTGCTGTTGGCCGATTTGAACGTGCTGTAGCCTGCATCGGTGTAGCTGAACTGTGGTGCCTTGAGGTAAGTGGCTTCCGACGAAACGATGTCGCCGAGGATGTGGGTGCGGCTGCGGTACAGCGTGCCTTCGTGGCCGCGCTGTCCGCGCAGGAAATTGACCAGGTTTTCGTCTGCTGCGGCCGTCTGGTTGGTGGTGCTCAGGCCGGCATACTGGCTCAGCGCACTGATCGTTGCCGCATTGAAATAGGTTTTTTCCGCGGAGGTCAGATTGCTCCAGAGAAACGGTTTGAGTTTGCCGCTGCCGTAGGTATTGGACGGATCGTAGGTGTAAAGGGTGCGGGTATCGGCGCTACTGGATGTCCGGTTATCGAGCAGAGCCTGGGCCGACCAGTCGCAGACGGAGGATGCGCACGGGTAGGAATCGATATTGGTGACCGTTCCCGTAGTCAGATCGATGGTCTGGCGCACCAGTTCGCCGTACCAGGAGGGACTGACGAAGGTCGAGTTGAAAACATAATTGTCCCCGGTCGTGACATTGGGGTTGCTGGTCGTCGCCGCCGCGGCGCTGCCCAGCCGTGCGCTGATGCCGGACAGGACCCCGGAAAGCCCGGTGGCCAGCGAGGCCGGATCGGTGGCGCTGTAATAGGTGCCGTGGCCGTTGACGGCGGCGTGCCAGAGGTCGTCGATCGCGGTCGGTGTTTCGGTCACCGGTATCGGCCAGTTGCAAATGGCACCCGCCGATTCCCATGCGCAGGTGCTGGTGGAGCCGCTGGCATTCTTGTTGCCGGATTTGACGTTGTAATAGTCGCCAGAGGTATCGGTTTCATAGGTCGGCGAATAGGTCATGCTGCCGCTGACGCCCAGCCCCAGCGTGAACGTGGTCATGTGCTGGTGGCTGGCCGAATCCTTGCTGGTCCCGGTGACGTTGTCGGTGGCGACATCGACGCTCAGCGCGCCGGTGGCATTGCCGTTGGCCGCACTGCGCAGGTCGGTGTTGTAGTAGTAGTACGCTACGTCGGCCATGGTATCGGTGATGTTGTTGCCGGAGATCGCCGTCGTGGTCGATGTCGTGGTGGAGGTGGCGGGGTTGGGGCTTTGCAGCGCGCGGATCGTGCTGCTGGTGCAACTGACCGTGGTGCTGGAAACGGGATTGCCGGTCGTGGTGGTATCGCTGGTGACCACGCCGCTGGTGGTGATGACCGTGCGCGTGGCAGTGCTGCTGCTGGTGACGATGCTGGTGCCGGACTTGGCGTTTCTTCCGCTGCCCACGGTGCAGCTTTGGTAGAACTCGGTGCTGGTGACGATCTTGGTGATCGTCGTGACCACTGCCACCGTGCCCGAACCGTCGTAATACGGCCGTGCGGCGCTGTAATCCTGGTTGCCCACCGCGCTGCTGCCGTCGAGCTTGGTGCCGGCACTGCCGTTCCAGTAGCCGTCGGTGGCCATGATGGCGAAATTCTGCTGGCAGGAATACTGCATCGGGTCGGTGACGGTGACTGAGTTGTAACTGGAAATCTTGTTGGCGAAGATGCGTCCCGCCACCGAGAGCGCGTAGCGGGTGGGGGTGCCACTGTTGCCGCTGGCGCTGTAGAGCTTGCTGAACCAGCTGCTTTTCTGGGTGGAATCAAAATCGCCGATATTGAGCAGATCCTTGCCGCCATTGTTGTTGATGGTCATGAAACCGACGCGATAGCGGTTGTCCAGCGCCGTGAACGCTTTGCCTGCGGCGGATTTCATCGCCAGCATCCGGCTGCGGTAATAGCTGTACCAGTTGGCGTAGTTGATTTGCTGGGCCGAGGTCAGGGCGCTCACTGCTACCTTGGTGAATACCGATGAACCGGGCGTGCTGCCCAGTTTGCTGGCGCATTCCTTGTAGAAAGTGCTGCTCGTGTTGCTATAGGTTTTTGAAGTCTGGCTGCCGCTGTACGCGTAATAAAACGCGCTGCCGAGATTGACGCTGGTGATCTTGGTGTAACCGTCCAGCCACGCGGCGGAGAGGCTGGCGCTGCTGTAGCTGTTGCCCTGGTAATCCACGGGCGGGCTGTAGGTGATGCCCGGGTTGTAGGCCAGGCTGTTGCACTGCGTGCTGTAAAGGCCGTAGAAGGCACTACTCGTTGCGATGCTGTAAATGCTGTTGCTGGTTGACGAGCTTGAATAATTTCCCAGGTATTGGCCGAAAAAGTAGCCCGCACCGCTGGGAATGAACTCCCAATCCATACTGCCCGAATCATCCAGAATGAACATGATATTCGGCTTGACGGCCGTGCTCGACGAGGTCACCAGGGGGGCGGTCGATAGATCGGTCGTACTGGCCACTGCCGGGCATGCCGTCAACAGAGCCAGGCAGGGCAGAATTGCCCGCAGCGAATTGCAGAGCGAAGGCATGGCATTCATTCGGGCGCTTTCATTGGCACGCATGTGGTTAAAAGGTCACTACGGTTTGGGTATACGTGACGGTGTTTCTTGGGCCGTCAATACGGGTGGTGATGCGGTAATACACCTCGCTGGAACCGCTGATGTTCACCTTGCCAGCCCCTTTGCTGCTGGTCGATGACGTTCTGTCCGAATCCACCTGGGCGCAACCGGTGGCCGAGCTGGTCTGGGCGCCTGCCGCGGTGCACAGGCGCTGGATCAGATACGCCGATCTGTTCCCGGCGGCATCGGCGGTCTGCCCGTGGCTGCTGTTCTGGCAGCTGGCCACCGGTGGCGATCCGGACCATGAAATCCAGCACTTGTACCCGGTGGGCAACTTGCTGGTGTCCTCCCAGTATTCCGCCCAGCTCTGGCCGCTCTTGATGTCAGGCCCTTCCGGATCGTAAGAAGCGAGATAGCCGCTGGCAGTGATGTCGCTTTGCAGGGAGGTCGTGCTTTGCTGGCCGAGCCAGGCAATGGCGGCTTCGGCCGCCATGTCGCTGGAGGCGAGCCCGCTTTGTTTGAATCCGAGGTTGCCGGCAACGAGCGTGGCGCTATCCGTCGAGCGGATCATGGTGACTGCGCCGAGCAGCATGACCACCAGAATCACCAGCACCGTCAGCAATACCACTCCATGCTGTTTCCCTGAATTGAAAACAAATACACGATGGCCGTTTGAAATGGAAATTTGTTTTCCCGGTTTTTGCACATATGCCGATCCGGTAATGGCGCTCCCGGATGCGTGACCGATATTCATGAAGGTGCGAATTTTTAATCAATCCGGACTGATGATAAAAACATGCAAGTACATGTTTTGCATGATTTTTATCATTTGTTGAAATCGGAACGTGTTTTGTTTTCTGTAGAGAGCTGGGACTGGATGTTATGAAGCGCGGCGATATCTGTGCAATAGCACTGACGGACTATTACGGTATTTTGCATTTGTTAACAAATTGATATCCACGGCTGCCTGCCGTGCATTCGTCATACAGGCATCAGCAGCCCCGGGTTTGCGTTGTGTTCAAACCAGAAGGCACTTTGCTCAGGCGAACCTTTCTCGGGTTGCGGGAGTGAAATGCCCGCCTGCTTCTGCCAACCCCTTCCTGTGGCCGCTTGGCTGGGTTCCCGATGCTTTTCATTGTAGCGGCCGACAAATGGCTACGAAAAAAACGAGAATGACGTTCCATTTTTAAAATGTCATGCTACTATGTGTGAACGTTGTTCCTGAATTTTGCGGAGTTCGAATGCGTGGAAGTTTTTACCTGTCGGGGTAAGCCACGGTCATTCGGGGATCGTTGTACCAATACTGCAGGGGGTGCTGACTTGGAAAACAAACATGTAGTGATCGTGGCGGATTGTGATCATCCGTCGATCGCCATCGAACAGGCTGTGTTGAAAGATATTTGCCCGGATATCCCGTGGCTGGCATGCAAGACCGAAGATGAAATCATCGCGCAATGCGCGAAGGGCGAGGGCGTCATCATCATGTACGCGCCGATGACCCGGCGCGTTTTGCAGCAACTGCCAAAGTGCAAAATCATTGCCCGTTACGGCGTTGGCGTGGATACCGTCGACCTGAAGGCAGCCGCTGAGCTTGGCATCATCGTGAGCAATGTGCCTGACTATGGCACCCACGAAGTCTCGGATCATGCGCTGGCGATGATGTTGTGCCTGACCCGCAAGGTTGCCTATGCCAGCGATCTGGTCAAACGCGGCCAATGGGATTTCCGCTTGATGCATCCGGTGCGTCGCCATCAGGTGCAAACGATCGGCATCATCGGCGTGGGGCGGATCGGCGGCGCCATGGCGCACAAGACGCACGCGCTGGGCATGAAGGTCATTGCCCATGATCCTTTCGTATCGCCCGAGCGGGTGCCGGATTACATCACGCTGGTGAGCCTGGAAGAGCTGCTGCAGCAATCCGACGTGGTCTCGGTGCATTGCCCGTTGTCGGAAAACACGCGAGACCTGCTCGACGAAAAAATGCTGAGCCTGATGAAACCCTCCGCTTTCCTGATCAATACGGCGCGCGGCTCGATCGTCAATGAAGCGGCGCTGGAAAAGATGCTGGCAGAGAAAAAGCTGGCGGGTGCCGCGCTTGATGTGCTGAGCATCGAGCCGGGCGCTACCAGCCATCCCTTGTTCAAGTACGACAATTTCATCTGCACCCCGCACATGGCGTGGCATTCGGAAGAATCCGCGCAAGAACTCAAGCGCAAGGCGGCAGAAGAAGTGCGGCGGGTGCTCAGCGGCGAAGCACCGCTCTATCAAGTCAACAAGTTCTGACCGGCAAAGGACATGTCCATCATGAAAAGCATCGTTTACCAAAACGCACAGGAAGTCACCGTTGAGCAGAAGGCGATTCCGGAAATCGGCCCGGGAGAAGTCTTGATCAAGGTGGCTTATGCCGGCATCTGCGGTTCCGACATGAACATTTACCAGGGCATGCATCCGCGCGCCAAGGCGCCGCTGGTCATGGGCCACGAGTTTTCCGGCACGATCGAAAAAGGCCACCCGACCCTGGCCAAGGGCACACCGGTCACGGTCTACCCGCTGCTATCCTGCGGGCATTGCGAACCGTGCCTGAGCGGGGCTGCCCACGTGTGCAACACGCTCAAGCTGATTGGCATCGATTGCGATGGCGCGATGGCCGAATACGTCAAGGTGCCCGCTGACAAGGTGCTGGAGATTCCGCCGACGCTGTCCTTGAAGCTGGGTGCGTTTATTGAGCCGCTGGCGGTGGGCGTGCATGCGGTGCGCCGCTCCGGCTACAAGCCGGGCGATCGCGTCGTGGTGTTCGGTGCCGGCCCGATCGGCCTGTGCGTGGCTTCCTGCCTGAAGTATTTCGGCGCTTCGAAAGTCATCGTCATCGAAGCCAACCCGTATCGTCTGCAAGTGGCGCAAAAGCTCGGCTTCACGACCATTGATGCCGCGCATGAAGACGTGCGCGCCAAGGTCAAGGAATACACCAACGGCGTCAATGCCGACTTTGCTTTCGATTGCGCGGCGCATCCGAGCGTGCAGACCCACCTCATGGATATCCTGCGTGTGCAGGGCACGGCCGTGGTGGTCGGCTCCTACAAGAAACCGCCGGAAGTGGACTTGCTCAAGGTCGAGTTCAAGGAACTGACCTTGATCGGCATCCGCGTGTACGAACGACGCGATTTCGAGATTGCCATCCGGATTCTGGAGAGCGGATTCATCGATTTCAATCTGCTGCTGTCAGAAGCTACCCCCGAGCAAGCCCCTGCCGTTTTCCAGGACTTGCTCAAGGGAACAAACATGATCAAGATGCTTTTCAAAATGTAGTTGTTGGTCATCGACAACAAAAAGGGATAGAAAAATGCAGGATATGTTCGGCTTGAAAGGCAAAGTGGTATTGTTTACGGGCGGCAGCCGGGGTCTGGGCAAGGCCATGGCGATCGCGATGGCCAAGGCCGGCGCGGATGTGGCGGTGGTCGGGCGTTCGGCGGATACGGATGTCATTGCGCAAATTACCGCCCACGGCGTGCGTGGCAAGTTTTTCGAATTCGATCTGGAAAATATCGATGGCATCCCTGATCTGGTGCGCGACGTGAAAAACGAGTTTGGCCATATCGATGTGCTCGTCAACAACGCGGGTGTACAAAAGCGCCACAAAGCGGCGGAATTCCCGCGCGCCGATTGGGATTTCGTGGTCAACGTTAACATGAATGCGGTGTTCTTCATGTGCCAGGAAGTGGGCCGACTGATGCTGGCTCAGGGCAAGGGCAAGATCATCAACATTGCCTCGCTGCTTTCTTTCCAGGGCGGGTTGACCGTGCCGGCCTACGCGGCCAGCAAGGGGGCGGTGGCCCAGTTTACAAAATCGCTGTCCAACGAATGGGCCAGCCAGGGGATCAACATCAACTGCATCGCTCCTGGCTACATGGATACCGACATGAATACCGCACTGATGGCCGACCCGACCCGCAGCCGGCAAATCATGGATCGCATCCCGGCCGGGCGCTGGGGCAAGCCGGAAGATATGGCCGGCGCGGTGATTTATCTGGCCTCTGAAGCTTCCAACTATGTCAACGGCACCACGCTGGTGGTCGATGGCGGATGGATGGGGCGCTGATCGGGCAAACCTGCCCGGCTTTCTGGCGAAACAGCGGGCAGGTTGACTGGATCGAATCCAGATGTAGGAAAAATTGCACTGAGTCGTGTTTGAGTTTCTCTTCTGGCGGTTTTTGGACTAGTTATATGGATGGGTCTGCTTTCGTTAGACAAGTGTTCTAAACAATAAAACAGCATCATGACCTGCGGCATGGATTTCTGGGCATGTGTTCATGCATGGGTTCTGAGCAATGGAGGCGTACATGTTTACAAGGTTCCTGGTCCGCAGTCTGGAATGGCTGCTGATCGCCATCCTGGGCTTGATGGTGGTTCTGGTGTTCGGCAATGTGGTGCTGCGCTATGGCTTCAATTCCGGCATCACCTTTTCGGAAGAGGTCTCGCGCTTCCTGTTCGTCTGGATGGTCTTCCTCGGCTCCGTGCTGATGCTGCGCGACAACGGCCACCTTGGCGTGCATACCCTGACTTCCCAGCTG
>JAGTRM010000024.1 GCA_018261735.1 Pseudomonadota bacterium
CGCCACCCCGAGCGCCAGGCGTTTTTCTACCAGGATCTGGTCCTGCCGGTGCTGCTCGACAGCCTGAAAACCGGCTGGCAAGCCGACGAGCTGCGCCGCTCGCTCACCCGGCTGGTTTCGCAGGATGGCAACGGCGTTTTCCGCAAGACGCTAACGCAGTGGTTTGCCAACGACACCCAGGCGCTGACCACCGCCCAGGCGCTGAACATTCACCGCAATACGCTCGACTACCGCCTGCGCCGGGTAGAAGAACTCACCGACCTGCATCTCGAGCGCTTCGACGACCGCCTGCTGCTCTACATCGCCCTGTTGCTGGTCGGCGACAGTCCGGCCGACTAGCGGGCACCTCGAAAAACCACATTTTTGTCGCGATACTGCGTTACTCACAAAAATTCCTTTTCACATATCAAACATATGCTGCGTCGAAATTTTTTGCTCGTGCCTTGTCTCGCTTAGAAAATGAAGTTTTTCGAGGCACCCTGGCGTCTAGCCGGTTGCATACTTGGCAATCCGGCGCTGCAGACGGTCACGGCTTCCTGCCAGATGCAGACGCACTGCGGCACGCGCGGTATCGGTATCCTGCACTTCGATTGCCTGGTAGATGCGTTCGTGTTCGGCGATGGTCCGCTCCAGGTATTCCCGCACCGGTCCGCCGCCGAACTTGAAGGTCTCCATGCGGCTGCGCGAAACCATATATTCGCCCAGATAGTTGAATAGCCGCAGGAAATGGCTATTGCCGGTGGCCTCGGCAATGGCCCGGTGGAAAGCAATATCCGCCTGCGCCGCTTTCTCGCCCGCCTCTGCCGTGTACTCGCCAGAGGAAGCCACATAGCGCATGTCCTCCAGCGCCGCCTTCATGGTGGCCAGGTTGGCGTCAGTCCTTCGCTGGGCGGCCAGGGCCACCGCTTCGGTTTCCAGCGCCACCCGCAACTCCAGCACGCCGATCATTTCCTGCGCCACGGTCAGGTTGGCGGTTTCTTCGATCTGGAAAGCAGTTTTCTTTTCCTGCTGCATCACAAAAGCGCCCACCCCCTGCACCGTGCTGACACTGCCGCCGGCCTTCAGGTTGGCGATCGCCTCGCGCACCACGGTGCGGCTCACGCCGAACTCTTCGATCATTTCCTGCTCGCTGGGCAAACGGTCGCCCACCTGATATTGCCCGGCGGCAATCCGGTCCGAAATTGTGCGAATCAGTTTTCCGCTTAACGTTTCACGCCGACGCATGCTCTGCATTTCCATTGTTTCCCCATGGCTGCGAGTAAACACCAAGCGCAGCACTCTGTCATGTTGTATGACATCATGATAATACACCCCCAATAATTTGCGCCACCACAATCGAACACCAGCAACAAACCACCCTTAAAAACGAAGAATAAGTAATTTATTACACTGTATATTCATTAACTTATTAAACTTTACCCGAACACAGGCAACCATGAGATTGACATGGCAATGTAGCATTCATAAAATCACTACATGTATGACGACTGACTAATTAACACGGAGCCCCAGGCAATGAAGATAGAAAAAATCTCGGTAGACGTATTCACTTACCCCGCCCGCCTATCCAGGGATACCGCAGGCCATGCGCACCCGGGGCCGGAGAAGCTCGTCAAGCTAGCCATGCTGCGCATCCGCGACGAAGACGGTACCGAAGGTTATGCCTTTGGCCCGCAGGAAGTGATTCGCTCGCACGTGATCGAATCCTTTGCCCGCAAGGTCCTGATCGGCCAAAACGTGTTTGATCGCGAAAAAATCTGGCACGACCTGGCGCACTGGCAACGCGGCAGCGCCGGCCAACTCACCGACCGCGCACTGGCCCTGATCGAACAGGCACTGTGGGATCTGGCCGGCCGCAAATTGGGTCTGCCGGTGCACAAGCTAATCGGCGGTTTCCGCGACAAGGTGCCGGCTTACGGCAGCACCATGTGCGGCGACGATCTGCGCGGCGGCCTTTCCACGCCGGACGAATACGCGCGCTTTGCCGAAAAGCTGGTTTCGCGCGGTTACAAGGCGATCAAGCTGCATACCTGGATGCCACCGATTTCGTTCGCCCCCGATGCCAAGATGGACGTCAAGGCTTGCGCCGCGGTGCGCGAGGCGGTTGGTCCGGATATCGCACTGATGCTCGATGGCTACCACTGGTACAGCCGCACCGATGCGCTCTACATCGGCCGCGAACTGGAAAAACTCGATTTCGCCTGGTTCGAAGAACCGATGGAAGAAGAATCGGCCGAATCGTATGCCTGGCTCGCCGCGCAGCTCGATATCCCGGTACTGGGACCGGAATCGCTGCCGGGCAAATTTTTGAGCCGCGCCAGCTGGGTCAAAAACAATGTCTGCGACATCTTGCGTGCCGGCGTGGCCGGTGTCGGCGGTATCGGCGCCTGCCTGAAAGTGGCACATCTGGCCGAATCGTTCGGCATGAACTGCGAAGTGCACGGCAACGGCGCGGCCAACCTGAATGTGGTCGGTGCAATCAAGAACTGCGACTGGTACGAGCGAGGCCTGCTGCACCCGTTCCTGGATTACGAAGAAGTGCCAGCCTACCTGAACAGCTTGGTCGACCCGATGGACAGCGAAGGTTTTGTGCATCTGCCGACGCGCCCCGGCTTGGGCGAAGACATCAACTTTGCCTACATTGAAGCCAATACGGTGGAGCGTTATTGATCCGTACGCTGTTTGTAGAGGCAGCAACATACCCCGGCACGCAAGATGACTGAAGAGCATCCGTGCCGGACAACCTGGAAGAAGAGGAGTCAGTCAAATGAAAGTCCGCACAACACTTAAAGCCTGTGTTCTGGCCTTGGCACTCACCACCGCCCCGTATAGCAGCATCCACGCCGCTACGCCTGCCGATCAGATGATTATCGGCATGAGCATGAACAACCTGCTCTCGCTCGATCCCGCCGCCGCTACCGGCCTGGACGTGGCCACGATCGGCGCCAACCTGTATGACATGCTGGTTGAACTCGACGCGAAGGATCCGAGCAAGCTCGTACCGGCACTCGCCGAAAGCTGGAAGATCAGCGATGACGGCCGCACCATCACCTTCGTTATTCGCAAAGGTACCAAGTTCCAGTCCGGCAACCCGCTGACCGCGGAAGATGTGGCGTGGTCGCTGCAACGCGTACTGAAACTCAACATGGCATTGGCCACCACCTGGAAATCCTACGGTTTCACCGCTCAGAACGCCGAAAAATTCCTGCGTGCGCCCGATGCACAAACCTTCGTTATGGAATTGCCCGAGCCCACCGACCCCAAGCTCGTGCTTTACACGCTGGGTGCTTCACCCAGCGCTTTTATTCTCGATCGCAAGAAAGTCATGGAAAACGACAAGAATGGCGATCTGGGTAATGCCTGGCTGACCACGCATGCTGCCGGCTCCGGCCCTTTCAAGCTCGACGACTGGCGCGCCAAGGATTCCCTGCTGATGAGTCGCTTCGATGGCTACTGGCGTGGAGCACCCAAACTGCGCCGCATCATCATGCGCCACATGACCGAATCGCAATCGATGCGCCTGATGATCGAGCGCGGTGACATCGATCTGGCTGTCGGCATGTCGGTCAGCGACATCCAGGCCCTGAAAGGCAACAAGGATGTGGCGATCGAATCAGTGAAGCGCGGCACGATCTATTACGTGGCAGTCAGCATGAAAGATCCGAAATTCGCCGACAAGCGCGTACGTCAGGCCATTCGCAGCCTGATCGATTACGAAGGCATCAACAAGACCATCATGCCCCACTACGGCATCTTGCACCAACGGCCGGTTCAGTCAGGCTTGTCCGCCACGCTCTCCAACCCGGGCCACAAGCTCGACGTTCCCTCTGCCAAGAAACTGCTCGCCGAGGCGGGCCACCCGAACGGCTTCAAAACCACGATTCGCGTGCTTTCCGATCCGCCTTTCATGAACATTGCAACTAACCTGCAATCGACATTGGCCCAAGCGGGCATCGAAGCCAGCGTGATTTCCGGCACCGGCAACCAGATCTACGGCGCGATGCGCGACCGCAGCTTTGAAATCATTGTCGGCCGCGGCGGTGGCGGCGCCGAACCGCATCCGCACTCCAGCCTGCGTGCGCTGGCCTATAACCCGGACAACCGCGATGAAGCGAAGCTGACCAACTTCCAAGGCTGGCGAACTTCCTTCTTCAGCCCGGAACTCAATCAGGTCATCGAAAAGGCCGAAGTGGAAAAAGATCCGATCAAGCAGATCACGCTCTACCAGGATGCGCAGAAGATCTATGACCAGCAGGTGGGCGCGATCATGCCGATTTCGCAGATGATCGAAACGGAAGTGAAGCGCAAGGACGTGCGTAATCTGATCAGCCATCCGTCGGCTACCACACGCTTCCGCGAAGTCTACAAGCAGCGCTGATGGCACTCCGCCGGCACCGGATCTCCTCCTCCTCGGCCCGGTTCCGGCGGAACATCAGTTAAACGGTTTATTTTCGGAGATTGAATCATGGCTGTTTCCGCTTTGCGTCTGCCTCCCGGCGGGCTGCAGCGACTGGGGCGCCGGTTGGGCACAGTTGCACTCACCCTGCTGGGCTTGTTGGCGCTCACCTTCTTTATCGGCCGCGTCATGCCGCTCGACCCGGTACTGGCCGTGGTCGGCCCGGATGCCGATCAATCCACCTACGATCAAGTCTTCAAGCGCATGGGGCTGGATCAGCCAATGTATGTGCAGTTCAGCTACTACCTGAATGATTTGCTGCATGGTGATTTGGGTAATGCGCTCCTGACCGGCCTGCCCGTGGTTGGCGATATCAAGCGCGTATTCCCCGCAACAATGGAACTGGCTACGATGGCCATCATCCTCGGCACCTGTATCGGCATCCCGCTGGGCGTGTTCGCCGCCACCCGGCGAGGCAAAATGGGAGATCACGTGGTTCGCGTGATCAGCCTGTTCGGCTATTCCACGCCAGTATTCTGGTTCGGGATGATGGGCCTGCTGGTGTTCTATGCTTGGCTGGGCTGGGCCGGTGGCGCCGGACGAGTCGACCTGGCCTACGACGGCCTGATCACTCCCGTGACCGGCTTCCTGCTGATCGATTCCGCCATGCTCGGCGAATGGGAAGTCTTTGCCAGCGCCTTCAAGCACCTGTTCCTGCCGGCCTGCATTCTGGGCCTGCATTCCACCGCCTACATCAGCCGCATGACCCGTGCCTTCATGCTGGCACAGCTGTCGCAGGAATACATCCTCACCGCGCGGGTCAAGGGCCTGTCGGAGCGGACCGTGATCTGGCGCCATGCTTTCCGCAACATCCTGGTCCAGCTGCTGACCATCGTGGCACTGACCTACGGCAACCTGCTCGAAGGCGCCGTGCTGATCGAAACCGTGTTCGCCTGGCCCGGCTTCGGCCAGTACCTCACCAGCAGCCTGCTGCTCGGCGACATGAACGCGGTAATGGGCTGCGTGCTGCTGATCGGCCTGATCTTTGTTTTCCTTAACCTGTTGGCCGATGCCCTGTATCAGGTATTCGACCCGAGGACCCGCTGATGACCCCCGAACTTTCTCCGGCTATTGCAGCGTCCGTGCCACAACAGAACGGCCAGCCGCAGTCACGCGGCGCCGCGCTGCGCCAGAACCTGCAACGCAGCCTGCGTCGCCTGACGCATAACCCGATGACCGTCGCCGGCCTGATCGTGGTCGCCATGCTGTTGCTGGTTGCGCTGTTTGCACCGTGGATCGCCACGCATGATCCGCTGGCACAGGATCTGAACAACACCTTGAAGGCACCGGATGCCGCGCACTGGTTTGGCACCGATGAATACGGCCGCGATGTCTTCAGCCGCTTGGTACACGGCTCGCGCATCACGCTGTACGTGATCAGCCTGGTCACCGTTATCGTCGGCCCGGTCGGCCTGGCGGTCGGCACGATTTCCGGCTATTTCGGCGGCAAGGTCGATACCGTGTTCATGCGCATCACCGACATCTTCATCTCGTTCCCGAGCCTGGTGCTGGCGCTCGCCTTCGTCGCCGCGCTCGGCCCGGGGCTGGATCATGCCGTGATGGCCATCGCGCTGACCGCCTGGCCGCCGATCGCCCGCCTGGCCCGTGCCGAAACACTGCAATTGCGCAAGGCCGATTTCGTGGTTGCGGTGCAGCTGCAAGGCGCGTCATCAACGCGGATCATCGTGCGCCATATCGTGCCGATGTGCCTGTCGTCGGTAGTGATCCGCCTGACCATGAACATGGCCGGCATCATCCTGACGGCCGCAGGGCTCGGCTTCCTCGGTCTGGGCGCCCTGCCGCCCATGCCGGAATGGGGGGCCATGATCTCGACCGGGCGGCGTTACATGCTCGAATGCTGGTGGCTGGTCGCCATGCCCGGCGTGGCCATCATGCTGGTCAGCCTCGCGTTCAATCTGCTGGGCGACGGTCTGCGCGACGTGCTCGACCCGCGCAGCGAATAAGGAAGCATCATGTCTGAAATCAAACTGCAAGTTGAAGACCTGCGCGTCCAGTTTCTGAATGACGGCAGGATCACCGATGCCGTGCGCAATGTGTCGTTCAATCTCGGCCAGGAAAAACTGGCCATCGTCGGCGAATCCGGCTCGGGCAAATCCACCGTGGGCCGCAGCCTGCTGCGACTGCATCCGGCCAGCGCCAAAGTCACGGCCAAACAGATGCGTTTTGGCGAGATCGACCTGCTCGGCATTCCCGAAAAAGCCATGCAGCAGATTCGCGGCCAACGCATTTCGATGATCATGCAGGATCCGAAATACTCGCTGAACCCGGTCATGCGTGTCGGTGAGCAGATCGCCGAAGCCTATCTGGCCCATCACAAGGCCAGCAAGGCGGAAGCCGCCGAGCGCGTGCTCGACATGCTGGAAAAGGTGCGCATCCGCGATCCGCAGCGCGTGTACCAGCTCTATCCGCACGAAGTCTCGGGCGGCATGGGCCAGCGCATCATGATCGCGATGATGATGATCCCGGAACCGGAAATCATCATTGCCGACGAGCCGACCTCGGCGCTCGATGTCTCGGTGCGCCAGCAGGTGCTCTCTGTGCTCGATGATCTGGTCGGCCAGCGCAATCTGGGGCTGATCTTCATCAGCCACGACCTGAACCTGGTGCGCACCTTCTGCGACCGCGTGCTGGTGATGTATGCCGGCCGGGTGGTGGAATCGATCGCCGCAGCCGATCTCGACCACGCCCAACATCCCTATACGCGCGGCCTGCTGGCAGCGCTACCCAGCATTGATCACCGCCGCGACCGGCTGCCGGTATTGCAGCGCGATCCGGCCTGGCTGACCGCCTGAGGAATCCGCCATGACACCCAACATGATTGAAATCGAAAAGCTCAACCTGACTTTCGGCCACGGCCCGCAAGCCAACCATGTCCTGCGCGATGTCAGCTTCGCGGTCAAGGACGGCGAATCGTTCGGCCTGGTTGGCGAATCCGGTTCGGGCAAGACCACGGTATTGCGCTGCCTGGCCGGGCAATACACGCACTGGAGCGGCGAGATGCGCATCGACGGCAAGGCGCTCGAACACAAGCTCGACCGCGCGCGCTGCCGCCATGTGCAGATGGTTTTCCAGGACCCGTACGGTTCGCTGCACCCGCGCCACACCGTGGAGACGGCACTGACCGAACCAATGGCAATCCACGGCATCGGCGAGCGGCAGGAGCGCATCGGCTCGATCCTGGCCAAGGTCGGCCTGAACGACAGCTACCGTTTCCGTTACCCGCACCAGCTTTCCGGCGGCCAGCGCCAGCGCGTTGCCATCGCCCGGGCACTGATTCTGGAGCCGCGCATCCTGCTGCTCGACGAACCCACTTCGGCGCTGGATGTCTCGGTACAGGCGGAAATCCTCAACCTGCTGGCCGACCTACGCCAGCGCGACGGCCTGACTTACCTGCTGGTCACGCACGATCTGGGCGTGGTCGCGCACCTGTGCGACCGCGTCGCAGTGATGCAGCAGGGCGAGATTCTTGAAACACTGGCCACCAGCGATCTGGCCGGCAGTTCGCCGAAAAACGCCTACACCCGCATGCTGGTGGATGCGAGCCGGGAATACAGTCGCAAGCAGGAAATACCGGAAACGGTACTGCTTGCCTGAAAGCGGGCAGCGACACATGCATTGGGGTCTGTCGTAGAACTCTGTTTTTGAATCCATACCGGAGAAACAGGATGTTGAATCGTCGTCGTTTTCTTGCCGCTTCGCTGGCGAATGTCACCGCTTTGTCTTTTAGCCAAAATTTCGCGTCGGCCGCTGAATTCTTCGCAGGCTCGACACCAACCGGCAGCGCAGGGGGAAAGCCACTGCTGATCGACTCACATGTTCATGTCTGGAAACGGGATCCGGCCTACCCGTTTGCGGCAGGCAGAAAGCCGCCGACTGAGGATGCTACAGCAGAGATGTTGCTTGATCTGATGAAAGCCAACGGCGTTGCCCGTACGGTGCTGATCCAGATGATCCATTACAAGTGGGACAACAGCTACCTGGCCGATGTGCTGAAGCGCTATCCGCAATATTTCCTCGGCGTCTGCCGGGTCAACCCGGAAGACCCGGCCGCGCCGGACACGCTGAGCAAACTGGTGCAGGAACAAAGATTCCGGGGCGTGCGGATCAGCCCGTACGCTAGCGCGGAATACGACTGGATCAAGGGGCCGCTGATGCCACCGTTGTGGCAGCGCTGTAACGAGCTGAAAACCCCCATGACCGTGCTCACCGAAGCGCCACGCTTGCCGGAAATTGTGCCGCTGATTGAAAAGAATCCAGAACTGACCGTTGTGATCGACCATATGGCCGATATCAGGCCAGATAGACCTGACCAATTGCAATGGCTCCTGGATCTGGCCCGCTACCCCAAGGTCTTCATCAAGATTTCCCATCTGTGGTCAATCTCGAAGCAGCTCTACCCCTACGCGGACTCAATGGATCAGGTTAAACGCATCTGCGATGCGTTCGGCCCCAAACGGCTGATGTGGGGAACCGACTGGCCGGTTTCTTTGCCGCATTTGCCTTATGCCAAGACCGTTGAATTATTCCGGGATCACTTGAGTTTCCTCTCGCTGGAGGACCGCGAACAGGTCTTGGGGAAAACCGTGCAAGAGGTCTGGCCATTTGGTCTTTAGCCAGCTCATCGGCCATCAACAACAAAAAAGCCAGCCTTTCATAAGAAGAGCTGGCTTTTCTTCTATTGGAAAAATGCTACATCTCGATCTGCATCCCCATTTCCACCACCCGGTTGGGCGGAATACCGAAGTAATCCGTGGCCCGCATTGCGTTTCTCGACATCATCGAGAACAGATGACGGCGCCACATGCTCATCGCGGGGCGGCTGGCCTGAACCAGGGTTTCTCGCGACAGGAAGTAGGAGGTATTCATCATGTCGAATTCGAGCTCCGGCAGGAGTTCGGTCACTTGCTTCTGGATCGAAGGTACATTCACATCATCCTTGAAACCGAGGGTAGCGATCACCTGGTAGAAGGTCTTGCCCAGTTTACGCACCACAACCTGCTCCTTGTGCGGAACATAAGGCACATCGGTGGTCTGTACGGTCATGAACACCACCTGCTCGTGCAGCACCTTGTTGTGCTTGAGGTTATGCAGCAGGGCGTGCGGCACCGAATCGGCGCTGCCGGTCATGAAGATGGCCACGCCTTCCACCCGCTGCGGCGGCGCCATTTCCAGGCTTTCCACAAACCCCTGCAGCGGCAATTCCCCTTCGCGCAGCTTGCCATATAGAATCGAACGGCCACGCTTCCAGGTCATCATCAGCGAGAAAACCACCAGCCCGATCAGCAGCGGGAACCAGCCACCTTCAACCAGCTTGAACATGTTGGCCGACAGGAAAGTCAAGTCGACCAGCAGAAAACATCCCAGCGCCCCGTACACCAGAAAGCGCATTGCGCCCTTGACGCCGCGCCCGAGCACGGTCAGTGCAATCGAGGTCTCAATCACCATGGTGGCGCAGACCGAGAACCCATAGGCCGAAGCCAGATTGCCGGACGATTTGAAGGCCAGGACCAGCAGGATCACCGCCACCAGCAGGAACCAGTTGATCTGCGGCACATAGATCTGGCCGATCTCGTGCTCGGACGTGTGGCGAACGGCCATGCGCGGGCAGTAGCCCAGGTGAACGGCCTGATTGGTGACGGAAAACGCCCCGGAAATGACAGCCTGCGAGGCAATGACCGTGGCGCAGGCGGCCAATACCACCATCGGGACAATAGCCCATTCCGGCGCCAGCAGGTAAAACGGGTTTTTGATCGCTTCCGGCGTGCGCAACAGCAGTGCGCCCTGGCCGAAATAGTTCAGCGTCAGCGCCGGCAAGGCCAGAAAAAACCAGGCCTTGCGAATCGCGCTGCGGCCGAAGTGCCCCATGTCGGCATACAGCGCCTCACCGCCGGTCACCGCCAGAACAACGGCACCGAGCGTGGTGAACGCCAAGAATGGCGCAGCGGCAAAAAAGCGTACGGCGAAAACCGGGTTGAATGCCTGCAGCACCTCCGGGGTTTTCAGAATACTCAGCACCCCCAGGACTGCCAGCGTCGTGAACCAGACGCAGATGATCGGTCCGAACAGCTTGCCGACAACCGCCGTGCCGCGCTTTTGCAACATGAACAGCCCGATCAGCACGGCGATGGTCAACGGAATGATAAACGCATCGAAGGTATGGGAGATCACACTGATCCCTTCAAATGCGGAAAGAACGGAAATGGCCGGTGTGATCATGCCGTCGCCGTAAAACAGCGCGGCGCCGAAAATCCCCACAATCACGATCAGGCGGGCACGATACCCGCCCTGGGCAAGCCCTCGTTGCGCCAGCGCCATCAGCGCCAGAATCCCGCCTTCGCCTTTATTGTCGGCACGCATGATGGCCAGCAGGTATTTGAACGATACCACCATCATGATCGACCAGAAGATCAGCGAGAGAATGCCAAAGATATGCTCGGCGGTCGGCGCCTGGCCCCCGGCATGCAGCAGGCTTTCCTTGAAGGCATACAGCGGGCTGGTACCGATATCGCCGAACACCACGCCGATGGCAGCCAGGACCAAGCCTGCCTGATTATGACTGGCGGGAGTGGAAGGGGATGAACTCATATCAATGGAACTCCATAACTTCGCGCTCAGGCGAAGCGGGATTATAGTCTCGGCCCCGGAGCGCACCGTAAGAAAACTACGAAAATCCGCGCCAGGGTTGCGTAAATGACTCAGCCCGGCTTCTTCGACTCAGCAATCCGTTGCCAGTCGAAAAACGGCCCCGGGTCGGTTTTGCGCTGGGGCGCAATATCGTTGTGGCCAACCAGGTTCCGGATCGGATAACAGCATTGCAACGCATCCAGCAAAGCCGTCAGCCGCTTATACTGCACCTCGGTAAACGGGGTGTAGTCGGAGCCTTCGAGTTCGATGCCGATCGAAAAATCGTTGCAACGCTCGCGTCCCTGCCAGCGCGTGACGCCGGCATGCCAGGCCCGGTCATGACACGAGACAAACTGCACCAGCTCGCCATCGCGCCGCAGCAGGAAGTGCGCCGAGACACGCAAATCGCGCAGTCCGGCGTAAAACGGGTGCGCGTCACAGTCGAGCGTATTGGTAAACAGCCGCTCGATATCCTCGCCGCCAAATTCGCCCGGCGGCAGACTGATGTTGTGCAGCACCACCATGTCCACGGCCATGCCGTCGGCACGGGCATCGAAATTGGGGCTGGGCACGCGGCGGGCCGCGGACAACCAACCATCCGGACCGAGGAAAAGCAAGCTTTCCGGCATCACTGGATCCCCAGCCTTTCCATCCGATAGCGCATCGAACGGAAAGTCACGCCCAGAATGCGTGCTGCTTGGGTACGGTTGAAGCGGGTTTTTTCCAGCGCCTCCATGATCGCCACTTTCTCCACCCGGTCCAGATAATCCTGCAACGGGTATTTGTCGCCGGGCTCGTGTTCGCCTTCCGGACCATCGCGTTCAGGCACAACCAGTTGCAAATCATCGGGCGTTATGCAAACCCCATCGGACAACGCCAGGGCCCGCTCCAGTACGTTCTCGAGTTCGCGCACATTGCCGGGGAAAGCATAACGCTGCAGCGCGAGTTCGGCCTCGGCGGAAAACTGCGGAGCAACCAGTCCCTGCCGGTTGGCCAGCCGGGACAACACCTGGCGCGCAATGATCAGGATATCCTCGCCCATTTCGCGCAGCGGCGGCATGCGCAGCTCGATCACATTCAGGCGGTAGAACAAGTCCTGGCGGAAAGTGCCGGCCTCGACGCATTTGGCCAGGTTGCGGTGCGTGGCCGAGATGATGCGCACATCGATTTCTTCCTCGCCCGTCGCGCCGACCTTGCGCACCTTGCGCTCCTGGATCACGCGCAGCAGCTTGACCTGCATCGCCAGCGGCAAATCGGCAACTTCGTCCAGAAACAGGGTTCCGCCATGGGCCGCCTGGAAAAAACCGTCGCGGTCCTCGTTGGCACCGGTAAAGGCTCCCTTGCGGTAGCCGAAAAACTCGCTTTCCATCAGGTTTTCCGGAATCGCACCGCAGTTCACCGCCACGAATAATTTGCCGGAACGGTTGGATTTGCCATGAATCAGCCGCGCCGCGCGCTCCTTGCCCGAGCCGGATTCGCCGGTGATATAAACCGGCGCCTGGCTTCTGGCCAGCTTGTCGATCAGCTCCAGCGCCAGCTTGATGGCCGCCGACTGGCCGAGCAGCAAACGCTCTGCGTCCTCCTGCGTGGCCGGCACATCGAGGCGCAAGGCCGATTTGACCAAAGTGCGCAGTTGCTCGAGGGAAACCGGCTTGGCCAGATAATCAAAAGCCCCGGCCTTGAGCGCAGACACCGCATTCTGGGTGCTGCCATAGGCCGTGATAACCGCAGTCGGTACATCCAGACCTTTATTCTGGATATGACGCACGATCTCCAGCCCTTCACCGTCGGGCATGCGCATGTCGGTCAGGCACAGATCGTAATCGCGCGCATCCAGACAGGCGCAGGCTTCTTCCACGCAGTGCGCCTTGTCAACTTCCAGCCCCATGCGCAGCAGGGTCAGTTCCAGCAGATCGGCAAGGTCGACCTCATCGTCGACCACCAAGGCACGCCGTGCGGTCTTAGCGGATTTTCTGGCCATCATTCATCCCGAAGGTAATGCGGAAGCACACGCCACCGCCAGGCGGCTCAAGGTATTCAATCTGCGCGGCATTGGCCTGGCAAATCTCCCGGGCAATATACAGCCCCAAGCCGGTCCCCTTGGCATCCGTGGTAAAAAACGGCTCGAACAACTGCGACTGGGCATCCGCCGGCACCGGCGGGCCGTCATTCCAGATGTCCAGGAACCAGAAATCATCCTGCCGTTGCACGCGCAGCGCCAGGCTGCCCTCGCCCTTGCGGCAATAGCGCCAGCCGTTGCGCACCAGATTCCACAGCACCTGGTGCAAATGCCCCGGATCAAAACGCACGACGGCATTCGGCGAACAGGTCAGCGGCAGCGCAACGGCGATACGCTCGACCTGGGTGAATTCGTCAAGGAAATGGCTCAGCCACTCGCCCAGGGCAAGTTCGGTCATCTGCACCCGGTCGCGCCGGTTGAGCTCCAGCACATCCTTGACCATGCGCTCCAGCCGGCGTGTATTGTCGCCGATGATCCGCGTCAATTTGTCGATCAACGGATCGCGGGATTCTTCGCCGAGAATCTGCGCTGCATGGCTGATGGCGCTGAGCGGATTGCGGATCTCGTGCGCCAGATTGGCCGTGAGCCGCCCCAGCGCCGCCAGCTTGATTTGCTGCGATTCGCGCCGCAAACGATCCATGTCTTCCAGGTAGATCAGCACCGCGCCGCCAAAACCCGACGACAACGCCACAAAACGCGGGCGCAGCAGTTTGTGCGCCACGGAAACCAGCGCGGGTTGGCGCTGCTTGTCCATGCGCCAGTTTTCCAGTTCGCCGGACAGCGCCGGCAGCAGTGTATCGAGCCGTGTATCCGTGAAAGAATGCCGACCAAGAAGGCGCCCCGCCTGCGGGTTGGACTGGCGGATGCGTCCTTTATCGTCCACTACCAGCACGCCATCGGAAACGTCTTCCAGAATCCGCTGGTTCAGCCGGTCAAGCTTGGCCAGATCAACCCGCCGCTGTTCCGCCAGCTTCTGGCTTTCCTGCGCATAGCGTGCCAGGCGGTGGGCCAGCCACGCCACGGCAAAACAGGCGACACACAGCAGAGCCACCGTGGTGAAATCGTAATCGGCACTCCCCTCGGCCCAGACCCGGTGCGTTTCCTCGGCCAGCAGCACAATGGTTGCAATGGAGGCATGGAACAGGGTCATGCGGCCGTGGGCGATCAGGCCCGCTGCGGCGAGATAGGGCAACAGCAGCAGCCCCAGCCCGCTTTTGATGCCGCCCATCAGGTACATGACGCTGACGATAAAGGCCACGTCGACCGTGACATGGATAGCGAGCTGAATATCGAACAGCGGCTTGCGCCAGGCAATACCCAGCGCAAACAGCAGTGCGAGCAGGGAATAGAGCGCAGCCACCATGAGAAACCAAGGCAGGTTGCGCGACGAGACAAACGACTGGGAAACAAAGAAGAATCCGCCCACCAGCAGTGCAATCACCGACAGCAGGCGGAATACATTAAAGGCGGCCAGCGATTGCCAGTACACCTCACTGGCTTTGCGCCGCGACAGATCCAGTGCAGAAATGGTGTGGACGAATCCGGCCACAGTCAACTGCGATGCGCGGCGAAACGCCGCGCCGGACGGGTGGGCACTTCATCCAGAAAGCGCACCAGTTCGACCAGTGCCGATTCATAGACGCCGCGCTTGAATTCGATCACGGTATCCAGCGGGGACCAGTATTCGCTCCAGCGCCAGGCATCGAACTCGGGATGGCTGGTGCGCCGCAGGCTCACATCGGAATCGCGGCCGGTCAGCCGCAGGAGGAACCAGATCTGTTTCTGGCCCTTGTAGGTACCGCGCCACTCGCGCCGTACCCAATTGGTCGGTACATCGTATCTCAACCAGTCCCGCGTGCGACCGATGATCTCGACGTGCTGAGGCTGAAGACCCACTTCTTCCATCAGCTCGCGGTACATCGCCTGTTCAGGGGTTTCACCCTGTTTGATGCCACCTTGCGGAAACTGCCACGAGTGCTCGCGCACGCGCTTGCCCCAGAACACCTGGTTCTGGCGGTTGATGATAATGATGCCGACATTCGGACGATATCCGTCTCGGTCGAGCATAGACTTACCCTGCAATTTTTTTGGCGGGGGCCGGCCCGGCGGGCAGACTACCCCGAAACCCGCGCAACCGTGCGCGCGGGCATCCTGTTGCAGACAGTATACGACAGCGTCGCTGGGGCTTCACCCCCAGCGCGACAAAATGATGCTCAGACAAAGAGACGACGGTCGTTATGCGGATTCATCCGCGCCAGATCGGCGACAAATTCGTCGAACTCCAGCCCGTAATGGCTTTTGAGCTTCTCCGCGCGCGCCTGCAGGCGTTCCCACTGCGGATTGTTCTGGCCGCACTGGAAAGCGAAGGCCACCACATTGCCTTTTTGCCGTGCCGGCAGGCACAGCACGCGGCCTTCGAACACCTTGCCGAGGCGCTCGCAATATTCAGCAAAGCGCTTGTCCGACCCCCACAGGTTGACTGCCAGAATGCCGTTCCCGGACAGTCGCTCGCGGCAGACAGCAAAAAAATCGGTGGTCGCCAGCGGCGCGGCAATTCCGGTCGAGGAATAGGCATCCATCATGATCAAATCGACCGGGTCTTCCATCTGCCAGACATGCGCGGCGCCATCGCCCACGATCACGCGCAGGCGCTCGTCATCGTCGGGCAGATGGAACATGCTGCGGGCCACGCCAACCACTTGCTCATGCAACTCGACGCAGGTCAGTCGGGTTTGCGGCAGGTTCTGATGTATCCACTTCGGGATCGAGCCGCCACCGAGCCCGATCAGCAAGGCCTCGCGCGGCTCCTCGGCAAACAGAAGGAAACCCATCATGCAGCGGCAGTAGGTCAATACCAGTTCATACGGATCGGTCACGCGCATCGCGCTTTGGGTGTCGTATTCACCGAAGTGCAGCTTGCGGATGCCGGCCTCCTCCGACACATCGACCACGATATCGCCCTGCGCGCCGGGGCTGTAGCGCTTGCTGCGAAACAGCATTAGTCGTCACTCCCGCAAGTGCTGTGCATGTTCTCCGGCTTGCTGGCCAGGATCGAGATGCGGTTCGGCTCGCTGAAAGTTTCGCGGTCGAACGCCTTGTCGCCGTCCTCGCGCGCCACGCCGTCGGCGCGCAAGCCGGCGAAGTCATAAATCTTCGGGTCGGCCAGGTGCGACGGCACCACGTTGCACAGCGCCTTCATCATGGTTTCGACACGACCGGGGAAACGGCGATCCCAGTCCTCGATCATCTCGCCCACCACCACGCGCTGCAGGTTCGGCTGCGAGCCGCACAGGTTGCACGGAATGATCGGGAACTGCTTCCACTCGGCGTAGCGCTTGATGTCTTTCTCGCGCGCATAGGCCAGCGGGCGGATCACGATGTGCTTGCCGTCGTCGGTCACCAGCTTGGGCGGCATCGCCTTGAGCTTGCCGCCGTAGAACATGTTGAGGAACAACGTTTCCAGGATGTCCTCGCGGTGGTGGCCGAGCGCGATCTTGGTCGCGCCGAGCTCGGTCGCCACGCGGTAGAGAATGCCGCGGCGCAGGCGCGAGCACAGGCTGCAGGTGGTCTTGCCTTCCGGCACCAGCCGCTTGACGATGGCGTAGGTGTCTTCCTCGATGATGCGGTATTCGACGCCGATGCTCTCCAGATAGGCCGGCAACACGTCGGCCGGGAAGCCCGGCTGCTTCTGGTCGAGATTGACCGCAACGATGCTGAAATTGATCGGCGCCGATTTCTGCAGGCCGCGCAGGATATCGAGCATCACGTAGCTGTCCTTGCCGCCCGACAGGCAGACCATGATGCGATCGCCCTCCTCGATCATGTTGTAATCGTTGATCGCATCGCCCACGGCATGGCGCAGCCATTTGGTCAGTTTCTTGTTTTCGAACTGCTGCTTCTTTTCAGCGTCGCTCAGTTCGGTCTTGATGCTCTCGGTCATGACAAATCCTGCAAAAACAGCGG
Source organism: Pseudomonadota bacterium (assembly GCA_018261735.1). Taxonomy (GTDB): domain Bacteria; phylum Pseudomonadota; class Gammaproteobacteria; order Burkholderiales; family Chitinibacteraceae; genus Formivibrio. The sequence goes on from JAGTRM010000024.1 coordinate 17,085, forward strand.
GGCGCAATGCGCCCCGCAATAGGTGATTGAATTGGCGTGGATTTTAACCGAACAGGCGGACGATCAAAAGCGAAGTCCGGACAGTTTTCGCCCGCGTGCTAGAATTCCCGGTCACTTCAGAGGGAGTCCGCCGTGACCGTGCCAGACCGTATTGTCATCGCCACCCGCGAAAGTCCGCTTGCCCTGTGGCAGGCGCGGCACATCCAGAGCCAGCTGCAGGCCCGCTACCCGGGGCTGGTCGTCGACCTGCTCGGTATGACCACGCAGGGCGACCGCATCCTCGACGTAACGCTCAACAAGATCGGAGGCAAGGGCCTGTTCGTCAAGGAACTGGAGCTCGCACTGCTCGAAGGCCGCGCCGATCTGGCCGTGCACTCGATGAAAGACGTGCCGATGGTCTTGCCGCCCGAGTTTGCACTGGCGGCCATCTGCCCGCGCGAAGACCCGCACGATGCGTTTGTTTCCAACCAGTATGCCAGCCTCGCAGACCTGCCGGCCGGCGCCGTGATCGGCACTTCCAGCCTGCGCCGCGAAAGCCAGTTGCGCGCACGTTTCCCCCATCTCGTCATTCGGCCGCTGCGCGGCAACGTGGGAACTCGCCTGGCCAAGCTCGACGTCGGCGACTACGCCGGCATCGTGCTGGCGGCGGCCGGGCTCAAACGCCTGGGACTAGCGGACAGAATCCGGGAATATCTATCGGCAACCGACAGCCTGCCCGCTCCCGGACAGGGCGCGCTCGGCATCGAAATCCGTGCCGACCGCAGCGACTTGCAAACACTGCTCGCCCCGTTCAACGATCCGGTCAGCGCCGCCTGCGTCACCGCCGAGCGCGCGCTGTCACGCCGGCTTGGCGGCTCCTGCCAGCTGCCGCTCGGCGCATTCTGTATCGACGACGACGGCATGCTGCAGCTTTCCGCCTTCGTGGCGCTGCCCGACGGGCGCGACATGGTGCGCGCACAGGCTAGCGGCACGCGCGCCGGGGCCGAGGGGCTGGGCCTGAAAGTGGCGGAACTGTTGCTGACCGAAGGAGCGGCCACCGTTCTGCAACAGGTTGCACCATGAGCAACGCGCTGCACGGCTTGCGGCTGTGGGTCACCCGGCCGCGCAACCAGTCCGCCCCACTGATCGCCACTCTGCGCAACACCGGCGCCGAGGTTGTGGCGCTGCCTCTGCTGGAAATCGCGCCGCCGCTGGATCCTGCGCCGCTGGAACACGCGCTGGCGCAGCTCGATACCTTCGATCTGGCGGTCTTTGTCAGCCCGTCGGCCTTCGATGCGGTGCTTGAACGTCTGCCTGGTGGCTGGCCCACGCAGCTGCCCGCCGCCGTGATGGGGCCAGGCAGCGCGTTGCGCGCCAGGGAACGCGGCATCGCAAAGATCATTGCGCCGAGCGGCCAATTCGACAGCACCGGACTGTTGCAGGAACCCGCGCTGCAGCAGCTTGCGGGCCAGCGCGTGGTGCTTTTCCGCGGCGACGGCGGGCGCGACGAGCTGCCGCAAACGCTGGTCCAGCGCGGCGCCGAACTGACCCTGATCGCAGCCTACCGCCGCTTGCCGCCGGACTTCGACGAGGCGCATTTGCGCGCCGAACTGGCCGCCGGCTGCGACGGGCTGATCGTCTCCAGCTCGGAGGCCGTGCAATACCTGTTCCGCTTGGCTGGAGGCGCAACGCGTCAGCAGCTACAATCCGTATTGTATTTCGCTCCGCATCCGCGCATCGTGGCCGCACTGGGCACCGAAGGCGCGACCCGTATCGAACTGACAGGCGTCGGCGATGCAGGGATTACGGAGACGATCCTCAACCATTTCAGCCCGGCCACCGATCGGGCGCTCACCGCGAAGAAAACGCATGATGCAGGATAACTCGCAAGACTCGCTCTCCGCCGTCCTCAAGCCCACCGCTTCGGCGCGCTTCCGTCCGCAACCGGCATTGCTGGTGTCGGCCTTGGCCTTGCTGGTCGCCGCCGGGTTCGGTGCCTATCAATTCCGCGCCGTGCAAAACCTCAAGGCGGAAATCAGCCGCAGCGACAAAGTCAAATTCGACCTGCAGGCCATGCAGCAAAATGCCGCCACCCGGCAGCAGCAGTTGGAGGCCCGTTTTGCGCTGATCGAGGAGCGCCAAACCGAGGCGCACAACCAGCAGGCCGCACTGGGCGCGATGTACGAGGCGCTGACGCGCAGCGATACCGTGCGCATCCTGGCCGAGATCGAACAGACGCTGACCTTCGCCAGCCAGCAACTGCAACTGACCGGCAACATCCCGGCAGCCCAGGCGACGCTGGCCAGCATCGACCAAAAGCTCGCCCAGCTCAATCGCCCTGAACTGATCAGCCTGCGCCAGTCCCTGGCCAAGGATTCCGATGCGCTGAAGGCACTGCCGGCCGTGGATCTTTCCGGCATCATCCTGAAGCTGGACAACCTCGCCAGTTCGCTCGACAAGCTGCCGCTGGCCATCGACAATTTCCGCGCAACGCCCCCCGCCCCGCCCAAGACCGAAGGCGACTGGCTGACCCGGGTTGCCACCGAGCTCTGGCACGAACTGAAGCAACTGATCCAGATCCGCCGCATGGACCGGCCCGATGCCATGCTGCTCTCGCCCGAACAGGCTTTCTTCGTTCGCGAAAACATCAAGCTGCGCCTGATGGATGCGCGCACCGCCCTGCTGTTGCGTGACGAAACCACCTACCGCGCCGACCTGAAAGCCATACTGAATTACCTGAACCAGCATTTTGAAGCCCGCGCCGCCCAAACAGTCAGCACCACCAAACTGGTCGAACAGCTGGCCAGCCAGCCGCTCGCCCTGAAACTGCCGGATCTGGGCGGTAGCCTGGCCGCTGCGCGCAACGCCCGCAGCGTCGCGGAGAGGGCCAAACCGTGAAAACGCTGCTCTGGCTTATCGGACTCTTTGCCCTGGCTGTCGGCCTGACCCTGTTCGCCCAGGTCAACACCGGCTACGCGCTGCTCTTCATGCCGCCCTGGCGCGTCGAACTCTCGCTCAACGTGTTCATCATCCTGCTGGCGGTCTTTGTCACCGTGCTGTATTTCGCGCTACGCATCGTTGCCGAACTCACCGGCCTGCCGGGCCGCGTGCGCGCCTACCGCAGTCGCAAGAAGGCCAACCTCGGCGTAAAAATCGAACGCGATGCACTGATGGCTTTCTCGGAAGGCCGCTACCAGCGCGCAGAAAAACTGGCGACCGAGGCCATGTCACTGTGCCGCAACGACGAAGCCTACGCGGTGAACGCCTTGCTTGCCGCCCGGGCCGCCCATCTGATCCGGGATTTTGACCGGCGCGACCATCACTTCGATTCGTTGCGCAAGCGGCTCGGCCCCACGCATCTGGCCACGGCCATGACCATGGCCGAGTTGCTGCTGGACGAGCGCCGCTTCGGCGAAGCCGGCGCAGCACTGGAAGAAGCCCGCGCCATCTCGCCCAAGCTCACGGCAGCCCTGCGTCTGGAACTGCGCTTGCGCCAGGGTGAAGGCAATCCGGATGCCGTATTGAAGCTGGTCGAACAACTCGCCCGAGCCGAAGCGCTGGATGAAGAGCAGGTGCGCCGCCTGCGTGTACATGCCTGCCTGCAGAAACTGCGCCAGCAACAAATGACCGCACGCGAACTCGCCGAGTGGTGGCGCCGCCTGCCGGAGGAAGATCGCGCACACCCCCAGCTGGTGCAGGCACTGGCCGACAGCTATGAAACCCTTGACGCGCCGGATCTGGCCCGCGAAGCCATCGAAGCCGCACTGAACATCAGCTGGTCGAGTGAATTGGCCGACAAATACAGCCTGCTCAGCCTTACGGGCGAAGCGCTGGAAAAACAGCTGGCCAAGGCCGAAAACTGGCTTTCCCAGCACCCGGATGACCACCGACTGCTGCTTACGCTGGGGCGCCTGTGCCGCGCGCGCGCACTGTGGGGAAAAGCGCAGAATTATCTCGAAGCCAGCATCGCGGTCGAACCCACCGCCGTGGCGCATGCCGAACTGGGGCAGTTGTGCGAACAGCTGGAGCGCAACAACGAGGCCAATCGTCACTACCGCGCCAGCCTGGATCTGGCACTGGCACGCTAAGCGCTGTTTCGTTCAACAAAAAACCGGGAATCAAATCCCGGTTTTTTGTTGGGTGCTCACAACATCTGCGGCGTCATCATAACCCGCAAGGTCGTTTGCGGACCCTCCGGCCCGGGGCGCTGCCGCAGCCACCAGATCGCGCCTTTTTTCACGGCCCATTCCACCTCACGCCCGGTCAGCGCCAGACTGGCAACCCGGCCGATTTCCGGCTGGTGACCGACGATGATCACCACGCCGTTCCAGGCACTCGGCCAGCCGCAACAGTTAAGATACGCCGCCGCGCTAGCGCCGGGATTCAACCGCGGATCAACCAGGAAATCCTTGGAAAAAGCCGCCAGGGTCTGCTGGCTGCGCCGGGCACCGCTGGTGATCAGTTGCACACTACGCCCCTGCAGCTGAGGGGTCAGCCACTTGGCCATTTTCTCGGCCTGGCGCTGGCCTTTTGCCGTCAGCTTGCGATTGAGATCGTCAAACCCGTCTTCAGCCTCGGCGTGGCGCCACAAGATCAAATCCATTTATCCCTCCTTGCGCCCTTTGCCGGTCAGCTCAGCCAACAGCATTGCCTGGGCACAGCGTTCCTTGCCACCACGCGAAGTCTTGCGCCGGTAACGCCCGTCGGACAGCATTTCCCATGCCTGCACATTGTCGACCAGGTAGGAGCGCAGACCTTCACGCAACACGCGGCGCTTGAGTTTGTGGTTCTTGACCGGGAAGGCGATCTCGATCCGGCGATGCAGATTGCGTTCCATCCAGTCGGCCGAAGAGAGATAGACATCCTCTTCGCCATCATTGTAGAAGTAGAACACGCGATGATGCTCGAGGAAGCGGCCAATGATCGAGCGCACGCGGATATTGTCCGAGATGCCGGCCAAGCCGGGTCGCAGCGCACAAACCCCGCGCACGATCAGGTGAATGGTCACGCCGGCTTGCGATGCTTCATACAGTTTCTCGATCACGGTTTCTTCGAGCAGTGCGTTCATTTTGGCAATCACCACCGCCTTGCGCCCGGCCCTGGCATGCGCGATCTCGCGATCCAGGCAAGCGAGAAGGCTGGACAGCATGGTAAACGGCGACTGCAGCAGCGCCTTGTGGTTGCCGGCCTGCCCCAACCCGGTCAGCTGCATGAACACGTCATTCACATCATCGGTGATGTCGTCATCGACCGTCATCAGCCCGAAATCGGTGTACAGCCGTGCGGTACGCGGATGATAGTTGCCGGTGCCCACGTGGGCGTAGCGCCGCAATCCGTTTTCTTCGCGCCGCACGATCAACAGCATCTTGGCATGCGTCTTGAAACCATACACGCCATAGACCACGTGCGCCCCGGCATGTTCGAGCTTGGCCGCCCAGTTGATATTGACCTCTTCGTCAAAGCGGGCCAGCAACTCGACCACCACCGTGACTTCCTTGCCGTGGCGCGCGGCCTCGAGCAAGGCCTCCATCAGCACCGATTCGGTACCGGTGCGATAAACCGTCATCTTGATCGCCACCACTTGCGGGTCTCTGGCGGCCTGCTTGAGCAGATCCACCACCGGAGTGAAACTCTGGTAGGGGTGGTGCAGCAACACGTCGCTATGCCGGATGGCGGCAAAAGGGTCTGGATACTTGCGCAACTCACCGGGAATGCCCGGTGGAAAGGGCTGGAATTTGAGATCCGGACGGTCGATCTGGTCAGGCGCCTGCATCAGGCGCACCAGGTTCACTGGGCCGTTTACCCGGTACAGATCGGCTTCCGTCAGCGCAAACTGCTTGAGCAGGAACGACTGCAAGTGCTGCGGACAGTTTTCGGCGATTTCCAGACGCACTGCGGCACCAAACGGCCGCTGCGACAACTCGCCTTCCAGCGCCGCGCGCAGGTCTTTGACTTCCTCGTCATCGACCGAGACATCCGAATCGCGTGTAACCCGGAACTGGAAGCAGCCGCGTGATTTCATGCCGGAAAACAGCTCTTCGACATGCGCATGCAGGATAGAAGACAGGAATACGAAACCGTGTTCGACCCCGGTGACCTCCTTGGGCATTTTCAGGAAGCGCGGCAGCACCCGCGGCGCCTGCACGATGGCGATACCTGAGTTGCGCCCGAAAGCGTCACACCCTTCTAGCTCGACAATGAAGTTGAGCGATTTGTTGAGCACGCGCGGGAATGGGTGCGAGGGATCGAGACCGATCGGCGTCAACAGCGGCATCAGCTCACGGAAGAAATAATCGCGCACCCACTCGCGCTGCGGTTCGGTCCACAAACTGCGCCGGAAAAAATGAATACCCTCAGCCGCCAGCGCCGGAAACATGGCATCCCCGAGCACGCGGTACTGGCGTTCGACCAGCTCGTGCGCCTCGCGCGCGATCAACTCCATTGTCGCCTGCACGGTCAACCCTTCCGGCAGCAACGCCTTGGGATTGTGCTGGATCGACTCCTTGAGCACGGCGACGCGCACCTCGAAGAATTCGTCCAGGTTGGAAGACACGATGCAAAGGAATTTCAGGCGCTCCAGCAAGGGATTGCGCGAGTCTTCGGCCTGGGCCAATACCCGGCGGTTGAATTCCAGCAAACCCAGTTCGCGATTGAGCATCAACTGGCTATCGGCAGGCTTGTATGTCATTTTTTATCCATGCAGTCCAAGACAAAACAGGCCGCTCCCGGCGGCCTGTCTGTTACAGGTCAGGCACTGGGCGGCACATAGCCCGCAGGCTGATCCGCACCCATGCCGAAGAAATAGCTTTCCATCTGTTGCGCCAGATAGGCGCGCGCCCGCGGGTCGGCCAGACTCAGGCGGTTTTCGTTGATCAGCATGGTCTGGTGTTTCACCCAGGCTTGCCAGGCTTCCTTCGAAACATTCTCGTAGATCTTCCGACCCATTTCGCCGGGCAAGGGCGGGAAATCCAGCCCTTCGGCTTCGCGGCCCAATTTGACACATTTGACGGTACGACTCATTTTTATCTCCAGAGTTTATTGCTTGGGTGTTACAAAAACATGTACAGAACGGCCCCGAGCAGCTTCACCCGATCCCGGGGTTAACGCATTCTTGCCAAGAGCGCCCCGGCAAGCGATATCTTCGATTCTAGCGGGAAAACTCCAGACACGCTGCAGCCTGAGGAATTCCCTAAGTCGGGCCGGATGCATTGCCGGCTCAACACGCTTGGCCAGTAGGTTACAATGACCCTTTTCCGAACTTAGCGCCTATCCATGAACCGTCACTATCCTCATCCCATCATCGCCCGCGAAGGCTGGCCCTTTCTGGCCGGCATCGTCCTACTGGCAAGCTTGGCAAGCTGGTTTGGCGGCGTCTGGTCTGCTCCGGTGTGGATCATCGCACTTTTCGTGCTGCAGTTTTTCCGCGATCCGCCGCGCGATATTCCGCAAAACCCCAAAGCCGTCCTCTGCCCGGCCGATGGCCGCATTGTCGTGGTTGGCAACGCCATCGACCCCTACCGCCAGCGCGAAGCGCTGAAGATCAGCGTGTTCATGAATGTCTTCAACGTGCACTCGCAGCGCAGTCCGGTCGATGGCGTGGTTGAAAAAGTCGAATACCACGGCGGATCGTTCCTGAACGCCGCGCTCGACAAGGCCTCGCTCGAAAACGAACGCAATGCGGTACTGGCCAAGCTCGCCGACGGCACGGAAGTAACTTTCGTACAGATCGCCGGACTCGTCGCACGCCGCATCCTCTGCTATACCCAAGCGGGTGAAACCCTGGCTCGTGGCCAGCGTTACGGCTTTATTCGTTTCGGTTCGCGGGTCGATGTCTATTTGCCCCTGGGCTCCCAACCCAAGGTTGCGATCGGCGACAAGGTCAGCGCCAGCGAAACGGTGCTTGCTGAACTGCCCTGAATCGAGCCTACCGGGCCCTTGCCGTACTGTCTACCTAGCTTTCCACGTGATTCAAACTCAAAATAGCCGCGCTCTAAACGCGGCTATTTTTTTGCTGTTCAGCCATGCTTGTCGATGGCCTGATCCGGCGTACCACACCCTAAAATTAGACACAAAGTCTAATTTATACATAAAAAATAGATTAGTCTTGGTTTTTCCTTTTTAATTCACAAAATATTTGACACAAAGTCGCCACAAGCCCTATTCTGACGCCATGCAGCACAAGGAGATTGGACATGAAATTGGACATCGAACAGCTGATCGCTGATTTCGGCGGTCCGGGAATGCTCACCGAAGGGCTAAACAGGCTCTTCCCCCAGGAGCCTGTATCGCGCGCAGCCATTTACAAGTGGCGCGAACGCGGCAGTATCCCCATGGCCTATGTCTCCAAGCTTGGCCCGCTGGCCGCGAGCCAGGGCCGCAGTTTCAATATTCACCATTACTTCACGGGCGCCGCCAGTGCACCGGTCTTGAGGGAATCAGCCATGAGTGACCGTCTCTACATTTTCGATACCACCCTGCGCGACGGCGAACAAAGCCCGGGCGCCTCCATGACCCGTGAAGAAAAGATCCGCATTGCGCGCCAGCTGGAAAAACTGGGTGTCGACATCATCGAGGCCGGCTTCGCCGCCGCCAGCCCGGGCGATGCAGCATCGATCCACGCCATTGCCGAAGTCATCAAGGATTCGACGGTCTGCTCGCTGGCCCGCGCCACCGACAGCGACATCCGCATTGCCGGCGAAGCGATTGCCCCGGCAGCCAAGAAGCGCATTCACACCTTCATCGCCACCAGCCCGATCCACATGGAAAAGAAGCTGCGCATGCATCCGGACCAGGTGGTGGAAGCGGCAGTCCGGGCCGTGAAGTTCGCACGTGAATTCACCGACGACGTGGAGTTTTCCGCGGAAGACGCCTTGCGTTCCGAGCCGGATTTCCTGGTACGCATCTTCGGCGAAGTGATCAAGGCCGGCGCCAGCACCATCAACGTGCCCGATACCGTCGGCTACGCGGTGCCCTACCTGACCGAGCAGTTTTTCCGCGACCTGATCAGCCGTACGCCCGGCGGCAACAACGTGATCTGGTCCGCACATTGCCACAACGATCTGGGCATGGCGGTGGCCAACTCGCTGAGCGCGGTGCTCGGCGGCGCGCGCCAGGTGGAATGCACGATCAACGGCCTGGGCGAGCGCGCCGGCAATGCCAGTCTGGAAGAAATCGTGATGGCGACCAAGACCCGCCGCGATGTGTTCGGTGTCGATACCCGCATCGACACCACGCAGATCGTGCCGGCCTCGAAGCTGGTCTCGACGATCACCGGCTACCCGGTACAGCCGAACAAGGCCATCGTCGGCGCCAATGCCTTTGCCCATGAATCCGGCATCCATCAGGATGGCGTGCTCAAGCACCGCGAAACCTACGAAATCATGAGCGCGGAATCGGTCGGCTGGTCCGCCAACCGCCTGACGCTGGGCAAGCTCTCGGGCCGCAATGCCTTCAAGAGCAAGCTGCAGGAGCTCGGCATCGTTCTCGACAGCGAGGAATCGCTCAATGCCGCCTTCGCCCGCTTCAAGGAACTGGCCGACCGCAAACGCGAGGTGTTCGACGAGGATCTGCACGCCCTGGTTTCGGACGAGCTGATCAGCATCATCCAGGAGCACTACAAGCTGACGTCACTCAAGGTGGTATCGGAAACGGGCGAGCAACCCACCGCACATCTTGTCGTCAATGAGAATGGCGTCGAGCGCCAGGTCGACGCCACCGGCAGCGGCCCGGTCGATGCCGTGTTCAAGGCATTGGAAGCTTTGGCCAACAGCGGCGCGGAATTGCAGCTCTACTCGGTGAACGCAATCACCAGCGGCACCGACAGCCAGGGCGAAGTCACCGTGCGCCTGGAAAAGGATGGCCGCATCGTCAACGGCCAGGGCGCGGATACCGACATCATCGCCGCCAGCGCCAAGGCTTATGTCTCGGCCTTGAACAAGCTGATCGGCAAGATCGAGCGCGTCAACCCGCAAGTCTGAGTGGTTTACACACTGAAAACGACAACGGCCCGAACACGGGCCGTTTGTTTTTACGTTATTTCCATGCAGTTTCGCTAGCAAAGGCTAGCCTTCCACCATTATTGCGCCACCGCACGAGTCAGCCTTGCATATACCGAAACACAGACAAAACAGACACCAGCCAATAGTAGCTCCACAATCGCCAGTCGTTGCGACAAGCCTTGGTCACTGCCAGCCCGCATCGCGCCTTCCGCAATCCAGAACAGGATAAACAGGCTGGTCCACTGCGCCGTGTAGCGCCGGCCATGCAACAGACCGCGCAACGGCAGCAGCAAGGGCAGCGCCTTGAGTACCAGAAAGGAACCCCCGGGTCGCAACGGTGCCCACCACAGCTCCCAGCCCACACAGAGCACAATCAGCAGCAACAGCGTGGATATCGCCCCCCATTGCATCACCGGCATCCATCGATCCCGCAGCATCAGGCCCGCTCCAATTTGAGCATCACTTCCGCCAGGCGCCTGCCCTGGGCCAGGCACAGCAAACGTTCGGTTTCGCTGACCGGCCAGTTTGAATCCGGCCCAGCGATGTGGCTGGCACCATACGGCGTGCCGCCTGAGGTGGTCGCGAGCTGTGCCGTCTCGGAATAGGGCAATCCGAGCAGCAGCATGCCATGATGCAACAGCGGCAACATCATCGAAAGCAGCGTGGATTCATTGCCGCCATGCATGGCGCTGGTACTGGTAAACACACAGGCCGGCTTGCCGATCAATGCACCCTTGAGCCACTGGGCACTGGTGGAATCCCAGAAATACTTCATGGGTGCCGCCATGTTGCCAAAGCGGGTGGGGCTGCCCAGCGCCAGTCCGGCACACTCGACTAAATCAGTCAGCTCGACATAGGGCGCGCCTTGCCCTGGAATATCCGCTTCCACAGCCTCGCAGACCGCAGACACCCGCGGCACCGTGCGCAGACGTGCACTGGCTCCCGGCACCGAGTCCACCCCGCGCGCGATCAGCTGCGCCAGCTGCCGCGTAGCGCCATGGGCACTGTAATACAACACGAGGATTTCACTCATGCCTTGTATCTCCCAACACGGACAGGTACGTTATGATAGGTGCATCTTATCCGACTTGAATCTCTCAATGCCATCTCGCCTGTTCGCACACATTACCTGGCTGCGCATAGCCGGATTTTCTCGTTTTGTCCTGCGCCGCCTGATCGATGACCGCTGCCTGCAAACCGCAGCCAGCCTGACTTATACCACGCTGCTGGCCATCGTCCCGCTGTTCACCATCGCGCTGACACTTTTTGCCGCGTTTCCGATGTTTGGCGATTACAGCGGCAAGTTCAAATCTTTCATTCTGACGAATCTGGTACCCGACGCCTCCGGCAAGATCATCGGCACCTACATGCACCAGTTTTCCGACAATGCCGAACGCCTCACCGCCATGGGTATGGTCGGCCTTGCGGCAACGGCCCTGTTGCTGATGTTTACCATCGAAAAGACACTCAACCAGATATGGGGCGCGCCGCGCGCGCGCAATCTCCTGGCAAGAACGCTGATTTATTGGGCCGCACTGACGCTGGGCCCGTTGCTGATCGGTTTGAGCATTTCACTGGCTTCCTGGCTGTCGAGCGGACTGCCTGACGGGCTGCCGGGCATCGGACTTTCCCTGCTGAAGCTGGGCCCCTGGCTCTTGGTATTCCTGACGCTGGGCATGGTTTACCTCGCGGTGCCCAATTGCTTTGTTCCGCGCAGTCACGCCCTGATTGCCGCGTTCTGCAGTGCAACCGCCCTCGATGTCATGAAACTGCTGTTCAGCCTTTATATCAAGAAATTCGGTACGTTCAAGCTGGTGTATGGCGCTTTTGCCAGTTTTCCGATTTTTCTGCTCTGGCTGTACGTGAGCTGGGTAATCGTTCTCGGCGGCGCCGTACTCTCGGCCTGTTTATCCTATTGGCGCAATGATGCCTGGGGCTGGAAAGGGAAACAGGGCAGCCGTTTCGAGCAAGCCGTGCTTATTCTACTGGTATTGAATGAGGCCTATCACAAGGGAGAAGTACTGCATATCAACATCTTGCGCCGCCGGGCTGGCTTGGGCCTGGATGCCACCAACCAACTTTTAGAGGCAATGTCGCAGAAGGCATGGGTGGAAGCCAGCCGCGACGGCCGATGGCTGCTCGCCATCGATATTGATCAAATCCGGCTATCTGACATCTTCGAACACATGCAAACACCGCTCTGGGCAGCAAAAGAGCAGGCGCTTGCCCCGCACATGGCGCGCTTGCGCGACGATCTTGGCTTGACACTCGCACAGTACGCCGCACAGCGCGCCATGTCAGCAGACACAGCGGCATATCCGGCAACGGATACGTCTTATTCGCAGCCGGACTCAAGCGCGCGCGTCACCACATCCGAAGACAATTCCCCCGCATAAGACTCGCCCAGCCGGCGCATCAGGATATAACGGATACGTCCGTCGTCGACTTTTTTGTCGCCGGCCATCAGCGCCAGATAACGCTCGGCCCCCAGCGCCGGCGCGACGACTGGCAAGCCGGCCTTGGTCAGCAAGGCCTTGATCCGGTCGACATCCGCCGTACCCATTTGGCCCAGCTCGCGCGAAGCCAGCGCGGCCAGCACCATCCCGGCCGCCACAGCCTCTCCATGCAACCAGACACCGTAGCCCATGCCGGCCTCGATGGCGTGGCCGAAGGTATGCCCCAAATTGAGCAATTCACGCACCCCGGCCGTTTCCCGTTCATCCTGCGCTACCACCCGCGCCTTGTTGCGACAACAGCGCTCAACGGCAAACGCCAGCGCATCGGCATCCCGTTCCATCAAGCGGTCAACATGGGTCTCCAGCCACTCGAAAAAGTCCAAATCGTCGATCAAGCCATACTTGATCACTTCGGCCATGCCGGCAGAAAATTCGCGCTGCGGCAACGTATCAAGCGTGGCCAGATCCGCCAGCACCAGCCGGGGCTGGTAGAACGCACCGATCATGTTCTTGCCGAGCGGATGGTTGATTGCAGTTTTGCCTCCGACGGAAGAATCCACCTGCGCCAGCAAAGTCGTCGGGATCTGGATGAATGGCGCGCCACGCTGGTACACGGCCGCGGCAAATCCGGTCATGTCGCCGATCACGCCACCACCGAGCGCGATCAAGGTCGTCTTGCGCTCGCATCGGTTTGCCAGCAGTCCATCGAAAATCAGATTGAGCGTTTCCCAGGTCTTGAACCCTTCGCCATCAGGCAGAATGATGCTGTGACAACGCACCCCTTCCGCCTCGAGTACGGCTCGCAACGCATCGAGATAGAGCGGTGCCACCGTGTCATTGCAAACAATCGCCACCTGTTTTTGCGGCAGCAGCGGCAAGATCAGATCCGCACGGGTCAACAACCCGCGGCCGATCTGGATGTCATAGGGCGCCTGGGACAGATTAAGCGGGACGGTTCGCATTGAAATGGGGCTCCAGTTCGCGCAGAAGGCGGTTGAGCAATTGATGGACGGATTGGCGGCTGGTATCGATCACCAGATCGGCCACTTCGCGGTAAAGCGGATCGCGTGCTTCGAAGAGTTCCTGCAAGCGGGCTTTGGGATTGGCCGTTTGCAGCAACGGCCGGTTTTTGTCGTGGCAGGTGCGCTGGTACAGTTCGTCCACGTTGGCACGCAGATAGATCACGAAACCATGGCGCTTGAGTGCTTCACGATTGGCGGGATTGAGCACTGCGCCCCCGCCCGTTGCCAGCACGATATCCTGCAACGCGGTCAATTCGGCAATGACGGCGGTTTCGCGCGCACGAAATCCTGCCTCGCCCTCGATTTCGAAGATGATCGGCACGCGCACGCCGGCCCTGGCCTCGATTTCATGATCCGAATCCAGAAAGCGTTTGTCAGCAACCCTGGCCAACGCCCGTCCCACCGTCGTCTTGCCGGCCCCCATCAGGCCGACCAAAAAAAAATTGCCTGGCATTTTCATGCCAGGCATTGTAGCGGAAAGCTAGGAAAGCCGCGATCCGGCCGCCCTATTTCATTTCACGACCAGTTCCTGCGCCATGATCCTGGGCGTGACAAAAATCAGCAGCTCCCGCTTCGACGTGATCAGGGATTTATGCTTGAAAAGGTTGCCCAGAATCGGGATGTCCCCCAAGAGCGGCACTTGATCCTTGGCGTTCGATATCGATTGCAAGTAAATGCCGCCGATCACCACCGTTCCGCCATTCTCCACCAGTACCTTGGTCTGGATCTGCTTGGTGTCGATCGCCGGCCCTGCGGTCGTATCCGTACCGCGACTGTCCTTGTTGACCTTCAGATCCATGATCACATTGCCATCCGGGGTAATCTGCGGCGTGACCTTGAGCGACAACGTGGCTTTTTTGAACGATACCGTGGTTGCTCCATTCGGCGCGGTCTGCGAATAGGGGATTTCTTCGCCATCCTCGATGGTGGCCTCAACCCGGTCAGCAGTAATCAGCCGTGGACTGGAAACAATCTTGCCATCGCTGTCGGATTCCAGCGCCGTCAGTTCAAGGTTAATCGTGCCACCAAGTACCGAGCCAAACACCCCGGTCAACGATGCAGCGGAATAGCCATTAAGTCCCGCCGCAGGCAAATTAATTGCCGTATCGTAGCTATTCGTTGTGCCCGTACGGCCCATCCCCAACTTGACGCCCAACTCCCGGCTGAACCCCTCGCGTGCCTCAACAATTCGCGCCTCGATCATTACCTGGCGCGAAGGAATATCCGTTTTCGCGATCAGGTCACGAATTTCCTCGAGCTTGCTCGGCACATCGTTGATGAACAGGGTATTGGTCAGCGGATCCAGGACCCAGCTCCCTCGCTTGGTTAAAAAGCCGCTTTTTTCGTCCTTCAAAATCTTTTCGAAATCTTCTGCCTTGTGGTACTTGAGACGGAACATTTCCTGCCGGGTCGGAACCAGTTCTGAAATCTGCTTTTTGGTTTCGAGTTCCTGCTTTTCTTTCGCAGCAAGTTCATCGCGCGGCGCGATCCACACCACATTGCCGGTCTTGCGCTGATCCAGTCCCTTGGCTTGCAGGATGATATCCATGGCCTGGTCCCACGGAACGTCCTTGAGCCGCAAGGTCAGCGAGCCATTGACCGTATCGCTGGTGATGATGTTCATGCCGGTGAATTCGGCCAGCACCTGCAACACAGTGCGAATTTCCACATTCTGGAAGTTCAGCGAGAGTTTTTCACCCTTGTAGGTTTTCTGACTGGTCAGTTTTTTCGAATCTTCCACCACTTCACGCACTTCGATGGTGAAGCGGTTTTCGGTCTGATACGCGGAGTACTCCCAGTTTCCTTTGGGCTCGATTACCAGCTTGGCCGAATCAGCCTGTCCATAGGCGTCGATCTTTTGCACCAGCGTGCCGAAATCCGTGACATCCAGCCGGCGCTCCAGCTTCTTGGGCAAGGCCGCCCTGGCAAATTCGACAACCAGATTCTTGCCCTGCTGGCGAATATCAATGCCGACATTGGGGCTGGAAAGATCAACGACGATCTTGCCCTCGCCATTGTCGCCACGACGGAAATCGATATCCTGAATACCTTGGGTTTTCTCTGTGGGTTTGGCATCGGAAAAATGCGTTGTTTGCGTCGCCACGGCATCAACCGCCGCGCCGTCCACGGTAATCAGCACGGCATTCCCTTCAGCCGTCGCTTGGTAGGAAGCCTTCTTTTGCAGGTTGAGCACGACGCGCGTCCGCCCGGAACCTTCGGCGATATTAATCAGCCGAAGCACGTTGCCGTTGACCTGCACGGCATTCTTCCCCGCCTGGTTGACAGTATTGGCAAAGTCAAAGGCAATGCGGGGAGGAGTATTAATCGAAAAACTCGCGGGGCTGGGTGCCCCGCCATTGAAGTTGATTTTGACAACTTGTTTTTCGGCAGAAATGTTGGTGACTTCAATGCCCGTGATCGCCACTGGGTCAAGCGCCAAAGCCAACGGGGCGATCAGGGCCAAAGCAAGGCACCCGAGCCAGGTTCTTAATTTCCTGTAGTTCATTTCTTCTGCTCCGCTTTTTGCCCGACTTCCTCAAGATTGAGACTGGTAGAGCGCTCAACCCAATCACCACCGCTATCCTCAACTATTTCCTTGAGCTTGATTTCGGTTTCGGATATGCCAACCACCATCCCGAAATTCTGCCCCAGGTAACTGCCCAGCTTGACTCGATATAGGTTGCCATCCGGCGCATTCACCAATGCCTGGATATTCTTGCCCTGCTGCAGAATACCCACCATCTTCAACTTTTCCAGATCATAGGCTTCCAGCGGTTCTCTCGGCCGATTGGTATTGGGCGCCAACGCGCCGCTTCCGCCACCTTTTCTGCCAAGCTCCATTTTCGAGGCACGGAAGGGGTCGACCACCTCAAAAGCATTGTACAGAAATGGTTGGTAGGGTTTGACCTCAGGCAGGGGTTCGACCTTGCCTTGCAGCCCCTCGCTGCTCTTTTGCATCCACTCTTTGAGGTCGCTGTTTTTGTCACCAAAACAGCCCGTCAGGCCAAGCAATGCCAAAGACAGGCCAACCCATCGCACGATCATGAGATTCTCGCTTTTCACCGATTCACCTCATCACTTTTTCTTTTTCTTGGCATCAAGTTCAGCCTGTCTGATGGCCTGGATTTCTGCCTCATCCAGTACGCGGTATGTCCTGACCACAGCCTGCATCGTTAACTGGCCGTCTTTTGCGGGCGCCAATTGAATATTGCCGAGGGTGACGATCCGGGAAAGCTGGGCCACATCACTCACAAAAGAAGCCAAATCATGGTAATTGCCGCTAATACGGATATCGATAGGCTGCTCAACAAATTCGCTGGTCTTGATTTCAGCACCGGGCCGGAACAACTCGAACAACAGGCCGCGCCCGACACCCGCTTGGTTGATTTCGGTCAGCAGCGTTTCCATCTCGGCTTTATTGGGCAACTGTTTCAGCATTGCACCAAACGCTTGTTGAATCTCCAGCAGCTGCTGACGATAGGCCTCGAGATTAACAGCTTGCTTCTTCTTGTCCAGAAATTGCTGCTTGAGCTGTTCTTCCTTGACTTGGGCGGCCTCCAGTTCCTGCAACTGATCGGCCCAGACATAAAAATAGCCGCCGGTGAGAATCAGTCCAAACAGCAACAGCATGCATAGCAACTGAACCGGTATGGGCCAGTTGCCCGCATCCTTGGGATCGAGTCCCTTGAAATCATCCAGGGTCATTTGGCTTCCCCTCGTTTGGCGCCCGCGGGCATTGACGCAGAGGCAGCCGCATCCGTAGTCCGTGTGACCCGGGTGCGCAAATTGAATTCCGACAGGCGCAGGTTGCCCACATTCGCCGCCTTTACCTCGACCAGCAGCGGCTGTTCAAACACCGGGGAATCGTTAAGATTGCGCATGTAGGTTGAAACCCGCGCATTCGACTGGGCATACCCCACCAAGGTGATCTGATCGTCCGCCTGCTTGAAATCCTTCAGATAAATCCCTTCCGGCGTCTGGCGAACCAGTTGGTCCACTACACGCACAGCCTCTGTCCGGTTTGACTGAAGGCGTTCGACCACTTTTTTACGGTCCAGCAGTGCTTGTTTTTCCGTCTTGAGTTTTTCTATTTCCGCGATTTCCCGGTCAAGCTTGGCATTTTCTGCCGCCAAGAAATCATTGCGCGAACGCTGGGTATCGATCTTCGCGGCCAGCACGGTAAAGCCCAGGATGAGTACGCCAATGGCGCCCACGAAGGCAAACACCAGCAAAGACAAGAACCGGCGCTGTTTAGCCCGTCTTTTTTCTTCGCGGTGAGGAAGCAGGTTAATCCGGATCATACTGGGTCGAACCTCCGCATCGCGAGACCGCAGGCAATCAGTAGGGACGGGGCATCAAGCTGGATCTGCTTGCCGCGCACTTTGCCGGTAGCCATGCTGAAAAAAGGATTGGCGCGCATGGTGCTCGCAACCTGGGTTCGGCTGGATACGGCTTCATCCAGGCCGTGAATCACGCTGCACCCGCCCGCCAGCAGGATATGATCCACCGTCGTGTAATTGCTGGAGGTATAGAAGAATTGCAATGAGCGCCCCACTTCCATCGCAAGCGTATCCATGAAGGGCTGCAGCACGTCGGGTTCGTAATTTTCCGGCAAACCGCCCTGATGCTTGGCGAGTTCGGCTTCTTCGAAAGACATGTTGTACTTGCGCTGGATTTCCTGGGTCAGCTGGTTTCCGGCGTAGGCCTGGTCACGACTATAGATGGATTGGGAATCCTTGAAGATGTTCATGTGCATCCCGGTAGCCCCGATATCCACGACCGCGACGATCTGGCCCTCGCCGTTGTTGGGCAACTGCGGACGCATCAGCTCAAAAGCAGCCTGGGCGGCATAGGATTCAACATCGACCACGACGGCTTTGAGACCGGCGGCCTCGACAGCCGCAACACGCTCTTCCACCTTGTCTTTTTTGGCCGCCGCGATCAGGACATCGTTTTCTTCGGGCGTATTGGGGTTGGGGCCAAGGATCTGGAAATCCAGGTTGACTTCATCCAGCGGGAAAGGGATGTACTGGTTTGCCTCGGTCTCGACCTGGTATTCCAGGTCACGTTCGCTCAGTTGCGCGGGGGCCAGAATTTTCTTGGTGATGACGGATGCGGCAGGCAAAGCGATTGCAACATGCTTGACGCGCGTACCCAGCTGCTGCCATGCTCGTTTCACCGTATCCGCCACGGCATCAATATTGGTCAGATTGCCGTCTGATACGGCATCTTTCGGCAAGGGCAGGATGACATAGCGATCAAGACTGTAGTTCCGCCCGGCAAGGCTCAACTCGACCATCTTGACAGCAGATGAGCTAATATCCACGCCGACCAAGGGAGGGGCCTTGGGCTTCAGGAAATCGAGATTCAACACAGGATTCCTTTAAAAATTAGATAAATAGGCCGCCTTCTTCCCAACTTGCTTAAAAGCCTAGCAGTGTAGGTCGCTGCTGTAAAGACGACTTGGACAATGCACACCATTTTGCAACATGTACCCGGGGTTCCCCAACGGGAATATCGCGATTCAAATCAATAATTGACAGCTATGACTAAACGTTTTTTTCTGATCCTGTTCGGCGCTATCAGCGGCCTGGCATTAATTGGGGCAGCTTTGGTACTACTGGCTGTCATTCTCACTTACCCCAAACTGCCTTCCCTCGAAGCGCTGACAGATTACCACCCCAAAATTCCTTTGCGGGTTTATTCGGCGGACAATGTGCTGATTGGCGAGTTCGGCGAGGAAAAACGCTCGTTCACGCCCATCAGCGAAACGCCAAAAGTCATGAAAAACGCGCTTCTGGCCGCCGAAGATGAGCGTTTCTACCAGCATGGCGGGGTAGATTACATCGGCGTATTGCGTGCGATGGTCAGCAATCTGCTGTCCGGCCGGTCCGCCTCGGGCGCGAGTACGATCACCATGCAAGTGGCGCGTAATTTCTATCTGTCCAATGAAAAGACTTTTTCACGCAAATTCAATGAAGCACTGCTCTCTTTCAAAATTGAACACAATTTGACCAAAGACCAGATTCTGGAGCTTTATATCAACCAGATCTATTTGGGACAGCGCGCCCATGGTTTTGCCGCAGCGGCGCAGATTTATTTCGGCAAAGAGCTTTCCAGACTGAGTATTGCCGAAGCCGCCATGCTGGCCGGCTTGCCTAAAGCGCCTTCT
Source organism: Pseudomonadota bacterium (assembly GCA_018261735.1). Lineage (GTDB taxonomy): Bacteria > Pseudomonadota > Gammaproteobacteria > Burkholderiales > Chitinibacteraceae > Formivibrio. The sequence continues at coordinate 36,712 of JAGTRM010000024.1, forward strand.
GCCTACAATCCCGTGGTGAATCCCAATCGCGCCAAACTGCGCCAGATGTATGTATTGCGGCGCATGCACGAGCTGCGTTTTATTACCGATGCGGAATTTGAGGCTGCCAAAATCGAGAAGTTGGATGTCAAACAATCCGGCCAGGCTTTCCCGGTACACGCAGAATATGTTGCAGAAATGGCACGGCAAATGATGGCCGAACGCTACAAGGACGGCATTTACACAGAAGGATTCCGGGTTTACACCACAATCGACAGCAAGCAACAGGCTGCTGCCTACCAGGCTTTGCGGCAGGGCTTGATGGATTACGACCTGCGCCACGGTTATCGCGGCGCCGAAGCGTTTCTTGATGTCGGTCTGCTCGGCAACGAGGAAGCCCTGGACGAAGCACTGGCCGATTTCAAGGAGGCGGAAGAAATCCGTCTTGCCGTCATTCTCGAAGCGAGTCCCAAGGCGATCCGCGCCTATATCCGCGGCCGGGACAGCGTAACGGTGGAAGGCGACGGCTTGAAACTCGCCCGCGCACTGCTTTCAGACAAGGCCCCGCCCGCTTCGCGGCTGCGCCCCGGCGCGGTGATCCGTCTGCGCCAGACCGACAAGGGCTGGATGGTTACCCAATTGCCGCAGGTCGAAGGCGCCCTGGTTTCGCTTGATCCGTTCAATGGCGCGGTCAAGGCCCTGGTGGGCGGGTTCGATTTCAACCGCAGTGCGTTCAACCATGCCACGCAGGCCTGGCGCCAGCCCGGCTCCAGCTTCAAGCCCTTTATTTATTCAGCCGGACTGGAACGCGGCGTTACGCCGGCCACGCTGATCAACGACGCCCCGCTGGTGATCAGCCCGGAACAAACCGGGGGGCAAAGCTGGGAGCCGAAGAACTTCGATGGCAAGTTTGCCGGCATGATGACCGTACGCAATGCGCTGACCCTGTCCAAGAACCTGGTTTCCATCCGTATCCTGCAAGCCATTTCCCCCCAGTATGCGCAGCAGCACATCACCCGCTTCGGCTTCAACCCGAAGAACCACCCGGCCTATCTGACGATGGCGCTGGGGGCAGGTTCGGTCACGCCGATGCAGATGGCCGAGGGCTATTCCGTGTTTGCCAATACCGGCTACCGCGTTCACTCCCATTTCGTGACCCGGATCGAAGACCGTGCCGGCAAGGTACTGGCCAAGATGGAACCTGAAGTGGCCGGTGAAAACGCGCCGCGCACGCTGGATGCGCGCAATGCCTTCGTTATGACCAACATGATGCACGATGTCGTTCGTTTCGGTACGGCCGCCAAGGCGCGTGCGCTGGGGCGCAATGATCTCGCGGGGAAAACCGGTACCACCAACGACACCAACGATGCCTGGTTTGCCGGCTTCCAGCCCCGGCTGGTTGCCATCGTCTGGATTGGCTTCGATCAGCCCAAATCGCTGGGCGGCAGCGAAACCGGGGGCGCCGCAGCCTTGCCGGTATGGATCAACTACATGTCCAAGGCACTGAAGGATCAGCCGGAATATGAATACCCGATGCCGGAAGGCGTGATGGTGCAAACGTTGCAAACCGAAAAGGGACTACAGCCTGAATACTTCTTCAGCGAGTTCCCCCAGACCAACCCGGAACTGGGTCTGGGCAGCAGCAGCGGTGGCAGCGTGGCGCCCCTGGAAGAGATCAAGAATCTTCTATTCTGAAATTGGTCGCCCACCGTTGGGTTCTGTTGAAGCTTGATCCTTGAGGAGGCAGCATGGCCCGTCCCGGCAGTGAACGCTCATCAACGGCCTTGCGCGCGGAAATCGCCGCGCGGGCCGCACGCCTGATCGCAGAAGGTCACATGAATGATCTGGCGCAGGCCAAGCGCAAGGCGGCCCACCAGATGGGTGTTACCGACGGGCGGGCACTGCCTTCCAACCAGGAAGTCGGGGACGCACTCCACCAGTACCGTGCCGTTTACAACCCGGAGCACCCGGAGTTGCTGCGCGACCTGCGCCAGAAAGCCGCTTACCTGATGCACTTCTTTGCCGCCTACCGGCCGTACCTGACCGGTTCGGTGCTGTCCGGAACGGCAGGGGAGCACTCCAACATCAACCTGCTGCTGTATCACGACGATCCCAAAGCCGTGGAATTCTTCCTGCTGGACCAGAAAATCGATTACCAGCACAACGAAAATGCCGGCATCCAGCATGTCGCCGGCTATCCGACCCTGTCATTCTGGTATGACGAGACCCCGGTACTGCTGCACGTGCGGCCGCTCTCGGCCGAACGCAACGCCAGCCACCGGGAAGATCGTGCCACGCTGGCCGAGGTGGAGCGCCTGCTGCTGCCGGCAGCGTGAAGCACATGTGGCAGTACCTGTGCTGCGTGCTATAACGGCCCATGAGGCAATTCCGATTGGCAGGCCAAGCACTTTGGCCCAACTCGAAACCCGCGCATGCCCGACCACTTCACCCTTGAACCGATCCAGCCGGACGACCCCGCGCCATTCCTGATCCAGGATCCGGAGGAGGTGCAGCATTTGCTGATGCGTCTAGCCAGGCATCCGGAACTCGTCTGCCTTTACCCCGCAGAGCGGCGCGAACCGTTTGCACTGAGCGCGCTGTTGCAGGTTGCACAGGACCATCTGGTTTTTGATGCCAGCCCGGACGAGCGTACCCTCGCGCTATTGCTCGGTGCGCCGTACATGGTCTGCGTCAGCAGCCTGGACCACGTGCATATTCAATTCGACGCGCCAGCTCCCCGGGCCATCACGCACCAAGGACGCCGCGCCGTACGCACCGATCGCCCTTCTGCCTTGCTGCATTTGCAGCGACGCGATTACTTCCGCCTCTCCGTTCCTGTGCACCAGCAGGTGTACTGCCGCATTCCGCAGCACGACGACCCGGCTTTTATCGAGGCCGAAGTCGCCGATATCAGCCTTGGTGGCGTCAGCCTGCTTGGGCCCTTGCCGTCGCTGCTGTTGCTGCCGGGCATGCGTCTCGCCAGCTGCCGGATCGAGCTGCCGGAAGTCGGCGTCATTCAGGTCGATTTGCTGGTCTGCGCCACGCGCGCGGTCACCGCGCGACACGACCCGCGCTCGCTGCGCATCGGCTGCCGTTTCATCCAGCTCAACGGTAGCAGCCAGACCTTGGTCCAGCGTTATATCAACCGCATCGAACGCAGCCGGATTGCCCGCGAATGAACACTTCTTTCCCAACGCTGGCCGAACTGCGCCAGATCGAAACCGATGCGCTGGCAGCCGGCTTGCCCTTGATGGAGCGCGCCGGCCATCGCGCCGCCCATCTGGTCCTGGCCTGGCCGGCAGACATCCGAAAAGTGGTCGTGCTGGCCGGCCCCGGCAATAACGGCGGCGATGGTCTGGTGTGCGCCCGTGAACTGCAGCAAGCGGGGCTGGATGTCGTCGTCTGCCCGCTTTCCGCCCTGCCCGATTTTTCCGCTGCCGATCTGATCGTGGATGCCCTGTTCGGCATCGGCCTGGCCCGTGATCTCGATGGCGCAGCCCGTGCCCTGGTGGAAGCCGCCAACAATAGCGGGAAACCCGTGCTGGCCATCGATACGCCGAGCGGGCTGGATGCCTACAGCGGTGCAATCAGAGGGACGGCCATCCGCGCCAGCAAAACCCTGACATTCATTGCCGACAAGCCTGGCCTGCATACCGGAGCAGGGTGCGATTGCGCCGGGGAAATCATCGTTGAATCGCTCGGCTTGACTCTGCCCCCCGCATCAGCAGCCAGCGGCGAACTGGTCGACACGCCGCCAGCGGCATTGCGCCAGTTGCGCCGGCAAGCGAATACGCACAAGGGCCAGTTTGGCACCCTGGCCATCTTTGGTGGCGCCAGCGGCATGCTCGGCGCGCCGCTGCTGGCCGGCCGCGCTGCGCTGAAACTAGGGGCAGGCAAGGTGCATTTGGGGTTTCTTGCGCCCGATCATCCCGCACTGGACCCGCAGCAGCCGGAACTGATGCTGCATGATGCAGCGAGCCTGCTCGCGGCACACGACTTCAGTCATCTGGTTGCCGGACCCGGCTTCGGCCAAAGCGAATTCGCGCTCGATCTGCTCGGCCGGCTGCTGGCTTGCCCGCAGCCCCTGTTGCTGGACGCCGATGCGCTGAACCTGATCGCCGCGCACCCGGCACTGCAGACCCGGCTATGCCAGCGCAGCAGCGCAACGATCCTCACGCCCCACCCCGCCGAAGCGGCACGCCTGCTCGGCACCACTACCCAGGCGGTGCAAGCGGACAGGATTGCCGCCGCGCAAACGCTGGCGCAACGCCTGAACAGCATCGTGCTGCTCAAGGGTGCCGGATCGGTCTGCAGCGACGAAAAACGCTGGAGCCTCAATGCCAGCGGCAACGCGGCCTTGAGCAATGCCGGTCAGGGCGACACGCTCTGCGGCATTGTTGCCGCTTTGCTCGGACAGGGACTGGATGCCTTCGAGGCCACGCGCTGCGCCGCCTGGCTGCATGGTGCCGCCGCGGATGAATGGCGCAAAACGCACCCGGCCGGCATCGGCTTGAGCGCAAGCGAAGTCATCGACCTCGCCCGCGACCTGCTCAACCTGCAGGTGTAGCTGCCTGGTTTTCCAGCCAGGCCAGCGCGCCCAGCCCTGCGGCGCGGCCACTGGCAAAACACGCCGTCAGCAGATAGCCGCCGGTCGGCGCTTCCCAGTCCAGCATCTCGCCGGCGCAGAATATGCCGGGCAGAGTTTTGAGCATCAGGCCGACATCCAGCGCCTCGAACACCACGCCGCCGGCACTGCTGATCGCTTCATCGAGCGGGCGCGGCGCGACCAAACGCAGGGGTAGCGCCTTGATCGCGGCAGCCAGCAAAACCGGATCGGCGAAGTCGGCCTTGGCAACCAGTTCGCGCAATAGTCCGACCTTCACGCCTTCCAGCCCCAGCTTGCGACGCAAGTGGTTCGCCATCGAATCGGCCCCGCGCGGCCGCGACAACGCCTCGGTGACCCGTTCCAGCGATTTGTCCGGCATCAGGTCCAGATGCTTCGTCGCCACCCCGTTGGCGGCGATCTCGTCGCGCATCCCGGACGACAGCGCATAGATCAGGCTGCCCTCGACCCCGCTGGCCGTGACCACGAATTCGCCGCGGCGCTGCACCCGCTTGCCGGTGGAATCGACAAAATCCAGCGCCACCGACTTGAGCGGTTGGCCGGCAAAGCGCGTACTGAAGTGCTCGCTCCAGCCCACGTCGAAACCGCAATTGGCCGGCCGCAGCGGTGCGACCCCGATTCCCTGCGCTTCCAGCAGCGGCACCCAGGCGCCATCCGACCCCAGCCGCGCCCAGCTGCCGCCGCCCAGCGCCAGCACCACCGCATCGGCCGCCACCGCAATTTCGCCCTCCGGACCGGCCAGGCGCAAGCGTCCGGCCTGATCCCAGCCCTGCCAATGATGGCGTACATGAATGGCCACCCCGGCGCCTCGCAAGCGGTGCAGCCAGGCTCGCAACAGCGGCGCAGCCTTCATTTCGCGCGGGAAAACCCGCCCGGAGGAACCGACAAAGGTCTCGACGCCCAACGCGTGTACCCATTCACGCAAGGCATCCGGACCGAACGCATCCAGCAGCGGTTCGATTTGTGCCCTGCGGGCGCCATAGCGCGAAAGGAAGGGCTCACGCGGCTCGGAATGGGTGATATTCAAGCCGCCCTTGCCGGCCAGCAAAAACTTGCGCCCGACCGAGGGCATCGCGTCGTACAACACTACGTTCACGCCACCCTGGATCAGCATCTCGGCCGCCATCAGCCCGGCCGGACCGCCGCCGATCACGGCCACGGTTGGCGCGCATTTTTTCATTTCATTCTTCACAAAATTTCTCTTCGAATTAAATCCGCCAAACGGGCATAAAACGGTCTGCGGATGAATCCCTGCCGGTTTTCGGGCAAACGGCAGGAACGATCGCGCGGCGAGCTTGCCCGGCACGGCCTCAAGTCCCTGCTTCACATTCAGGATGGACAAGAATGACGGACGGGATTATGCGCCGCACGATGCAATGGCGCTCGCGGAAGGCGGTATATCAGGCTGCGTTCGCGGTTTTCACGGGCAGGCGTACGACAACCGAGGAGCCTTTGCCCAAGGTGCTGGATACATCGATTCGGCCACCGTGTGCCTTGATGATTCCATAGGCAGTGGCCAGCCCCATGCCGGAACCTTTGCCCACCGGCCTGGTGGTGAAAAAAGGTTCAAATATCCGCGGAAGCACTTCGGGCGCGATACCGCTGCCCGTGTCGGCGATTTCGACCCAGACCATGTCATCGGCCTGCCCGGTTCTAATGGTGATTTCGCCATGGGTTTCAATCGCCTGTGCCGCATTGGCAAGAATGCTCATGAAGACGTAATTGATCTGTGACGGCAGGCAATACACTTCCGGGGTCTTGCCATAGTCCCGCTGCAAACTGCATTTCCCGGCCATTTCGTTGTGGATCACACTGAGTACGTTTTCCAGGCTCTGCGGAATATCGAGCCAGGTCCATTCGTCCGCCGCGCCCTCCTGGGAAAACTCTCTCAATCCCTGCACAATTTTGCGCACCCGCTCGATGCCTTTGCGCGATTCATCCAGCAGATCGGTCAGGTCCTCATGCATGAAATCGAAATCGATCACCTTCTTCAAGCCGTTGATCTTTGCCAGGCAATCCGCAGTCACGCTGCCATTGGCTTCGATCTCGTCATACTGTTCAATCAGGCTCAGTAGCGCATGGATATATTTTTCCAGAGTACCCAGATTGGATTGGATAAAGCCAATCGGGTTATTGATTTCATGCGCCATGCCTGCCGCCAACTGGCCAATGGCAACCATTTTTTCCGACTGTTGCAACTGGTTGCGGGCCTTGTCCAGGCTGTTGTTTATTTCAGCCATGTCATGGAAAGCCTGCGCCAGGCTGCGGTGATTTTCCTTGCGCTCGGAAATATCGCGAAACACGACCACCATTGCGGTACCCGACTGGCTGTCCGGCAACGGATTCATCGAGAACTCAACCGGCAGGATCGTGCCATCCTTGCAACTCAGTTGATCCTCCAGATTGAAAATCGAGCCGCCCTGCTCGACCCAGCTCAGCGGATACTCTCCCGGCGGGAAAGGCGAGCCCTTGGGTTTGACCCGGTGCAACAGCGCCAGCGCATCCTTGCCGATCATTTCCGCCGCGCTCCACCCCAGCAGATTCTGCACGGCCCGATTTACGAACGTGATGCAGTACCTGGCATCCAAGCCGTAAACGCCTTCGGCGAGGGTATCGAGGATATGTTGATCCTGCGCAGCGCTTGACTCAGCCAAACCAAGATTCATGACGGGCCTCTCTTGCAGGTTGCGATTATCCGTGCCACATTCATGCGGCGAATTTCTTACGTTTATATAGCATCCCCCTAGGGTACTCGCCTTACGGAACCCATTATGGCGCGGCCATGGAACGCTTTTAAAAACGCTATATTGTATCCATCCCGACACTTGTCGGCGGATTTGCGCATGACCGGAGGCTGCGATGAACATGTTCAAACCTTTGCTCCTGGCCCACCACTGCGCGGAGGATCACCCTTCCCACATTGCAGCCGAACTGTTTGCCGAAGGCGTCGCCACGCGCACGCACGGGCAAGTACAGATTTCGATCTATCCGAAGGGCGCATTGGGCGAACTGCCTGAACTGTTGCAGCTGGTGATTGATGGCCGGGTGGATATGTCCTTCCCGCCGCATGACCGCTATGTTGAGCACTGCAAAAAGTTCGGCTGCGTGAGCATGCCTTTTGTCTTTGATAATTTTGACCATGCCGACCGGGTCGTGGACGGCGATTTCATGGATTGGGTCACGCCGGATCTGCGCCAGCTGGGCCTGGAGCCGCTGAGCTGCTGGGATTGGGGCTTCAGGCAGTTTACCAATTCGAAACGGCCGATCCTGCGGCCTGAAGACATGCGCGGACTCAGGATCCGGATTCCGCCGGTCCAGACCTATAAAACAGCCATTCTGGCGCTAGGCGGGAAAATCGCCCTGGTCGAATATTCTCAGCTGGCTCGGGCCATGAAGCTGGGAATGGCCGATGGCCAGGAAAACCCCATTTCCGTGATCTACGAACAAAAACTCTATGAAACACAAAAATTTCTTTCGCTGGTGAATTACGCCTATGGCTCCATGGTGTACATCATCAACAAAAAGAGTTTTGACGCTCTGACCCAGGTGCAACAGCAGATTCTGCGCGAAGAATCAAAAAAAGCGGGGCAAATGATGCGCCAGATGATCCGGGTTCAGGAACAGCAACAACTCGTGGCACTGGCCAGGCTGGGCGTACAGATAGTCACCCCCGACGCTGCACCGTTCAAGGCCGCCATGGCCCCGGCCTATGCCAGGCTGAAAGAAAGCCTGGGGGAAGAAGTTGTTTCTCCTTTCCTGGAAATGGTGGAAAAAAGCCGTCGCACACTTGATGCGCCAGGTTGAATGCATTCAGAAAATACCATAATGACAACTGGCGAGAAAAACGGGCGCAATCGATGAACCCTCCCCTACCCCCTCGGCGCAACATCCTCTTTGGCCCGGCCGGCCTTGCTCTCCTCTACACGGGGTTTGCCGCTGCCTGGCTGCTGGTCACGGAACTGGTTCTGCCCCATAAGGCAGCCTTTTTCGGTATCAGCGAGGAATTGCTGGCCTCGTTTGGCCATCTCTCCTTCGTGATGCTGACAGCAAGCGTGCTGTTCGTGCTGCTGAAAAAGCAGCAGCAACGCACGGCGCAATTCCTTGCCAAGGCCGACGAGCACCATTTCCTGTTGCAACAATTCTACGATCTGCCCTTTGTCGGCATGGCCATCTCTTCTGCGCACACCCACCGATGGCTGCATGTGAACGACCAGTTATGCCGGATACTGGGCTACTCCAAACAGGAATTGCTCGAACTTGACTGGATGGCGATTACGCACCCGGACGATCTGGCGCAAACGAAGCAGCTGGTCGCCCAGATGGAGAAAGGGCAGCGCGAATCGTACGAACAGGAAAAGCGCTATATCCGCAAGGACAAGCAGCTCATCCACGTACGGACCCATGTGCGCTGCCAACGCAACGCACTAGGCGCCATCACCCTGTTTTTCGCCACGGTGGAAGACATCACCGAACGCATGCACCACGAAGAAGAATTCCGCACCCTCAACCGGCTCTACCGCGTGGTTTCCAACATCAACCAGGCCATTGTGCGCAACGCCACTCAGGAGCAGATGTTCCGCAATGCGTGTGACGTTTGCGTGCACGACGGGGAGTTTCGCATGGCGTGGATCGGCTTGCTGCAAGACGATGGCCAGGTCAAAGCGGTGGCCCATGCCGGAACAACCGGCGATTATCTGCAAAACCTGCAGATTGCCTTGTCCGGCCCAAGCAGCACCGGCCCCACGGCCGGTGCCTTGCTGACAGGCCAGCCCGTGATTTGCAACGACATCGCCCAGGATCCTGGCATGCTGCCCTGGCAAACCAGGGCTCTGGACCTGGGTTACCGTGCATCTGCCGCCTTTCCCCTGCTGGTCGATGGCGAGATGCGCGGCACCTTCAACCTGTATGCGGATCGAACTGATTTCTTTGACGAACCCGAACTGGGGTTACTGGGCGAGGTGGCAGGTGACATTGCCTTTGCCATGCGCCGGTTTGATGCGGAAAAAACCAATCAGCAGACGTTGGTCTCGCTGGAGGAGAGCCAATCCAAACTGCTCCTGGCCATGGAAGCAGCCAATTTAAGTATGTGGGATGTGGACCTCGAAACCGGCAACGCGTCGGTGAGTGACAACTATTACACCCTGATGGGTTTCGAGGCGCAAAGCTTCCCGGTTTCGCTGGATTGGTGGTTCGACCGCATGCATCCGGAAGACCGCGAGCAATGCCAGATTTCGCTACGGATACAACAGGCTGAAAAGCGAGAGCGGATGGGTGTGGAATACCGTTTCCGGCACAACGATGGTTCCTGGCACTGGATTGCCGGAACCGGCCGGGTCATCACCCGCAATGCCGACGGAATCGCAACCCGCCTGGTGGGCGTGAACATGGACATCACCCGCAGGATCGAACGGGATTTGCAGCACGCACGCGATGCGGAGCGCGCCAATGGCTTGCTGGCACTGGCAACGGCGGAATCCGCGCTCGGCGAAAAGGCGCTGCTGCAATATGGCCTGGATCTTGCCGAAAAACTCACCGAAAGCAAGATCGGCTTCCTGCACTTCGTCAACGAAGACCAGCAGACGATCGAACTCGTGACCTGGTCAACGGCCACGTTGAAACAGTGCGAAGCAGTCGCCGACACGCACTACCCCATCAGCCAGGCAGGTATCTGGACCGACTGCTTCCATCAGCGCCAGCCGGTGATCTGCAATGATTATGCAGCGCTGACCATGCCCAAGGGGCTGCCTGAAGGGCACGTCCCGCTGCAGCGGTTCGTTGTCGCGCCCACGCTGGATGAAAACAAGGTTCAACTGCTCATCGGAGTCGGCAACCGGAGCAACGAATACACCCGGCACGAGGTGGACACCGTGCAATTGATCGCCAACGATTTGTGGCGGATTATCCAGCGCCGGCGGATGGAAGCGGCGCTGCAGGAAAATCTGCAACAGCAGCTGGCGCTAAATACCCAGCTGGAAGACGCGCACAACCAGTTGCTGCAATCGGAAAAACTGGCCGCCATTGGCCAGCTGGCCGCGGGCGTAGCGCATGAACTCAACAACCCGATCAGTTTCGTGCATTCCAATCTGGGCGCACTGGAAAGCTACGTGAACGATCTGATCGAAATCACCGATGCCTGCCAGCCACCCGAGCCCTGTGCGCACCAGCTTGCCATCAATGCGCTGAAGCAGGCCAAGGATTACGACTATATCCGCACGGATTTGCCACAACTGATCAACGAATCCAAAGAAGGCCTGAGCCGCGTCAGGCAGATTGTGCAGGACCTGAAAGATTTTTCCCGCGCCGGCGAATCCAACTGGGACTGGGCCGATCTGCACAGCGGTCTGGATTCCACCCTGAACATCGTCTGGAACGAGCTGAAATACAAATGTACCGTCCACAAGGAATATGGCGATCTGCCCAAGGTCTATTGCCTGCCCTCCCAGCTGAACCAGGTCTTCATGAACATTCTGGTCAACGCCAGCCATGCCATCGAAGACAAAGGCGAGATTACCCTCCGGACCGGCACGGTCGATGACCGGGCCTGGGTCGAAATAACGGATACCGGAAAAGGCATTGCGCCCGAACACCTGACCAAGATTTTCGATCCGTTCTTTACCACCAAACCCGTCGGCCAGGGCACGGGCCTGGGCCTGTCGCTTTCCTACAGCATCATGCAAAGGCACCACGGCAGCCTGACCGTAAGAAGCAAGGTCGGCGTGGGCACCACTTTCCGCATTCAATTACCGATCCAGCCAGATCACGCACCGCAGGATATCCACCAGGAAAAGCAATATGAATGAAACACCGCCCCCCGCCATCACCTTGCTCTTCGTGGATGACGAGCCCTCCATCCTTTCCTCGCTGCGGCGGCTTTTTCGCCAGCATGGCTATCGCATCCTGATGGCGGAAAGCGGCGCGGCCGGCTTGCAACTGCTCGAAACCGAGCATGTTGACCTGGTCATTTCCGACATGCGCATGCCGGAAATGGACGGCGCCAAGTTTCTGGAGCAGGTGCGCGCACGCTGGCCCAAGATCGTGCGCATCCTGCTCACCGGCTATGCGGATATCGGCTCGACCATCAACGCCATCAACCGGGGCGAAATCTATCGCTACATCTCAAAGCCGTGGGACGACAACGAAATCGTGCTCACGGTACGCGATGCGTTGGAGCGCAACCGGCTGGAGCAGGAAAACGAGCGCTTGCTGGCGCTGACCCGGGAACAGAACGAAGAACTGAAAAACCTCAACGCCACCCTGGAACAGAAAGTGGCTTCGCGCACCGAAGAAGTCCGCCAGACCTTCGGCATGCTGGAGAGCGCGCACAGGGAACTCAAGCGCAGCTTCATGGCGACGGTAAAAGTATTCGCCAGCCTGATCGAACTGCGCGGCGGCAAGGTGGCCGGCCACTCGCGCCGGGTGGCCGATCATGTGCGCGAACTGGGCAACCGCCTGCACCTGGACGAAGCCACCCAGCAAGATGTGCTGATCGCGGCGCTGCTGCACGATATCGGCAAGATCGGCCTGTCCAACGAATTGATCGAGCGCCCGTTCAACAGCCTTTCTGCCGATGCGCGCGGCGAAGTCATGAAGCACCCGATCAAGGGCGAGCAGGTCCTGATGGGCGTGGACCAGCTCAAGGGCGCAGCGCTGTTGATCCGCCATCACCATGAACTTTTCGACGGCAGCGGCTATCCCGACCATCTGGCCGGGCTGGCCATTCCCCTCGGTTGCCGGATTCTGACCGTCGCCAACGAGTATGACGCCCTGCAGATGGGCACCCTGGTACAACAACCGATGCGCGCGGCCGATGCCCTGAACTGGCTGATCGACAACCGCGGCAAGCGCTATGACCCTGCGGTGGTCGACGCCCTGGCCGCATTGCTGAGCGAGCAGCACAAGGATCTGGTGGTCGAGCTGCCCACCCGGCCCAGCAGCCTCAAGCCCGGCATGATTCTGAGCCGGGATCTGGCCCACCCCGACGGTTACCTGCTGCTGGCCAAGGGGCAAAAGATCGACGCTGCCATGATTGAGCAGCTGCGCCGGCTGGAAGCCGTCGAAGGCCGGCCGCTGACCGCCTATATCCGAGAGGAGAGTAAAAAATGATGTTCCATATCCTGCTGCTGGACGACGAAGCCAACATCCTCAAATCGCTGGAACGCCTGCTGCGGATCACGCCCTGCACCTACAACGGCGAAGTTTTCCCGCTCCAGATCGAAACCTTCACCTCGGCCAAAGCCGCGCTCGAGCGCGCCCGGCATACCGCTTTCGATCTGTTCCTTTCCGATTACCGCATGCCGGAAATGACCGGGGTGGAGTTCCTGAAGGCAACCATCGACATCCAGCCCGACGCGGCCCGGCTGGTGCTTTCCGGTTATGCCGATCTCAACAGCGTGATCGGCGCGATCAACGAAGCGCATATCTACCGCTTTCTTTCCAAGCCGTGGAATGACTACGAACTGGTTTCCTCCGTGGCCCAGGCACTGGGTTACCGCAGACTCCTCGTGGAAAACAAGCAACTGGCCGACCAGGCGCGCTTCGAGAAAGGCACGATTTCCGCCGCGGAACTGGAGCGCCGCCGCCTGGAATCGCTGGAACCCGGCATCACGCGCGTCAACTGGGGGGAGGACGGCTCGGTGATTCTGGACGACCTGGACGAAACATAAGCCAGGCGCAAGTCTGACTACCGGCATCTGCATTTGAAATTTTTTTGTTTTTTAACCTAATGTTAAGAACATATGCCGCTGTTTTTACAGCGATCTATTCCCATACCCTCCGCCCCTCCATGAAGAGGTGCCTCGAAAACCAGAAGGGTTCGACACGCTAGAGGGAATTTGAATGTCCGATCTGGAAACTGATTCAGGGCGACTGACTTTCAAGCTGGTTTATTACGGCCCGGCGCTCGGCGGCAAGACCACCAACCTGGTGAGCCTGCATAACCGCCTGTGCACGGAAATGAAAGGCGACGTCATGACGCTGGATACGCAAAATGACCGAACGCTGTATTTCGATCTGTTCCCGCTCGGCTTTCGCGCGCCCACCGGCGTGCTGATCAAGTTTCGCCTGTTCACCGTGCCGGGCCAGGTGCGCCACGATGCCACGCGCAAGGCTGTGCTGTCGCGCGCCGATGGCGTGGTGTTCGTTGCCGATTCCCAGCGCACGCAGGAAACCAACAACGCTGAATCCTTCCAGAACCTGGCCGAAAATGCCGGCCGGGTCGGCCTCGATTTTGAAAAACTCCCCCTGGTGGTTCAGTTCAACAAACGCGACCTGCCGGAGGTGCTCTCCGAGGCTGAGATCGTCGAACGCTGGCAAGCTGCCCCGTGGCCGTTGCAACTGGCTTCGGCGCTCACCGGCCAGGGCGTGGTGGAAACCTTTTCCGCCTTGCTGGGCGAGCTTTACGACCGGCTCGATCCGGAAATGGATTTCTCCAATTTGCTGGGTTTGCCCAAGGCAGAGTTCATCGCCGGCGCCATGGGCGGCCACGGGGTCTTGCCATGAGCGAATCCCTGCGCGAGCTGGCGTTGACCGAGCTGCTGGAACCCGGCGATTTCGCCCGTCTCGGCGGCGCACTGACCACCCTGCTGGGCCAGCCGGTGGCGTTTGTCGACGCCCGGCATGATCCGCTCTGGGGGCAAGCGGCTCCCGGCGCCCTGTCCCAGCCCCTGATCGTGGAACTGGAACCGCTGGGCTATGTACTGGCTGCCGCCGAACCCGCGCCACTCGCGGCGGCGGCGACGCTGGTCAACGCGTTGCTGATGGCGCGCTGGAGCTATCTGTCTGCCAGCCGCGTGCATGATCAGGTGGTGGATGAGGATTACGAGGCGCTGCAACGCTCGGAGGCACGTTACAAGGCACTTTCCGAAGAGCTGGAACAGCGCGTGCAAATTCAGCTGGCCACGCTGGAAGCGCGGCAGCGCCAGCTGTATGAATCCGAACGCTTTGCCGCCATTGGCCAACTGGCCGCCGGCGTGGCGCACGAAATCAATACCCCGCTCGGTTTCATCCGCAGCAACCTGAATACCCTGGCGCAATATCTCGACACGCTGAAACAACTCAAGCAGTTGCCGGCCGATCTCAAGACCTTCTGGAAGGAACACGGTCTGGATTTTATCCTGCAGGACAGTCACGACATCCTGACCGAGTGCATTGTCGGAACCGAACGGGTGGAGCGCATTGTCCATGATCTGCGCGGTTTTTCCTCGGTGGATGCCACGCAAATGGAATGGGTCGACCCCGGAGAATGCCTGAACCGGGCCATCGCCATGATCAGCATGCAAAAACCCGCCACGGTCCAGCTGGAAAGTGCGCTGGCGCCGCTTCCGGCCATCGCCTGCCAGGCCGGGCTCTTGAGCCAGGCCTTCCTGAATGTGCTGCACAATGCGGTGCAGGCCGTCGAAGGCGGCGGGCAGATCCGGGTCAAGACCGAAACGGACGCCGCCGGCAGCCAGATCACGATTCAGGACAACGGGCCGGGCATTGCTCCCGAAAACCTGCCGCATGTCTTCGAACCCTTCTTCACCACGCGGGCGGTCGGCTCGGGAATCGGCCTGGGCCTGACCGTGGCCCGTGATGCCATCGAGGCGCATGCGGGCAAGATCGAGATCGAAAGCCTGCCGGGGCAAGGCACAACCGTCAACATACGGTTTCCATCATGAGCGACTTCACGGGCCTCTTTACCGGCAAGCCATCAGGCACGGGGGCATCCTCGGCCCCCGCGGTGCGCTACCGCATCCTGCTGGTGGATGACGAACCCAATGTGACCAAGGCGCTCTCCCGGGTATTCCGGCGCGAAAACTACGAGATCATGACGGCCGGCAACGCCACCGAGGCCCTTGCGCAAATGCGCCAAAACCCGGTGCAGGTGGTCATCTGCGATTACCAGATGCCCGGCATGAACGGCTCCGAGCTGCTGCGGCGGATCAAGGCCGACTTTCCCGAGACCATCCGCATCATGCTGACCGGGCAGGCCGATACCAGCGCGGTGATGGGCGCGATCAACGAAGGCGCGGTTTTCAAGTTCATCCTCAAACCCTGGAACGACGACGATCTGCTGGTCACCGTGGCGCTGGCACTGGAGCAGTTCGACCTGCGGCAGCGCAACCTGAAGCTCACCCAGGAAAACCAGCGCAAGAACGGCGATATCGCCGCGCTCACCCGGCTAGCGGTCACCAACCGCAGCCAGCTCGGCATCATGCTGCACAAGAAAGGCGAGCTGACCAGCAACCAGCTGCAGGAACTGGTGCGCGTGCAGGAAGGCCGCCAGGAGCCGCTGATCGTCACGCTGCTGGAAAAAGGCTGGGTCGCCGAACGCAAGGTCCGCAGCCTGCTGCGCACGGAAATGCTGATCGAGGAAGTGGCCCTGCCGGAATTCCAGATCGATCAGGCCGTGGCCAGCCTGCTGCCGCGCCAACTGTGCGCGCGCCAACTGATCCTGCCCCTGAAGCTGGACAACCGGCGCCTGACCCTGGCGATGGCCGACCCGCTCGACAGCGGGCTGATCGAGGATATCCGCTTCACCGTCGGCTTGGCCTTGAACGTGGTGATGGCCGATGCGGCCGCCATTCGCGCCCGGATCGACGAGGTATACGGCACGGTATCGTCGATGGATTTCAAGGAACTGGCCACCGTCGTGGGCATGGAAGACCCCTTCGATTCGGTCGAGATCGTGATCGACGACGATGCGGCGATTCCGCTGGAAGACTTGCTGCTCGGCACCGAGGAACCGCCGGCGATCCGCCTGGCCAACGCCATCATTCTGGAAGCGATCCGTCTCGGCGCATCGGATATCCACATCCAGCCGCGCGCCAAGCAGGTGGTGGTGCGTTATCGCATCGACGGGGTGCTGACCGACAAGATCCAGTTCCCGCACTCGCTGCACCAGTCGCTGATCTCCCGGCTGAAGATCATGTCGGAACTCGATATTTCCGAGCGGCGCCGGCCCCAGGATGGCCGGATCACGGTCAGAACCCCGTTCCGTGTGGTCGATTTGCGGATTTCCACGCTGCCCACCATCAACGGCGAAAAGCTGGTGATGCGGATTCTGGACCGCAACTCTGCCGTGCTTGATCTGGCCTCGCTGGGCCTTTCCCCGGCCGATTTGCCGCGCGTTGTCACCATGATGGCCAAACCGCAGGGCATCATCCTGGCGACCGGCCCCACCGGCAGCGGCAAGACCACGACGCTTTACTCGCTGTTGCAGAACAACGCCACGGCTGAAAAGAACTACGTCACGATTGAAGACCCGGTCGAGTATTACCTGGACGCGGCCGGGCAGGTGCTGATCCGCGAAAAAATCGGCCTGACCTTCCCGCTCGTGTTGCGCGCCATCCTGCGCCAGGACCCGGATGTGATCCTGCTGGGCGAAATTCGTGACCTGGAAACCGCGGAAGTGGCTTTCCACGCCGCACTGACCGGGCACCAGGTGTTCTCCACGCTGCATACCAACTCTGCCGTTGCCACCGTGGCGCGCCTGCTCGACCTGGGGCTCAAGCCCTTCGTGGTGGCCTCGGCGCTGGAAGGCATCATTGCCCAGCGCCTGGCACGCAAGGTTTGCGAGAGTTGTGCAGAAGAGATCGAGCCGGATACCGGGCTGCTCAAGCGCCTGGGCCCGGCTTTTTCCGGCTTGCAGCGCACACGGCACGGCAAGGGTTGCACACGCTGTTCCGGCTCCGGCTATAAAGGGCGGATAGGCCTGTACGAAGTCTTGACCCTGGACGGCCTGCTGCGGGAAAGAATCGCCGCCGGCGCCGGACTGATCGAAATTACCCGGCTGGCCCAGGCACAAGGCATGCAATCCATCCATGACGATGCTGCCGACAAAATCGCGCAGGGCCTGACCACCCCGGAAGAAGTCATGCGGGTACTCGGGCCGCAGACCCAAGAGAGCGGGAGAGAGTGATGGCCGTGTTTGACTGGAGTTCCCGCTTCGAGACCGGCATCGAGCCGGCGGACGAGCATCACAAGAAACTGGTCGGGATGCTCAACGACCTGGGCGATCTCATGCTGGCGCCGCAGCAGAACCGCGAAGACTTGCAGTGCCTGTTCAGCGCGCTGTTCGACTATGCGCGCCAGCACTTCGACGACGAAGAGCAGCTGATGGCCGATTATGGCCTGGACAGCCGCCATACCGATGCGCATCGCAAGGAACACGCCGAATTCGTGCACGAACTCGAGCTCATGACCCAAACGCACAGCGCCGATCCGCACAGTGATTTCGAGATTCTGTACCGCTACCTGGTTTCCTGGTTCAGTTTTCATATCCTGGGCACCGATCACGCCATGGCGCGCCAGATCCTGCGCATCCGCTCCGGAATATCCGCCGAAGCCGCGCTTGAGCAAGAATTGAGCAGCAGTGGCCAGGGGCGCCCAGCCCTGCAAGATGCCTTGTTTGACCTGTACGAAGCGGTGACCGCGCAAAACAGACAGCTGCATGCCAGAAACAAGGTGCTGGAAAATCAGGTTTCAGTACATTGCCAAGCGCTTGAAACTGCCAACAACAAGCTGTTCGAGGAACAGCAAATCCTGCAGGCCATCAACCAACAGCTCGAACAAGTACAAACCCAGATACTGAAATCAGAAAAAATGGCGTCCATCGGCCAACTGGCCGCCAGCGTGGCGCACGAGATTAACAACCCGATCGGCTTCGTCAATTCCAACCTGGGCACGCTCAAAATTTATCTCGAACGTCTGTTCGACGTGCTGGGCGCCTATGCCTGCATTGAAAAGCTGATCCCGCCCGGCACTGAACTGGCCGCACTGCAAAGCGCCAAGCAAACCGCCGAACTCAATTTTTTGCAGCGGGATGTGGTGGATCTGCTGACGGAATCACGCGAAGGGCTGGAACGGGTCAAAACCATCGTGCAGGATCTGAAAGATTTTTCACGTACTGCGGAAGCAGAATGGCGCGAAACCGACCTCAACCATGACCTGGACTGCACGCTCAACGTGATCTGGAACGAGATCAAGTTCAAGGCCAACATCGTCAAGGATTACGGCGATATTCCCAGGATCAATTGCATCGCTTCGCAGATCAGCCAGGTTTTCATGAACCTGATCATCAATGCCTCGCACGCCATCGAAGATTTCGGCACGATCACCCTGCGCACCCAGCGGCAGAACAACCTGGTCATGGTGGAAGTGACCGATACCGGCAAGGGCATGCCGCTGGAAGTACAGAGCCGCATATTCGAACCGTTTTTCACTACCAAACCGGCCGGCAAAGGCACGGGACTGGGGCTTTCGCTCTCTTATGACATCATCCAGAAACATGGCGGCCACATCGAAGTCAGCAGTGCGCCGGGCGAGGGAACCAGCTTCAAGGTCTGGTTGCCGCTTGAACGAAAAAGCGAGCCCCAATGACGACGGCGCCACTTCCCGTGCAAGACTTGCCCGACTTGTTCAGGCAGGCACTGGATGCCAGCGACCATGCGGCGCTGATCACGGATCTGGACGGCATCATTGAATATGCCAACCCGGCACTGCTGCAAATCAGCGGTTATGAACTCGAGGAATTGCTGGGTGCGCAATGCCGCATCTTCCAATCGGGGCTGACCACCCCTTCGGTCTACCAGGCGCTTTGGCAAACCCTGCGGGGCGGAGCGATCTGGGAGGGTGAGTTGCTGAACCGGCGAAAAAACGGCGAGCTGTTCTGGCAGCATCTGCACATCACGCCGCTGAAATCCGGCGATACGGTCAGCCATTATTTTTCCAGCGCGAGCGACCTCTCCGAGCAGCGCGCCATCCAGCAGCGCATCGACTGGCTTTCAACCTTCGATCCCCTGACCGGCCTGCCAAACCGCTCACAGTTTGTTAATCGCTTGAAGAGCGCCATTCAAGACGTGATCGGCACCCACCATTGCCTGACGCTGGTTCACCTCGATATCGACAGTTTCAGTGCTATCAATGAGCGATATGGCGAGCAGGAAAGCGATCGCATCCTGAAGCAGGTGGGCGAAACCTTGCGCGGCACCATCCGCCACGGCGATATTCTGGCGCGGCTTGACGGTGATGAATTCGGCCTGATCCTGCACAACAACCAGATCGACGAACAGCACCCGGAAGCCGTGCAGCGCTTCATGGACAGTATTTCCGGCCCCATCTCGGTCAACGGCATCGAGACTGAACTCTCCTTCAGCATGGGAATCGCCGGCTTTCCCGGGGATGGCAGCGATGCCGATTCCCTGATGCATTCCGCCTCGACCGCCAGGCTCGCGGCCCAGGCCGAGGGCGGAAACCGTTTCATGTTCTCGCATGGCGGACCGGTAGTCTCGAAAAACGCCCGGCTGGACTTGATCGGCCAGCTGCGTCGCGCCATCGATAAGGACGAGCTGGTGTTGCATTACCAGCCGCAGGTGAGCCTGTTTTCCGGAGAAATCTCCGGCTTCGAGGCCCTGGTGCGCTGGAATCACGCGGATCACGGCCTGGTACAACCGGCGCAGTTTATCCCGCTGGCCGAAGAAACCGGCCTGATCATTCCCATGAGTGAATGGATTCTCGATGCCGCTTGCCGGCAGATGCGCGATTGGAACCGCCAAGGGCTGCCCGCGCTGCGCATCGCGGTCAACATGAGCGCACGCCACCTGCACATGAAAACACTGCCGGAAAAAATAGCCCAATTGCTGGCCCATAGCGGACTGGCGCCCTGGCAACTCGAACTGGAACTGACTGAAAGCATGATGATGCACGATGTCGCCGTCGTCATCGGCATCGTCGACCAGCTCAAAAACCTGGGCGTGCAGCTTTCGCTCGATGATTTCGGCACCGGTTATTCCTCGCTCGCCTACCTGTCGCGCCTTTCGATCAACGCCCTCAAGATCGACCAGTCTTTTGTGCGCGATATCACCAGCAATCCGGTCAATGCCTCGATCGTGCAGGCCACCATTGCCATGGCGCACAAACTGGGGATGCGCGTGATTGCCGAAGGCGTGGAAACCGAAGCCCAGCGCATCTTCCTGCGGCGCCATGGTTGCGATGAAATCCAGGGCTTCGGCTTCAGCCGGCCAGTGCCGGCGGAACAAGCCGGCCAGATGCTGCGTGAGGGACGCAGGCTGGAATCCTCCACGCCTGCGGCAGACGACCATGACCTGCCCACCCTGATGCTGGTCGATGACGAACCCAGCATCATCAGCACCCTGCGCCGCGTGTTCCACCACCAGGGCTATCGCCTTCTCTGCGCAAACTGTGCGGCCGACGCACTGGAACTTTTGGCCGTCAATCATGTGGATGTGATTCTCTCCGACCAGCGCATGCCGGACATGACCGGCGTGGAGCTGCTTTCCCGCGTCAAGGAGCTTTATCCCAAGACTGTTCGCATCGTGCTTTCCGGTTATGCCGATATCAACGCCGTCACCGATGCCATCAACAAGGGCGCCATCTACAAATACTTCACCAAGCCCTGGGACAACGAAATACTGCGCGAGGAAATCCGTCGGGTTTTCTATACCTTGCGCGAATAATCCACGCAGTTTTCAAACGCTCACTCCCCGCAATTTGCCGCAACGCAAACCCCGCGCAAGCACGCAAGCGCTTTCCTTGACGCCCTCCCGGACGTGACATAGTTTTTAATCTAAAGGCCTATCTCGCCAGGCGAGCGCCCCTGCCCCCGCACCGGTTTTCTCCTCCGCCCAAGACAGGTCCCAAAAGGAGCGAGTCCATGAAAAAGACCAAATACGTATACGCCTTCAACAGTGGCAAGGCCGAAGGCAATGCCGGCATGAAAAGCGATCTGGGCGGCAAGGGCGCCAACCTCGCGGAAATGACCAACCTCGGCATCCCCGTTCCGCCCGGCTTCACCCTGTCGACCGAGGTCTGCGCGGCCTACCACCAGAAAAAACACAAATATCCGGAAGGATTGGCGGAAGAAGTGGCCGAACACCTGGCGCGGCTGGAAACGGTCATGGGCAAGCGCTTCGGCGATGCCGATGATCCGCTGCTGGTCTCGGTGCGTTCGGGCGCGGCGGTATCGATGCCGGGCATGATGGATACCATCCTCAACCTCGGGCTCAACGACAAGGCAGTGGAAGGGCTCGCCAGAAAAACCGGCAACCCGCGCTTTGCCTGGGACAGCTACCGCCGCTTCATCCAGATGTACGGCAACGTGGTGATGAACGTGCCGCACGAGGATTTCGAACACGCACTGGAATCGATCAAGGCGGCCAGAAAGGTCGAGCTCGATACCCAGCTCAGCGCCGAAGACCTGAAGGAAGTGGTGGGCCTCTACAAGAAGATCTACAAGGAATTCACCAAGAAAGCCTTTCCGCAAGCGCCGCAAGACCAGTTGTGGGGCGCCATCGGCGCTGTGTTCGGCAGCTGGATGAACGAGCGCGCGATCAAGTACCGCGAACTCAACCACATCAAGGACCTGAAGGGCACCGCGGTCAACGTGCAGTCGATGGTGTTCGGCAACTGGGGCGAAGATTCGGGCACCGGCGTGTGCTTCAGCCGCGACCCCTCCACCGGCCTGAACGAGTTCTACGGCGAATACCTGATGAACGCGCAGGGCGAAGACGTGGTGGCCGGCATCCGCACCCCGGAAAAAATCGCCACCCTCGCCCGCCACAACCAGGCCATCTACGACCAGCTCGAAGGCATCAAGAACCGGCTGGAAAAACACTTCCGCAACATGCAGGACATGGAATTCACCGTGCAGCAGGGCAAGCTGTTCCTGCTGCAGACCCGCACCGGCGCGCGCACCGGCCAGGCAGCGGTGCGCATCGCGGTGGAAATGGTGAAGGAAAAACTCATCAGCAAGGAAGAAGCCATCGGCCGCGTGCTGCCCACGCACATCGACCAGATGCTGCACCCGATGATCGACCCCAAGCTGCAAAAATCCGCCAGGCCGCTGGGCAAGGGGCTGAATGCCTCGCCGGGCGCAGCCTGTGGCCAGATCGTGTTCAACGCCAAGGATGCCGAAATCCAGGCCAAGGAGGGCAAGAAAGTGCTGCTGGTGCGCAAGGAAACCAGCCCCGAGGACATCGGCGGCATGGCCGTGGCGCAGGGCATTCTGACCTGTACCGGCGGCATGACCAGCCACGCTGCGGTGGTAGCGCGCGGCATGGGCACGCCCTGCGTTTCCGGCGCCAAGGATGTGACCATCGTCGGCAAGACCGCGCGCATCGGCGGGCAGGAGTTCAAGGAAGGCGACTGGCTGACCATCGACGGCTCGACCGGCGGTATCTACGCCGGGCACCTGAACCTGATCGCGCCCAAGATGGGCGGGGAACTGGCCACGCTGCTGAAATGGTGCGACGAGATCCGCAAGAAATCGGTACGCGGCAAGGTCAAGGGCTTCGGCGTGCGCACCAATGCCGATACCCCGGCCGATGCCAAGCGCGCGTTCGATTTCGGCGCCGATGGCGTCGGGCTATGCCGCACCGAGCACATGTTCTTCGACGCGGAAAAACTGCTGCATTTCCGCGCGATGATCGTGGCCGACTCGCCGCAAGAGCGCCAAGCCGCGCTGAAAAAAATCCTGCCGCTGCAGAAAAAGGATTTCGTCGGCATCTTCAAGGCCATGGAAGGCCACCCGGTGACCATCCGCCTGCTCGATCCGCCGCTGCACGAATTCGTCCCGCACAAGAAGGCGGAAATCGACGAGCTCGCCGCCTTGCTCAAGGCCGACGCGCACACGCTGCAGATCAAGATCGAGCACCTGCACGAGGCCAACCCGATGCTCGGGCATCGCGGCTGCCGGCTGGCGATTACCTACCCGGAAATCTACGACGTGCAGGTCGAGGCCATCATGCAGGCCGCCGTGGAATGTCACAAGAAAGGCATTCCCTGCGAGCCGGAAATCATGATCCCGATCGTGTGCGAACCCAACGAAGTGGCGATCCTGCGCCAGCGAACCGAGAAGATCGTCGCCGATTACCTGAACCGCAACCAGCTCAAGTTCGAGGTCAAGATCGGCACCATGATCGAAGTGCCGCGCGCGGCCATCCTGGCCGACGAAATCGCCGAGCACGCCGATTTCTTCAGCTACGGCACCAACGACCTCACGCAGATGACCTACGCCTTCAGCCGCGACGACGCCGGCTCCTTCCTGCCGGACTACCTGGAACAAGGCGTGCTAACTGAAGACCCGACCCACACCATCGACGAGAAAGGCGTCGGTTTCCTGATGCGCTATGCGGCGGAAGGCGGGCGCAAGACCAAGCCCAAGCTGAAAATCGGCATCTGCGGCGAACAGGGGGGCGATCCGGCCACCATCGATTTCTGCTACCGCATCGGCCTCAATTATGTGTCCTGCTCGCCGTTCCGGGTGCCGATTGCCCGGCTCGCCGGGGCACAGGCGGTGCTGCGCAATGGCAACAAATAGTCTTTGAAACTTGGTACGAAAAACGGGCACATGCATGTGCCCGTTTTCATTGCCGTGTCAGAGGTTTACAGCACCGACAGCCAGCCACCGTCCACGTACACAATCTGGCCATTCACGTAGTTGGACGCAGACGAAGCCAGGTAAACCGCGGTACCGATCAGCTCTTCGGGCCTGCCCCAGCGCTTGGCGGGGTTGCTGCTCTTCACCCAGGCATCGAATTCGGGATTGTTGACCAGGGCTTCGTTCATGTCGGTCAGGATATAGCCCGGGCCGATCGAGTTGGCCTGGATATTGAACTGCGCCCATTCGGCCGCCATGGCACGCGACAGCATCTTGATGCCGCCCTTGGCCGCCGTGTACGGCGCGATCGTGGGGCGGGCGGCTTCGCTGGTCAGCGAACCGATATTGATGATCTTGCCGCCGCGGCCGCGCGCGATCATGCGCTTGGCAGCTTCCTTGCCTACGATAAAGGCGCTGGTGAGGTTGGTATCGATCACCCGTTGCCAGTCTTTCAGTTCCAGCTCGACCATCGGCTTGCGAAACTGGATGCCGGCATTGTTGATCAGGATATCCACTTCCACGCCATCCTGGTCAAGCTGCTCGAATGCCGCAATGACGGCGGCTTCATCGCTGACATCCAGCGCCAGGCCGCGTGCCTGGTAACCCTTGGCCTGCAGCTTGGCAACCGCTTCGTCCACGGCCGCTTGCTGGCGGCTGTTCACGATGACGGTGGCGCCTTCCGCCGCAAGCCCCTCTGCCAGGGCATAGCCGATACCGCGTACCGAACCGGTTATCAGTGCGGTGCGTCCGCTCAGATCAAACAGTGCTGACATTTATTTGTATCCTTTTGCAATTGCTGCGAATTGATTCATTCCGACTGCGGCTGCCCGCGCCAGGCTCTGCTGATGGCCCCCGCTTCCCACCAATCGAGTTTGCTCGATCTGCTGTTCTGCAGGATAGCTGTCAGATTGCTGTTGCCGCCTCGAATTTCAACCAGGGCCGGGTCAACTTTGCCGGAATTTTTGGCTTATTGCGCCGATTAAACCCGCTTCCAAATTCACAACCAGGGCCGATTGACTTATCATCGCGCCATATTGAGCCAATTGTCTGACAATTTCAATGTCAATGCCGCTAATTGGTCAATCAATCTTTACGTAGAGGTTATTTTGGAAGAGCCCGTCACAAAACTGGACCGCATTGTCGAACAATTTGGCGAGCAAATTGTGCAGGGGAAATACACGCCCGGTGCAGCGTTGCCCGCCGAGACCGAGTTATGCCAGAACTACGAAGTATCGCGCGCCACCTTGCGCGAAGTCGTCAAGGTGCTCGCCGCAAAGCGGCTGATCAACGTTCAGCGCCATCGCGGCTTGTTGATCATGCCCAAGGAAAAATGGAACTACCTCGATACGGATGTGCTGCGCTGGGTGCTCTCCGTGGAAAACAACTACGACTTCATCCACATCCTGCTCGAAACCCGGATCGTGGTCGAACCCGCCATTGCCGAATGGGCGGCATCCCGGGCCACCGCCGTGGATCTGGTCGAGATGGAATCCGCGCTGAACGACATGGACCGGCTGTATGAGGACAAAAATGCGTTCAACCTGGCGGATATCCGTTTCCACCAGGCACTGATCGCCGCTGCGCACAACGTGGTCATCGAACAATTGGGCGAAGCCATCAGCACCCTGCAGCGCGCAGTATTCGATGTCACCTACTTCGCGGACCATGAAACCCGCGAAGTCACGATCAGCCAGCACCGCAAACTCTACGACGCCGTGCGGCTGCAAAACCCGAAAGTGGCACGCAAGATCAGCCTGGCCATGATTACCGGCGTTGAGAAGCGCATTGCCGAAAAATACGCGGCAAAACCCTGAGTATTTAAAAGTCCACGTAGCGCGTCACTTTCATTTCGGAAAATGACGCGCTCGTTTTTCAGCTCCCCAATCAGAACGGATCAGAACGTCAACTGCACCTTCATCTGCGAGCGACGATCCGATGCCAGCTCGAAAGCTTCCACCGCCCGGTCAACCGGCAGCGTCGCGGTAATGATCGGCTTCACATTGATGCGCCCTTCCTTGATCAGGCGCGCGGCCAACGCGTATTCGCTATCGAAGCGGAAGGCGCCGACCAGGCTGATTTCCTTGCCAACGATCACGCCGATCGGGATCGGCACATCGCCGGTCACGCCGACTTGTACGATCGTGCCGCGCGGGCGCAGTGCCGGGATCACATCCTTCAATACCGCGCCAACGCCAGTGCATTCGATGGCGACATCGAAGTAGCCCTTGTCGGCAGTGAATTCTTCGGCCTTCAGACCCGGTTCGATCGACACGTTCACGGTACGGGTTGCGCCCATTTCCACGGCTTTGGCCAGTGCGGCATCGTGCAGATCGGTCGCGACGACTTCGAGTGCGCCGGCATAGCGCGCGGCAGCCACCACCAGTGCGCCAATCGGGCCGGAGCCGGTCACGAGGACCTTCTTGCCAGCGAGGTTGCCAGCCTGCTTGACCGCATGCAGTGCGACCGAGAGCGGTTCGCAGCAGGCGGCTTCGCCCAGCGACACGGTATCGCCAACCGGCTCGCACTGGTATTCCTCGGCCACGATCAGTTCGCGGAAAGCGCCCTGGCTGTGCGGGGTGCGCATCGCACTGCCGTAGAACCACATGTCCAGACAGTGGTGATGCTGGCCTT
>JAGTRM010000025.1 GCA_018261735.1 Pseudomonadota bacterium
GACTTGGGCCAGGGCGGCGCCGGACATCAGGGCGGCAACGGCGGAAGCCAGGACAACGTGTTTGAAAATTGCCTTCTTCATGCTCACTTCTCCTCAAAAGTAAAAACACACCTACCAAAAACGGCTATTGCATTTGCAATGCGCCGCTTCATCTGTTTGCACCGGGCAAGTTTTGCAATCTGCAAAATACAAGCCGATTCATCAGATTTTCTATGGGGCCAATGCCCGTAATTCGAGTTCAGCTCAGCCCGGTTTCTTTTCCGAGTTCAATATCCGCGCGCTGTGCCGTGCGGGTGACCATCTTGTGGGATGCATCTTCTGCTGCCTGGATATGTTTGCAGCGGATGGCATCGAACAATTCCTTGTGCTCCCTGATCGTCAGCTCCATGTGATCCATTCCTGTGAGGAACGTGTAGTCAAAGATGGCGCGCTGCAATGCACTGACTGCATCACTAAGTTGCTGGATCACGACGTTATGTGTGGCATCGAGAATCGCTTTATGGAAAAGGATGTCTGCTTCCTGGAAAGCGTGCACATTGGTCAAGTTGGCCGCCATGTCGTTGTAGCTGGCTTCGATGGCTACCAGATCAACCGCGGTGGCTCTTTCGGCGGCCCAGCGCGAGATGGTGGGCTCGATCAGGCTGCGCACTTCAATCAACGATTTGATCAGCTCTGGATTGGTTCCCTTTTCCAGTGCCCATTCCAGCACGTCGGCATCCAGGTAATTCCATTGTTCCTGCGGCATCACGAACAGACCGCGATGGCGTTGTGCGTCAATCAATTTTTTGGTCGAGAGCACCTTGATTACTTCGCGCATCACGTTGCGCGAGGTATCGAAGCGCTCGCACAGTTCTGCCTCGGAGGGTAGTGCCGAACCAGGGGCATATGCGCCTTGCACGATTTGCTTGCCGAACAACTCGGTCAGACGGTCTGTTTTGGTCATGGCTTGTATATGTTTTTGTAGTGTTGGCTTGTAAGTTACGTGCAGTGTGGCACTGTATGTGGGATAGTGTCAACTTGATTGTAGTACAACTACTCTAGTTGTATCCCATATTTGAGAGTATGCTATTCTACAGCGGTGACCAAAATAGTCCGGGTTTGATGATGTTTGGCGTTGGGGTTGCCTTGTGTGGCTGCAGGAACGTACTGGGAAAGTGAAGTGCGTCTTGCAGGCTTGCAGAGTCTTTGTCATCAATAACTTATTGTATGGAAAGTAAAATGAATGATTCCAGCCGTGCCGTGATCAATCCGGAATTTGCCGATCTGTTCATTCAGGAACAGTACAATCCGTTCCGTGCCTGTATCCAGGGCTTGTCGAACGAGCCGATTACCGTGCGGGCGCTGTTGAAGCGAGCCGATGAGTATCTGAACGGCGAGCCGGGGTATCTTGGCTTGGGTGACTACGGCCTGGATGTGATTGTCGAGCGCCTGGCTGCCAACCGGCCGCGCATCTGCATCATTCAAGGTTCGCCCGATCATCCGGCCCATCTCTATGACTATGAACATGCACTGCGTGCTGCTGCGCGTGTCTGGCAAAACGGCGGTGTGCCGTTCACTTTCGGCATCCCGGTGATTTGCGACGGCACCGCGCAAAGCAATATCGGCCAAAGTTATTCGCTGGCCTCGCGCAATCACACCGCGATGACGGTGAACATCAACTTTGAAGGCCACAGCTACCATGCGGCCTATGTGATGTCCGGCTGCGACAAGACCCCGACCGGCATCCTGTCCGGCTTGGCAGCGGCCGACCGTGCGCGGCGTGAACCCGAACGCGGCACTGCCCCGGTATGGGCGGTGTTTGTCCCGGCGCATGTGCTCAAGGGCGGCGATATTCCGAAGTCCACGCGCAAGAAATTGCAGGCCATCCAGGAAAAAGCAATCGCCATTGGCGACCAGCAGCTCTCTGACGACATTGAGGAAAATTGCCATTACATCCTGCAGTGTTCGTCCGACGAAGCATTCCTCGGTCAGTTGAACCGTGCCGTGGACCACAAGATCGTGACCCAGGCCGAAGCCGACCAGATCCTCAACGAACTGGCTGCCGCGACCTGCGACGAAAAGGGCGGTATCTGCGCCTTCAACGGCACTGGCAATTCCTCGCGCACGCTGGTTTCGGCACTGGGTTTCGTGCCGCGCGGCGCCGAGCTGCTGCTGGAAGAGCCGGGCAGCGATATCGTCTCCAGCAGCATGGATTCGTTGTTCCGCATGCTCAACAAGCCGGAGTATGCGGTGTGCGAAATCCTGGCCGGCAATTACGCTAACGCCATCCGCATCCACAACGCCACCGGCAGCTCGTCCAACCTGATGCTGCACATGCCATGCGTGATGCGCCATGCTGGCTTCGACGTCACCTTGTTCGACTATGAAAAAGTGCGTGATGCCCACCACGTGCCGGATATCTTCGCTCACAGCCTGACCGAAGGGCGCGATACCTTCGTGCTGGCACAGCAGGCCAAGGAAGGGCTGCACAGTGGCATGGAAAGCATCTACAAGGTGCTGACCGATCTGGGCGTGCCGATGGATCTGGCTGCGCCGACGGTTTCCGGCAAGACCTGGGGCGAGCGCATTGCTGCGCTGCCGGTCGCGGTCTCGCCCAAGCTGCCGCAGGAAAAATCCGTTATTCGCATCAACCCGATCCGCGATATCTCCGGCACCGACATCATGCGCGGCAATTTCTTTTCGTCCTGCACGCTGAAGGTCTCGGGCATGGCGACCGAGCAGTTCAAGCGCTTCGACGGCCGCGTGTTCGTGGTGCGTTATTACGAGAACGAAACCGTCTGCAATCAGGAACTGCAATCGACCGATCTAGTGAAGACGCTGTGCGACACCATGGATCTGCCCCCAGCCTTGCTCGCCAACCTGCGCAAGGTCAATGGCGGCAGCGAGACCGATACGCTGGAACAGATGGTGGTCAAGGGC
This sequence comes from Pseudomonadota bacterium, assembly GCA_018261735.1. Lineage (GTDB taxonomy): Bacteria > Pseudomonadota > Gammaproteobacteria > Burkholderiales > Chitinibacteraceae > Formivibrio. Next base: position 2,920 of record JAGTRM010000025.1, read on the forward strand.
ACGATTGCGTTTGCCTTCGTGATCGGCGGTCAGGGTCCGAAAGCCTTCGGTATGCCGGAAATGTTCGCTCCCAGCGCCTATCTGAAACACCAGGGCGTGCTGGAACGCACCTCGATCCTGATGACCGATGGCCGTTATTCGGGCGTGACCAAGGGCGCCTGTGTCGGCCACGTCACGCCGGAAGCGTATGAGGGCGGCGGCATCGGCGCACTGAAGAATGGCGACCTGCTGTGGGCGCGTCTCTCGGGCCGCCGCTTCGATCTGCTTGACATGAACGCTTTCCTGGACGGCAAGCTTGAACCGCTGGAAACCTTGCCGCTGGAAGAGCGTGCCGGATTGATTGCCGAGCGCAAGGCGCGCATGGACAAGCGCAAGAACCAGGTGGCAGCTTGCAGCTGGATCGACAACACCACCTCGGCGGAATTGGGCGTGGTGCCGGAGTCGGTCAATCGCCGCGCAGTGTTGCCCTGGTCAGTGAAATAAAACTAAATCGGCAAATTTTTGAAATGCCGCATGTGACTAACCGGCCTGGCAGTTCTGCCAGGCCGGTTTTTTGTGGCTGGCAATCTGCAGGGATTCGATCCCGTTCGAAGGCACGGGGCGGGTGTGAGAATTCCTGACAATGCATGAGTAAGGATTCTGTCCCCGGCGCGAAACCTCAGTAGCGCCATTTCCGTTACAATGGCGTCCATCTGACAAAGTCCAAGACCTGCCATGCGCTATCTCCAATATCTTCTTTGGCCGTTGAAATTTGTCCTGTTTGCCGTGCTATTCGGATTCACCATGCACAATGCCGACATGGTGACGCTGCGTTTCTTCCTTGGCTATCACTGGAATGCGCCGTTGGCCTTGTTGTTACTGGTTTTTTTCGTCTTGGGCGCGTTCTTCGGCTTGATGGCTTGCCTTTCCAGAATGGCGCGCTTGCGCCGCGAAGTGGTGACATTGCGTCGTGAACTGCGCAGCCGCAGCCCCGCAATACGTCCGGCCATTCCGGATGTTCCGCACGACGCGATCTAAAAGTGATTCTCTAAATGAATGAAATCCAGTATTGGTGGCTGATTGCCCTGCCGGTGTTTTTTGGCTTGGGCTGGCTGGCGGCCCGCATTGATATCAAACACGTGCTCTCCGAGGCCCGTTCCCTGCCAGCCGCTTACTTTCAAGGGCTCAATTACCTGTTGCATGGCGAAACGAACCGTGCGGTGGATGTCTACGTGGACATTGCCCGCCATCATGTTGAGACGGTGGAATTGCAGTTCACGCTGGGCACGCTGTTCCGCCGTCGTGGCGAACTTGAACGCGCGATTCGCATGCATCAAAAACTGCTGGAACGGCGCGAGCTGACTGATACTCAGCGCCAGTCGGCACAGCTGGAATTGGCGATCGACTTCATGAAGGCCGGGTTGTTCGATCGTGCCGAGGCGTTGTTGCATGCCTTGACGGATACCGATTATGCCCGTCAGGCACGCGTGGAGTTGCTGGCGATTTACCAGCAGGAACACGAATGGCGCAAGGCCATTGAGGTCGCGGCGCTGCTGCGTGATGAAAGCCATACTTATCAGCATGAAATTGCACAATTCAATTGCGAGTTGGCCGGGCAGGCGTTGACGCGCGGCAAGCTTGATGAATCGCGTCAGTATCTTGATCTGGCGCTGGTCGAACATCGACAGTGTGCCCGGGCAAACCTGATGCTGGGTGAGTTGGCGCTGGCGTCCGGCAATGCCGAGGCGGCAATCGAATGCTGGCTGGCCATGGAAAAGCAGGACGTGAATTACCTGGCCCTGGCTGCACGCCAATTGGTGTCTGCATACGATCAGCTTGGCCGGGGCGAGGAGGTTGATCTTCTGCTGCAGCGGTTGTTGCGGCAAAACCCGGAGCTGGATGTCGTTGATCTGGTCTACGAGCGGCTGACCACGCGGTTGGGCGTGCCTGCGGCCTATGAGTTCGTGCGCGAGCGCTTGCGCGAACATCCCACCATGCCGGGTCTGCGGAAAGTGCTGGAGGCCCATTTGCTGGTCGCGCCCGATGCACAGAAACCCGAGCTGGAAATCATCATTCGCTTGCTCAACGAAAACACGCGTGAGCACAGCATGTACTACTGCCGCGAATGCGGCTTCAAAACCCGTCAATATTTCTGGCACTGCCCGGCCTGCAATGAGTGGGAAACCTACCCCCCGGTCCGCGGCAAGCAGGGGCGCGCAGCCTGAGTGCCGTGCCTGAATACTAGGAGAACACACATGAATATCGATCCGCGCGTGATCGTCGCGCTTGATTACCCCTCTGCCGAACTGGCGCTTGAATTCGCCCGCCGCGTGAGCCCGCAGTTGTGCCGGCTCAAGGTGGGCAAGGAACTGTTTACCGTTGCCGGTCCGCAACTGGTGGAAAAGCTGGTTGCCATGGGTTTTTCGGTTTTTCTCGATCTCAAGTTCCACGATATTCCGAATACCGTGGCGCAAGCGTGCAAATCGGCCGCGCAATTGGGTGTATGGATGGTCAACGTTCATACCCTGGGCGGACGGCGCATGATGGAGACTGCGCGTGAAGCGCTGGAGGCGTTGCCGCAGCGACCACTGCTGATCGGGGTGACTGTGCTGACCAGCATGAACGAAACCGATCTGGCTGAAATCGGCCTGCCGGCGCCTGCGATCCAGGTCGAGCGATTGGCACGCCTGGCCAAGGCGAGCGGGCTGGATGGCGTAGTGTGCTCCGCGCAGGAATCGGCATTGCTCAAGGCCGCTTGTGGCCGGGAATTCAAGCTGGTTACACCGGGTATTCGTCCGGCAACGGCAAGTCTTGATGATCAGAACCGCGTGATGACACCCGAGGCTGCCATGGCTGCCGGGTCGGATTATCTGGTGATTGGCCGGCCGATTACACAAAGCACTGATCCCGTGGCTACGCTGCAGTCGATCAATGCTTCTATCGGATGTTGATCATGCAGTGCGTTGAATTGCGTGCGCGGTTGGGCCAGGCTCGCGTACTGGTTGTAGGTGATGTGATGCTGGACCGGTACTGGTTTGGCGATGTGGACCGCATCTCCCCGGAAGCGCCGGTGCCGGTGGCGCGCATCCGGCGAAGCGATGAACGTGCCGGCGGTGCGGCCAATGTAGCGCGCAATATCGCAGCGTTGGGCGGCAAGGCCCGGCTGCTGGCGGTGGTGGGTGATGATGAAGCAGGTCGTATCCTGGAAAAGCTCCTGCTGGCTGATGGGGTGGAAACCTCGTTGCACCGCGATGCCGAAATCGATACCACGGTGAAGCTGCGCGTACTGGCTCGCCAGCAACAGTTGCTGCGCATCGATTTTGAAAACGAACCCAGCCATGAAGTGCTGGCTGCCAAGCTGGATGAATTCCGCGCATCCCTGTCTCGGACGGATGTGGTTATTTTGTCCGATTACGGCAAGGGTGGTTTGCGCCATGTGCAGTTGATGATCCAGGCTGCACGCGAAGCGGGTAAACCGGTATTGGTGGATCCAAAAGGTGACGACTATGCGCGTTATCGGGGGGCGACTTTGTTGACACCCAATCGCAGCGAATTGCGCCAGGTGACCGGTCGCTGGCAGGATGATGCGGAGTTGACCGCCAAAGCGCAGGCATTGCGCGAATCCTTGATGCTCGATGCGCTGATGGTAACGCGCAGCGAGGAAGGCATGACCTTGTTCCGCCCGGAAGGCGTGGTGCACAAGCCGACCGTCGCGCGCGAGGTCTATGATGTTTCCGGGGCGGGCGATACGGTTATCGGTACGCTTGGACTGATGCTGGCCGCTGGCCTCGCGTTGCCGGAAGCGATGGACTGGTCCAACCGGGCTGCCGGTATCGTTGTCGGCAAGCTGGGTACGGCGGTAGCCCATGCGGACGAACTTTTTGCGGAATAAAAAAGTGAGTGATAATGAAAATGCCGGCAATGCCGGCATTTTCGCATCTGCACATATGAGGAACGATTCATAGGGCAAGAGGGTTGGGTGAATTTGCCAGCAATATCTCAACCCGATTTTTGCCCAGGCGTTTGGCCTGATACATGGCTTGATCGGCGCGGGCCAATACATCGTCGCGCGCTTCGCCCTGTATCACGAGTGTTGCCCCGGCGCTGAAGGTGATCAGCACTTTTTCATTGTTGTGCATGAAAAAACGCTTGGTCAGTTCCCGCTGCAGGCGTTGCACTACGCTAACAGCTTTATTGATGTCGGTATCGGGCAGCAGCAGGACGAACTCCTCGCCGCCGTAGCGGGCAACAACATCCGTGGGCCGCAGCATATCCTTGATCACGCGAACCAGGTGTACCAGCGCCTGATCGCCAGCTGCGTGGCCGCGCAAGTCATTGAGCTTTTTGAAGTTGTCGATATCCAGCAGGGAAATGGCAAAAGGTTGTCTGCTGCGGCGGGCCCGGGCGACTTCAACCTCGAAGGTTTCCTCAAAACCGCGGCGGTTAAGTGCGCCGGTAAGCTGGTCTTCGCGAACTTTCTCGCTCACGGATTGGAGTTCGGTTTCCAGCTCGCTGATGCGTTGCTGCGATTCGTCGGCGCGCTGGCGTGCTTCCATCAATTCATCGCGGGAACGCTGGACATCCAGTTGCATCGAGCGCGTATCTTGCAATAAATCTTCCAGCACATGACTGATGCTGGGCAGGTTGTTCGCCTTCTGGATTTTGTCGGCATAAACCGTGATTTTGTTGTGATACTGGTCGGTACTGTTCGAGAGGCTGCCCAGCCGGTCGATAAAAGTGGCAATCATGTCTTTCAGGACTGTTTGCGCTTCCAGCAGGTTGTGCTTGAGTTGACCCTGCTTGAACAGGACTTCCTTGAGTCCGGCTTCGGCATCGTAGATCAGGCGCATATCCAACGGCTGCGCCATGATCTGCTTGACCACGGCAATTTGGCCCTGCACCCATTCGTCCTCGATCACCACTTCGGCCATATTGTCGGTCATCAGGCGCAGCAAGTTCAGCAAACCATCGCACAGGCGCATTTCCTGATCGTTTTGCAATTCCAGGCGGAGCCAGAATTTCCGAAGGCGCGCGATCAGGCTTTGCAGGTGGGCTTCATTTTCGACACGTGTTGTTTCATTGGCCAGGTTTGCGGCTTCTTCCTGCAGTTCCGGGTTGTGGGCAAGTCGTGCTTCGATGCCAAGTTCCAGGGCCTGTACGAGTGCATTGCGCCAACTGGTCCAGCTGGCATTGCCGGGGATGGTTGCTGACGAAGGGGCTTCTGCAGCAGGAATTGATTCGGTAACGGGGGCGGGCCCGGCTGTACCTTCGCTGCCGGTTTCCGCCCAAGCGCGAACCAAGCCGGCCACCTTCTCGTTGAGAATGGCGGGGTCAGTCCCGAAATTGATCAATACCTTTTCCAGTGCATCTTTCTTGCGACTGGCAGGGTAGGCTGGATTGCGCAAATCCCATTGCCTGATAAGATCGCGGATCAGGTCGGACCACGAGCGGGCCAAGGCTATTTGCTTGCCCTGGTTTTCAATACAACTGAATAGCTGCTTGGGCAGAGCAGGCCAATTCTCTTCTATGGCTATCTGGCGCAGCGTTTCAATTTGGCGTTGCATTTCCGGGGTCTGGTTCGGTTGTGCGGCCAAGGTTTCGATAATCTGTCGCAATCCGGGATGCAAGCGTTCAGCATCGGGTGTCCGGGCGATTTCATGGTAAATCGCCTCATAGTGATCCGGTGTTGGCGGCACGCGGCGAGTCATTAGCTGTTTCAGTGTCTCGCGGGCGATTTCGGTGGGATTGCTCATGGGTGGCAGATTGCGGATGAAGTGGAGGGATTATAGAGCGTTCAATTGCTTCGCGGATAAACAAAAAGGCACCCCGTGAGGTGCCTTTTTGAGCGTACTAAGAAGTCGCTTAGTGTTCGCCGAGAACGACCACTTTTACATTCACCACAACATCGTGGTGCAGTGCCAGTGCAACATCGTATTCGCCGATTTGCTTGAATGGACCTTCCGGCAAGCGCACTTCGGACTTCTTCACTTCGGTGCCGGAAGCGGTGAAGGCTTCGGCAATGTCGTGGTTGGTCACGGAGCCAAACAGACGGCCGTCAACGCCGGACTTCTGGGTGATGCTGACGCTGGCGTTTTCCAGCTTGGCTGCACGGGCTTGGGCTTCTGTCAGAATTTCGGCTTGACGGGCTTCGAGTTCGACGCGGCGAGCTTCAAATTCCTTCAGGTTGGCTTCGGAAGCACGCTTGGCCTTGCCTTGCGGGATCAGGAAGTTGCGGGCGTAGCCGTCTTTAACCTTGACCACATCACCGAGGCCGCCGAGGTTGGCAACTTTTTCGAGCAGGATGATTTGCATGTTCTTTTTCCTCTCGCTTAGTGTTGGTCAGAGTAAGGCAGCAATGCGAGGAAGCGGGCGCGCTTGATCGCAGTGGACAGCTGGCGTTGATACTTGGCTTTGGTGCCGGTAATGCGGGCCGGAATGATCTTGCCGTTTTCGCTGATGAAGTCCTTCAGGATGCCAATATCTTTGTAATCGATCTGGGCGATGCCTTCAGCGGTAAAGCGGCAGAATTTTTTCCGCCGGAAAAGATTGCGCGGTGCGGGTTTCATGGTGTTATTCCTCAATTCAGCAATTCAAATTCTTCGATATGCAACACGAGATCATGGCGGCGGCGCAAGCTCTTGGCTGCCAAAAAACCGCGAATGGCCAGTTTTTCACCTGTACCGATCCGGCTCAATGCTTCGGCGGGATGACCCAGTGCGATGACCTGCACTTCGCATTCCACCCGGCGCGATTGTCCGGCTTCGATTTGTTCCGACTGATGCATGATCGTCGCTTCGACGACAGGCAGGCCGGCAGGTGTATGGCGCAACGGCTGGCGTTCAAACAGCACGCCTTCCAGATGGATCCTGTTGCAATTATTCAAAGGTGGATCAGGCTGCGGCAGGTGCTTCGGTTGCCGGTGTCAGGGACTTGGCCTTCTCCGATTCCTTCATCATCGGGGATGCTTCAGTTACAGCGTGTTCCATCTTGACGGTCAGATGGCGCAGAACGGCGTCGTTGAATTTGAAGGCGTGTTCGAGTTCGTCCAGAGTCTCCTGGCCAACTTCAATGTTCATCAGAACATAGTGAGCCTTGTGGATTTTCTGGATCGGGTAGGCGAGTTGGCGGCGGCCCCAGTCTTCCAGGCGGTGAATGGTGCCATTTGCCGTGGTGATGAGGTTTTTGTAGCGATCGATCATCGCGGGCACTTGCTCGCTTTGATCCGGGTGTACGATGAATACGATTTCATAATGTCGCATGTGTTCTCCTTTTGGCTATTTCAATTACAGCCTGCCGCGATGCGACGACGGTCAGGCAAGGGTGGAAAGCCCGCTACTCTAGCGCGAATCGTTCGCTAAATCAAGAAATATGCCTGGAGGGGCGGGTGAAAAAGCAAAAATGCCGGAGCAGAATGCAGTCCGGCATTTTTTGATGGTTTGAAAGCTGAGGCTTACCGTTCAATCTGGTTGAACTTGTCGCTCACGCTGGCCCATTGTTCATGGTCGGGCAGCGGATCCTTCTTTTCAACGATGGGCGGCCAGACTTGTGACATTTCCGTGTTGAGCGCGATATAGTTTTGCATGTTTTCGGGCACATCGTCTTCGGCGAAAATGGCCTCTACGGGGCATTCGGCAACGCAGAGCGTGCAATCAATGCACTCGTCCGGGTTGATTACAAGCATGTTGGGGCCTTCCCGGAAGCAGTCTACCGGGCAAACATCCACGCAGTCGGTGTATTTGCATTTTACGCATGCGTCTGTAACAACGTAGGCCATGGTGTTATCTCTCTCTAGTGGGAGGTTTGTTTGAAGGTTTTGAGCATATTCTAGCAGAGCAGATGGTATATGAACGAGTTTGCACGCGAAGTGCGGGGGGGCGGTAATGCAGGAAAGTGTGGTTGGGCGCTTTGCTCCGAGCCCGACAGGCAATTTGCACATGGGGTCATTGATGGCCGCAGTCGCCAGTTTTCTTGCGGCACGCTCCTGCGCCGGTCGCTGGCTGGTTCGCATTGAAGATGTTGATCGACCGCGTGAAGTCGCCGGGGCTGCAGATCGCATCTTGTTTGATCTGGAGCGCTTTGGCTTCGAGTGGGATGGCCCGGTCTGGTACCAGAGTGTGCGCCAGTTGCATTATCGTGATGCATTGGACCGTTTGATCGCTGCTGAACATGCTTACCCATGCGCTTGCAGCCGGCGCGAGGTGCAAATGGCCGCACTTTCGGGGGTTGATGGTTATCGTTATGATGGCCGCTGTCGTTCGGGTTTGCCGGAAGGTGGAAAAACGCGTGCGTGGCGGTTGCGCGTGCCTGATGAGTGTGTGGTTTACCAGGATGGCGTGCAGGGATGGCAATCGCAAAATCTGCCGCAAGATGTGGGTGATTTTGTGTTGTTGCGGGCAGATGGCTGCTGGGCCTATCAGCTCGCCGTGGTCGTGGATGATGCGGAGCAAGGGGTTAATCAAGTAGTTAGAGGTGCCGATTTGCTGGATTCCACGCCGCGGCAAATTTGCTTGCAGCGTTTATTGGGCTATGCTCAGCCAAAGTATTTTCATATACCGGTCATTGCCAATTCCCGTGGCGAGAAACTTAGCAAACAGACCTGTGCACCAGCCCTTGTTGAGGGGAGTGAGGTCCGGCAGCTTTGGACTGCGCTGCATTTGTTGTGGCAGTCTCCGCCGAGGGGGTTGCGTGAGGCTTCTTTGCCGGAGATCTGGCAATGGGCGTTATCACACTGGAGTGTGAACGGCATGCCACAAAAAAGGTCAATTTCGGTGGCGGTTGATCAAAGTCTTGAATACACATTTCTGAAATTGAGCAAATAGTCATATCATGCGGGAAATTAAGTTCTGATTTGCAGGCGGGAATTTGGGGCTTGCAAGGAATGGCTTGCTGCCATGATAACCAGGTTGTATCTACAAAAATTTTCCAAGCGCGCTCGCTGGGGGGGAATTGTGCCGACGAAGCCACGTTTTAAAGCATGTGTCTTGGCTATTGCGATTGCCGCATTGCCATTGTTTGCCCAGGCTGCTGGCCTGGGGCGTTTAAACGTGATGTCCGGCCTTGGCCAACCCTTCCGGGGAGAGATTGATCTGGTTGCGGTGCAGCCGGGCGAGGTCGAGTCACTCAAGGTTGGTTTGGCCAGCGTTGAGGCGCATACTGCCGCTCAACTGTCATATCCTTCCCCATCCCTTGGTCTGCGTCTGGCGTTGAACAAACGTGGCGACGGTCAATATGTTGTTCAGATTTCATCCGCCGGCGCGCTGGACGAGCCGGTTTTCAATTTGCTGGTTGACCTGACTTGGTCGGGGGGCAAGATTCAGCGTGAATATACTGCCTTGATCGATCCGGCAGGTTATAGCGGAGTTCAAACCGGCATTCAAACTTCGCCAGCCTCGGGGGCGACGGTTTCACGTCTTGCTGCCGATGCCTTGCCGGGAACACTGGTTTCTTCGGCAATCCGTCAACCCAAAGTTGCCCAGCGTCCAGGGCGCGCCGCCAAAGCGACGCCTGCCAAGTTCGAGAGTGATTATGCCGTCAAGGCGGGTGATACGCTTTCAAGCATTGCTGCACGCGTCAAACCAGAAGGCATAAGTCTTGAGCAAGTGCTCGTGGGGCTTTATCAAGCCAATCAGGATGCATTTGACGGCAACATGAACCGTCTCAAGCGCGGCAAGATATTGCACATTCCGGCCGAGGATGCTTTCGGCGCGGTGAGCAAGGTGGCGGCGGCAAAAGAAATCAAGATGCATTCTGCCAACTGGCAGTCGTATCGTCACCAGCTGGCCGGTGCGGCGGTGAAAACCCCCGCAGCAGATTCGAGCAATCAAGCCGCCGGTGGCCGCATTACCGCCAAGGTTGAAGATAAAGGCTTGCAGGCGCCGAGCAAGGATAAAGATGTCCTCAAGCTCTCGCGCGGGGCAGGTAGCGATGACCAGGCTAATAAAATCCGCGCATTGGAAGAAGATGCCGCTGCAAGAAAAAAAGCCTTGGACGAAGCTAACCAGCGTGTGGCGGATCTGCAGAAAAACATCAAGCAAATGGAAGAGTTTGCTGCGTTGAAGAGTAAATCCGGCGCGGAATTGCAACAAAAGGCAGAGCAGGGTAAGGCATCTGCACCTGTGGCCGGATTTAGCCAGCCGGAAGTGGCTGCATCTGTACCTGTTGCGGCTGTAACGGCAAGCCCAGTTTCTGAGCAGCCCAAGCCCAAAAAACGTGTCATTCCGCCGCCAGAGCCGGCTCCAGAGCCGAGTATTGTCGACATACTTCTGGAGAATGCGCTGCCTGTTGGGGGCGGGCTGGCAGCAGTGTTGCTGGGTGTGGGCGGCCTGATCTGGTCGCGTCGTCGACGCCAACCGAATGTGTTTGAAAATAGCCTGATTTCCAACGGAGATCTCAAGCCCAATACCGTTCTGGGCCGGACGGGTGGGGGAGTTATCAGCACGCAGGCTGAAAATTCGTTCCTAACGGATTTTAGCCGTCAAGGTTTGGGTACTATCGATACGGATGAGGTGGACCCAATTGCCGAGGCCGATGTGTACATGGCTTATGGCCGCGATGCGCAAGCGGAGGAAATTCTCAAGGATGCATTGGTAAAAGACCCGAGTCGACAGGAAATCCGGATGAAGTTACTGGATATCTATGCGGCGCGAAAAGACAAGATTGCCTTTGAAGAGGTTGCGGCAGATATTTATGCGGCCACTGATGGCAAGGGCCCGCTGTGGGAGCAGGCTGCCTACCTGGGCAATAATCTTGATCCGGGAAATGCCCTGTATGCCAAGAAATTTGGCATGAGTGAGCCGGTTCTGCAAAATGCGGCGTTTGCAGGTGTGGCAGCGGTGGCGGCTGCCGCGGTCGCAGCACCGACAGAGCCGGATATTCCGGATGATGTGTCTGAGAGCTCGGACCAGGAAAGTGACGGGATTCTGGATTTTGAGTTCGAAATGCCTGATGTGGAGCCTGATCATGCCCCCTTGCAGGCATCTGCGATCTTGCCCGACGAAGAAGTGGATTTGGATCTGGATTGGGGCGTAATACCTTCACCGGAGTCTGGTGAGCCGGATGCTGTGCCGGAAATCACTGTTGCAGCCGTCTCGATGATTGAGCCTGGTGTGCCGTCCGGTGTGTCCGACGAGATATCCGTCGATCACGTGAGGGAGGAGGCCGACACCGGCATGATGGCGTTGGATTTGCCAATTGATCTGGGGGCAGAATTCGATGCGGTGATGCCACCGGTTGAATCTGAGGCGGAAGCTGAAACGTTTGCTGCCGACGTCGCAGAAACGGATGAGGATGAGTCAGCACCGTTCGATGTCTCGTCGTTTGAATTGCCCGATCTGGACCTTAATCTGGATGCGCTCGCAGAGCTTGATGAGCTGGACACCGAAGCGCAAGCTATTGCGGATTTTAACGCCCAGCTCTCCGTGAGCGAAGAACCCGGGTTGGGCTTGCCTGTCACGGAACCGGCTGGTGATCAAGCCGGCATGGATGAGATCGACTTGAAATTCGATTTCAGCATGGACGAACCCGTTGCTGAAACGGATGTGAGCAAGTCTGAAGTGCCGATTGATCTGGGTCTGGAGATCGGAAGCGTCGCGGATAACATGGAATTTGCCGCGGATGACCCGGTTCAAACCAAGATTGATCTGGCGCGTGCCTACATCGACATGGGCGACGTAGAAGGGGCACGTGAAATTCTTCAGGAGGCTGAGCAGGAAGGTAGCCCGGCCCAGCAAAATCTGGCCAAGTCGCTTTTGGCTGAACTGTAATTCGTAATTTTAAAATTGCACCCTGTTAATAGACTGGCGCTCTGGCTGTGGCTGACTTCATTGTTGCCCTGGCTTGAGCGCCGACTGCTTTATGGCGTGGCGGGATTCGTCCTTCTTTTTGCCATGGTCTGGGCTCGCCCGCGATTTATGCGGGCCTTGCCGCGCATGCGCTGGCTCCTTGTTGTCTTGGGGGCGATCTATGCGTGGACTACACCGGGCGAATATGTTTGGTCGGGCTGGTTGGCGCCCACGTATGAAGGGATCAGCCTTGGTGCCGCGCAAATGACCAGGTTGTTGGTGATCGCGGCGAGTTTGCAGCTGTTGTTGACGAATATGAGTCGAGCCTCTATTTTTGCCGGCCTGCATGCCTTGGCGTATCCACTCGACTGGCTGGGGGTGTCCCGTAACCGCATGGCGCTGCGACTGACTTTGACTTTGGAAATGATGGAAAAATTGCTGGAAACGCGACAACCGATCAAGCATCTGATGCATGAATTGCAGCAACCCATGGATGCGCACGCCGAACGTGTCGTGCTGTTGCCTGTGCTGCCAATGTCGCTGATGCAGCAAGGATTGCTGCTGGTGCAGTTGCTGGCCATTGCCTCGATGTTCTGGCTGGGTGGGTTTGGCGCATGGGCATGAGGCGGATCGTGATCGGCCTGGAATATGATGGCCGGGCTTTTTGCGGCTGGCAGATCCAGCCGCAGGTGGCGACGGTGCAGGCTGCGCTGGAGCAGGCGCTGAGCAAGATGGCCGGCCACCCGGTTCGGGCGCATGCGGCCGGCCGAACCGATACCGGTGTGCATGGCGCCATGCAGGTCGCGCATTTTGACACGGCGGTGCAACGCCCGCTGACGGCTTGGGTGCGCGGGGTAAACAGTTTTTTACCGTCGGAAATAGCCGTTCTTTGGGCGAAAGAAGTGCCGGATGCATTTCATTCCCGTTTTTCGGCCATGGCGCGGCATTATCGCTATCTATTGCTCAATCATCCGGTTCGCCCTGCGCTATTGGCCGGTCGGGTTGGCTGGATTCACCAGCCACTTGATCTGGATGCCATGAGGAAGGCCGCCCGGTTACTGTTGGGTGAGCACGATTTTTCGAGTTTTCGTGCCGCGGAGTGCCAGGCTAAAACCCCTGTCAAGATACTGAACCAGTTGGAAATTCATGGCGATGACCGTTTGATTCAGTGCGATTTTTCCGCCAATGCCTTTCTGCATCACATGGTTCGCAATATCATGGGGGCACTGCTGCACGTTGCCAAAGGCAATGAGTCGCCGCAGTGGATAACCCGCCTGCTGGCGGCGCAAGACCGGTCCGTTGCGCCCCCTACCTTTATGCCGGACGGTTTGTATCTGGCGGGGGTCAGCTACCCGGCCGAATTTGAGCTGCCTTCCATGCCTTCGCCACGTTATGGCGTGATTTGAACCGGAATAACTGAAGAGCAATATGATCCCGCGTATCAAAATATGTGGTTTGCGCGACCCTGAGACCGCGCTGGCGGCAGCCAGACTGGGAGCGGACGCGATAGGTTTGGTGTTTTATGCGCCCAGTCCACGCGCCGTGAATATTGAGACTGCACGGCGTATCGCGCAGTGTCTTCCCCCTTTTGTGACAACGGTTGGCCTGTTCGTGGATGCTGATCCCGCCTATGTTTGCAAGGTGTTGGCATCGGTTCCGCTGGATATTTTGCAGTTTCATGGCGAAGAGTCTCCCGAGTACTGTCGACAATTTAGTCGGCCCTATTTGAAAGCAGTTAGGGTAAAACCGGCGCTGGATTTGCTAGAATATGCGGCTCGGTATGCGGATGCGCGCGGTATCCTGGTGGATACCTATGTGCCCCAGGCGCCTGGTGGAACTGGCGAAACCTTTGATTGGTCGCTCTTGCCGCAACATTTTCCGTTGCCGTTGGTCCTGTCGGGCGGGCTGCATCCGGGCAATGTTTCCGAGGCGATTCGTCGGGTGCGGCCATGGGCGGTGGACGTATCGAGCGGCGTGGAAAGCAGCAAGGGAATCAAGGACGTGGCGAAAATCGCGGCGTTCAACGAGGCGGTCCGGCGATCCGGCTGCCCAGACTAGCGAGAGAACATGAACGATATCTACAATCAGCCTGATGCACGTGGACATTTTGGCCAGTTTGGCGGCATTTTTGTAGCCGAAACCTTGATGGCGGCGCTTGAAGAATTGCGCGTTGAATATGACAAAGCACGCAACGATCCCGCTTTCATGGCCGAGTACTACAGCGATCTCAAACATTATGTTGGTCGTCCGAGCCCGCTTTATCACGCCAAGCGTTTGTCGGAAGAGGTGGGTGGGGCGCAGATTTATCTCAAGCGCGAAGACCTGAACCACACCGGTGCGCACAAGGTAAACAACACTATCGGCCAGGCGCTGCTCGCGCGCCGCATGGGCAAGAAGCGTGTGATTGCAGAGACGGGGGCCGGCCAACACGGCGTGGCTTCGGCCACGGTGGCTGCACGTTTCGGGCTTGAATGCGTGGTTTACATGGGTGCGGAAGATGTGAAGCGCCAGTCGCCGAACGTGTACCGGATGAAGTTGCTCGGCGCGACGGTCGTTCCGGTCGAATCCGGGACTAAAACGCTCAAGGACGCCATGAACGAAGCCATGCGCGACTGGGTGACCAATGTCGATACCACCTATTACATCATCGGTACGGCGGCGGGTCCGCATCCTTACCCGATGCTGGTGCGCGATTTCCAATGCATCATCGGCGAGGAATGCAAACTGCAGGCGCAAGAGCAGATCGGCCGCCAGCCGGATGCGGTGCTGGCCTGCGTGGGCGGCGGCTCCAATGCCATCGGCATTTTCCATCCCTATATCGGTGTGCCGGGCGTGCGCCTGATCGGCGTTGAAGCCGGTGGGTTTGGTGTGGAAACCGGCAAACACGCGGCACCACTGACCTCGGCAGCCAAACCGGGCGTGTTGCATGGCCAGCGCTCCAACCTGATGCAGGATGAAAACGGTCAGGTGATCGAAACGCATTCGATTTCCGCCGGCCTGGATTACCCCGGCGTTGGTCCGGAGCATTGCTATCTGAACGAGATCGGCCGCGCCGAATATGTGGCTGCCAATGACGATGAAGCGCTGCTTGCCTTCCATGACCTATGTCGCCTGGAAGGTATCATTCCGGCGCTGGAATCGAGCCATGCCCTGGCCTATGCGAAAAAACTTGCAAAAACCATGCGGCCTGATCAGGTGATCGTGGTCAATTTGTCCGGTCGTGGTGATAAAGACATTCCGACCATTGCCAAGCTTGACGGCATCGAACTTTAACCAACAGGCGCCGCAAGGCGCCTGTGCTGATATCTGACGGAACCATGTCCAGAATCCAGACTACTTTTTCGCGTTTGCAGGCCGCTGGCCGAAAAGCGCTGATTCCCTATGTCACGGCGGGCGATCCACGTCCCGGCATCACCGTTGAACTGATGCATGCCTTGGTAAAAGGCGGTGCCGACATCATTGAACTGGGGGTTCCCTTTTCCGATCCAATGGCGGATGGCCCGGTGATTCAGTTGGCAGCCGAACGCGCGCTGGCACATGGCGTGAGCTTGCGCAATGTGCTGGAGATGGTGGCTGAATTTCGCCAGACCAATACCGAAACGCCGGTCGTGCTGATGGGGTATGCCAATCCGATTGAAGCGATGGGCTACCCAGTGTTTTCCGCTGCGGCCGTGGCTGCCGGCGTTGACGGGGTTTTGACTGTCGATTTGCCGCCGGAAGAAGCGCGGGAGCGGGTGGCTGTGCTGAAGGCGCATGGCCTTGATCCGGTATTCCTGCTTGCGCCGACGACGCCGGTCAGCCGTCTGGCTGCCGTCGCAGAATTGGCGTCGGGTTATGTTTATTATGTCTCGCTCAAGGGCGTGACAGGTGCTGCGACGCTGGATGTAGACAGTGTCGCCACCAAGCTGGCCGAACTGCGCCAGCATATCAATCTGCCGATTGGTGTGGGTTTTGGCATTCGCGATGCGCAATCGGCACAAGCCATTGCGAGTGTGGCTGATGCCATCATTATCGGCTCGCGCATCGTGCAGGAAGTCGAGGCTGGCGAAGCCGGTCTGACCGAACGCGTGAGCGCTTTCCTCTCCGGCATTCGTGCCGCTATCGATATGGCTCGCGCCTGACCCATTTGAACGGAGTTCATCCATGAGCTGGTTGCAAAAACTGCTGCCCCCGAAAATCAAGAGCCGTGATTCGGCGAGCAAATCCGGTGTGCCGGAAGGTCTATGGAGCAAATGTTCCGCCTGTAGTGCCGTACTGTATCGCACTGATCTGGAAAACAATCTGGACGTTTGCCCGAAATGTGGTTTCCATAATGCGGTGCATGCCCGCCGCCGCCTGGATATCCTGCTCGACCAGGAAGGCCGCTTCGAAATCGGCGCTGAAGTAAAACCGGTCGATATCCTGAAGTTCAAGGATAGTCGCAAGTATCAGGACCGCATCGCTGCCGCGCAGGAAGATACCGGCGAGGATGATGCGCTGGTCGTGATGCAGGGCGCAATCCTGAATGTGCCTTGCGTGATCGCCTCTTTCGAATTCAAGTTTATTGGCGGCTCGATGGGTTCCGTCGTGGGCGAACGCTTTGTGCGTGGCGTCAACGCGGCCATGGAACAGAACGTGCCTTTCATTTGCGTGGCGGCATCTGGTGGCGCGCGCATGCAGGAAGGCTTGAATTCACTGATGCAGATGGCCAAAACCTCCGCCATTCTTACCCGTCTGTCCGACAAACGCTTGCCTTTCATTTCCGTGCTGACTGATCCGACCATGGGCGGGGTTTCCGCCTCGTTTGCCTTCCTGGGTGACGTGGTGATTGCGGAACCGGGTGCGCTGATCGGTTTTGCCGGCCCGCGCGTGATCGAGCAAACCGTTCGTGAAACACTGCCGGAAGGCTTCCAGCGCGCAGAGTTTTTGGTCGAGAAGGGCGCTGTTGACCTGATTGTCGACCGTCGGGAAATGCGGCGCAAACTGGCGCAGCTCATGACCTTGCTTGGCAATCAGCCGGCCCTGAACTGATGCTGCGTTTTGATGCCGGGCGGCTCGAGGATTGGCTGGCGCACCTTGAGTCGCTGCATCCCAGTGCCATAGACATGGGGCTGGGACGCGTGGCACAGGTGCGCGATGCGTTGGGCCTCAAGCCGGCGTTCCCGATTCTGACCGTGGGTGGAACCAATGGCAAAGGATCGGTTTGTGCCATGCTGTCTTCCATACTGCGCGCCGCGGGTTATCGCGTAGGCACCTATACCTCCCCGCATCTGCTGCATTACAACGAACGTGTGATGATTGATCTGGCGCCGGCGAGCGATGCCGCGCTGGTTGAATCCTTCCGTGCCGTCGAGGCTGCGCGCGGCGAAATCTCGCTGACCTATTTCGAGTTTGGCACGCTGGCAGCGTTGCAGCAGTTTGTTGCGGCAGAAGTCGATGTGGCTGTGCTGGAAGTGGGGCTGGGTGGCCGGCTGGATGCGGTCAATGCTTTCGAGCCGGATGTGGCTGCGGTTGTCAGTGTCGGCTTGGATCATCAAAGTTATCTGGGGGATACCCGTGAGGCGATCGGTTTCGAAAAAGCGGGTATTTTCCGTGCAGGGAAACCGGCTTTTTGCGCGGATCCGCAGCCTCCGCAATCCTTGCTGGATCACGCTTCCGCAATTGGCGCCGATTTGCGCCTGATCGGGCGCGATTTCGGTTTTCAGAAGCAGAACGAAGATCGTCAGTGGATGGCCTGGAGCAAAGGTTCGGTGCATCGTCATGCCTTGCCGTTCCCGGCTTTACGCGGCGATTACCAGCTGGGCAATGCGGCCTTGGCGCTGGCGATGCTGGATGGAGTGCAAGACCGCCTGCCGGTTGCCCTTGGCGATATCAAGCGTGGCTTGATCGAAGTGGAGTGGCCGGCACGTTTTCAGGTGCTGCCCGGCCGCCCGGCCGTGGTACTGGATGTGGGCCACAATCCGCATGCTGCTCGCGTTCTGCGCGCGGGGTTGGATCAAATGGGATTTTTCCCAACCACCCACGCCGTATTTGGCATGATGGCCGACAAGGATATTGCCGGCGTAGTGGCATGCCTGGCGGACCGTATCGACATATGGCACGTAGCTGCACCGGCATTGCCACGCGCGGCGACTGCCGAGAGCGTGGGTGAGATCATTGACCAGTGTGCTGCAGGCACCCAGGTAAAATGCTATCCGACCGTCGCACAAGCTTGGCAGGGCGCCTGCAAGAGTGCGTCTGAAAATGATAGAATTCTCGCCTTTGGATCCTTCTATACCGTTGCCGAAGTCATGGCCGCGCGGGAAAGTCGAACATGACCCAGCCCAACGTCAGTGAAGAATTGCTGCATATCCGCAAACGCGCACGCCGTCGCCTGCTCGGTGCCATTGCGCTTGTTTTGTTTGCCTTGATCGTGCTCTGGACTGTGCTGGACAATGCGCCGCCGCCCCAGTTTGCTACCGGGCATCCTATCGAAATAACTTCCAGTGCGCCGGCTTTGGTTGCGAATGCACCCGTTGTTGCCGTGGTGCAGCCTGCCAGCGGGCCGGAAAGTTCGCGGGTTGCGATGGATGCCTCTTCCGTTGCAGCATCTCTTGTTGCGGCAGCACCTAACCAGGCACCGGTCGTGGCGACTCCCGCCATCATTGCATCGGCGCCGGAAAAAAATACGCCGGTTCAGCCCAAAGCAAGCAGTATTGCGACGGTTTTGCCGGGCAAACTGGTCAATCATCAGACATCGGTCAAGGTCGCTACCACGCCTGAGGTAAAACCCAAGCGCAGCAGTGCTGTGGCGGAAAAAACGGTGGTTGATCCGCGCAAGATTCTTGATGGCCTGGAAGAAAAGAAAACGGCCCCTGCGGTTGCAAAAACTGGGCGCTATTACCTTCAGGTGGGGGCTTTTGCCGATGCGGCCAAAGCGACACAACTCATTGCCAAGCTCAAAGCTGCAGGTTTGCCGGCCTATGGCGAGAAAGTTGGCTCCAGCAAGGGTGAACTGACCCGGATCCGCATCGGTCCGTCAACCGACGAAGCCCGGGCCAATGAATGGCGCCGTAAATCCGAAGTGGCTGGCGTGCCGGGCAAAGTCATCAAGCAATGACAGTTTTTGATTATGTTGTCCTCACCATCATGGGATTGTCGATCCTGCTTTCAGTGATGCGGGGATTGGTGCAGGAGATGTTGGCCCTGGCAGCGTGGGTGCTTTCGTTCTGGCTTGCGAGCAAGTATGCCAGCCAGGGTGTACGCTGGATGCCGGAAGGACTGCCTAACGACAGCATCCGCTATGTTGCGGCGTTCCTGGCGATTTTTTGCGCGGTTTGGCTTCTTTCCGCGATTGTGCGCATCACGCTGAATCAGTTCCTCAAAACAGTGGGACTCAAACCACTGGATCGTGCGTTGGGTGCCGTTTTCGGTTTTTCGCGGGGAGTGCTGTTGGTGCTCATGCTGGTATTAGTGGCCGGCATGACCCATTTACCCCAGACGCAGGATTGGCGCAATGCGATGTTCAGCCCGCTGTGTGAAAACGCGGCGCTGCGCATCAAACCCTGGTTGCCGGCTGGACTTGCCAGCCGAATCCACTTTGATTGATTTTCGCTTTTATCGCAATAAAGGTAACAAACACTATGTGTGGCATTCTCGGTGTGGTGGCGCAAACTCCCGTCAATCAACTGCTTTATGATGGATTGCTCATGTTGCAGCATCGCGGTCAGGATGCTGCCGGCATCGTGACGGCTGAAGGGCAGGTGCTGCATATGCACAAGGGCCAAGGCTTGGTTCGCGATGTGTTCCGCACCCGCAACATGCGCTCGTTGATGGGCAATGCCGGGATTGGTCATGTGCGCTATCCGACTGCGGGTTCCGCCTCCAGCGTGGCCGAAGCCCAGCCTTTCTACGTGAACAGCCCGTTTGGCATCGTGTTGGCCCACAACGGCAACCTGACCAACGACAAACAGCTGAAAGACGAGATGTACCGCACCGATTTGCGGCACATCAACACCAATTCCGATTCCGAAGCGCTGCTTAACGTGTTTGCCCACGAGCTTTCGCAGCGCACCAAAGGCCCGCAGCTCGATCACGACACGATTTTCGATGCCATTACCGCTGTGCATCAACGGGTCAAGGGCGCTTATGCGGTGGTCGCGATCATTGCTGGTTACGGGCTGGTGGCGTTCCGCGATCCATATGGCATCCGTCCGCTGGTCATGGGGCGACATGAAACCCTGGCTGGCTTTGAGTATCTACTGTCTTCCGAATCGGTCGCGCTCGATACCCTGGGCTTCAAGATGTGGCGCGAT
Organism: Pseudomonadota bacterium; assembly: GCA_018261735.1. Taxonomy (GTDB): domain Bacteria; phylum Pseudomonadota; class Gammaproteobacteria; order Burkholderiales; family Chitinibacteraceae; genus Formivibrio. The sequence goes on from JAGTRM010000025.1 coordinate 22,952, forward strand.
GTGGCACCGGGCGAGGCGGTTTACATCACCTTCGACGGCCAATTCCACAGCCGCCAATGCCATCCGACACCCAAGCTGGTGCCGTGCATTTTCGAACACGTTTACTTCGCCCGCCCGGATACCGTGATCGATGGCATTTCGGTCTACGAAGCGCGCATGAAAATGGGTGAACGCCTTGCCGACAAGGTCAAGCGTGTGGTTCCGGAAATGGATATCGACGTGGTGATTCCGATTCCGGATACCAGCCGCTCCTCTGCGTTGCAACTGGCCAACCGCCTGGGCGTTTCTTTCCGGGAAGGCTTCATCAAGAATCGCTATATCGGCCGTACCTTTATCATGCCGGGTCAATCCACCCGCAAGAAATCGGTACGTCAGAAGCTCAATCCGATTGGAGTCGAATTCAAGGGCAAGAACGTGCTGCTGGTTGATGATTCCATCGTACGCGGCACCACCTCGAAAGAAATCGTGATGATGGCGCGCGAAGCTGGCGCCAACAAGGTATACATGGCTTCCGCTGCGCCGCCGGTAAAGTTCCCGCATGTTTACGGCATCGACATGCCAACGCGGAGCGAACTGATTGCCACGGGCCGCACCGATGAGGAAATCGCGCGTGAAATCGGCGCCGATGCCGTGATTTATCAGGAATTGAGCGAGCTGATTGCCGCCTGCACCGATGCCAGCCACGGACAGATCACCGAATTCGAGACTTCATGTTTCGATGGCAAGTATATTGCCGGCGATGTGACCGACGATTACCTCGATGCATTGGAAGCGAAGCGGATTTCGCCCTTGTCGAAAAAATACAAGGAAGGTGATGGCGATAGCCGCGTGCTTGATCTGAATATTGGCGTGGCAGAGCAGAATTTGATCTGACCGGGATTGAGGCGCTTTGTTATTAACAAGTGCTTCTTAAGTATTTGTGGTTTGATCGAACGGGAGCTAGGCTCCCGTTTTGTTTTCAGCGGAGATAACTATAATGAGCGAAGAATTCGACCACCTGCATCCGGAAACCGTGGCCTTGCGCGCGGGAACGCTGCGCACCGAACACGGCGAGCATTCCGATGCGCTGTATCTGACGTCCAGCTTTGTTGTTGAAGATGCGGAAGATGCCGCGCTGAAGTTTTCCGGACAGGCACCGGGCTACACCTACTCGCGCTTCGGCAACCCCACGGTGACCGCGTTTGAAGAGCGTCTGGCGGCGCTTGACGGTGCCGAGCGCGCGCATGGCACCGCTTCGGGCATGGCGGCAATCCTGGCCTTGTGCATGTCGCACCTGAAGGCCGGCGATCATATCCTTGCTTCCAATGGTTTGTTCGGCGCGACGATCCAGTTGTTCAACAACTACATGGTCAAATTCGGCGTGGAAGTGAGCTATGTCTCGCCGACCAATCCGCAAGCCTGGCGCGAAGCCGTGCGCCCGAACACCAAGCTGTTCTTTACTGAAACGCCGTCCAATCCGCTGACCGATATTGCCGATCTGACCCAACTGGCCGAGATTGCCCACGAGCATGGCGCGTTGCTGGTGGTGGACAACAGCTTCTGTACCCCGATTTTGCAGCGCCCGCTTGAATTTGGCGCCGATCTGGTGGTGTATTCTGCGACCAAGTACCTGGACGGACAGGGCAGGGTATTGGGAGGGGCAGTGACCGGCTCCCGGGCGTTGATCGAGCCGATCTACTTCTTTCTGCGCACCGCCGGACCTTCGCTTTCACCGTTCAATGCCTGGGTGTTGCTCAAGGGTTTGGAAACCTTGCCGCTCCGGATGCGCGCCCATTCGGAAAGTGCATTGAAGCTGGCTGAATGGCTGATGGAGCAACCGGCAATCGAACGGGTGTACTACCCGTGGTTGCCGAGCCATCCGCAATATGAACTGGCACAACGGCAACAAAGTGCCGGCGGCGGCGTGGTCTCGTTCGAGGTGAAAGGCGGCCGTGAAGCGGCCTGGAAAGTGGTCAACAATGTGCGCCTGATTTCGCGTACCTCTAACCTTGGCGATGTGCGATCGACCATCACGCATCCGGCCACCACCACCCACGGTCGACTGACTCCCGAGGCGCGTGCTGCCGCCGGTATCAAGGAAGGCCTGATCCGTGTGGCGGTTGGGCTGGAACATATCGACGATTTGAAGGCGGATTTGTTGCGCGGCCTGGAGTAATCCACGCATACAGCGAGAGGGGGCAGCATGGGCCCCCTTTACTGTTTTTTTGATAAGTTAAAACCTGAACTTTGCTTTTCTTCAATCAATAGACTGTCGATCGGCGCTCGCCGGTGCATGCAGATCATGGTTGGGGTGGGTTCACGGCAGATTGCACTTGTTTCCCATCCCAATCCATGCGGCCATTTATGTTATTGATTAATCAGTAAAAGCCGGAAATAAACTATATTTCTTGTTGCATTTACTCTCCGAATCCACCCATTGTGTAGGCATCGTCGGGCGTCATCCAATGGTTGCCAGGGGCGGAATCAGCCTGGTTATTGGCGCAATAGAAATTAAGATAAGGCACGTGAAGTGCATTGTTTTTTGCATTTCGATGCTGCAAAAATCCGGTCTGTTTTCCTTCTTCCGGGCTGCTAGTCCGGGCAATTTGATCTGGCTGAATCATTTGGGAAACTTCCTCCTTCTGTGCCTGAGCAGGGCTGTTGATAATGGCCATTTATTCAGTTCCATGGGTATGCAGCATACGCAAGTGCTACCGTAGCATTACTCTTTATCCCATCCTTCAAGCGGAGCGCGTCAGCCCATGAGGCTTGGTTTTGCGGGCGAATTCCAAACCCGGCATGACATCGAACATCGGCGAAGCAGATGCGCTTGAATGGAGTTCTTTGCAATGCAAAATTTGCCAATAAATCCTGTGTGAATCAATTTTTTTATGGGGTTTATATTTGTTTTATGTAATTTTTATGGCGTTATATATTTTCGTGGTTAAATAGATTTGGCTGCGTTTAGCTTGACAGAACGTCCGTTGCCCTTCAATTACCGATTACCTCTATGCGAATTATCCACACCTCGGATTGGCACTTGGGTCAGCACTTTATGGGCAAGACCCGCCAGGCCGAACACCAGCAGTTCATTGACTGGCTTGTTGACCAGGTAGTGCTGCACCGTGTCGATGCCCTGATCGTGGCGGGCGACATCTTCGATACCGGTTCGCCCCCCAGCTATGCGCGTGAGCTCTACAGCCAGATGGTCGTCAGCCTGCACAATGCGGGAACCCGGCTGATCCTGCTGGGCGGCAACCACGACTCGGTAGCCACACTGGGCGAAAGCCGGCCGCTGCTATCGTATCTTTCCACCACGGTGGTTCCCGCTGTTGAAGCAGACCTTTCGCGCCAGATCCTGGTTGTCCATGATCGAGACGGCCAGCCCAGTGCAATCGTCTGCGCCATTCCCTTTATCCGCCCGCGCGATGTACTGCAAAGCCAGGCAGGCCAAAGCGCTGAAGACAAACAACAATCGCTGCTGGAGGCGATCCAGCAGCATTACCAAGCGGTATATCGACTGGCCTGTACCCGGCGTGATGCGCTTGGCCTGCCGTTGCCGATTGTTGTGACAGGCCACCTGACGACCGTAGGTGCCAGTGCCAGCGAATCGGTGCGCGAAATTTATGTTGGCGCGCTGGAAGCCTTTCCGACTTCCGCCTTTCCTCCCGCCGATTACATCGCCCTCGGCCATATCCATCGTCCGCAGAAAGTAGGCGGGCTGGAGCAGATACGTTACTGCGGCTCGCCCATTCCCTTAAGTTTCGATGAAGCCGCGCAGCAGAAAGAAGTGCTGCTGGTGGAACTGGATGCCGGTGGACTGCAAGCCGTCACGCCACTGCCTGTTCCCCGGTTTCAGCCATTGGTTTCGATCAAAGGCAATCTCGTCGAACTGGCGGAGGCGATTTCTGCGGTGGCGCAACAAGGCAGTGCAGCCTGCCCGGCCTGGCTGGAAGTCGTGGTCCGGGGAGACGATTATTTGTCTGATCTGCAAACGCGTATCCAGGAAATCACCGCGGGCCAGCCGGTAGAGGTGTTGCGCATCCGCCGCGAACGCAACAATGCGGCCGCACTGCTGCAATCCGCAGCCAAAGAAACGCTGGATGAGTTATCGCCCTTCGATGTGTTCGCCAAACGGCTGGAGCAGGAAGAACTCGATCCTGAACTGAAAGCGCACCTTGAAGCGCGTTACCGCAGCGTGGTCGATGCCTTGCGGGAGGGCGCGGCATGAAGATCCTGACCCTGCGCCTGAAGAATTTGAATTCGCTCAAGGGCGAATGGAAGATCGACTTCACCCAGCCACCGTTCAAGGACAACGGCCTGTTTGCAATCACCGGCCCCACCGGTGCGGGCAAATCCACCCTGCTGGATGCGATCTGCCTGGCGCTGTATCACGAAACACCACGCCTCAAGACGATCTCGGCCAGCAGCAACGAAATCATGACCCGCCACACCGCAGACTGCCTGGCCGAGGTGGAATTCGAGGTCAAAGGTCAGGTTTACCGGACTTTCTGGAGCCAGCGCCGCGCGCGGGACAAAGCCGATGGCGCCTTGCAAGCCCCCAGGGTGGAACTGGCCGATGGCAGCGGCGCTATCCTGACCAGCCAGATCAACGACAAGCTCAAGCGCATCGAAGAAATTACCGGACTGGATTTCGCCCGCTTCACCAAATCGATGTTGCTGGCACAGGGCGGTTTTGCCGCTTTCCTGAATGCCAGTGCCAATGAACGCGCCGAACTGCTGGAAGAGCTCACCGGCACAGACATCTACGGCCAGATTTCGCAGCGGGTTTTCGAGCAGGCGCGTGAAGCCAAACAGGCGCTGGACCAGCTCAAGGCCCGCGCCGACGGCATGGAATTGCTGCCGGAAGAACGCCGACAAGCCATGCAGCAAGAAGCCGCCGAACTGACCGCCCAGCTCGGCAACGTGCAGCGCGAACTGGAAAGCCTGCAAGGCCAGCGCCAATGGCGGCGTGAACTGCTGCAAGCCGAACAAGCCTTGCTCACCGATCAAGCCGCCGTGCAGGCCGCCAATGCCGCGATGGCGCAGGCGGAACCCGAGCTGCTGCGGCTGCAAACCAGCGCGCCGGCCGAGGCGATCTTGCCGCTGTATCAAGTCCGGCAACAGACCAGCGAGCAATGCCGCGCCACGCAATCTGCGCTGGAGCATGTGCGCAGCGAACACGCAATCATGCAGCGCCAGTCGCTCGCCGATCACGGGCAAGCGCACCACCTGGCGCAAGCGCTTGCCGGGCAGGAACGCTTGCAAGGGCAAGCCTTGCAGACCCGGCAATCACAACTGGCCGACTGGTGTGAAAGTCATGCCGCGTTTGCAGTTTTGGGCGAGCGCCTGGGCGGCTGGCGCGAGCAGCTCGCCCGCCACGCCTCCCTGCAAAAGCAGACCGCGCAACAGCAGCAATCCATCGCCGGGCAGGATGAAATCATCCGGCAGCAAACGGCCGACATCGCCCGGCAGCAAACCGCACTGCTAAGCGCGCAGCAGGCTGAACAGGAAGCACAGGCACGCCTCGCCAGCGCCAATCGAACCGCAAACGATCTCTTGCAAGGCCAGCCGCTCACGCAGCGGCGCGCGCAGTGGCAGCAAAGCCAACAAGACCTGCAGCGCTGGCAAGGCCTGCAAACACAGGCCAGCCAATTGCGGCAACTGGCCGACAAGCAGCGCGAACAGCAAGCTGCCTTGACTGGCAACTCAGCCAATCTGGCCACGCAAACCGGCGAGCGCGATGCCTTGCGCGCGCAGTACCGGCTGATGAAAGAGCAGGTGGACGACAAGAAAAAGCTGTTGGCGCAAGAGCAGCGGATCAGGGATCTGGAAAGCCACCGCGCCGCCTTGCAGGAAGGCGAAGCCTGCCCGCTGTGCGGATCGCGCGAACATCCGGCGATTGCGGCTTACCGGGCGCTCGATCTTTCCGCCACCGAAACCGCCTTGCAGCAAACAGAAGCCGAACTGGAAAAGCTGACCGAGCAGGGGCAGCGTGCCAACACGGCGCTGGAAGTTTTGCAGGCGCAAAAGTTGCAATTGGAAACCGCCCTGGCCGAAACCGCACGGATGATTGAGGCAGCACAAGCCGTCTGGCAAAGCGCCACCCGGGGGCTGGATGCACCCGGCTGGCATGATGCTGAACAGCTCACCCAGCGTGAGCAAGCCGCACGTGCGGCCGAAACGCAGCAGCGCGCCACCTTGCAGGAGGCCGAAACGGCCGAACAGGCGCAGCAGCAAGCGCAAAATTCAGTCAGCCAGCAAACCCAGATGCGGCAAGGCGTGGAAAACAAACTGGCCTTGCTGCAACAAGCCCTGGAAAACGCCCGGCAAAGCCAGAGTGCATTGCAGGCGCAACAGGAAAACCTGCAGCAGCAATGGCAGGCGCTCGGCAATGAAATCCACGCAGCGATCCAGTCCGCCGGCTTTAGCATGCCCGGAGAGTCCGACGCCTGGCTTGAAGCACGCCAAGCCGATTGGCAGGCTTGGCAGCAGGCCCTGCAAACGCTGCAGCAGTTATCGACCCAACTCACCCGCCAGCAAGCCGCACAGGAACAGGCCGACAAGCAAGCCGCGCATTGGCTGGCGCGCTGGCAGGCATTCGATCAACCCGATCAGCCCGCCCTGGCCACGCCAAGCTGCAACCAGGCCGAACTCGACCGCCTTGCCGGGCAGATCGAAACCAGCGCGCAAACACTCGCCAGCCTTGCTGGTCGACAAACGCAACTGGAAACCGGTCTGCAGGCGCAACAGCAACAAGCCGCCGAGGCCGAAACCGCATGGCAGGCCGCGCTATGCGCCCGCTTTGCCGACGAGGAAGCCTTTCGCCAAGCCTTGCTGCCGCCGGATGCGCGGCAAAAACTGCTGGCATGGCAGCAAGAACTCGAACAAGTGCGGCAGCGTGCGCAGGCCGTGCTGCAAGCAACCGAAACCCGGCTGCTGGCCTTGCAAGAACAAGCTCTCACCGCCAGCACTCTGCCCGAGCTGGAACAAAAAATTGCCGAGCAAGATGCAGCACGGCAAGACCTGAACACCCGGCTTGGCGCAACCCAGGCGCTGCTGCTGGACGATGCGCAGCGGCGACAAAACCAGCAGGCGCTATTCCTGCAGATTGCACAACAAGCCACGGAATCCGACCTCTGGCAGCGGCTCGACAGCCTGATCGGCTCCGCCAAGGGCGACAAATACCGCAAGTTCGCCCAAGGGCTGACGCTGGACCACCTGATGCATCTGGCCAACCGCCATCTGGAGCGTCTGCACGGGCGCTACCTGCTGCAGCGCAAAACCAGCGGTGAGCTGGAGCTGGAAATCGTCGATACCTGGCAAGGCGACGTGGCACGCGATACGCGCACCCTCTCGGGCGGCGAAAGCTTCCTCGTCAGCCTGGCGCTGGCCCTGGCGCTATCTGATCTCGTCAGCCATAAAACCTCCATCGACTCGCTGTTTCTGGACGAAGGCTTTGGCACGCTGGATGGCGAAACGCTCGACATCGCGCTGGATGCACTGGATACGCTCAATGCCTCAGGAAAGATGATCGGGGTGATCAGCCATGTGGAGGGGATGAAGGAGCGGATTGCCGTGCAAATCCAGGTTTGCAAGGGAGCAGGGGTAGGGGTTTCGGTGTTGAAGATATGAAATTGGTTGGTGCGATTTTCAGCAGCGCGTCGCCTGGCTTAGTCGCCAAGTGGCATCCCACAGGAACCTCATTCGGTTGTAATCCGGGTCGCTGAAGGTGATGTCAAACCTTCGAGGAAAATCCGATGCGGGATATTCGGTGCAATTCGCTTCGCTCATTGGCACACAACTGCACCATACGCGGTGATTAGTTGTTCAATTCACGGGGTGGTTATTCGACTGCAAAACCTTAGCCAAAGGAAACCGAGTAGTCCTGCTGAAATGGATGCCAACAGAATGGCCATTTTTGAGGCATTGATAACATTGGCGTTACCTGTAAAAGCCAGATTGGTAATGAAGATGGACATTGTAAAACCAATACCGCCTAAAAGACCCGCGCCAAATATGTGCCGCCATGTCAGGCCGGGTGGAAGGGTACACATGCCAAGCGCTACAGCAAGAAAACTCAAAAAGGTAATGCCAAGTGGCTTACCAAATATCAAGCCGGCGATGATGCCTGCACTGTTGGCACTTAGTAGATCCTGTTGCCATCCGGAATGAATCAAGACCCCGGTATTGGCCAGCGCGAAAACCGGCAAGATGATAAATGCAACAGGCTTGTGCAGGTAATGTTCGAGGCGATAAGAAGGAGAGTATTCGTCTTCAATCTTGGCTGAAAAAGGAATAGCGAACGCAAGCAGTACGCCGGCAACAGTGGCATGGACGCCGGATTTAAACATAAAAAACCACATCAACGTGCCCCCCAGTAGATAAGGGAACATCAACATCACCCTGAATGTTCGGTTCAATACGACTAGTACGGCAAACACCGAGAGCGCACTAAGCAAATAGACCAGTGAAAGCTGTTCGGTATAGAACAAAGCAATTAGAGCGATTGCACCAAAGTCGTCCATTACTGCCAATGCAGTCAGAAAAACTTTGAGTGATGCCGGAATTTGCCTACCGAGCAATGCCAGCACGCCAAGTGCAAAGGCAATATCGGTTGCCATGGGAATGCCTATTCCGGCCTGTGTCGGCATGTCTACATTCAGAGCGAAATGAATCAGCGCTGGCGCGAAAATTCCACCGATTGCAGCAAAAATTGGCAATAGGGCATTCCTGAAATTGGAGAGTTCACCACTGTATAATTCGCGTTCCAACTCAAGGCCGACAAACAGAAAAAATACGGCCATCAGTGCATCGTTAATCCAGTGTTCCACACTTAGACCGGCAACATTGGTATGCCAGAAATTCTGGTACGTCGGCCCAAATGATGAGTTGGCAGCAATCAATGAGATGAACGTGCAGAAAATCAGCAAAATGCCACCGGACTTCTTTGACTCAAAGAAATCGGTGAATGTCTTTGATAAAGTTACATGCAAGTCAGTCATGGCTCTCTTTGAGGCAGAACCTTATGGCTTTGGCAGGCGAACTTATTGTTTGCCACCCTCAAAAAGCCTCGTTTTCACGAGGCTTTTTGCATTCCCAATGCGCACGATATTTCTGAGATTAAAAACTCAATCCCAGTTCAATGCCCCGCCGGTCTGATATTCCGTTACGCGGGTTTCGAAGAAGTTCTTTTCCTTCTTCAGGTCGATCATTTCGCTCATCCACGGGAACGGGTTGGTTACGCCGGGGAAGAGCGGTTCCAGCCCGATCTGTTGCAGGCGGCGGTTGGCGATGAAGCGCAGGTATTCCTTGAACTGCGCGGCATTCAGGCCCAGTACGCCGCGCGGCATGGTGTCTTCAGCGTAGGCGTATTCCAGGTCGACGGCCTTGCGGAACAGGTCATACAGCTCGGCCTTGAAGCTTTCCGTCCACAGTTGCGGGTTTTCCAGCTTGATGGTGTTGATCAGGTCGATGCCGAAATTGCAGTGCATCGATTCGTCGCGCAGGATGTACTGGTATTGCTCTGCGGCGCCGGTCATCTTGTTTTGCCGGCCCAGCGCCAGGATTTGCACGAAGCCGACATAGAAGAACAAGCCTTCCATGATGCAGGCGAACACGATGATCGAGCGCAGCAGTTTCTGGTCGTTTTCCAGGGTGCCGGTCTTGAATTCCGGGTTGGTCAGTGCATCGATGAACGGGATCAGGAATTCATCCTTGTCGTGGATCGATTTGATCTCGTGATAGGCGTTGAAGATTTCGCCTTCGTCCAGACCCAGGCTTTCCACGATGTATTGGTAGGCGTGGGTGTGGATCGCTTCCTCGAATGCCTGGCGCAGCAGGAACTGGCGGCATTCCGGTGCAGTGATCTGGCGATAGGTGCCGAGCACGATGTTGTTGGCGGCAAGGCTGTCGGCGGTGACGAAGAAACCCAGGTTGCGCTTCACCAGCCGGCGCTCGTCTTCGGTCAGGCCGTTGGGGCTTTTCCACAACTCGATATCGCGCTGCATGTTCACTTCCTGCGGCATCCAGTGGTTGGCGCAGGTGGCGAGATATTTTTCCCAGGCCCATTTGTATTTGAACGGCACAAGCTGGTTCACGTCGGTGGTGCCGTTGATGATGCGCTTGTCCACCACATTGACTCGTCCGGCGCTGGCGGCCGGGTCGATGTCTGCGGTGCGGGCCGGGGATTGCGGGGCGAGGGCAGGGGTTCCCACGGTGGCGATATCATCGTCAAAATTGAGCATGGTGCAGTTGTCTCCTTCAAATTATCTGGTTATGGGCGCCGGTGGCCATTGCACGGTGATATTGGAAAAATCCCGTACACCTCGCTTTACGGCAAGATCGTTGAAATCGCGCCACCGGGTATCGGCGCGGCTGAAGCTGGGCTGGAAATTGAGCGAGATGTGGTAATCGCCGAGATAGAGCACTTGTCCGTCGGCCAGGTCGAAGTGTTCATCCAGCACAAAGCGCGACTGTTTGCGAAAACTCATCCAGTTGAAGGAATCGTCCCGCCAGCTGCCATACAGTTCGCTAACGCGGTAATGCCCGGCAGGCAATGCCACGACATGCAACTGGCCGGTGCCGTCTTTTTCATCGCCCGGAGCACGGATGAAATTCATATTGACCTGCGCGTCCAGGCGGATGCCGCCGGCAGGGCCGTTAAGCAGGATACCGGCATCGGAGTAGTTGTGATCCAGCGAATCCAGCGTTACGGCTGCGATCACGTAACCATGCCCCGGCGGCGGCGTGAGCTTGCCGTTTTCAACGCGTAGCGGCGCGGCGCAGGCGGCGAGCAGCAGTGCGGTCATGACTGCAATCAGGATGCGGATCATTGTGCCTCCTGACGGTTTTCCCATTCCAGCGCGATGCGCCCGATTTCATCCTGCCACCGGGTTTTGTCATCATCGCGCAGCCAGCTGGCTTCAAAGCTGTTCATGGCAATCTGGACCACGTCATCGTCATTCAGTCCCAGCGATACGCGGCAAGCCAGCAGGTTGTCATTCATGTAACCGCCAAAATAAGCCGGATCATCGGAATTGACCGTGACGCACACGCCGGCATGCAAGAGATCGCGCAGGTTGTGGGCATCGAGCCGGGTTACGACGTTCAGCTTGAGGTTGGAGAGCGGACAAACCGTGAGCGGGATTTTTTCATGGGCCAGACGGTGCACCAAATCCGGGTCTTCGCTGCAGCGCACGCCATGATCAATGCGCTTTACCTGCAAAATATCCAGCGCATCGACAATATAGCTTGCCGGTCCTTCTTCCCCGGCATGTGCCACGGCAGGAAGGCCAAGCGCCCGGCAGCGTTCGAACAAACGGGCGAATTTGGCCGGCGGATTGCCTTTCTCGCCCGAATCCAGCCCTACACCGTGCAACCGCTTCAGATAGGGGAATGCCGTTTCCAGCGTAGCAAAGCCTTCTTCTTCCGAGAGGTGGCGCAAGAAGCACATGATCAGGCGCGAGGTCATGCCCAGCTTGCGGTGCGCATCGGTCAGCGCGCGGCTGATGCCATCGAGCACCGTGGCAAATGCAATACCACGCGCCGTGTGGGTTTGCGGATCAAAGAAGATCTCCGCATGCACCACGTTATCGGCATGCGCGCGTTCGCAATAAGCCCAGGTCAGATCGTAAAAATCTTGCTCGGTAACCAGCACACTGGCACCGCTGTAGTACAGATCCAGAAATGATTGCAGGTCTTCAAACTGATAGGCAGCGCGAAGTGCTTCCACGTTGGCATAGGGCAGTTTGATGTGGTTGCGCTCAGCCAGCCGGAACATCATTTCCGGTTCCAGTGAGCCTTCAATATGCAGATGCAGTTCCGCCTTGGGCAGAATGCGGATCAGGTCATCAATGGCTTGCGGATTCATCGTTATGTCCTCGGTAATGTCGGTATAGGAATAATGTCAGTGTAGACGCAGTCCTGCACCGTGGGTACTGCCGGAAGCATCACTTGCGCAAGGCTTCCGGCCAGTCTTACCTTGGTTTACTGGCAGGCTTCACATTTGTGGCCTTCGGCCCCCAATCCTGCTTGCGCAGGATCCCGGGTTGTAGCTTCGCTGCAACCCTCCATGCTCGCTTGCCTATTGGCAAGCTTCGCATTCCGGGTTGTCAATCGAGCAGAACTTGGCATCGGTTGCCGGCTCGCTGACGGCAGCAGCAGCTCCGCCATCGACCGCCACGGCGTTGAGCTCGCCACCTCGACCGGTCGATTTTTCTGCCGCCGTGGCTGCCAGGGTGCGCAGGTAGTAGGTGGTTTTCAGGCCGCGAATCCATGCATGCTTGTAAAGCTCGTCCAGTTTCTTGCCCGAGGCGCCGGCCATGTAGATATTCAGGCTCTGCGCCTGATCGATCCATTTCTGGCGTCGCGCCGCGGCTTCCACCAGCCACTTCGGGTCCATCTCGAACGCGGTGGCGTAGATGTCGCGCAAGTCTTGCGGAATGCGGTCGATCTTGGAAACCGAACCGTCAAAGTACTTGAGGTCGGAAATCATCACTTCGTCCCACAGGCCGCGCGCTTTCAGGTCGTTCACCAGGTAATCGTTGATCACGGTGAATTCGCCCGATAGGTTCGATTTCACGAACAGGTTCTGGTAGGTTGGCTCGATCGAAGCGGCCACGCCCACGATATTGGAAATGGTCGCCGTCGGAGCAATCGCCACGCAGTTGGAGTTGCGCATCCCGTATTGCTTGATGCGTGCGCGCAATGCCGCCCAGTCAAGTCGTTCGCTGTCGTCGTATTCCAGATAGCCGCCGCGCTCATCCGCAAGCAGCTTGAGCGAATCCTTGGGCAGGATGCCCTTGTCCCACAGGCTGCCGCGGAACGAGGAATACGTGCCGCGTTCTTCAGCCAGCTCGGTCGAAGCCCAGTAGGCGTAGTAGCAAACCTGCTCCATCGAGACATCGGCAAATTCAACGGCGGCTTCTGAGGCATACGGCAGGCGCAACTGGTACAGCGCCTCCTGGAAGCCCATGATGCCCATGCCGACCGGGCGATGCTTCAGGTTGGCATTGCGTGCCTTGCGCACCGGATAGAAGTTGATGTCGATCACGTTGTCGAGCATGCGCATTGCGGTTTTTACGGTGCGCGCGAGCTTTTCGCTGTCGATCTGGCCATCCTTGATGTGGTTCACCAGGTTGACCGAACCGAGGTTGCACACGGCGATTTCATCATCGTTGGTGTTCAGCGTGATTTCCGTGCACAGGTTGGAGCTATGCACCACGCCGACATGCTGCTGAGGGCTGCGGATGTTGCACGGGTCCTTGAAGGCAATCCACGGGTGGCCAGTTTCGAACAGCATCGTCAGAATCTTGCGCCACAGGCTGAGCGCCGGCAGCTTCTTGGCCACGCGCATTTCGCCGCGCGCGGCTTTTTCTTCGTAGCGTTTGTAGGCGGCTTCGAATTTCTTGCCGGTCAGATCATGCAGATCCGGCACTTCAGACGGGCTGAACAGCGTCCAGTCGCCACCTTCCATCACCCGGCGCATAAAGAGATCGGGAATCCAATTGGCCGTGTTCATGTCGTGCGTGCGGCGGCGGTCGTCGCCGGTATTCTTGCGCAGCTCGAGGAATTCCTCGATATCGGCATGCCAGGTTTCCAGATAGGTGCAGACCGCGCCCTTGCGCTTGCCGCCCTGGTTCACGGCCACGGCTGTGTCGTTCACCACCTTGAGAAACGGCACCACGCCTTGCGACTTGCCGTTGGTGCCCTTGATATGGCTGCCCAGCGCGCGTACCGGCGTCCAGTCGTTGCCGAGCCCGCCGGCATATTTGGACAGCAGCGCGTTTTCCTTGATCGCTTCGAAGATGCCATCCAGATCGTCGGCCACCGTGGTCAGGTAGCAGCTCGACATCTGGCTGTGGCGCGTGCCGGAATTGAACAGCGTAGGGGTCGACGACATGAAGTCGAAGGTCGAGAGCACGTTGTAGAACTCGATCGCGCGCGTTTCGCGGTCGGTTTCATTCAAGGCCAGCCCCATGGCCACGCGCATGAAGAAGGTTTGCGGCAGCTCGATCCGGGTGCCATGCACATGCAGGAAATAGCGGTCGTACAGCGTTTGCAGGCCCAGGTAGCCAAACTGGTAATCGCGCTCAAACTTGAGCGCGGCACCGAGCTTGACCAGATCGAACTGGCTCAATTTTTCATCCAGCAATTCGGCTTCAACGCCTTCTCGGATCAGGCGCGGAAAGACTTCCGCATAGCGGCTGGCCATGTCTTCATGACTGGTTTCCACGCCGAGCACTTCGTGGCGCAGGCTGTCGAGCAGCAGGCGCGCCGTAACCTGGCTGTAGGCCGGGTCTTTTTCAATTTGCGCACGCGCAGACAGGATCACCGACTTGCGCACTTCTTCGACCGGCACGCCGTCATACAGATTCTTGAGCGTCTCCCCGAGAATGGCCTGCGGGTCGGTGATGCCGTCGAAACCCAGGCAGGATGAGGCGATCAGCGCTTTGAGACGGCCCAGATCCAGCGGCCGGGCAATGCCGTCTTCATGGCGCACGGTGATTTCGTTGTGCACTTCCGGCTCGTGCCGCGCCGCGCGCTGCTTGGCGTGCTCCTCGCGATAGAGCACGTAGGCGCGCGCGACATCGTGCTCGCCCGAGCGCATCAAGGCCAGTTCCACCTGATCCTGGATGTCCTCGATATGGATTGCGCCACCTTCGGGCTTGCGCCGCATCAGCGCGGAAACCACGGTATCGGTCAAGTGGGCGACTAGTTCGCGCACGCTGGCTGAAGCGCCGGAACGCGCGCCCTGTACGGCGATAAATGCCTTGGAAAGTGCGACCGAAATCTTGGCTGGCGCAAAATCCACCACCTGACCGTCGCGACGAATCACTTTGTAGTGTGCCAGTGCTTCGTTTGCGTGGTCGGAATGAATGTTTTCTGCCGCGCCAGCAATGGCGCCACTCTCCAGGCTTGCGTACATGCTCGTATCCTTTGGTTGGTTGTTGTGCTGGGTGATTTACACTACATCTTGTGTTTTACGTCACCTTTAAGCACAAATCCTAGTGCCAAACCGTGAGAAACGCAACGACAATTATTCCTGTTTGCAAAAAGCAACAGGTGCGCAGCCAACAAAAACGGCGCACTCGGCGCCGTTTTGATACATCACATTAACAAGCAGACTCAATGATGATGGCCGTGCTCGCCATGTACATGGCCGTGGCCAATTTCTTCGTCATTGGCAGCACGAACGCCTTCCACTTTGGCCACAAAACGTACGGTCATTCCGGCAAAGGGGTGATTGCCATCCACCACGACCTTGTCGCCGTCAATTTCGGTCACGCGGAAGAACATTACATCGCCAGTGGCAGGGTCGTCGGCTTCAAACACCATGCCAACAGCGACTTCCTGCGGGAAGACACTTTTTTCTTCCACGCGTACGAGTTCGGCTTCATATTCGCCAAAAGCATCTTCAGGCGCCATGACTACTTCAACGCTATCGCCTGCCGATTTGCCATGCAGCGCCTCTTCTACCAACGGCAGAATGTTGTCATAACCACCATGCAGATATGCGATGGGTTCTTCAGTTTCGTCAAGCAATTTCCCTTCGGTGTCAAACATCCGATAGTGAATTGTTACGACGGAATTTTTAACAATTTGCATGGGTAACTTCCTGTGTTGGGAAAGGTGGGCTTCCCTGTTAAGCCGCCAAAAGGTGCAAACAGGTTGCGAAATCGAATCTTAGCATGGGTCTCGGAAAACCTTCTTTTCCGAGACGTGACAAGCCGACAAAGGAAACCTATAAATCAGCCACAAACTCGGCCCAAGGATAAAGTGTTATGTCAGAGAGCGGAATGTTGGAACGTTTCGACACCCTTGCGGGTTACCAGGCGGCCATGCAGTCTCTGGTGTCCCATGCCCGCAAGCACCTGTGCTTTTGCGAGCGCACGCTGCAGGAAAGCGCCTTTGGAGCACGCGCATGCACTGAACTGATGGTGCAATTTCTATCCGCATCTCCGAGTTCAACCGTACGCATCCTTGTGCTCGATCCCACATATCTGGTGCAACACTGCCCGCGGCTGTTGCTGTTAAGCAGGCGTTTTCCCCAGCGCATGACCATACGCATTCCCGTGGAAATGCCATCAGGCTGGCACCAGGGTTTCGCGCTGGCCGATGAGGCATTTTTCCTGAAACGCCATCACTGGGACTGGATGCGTGGTGAATATGGTGAAAATCGCCGCGAATTTGTAGTTTTGTCACAGGTTTTCGAGTATGTATGGGCACAGGCACTACCACCCGCCGGGATTGAGCAACTCACACTTTGAATGCAGGTATGCCTGTATGCCGCATAGCAATATTTACATCAGAAACATCTTCAACACTCTACCCTAACTGACAAATCGTGCTAGAATTCTGCCCGTCGGTCGTCCAGTGCTGTTGTATTTACTACAAAGAATTTCAGCCGTCGACAACGGTCGACTGCATACTTGATAGATTCACTGGTTTTGTTTGTGTTTAACCCCCTTTTGCAAAAGGTAAATAGAATGAAAAAGTTCATGCTCGTAGCTCTGCTGGCCCTTGGTTTGATCGCTTGCTCCAAGAAAGAAGAAGCTCCTGCTGTTGCTTCCGCTCCGGCCGAAGCTTCCGCTCCGGCTGCTGAAGCTGCTTCCGCTCCGGCTGCTGACGCTTCCGCACCGGCTGCTGCTGCATCCGAAACCGCTTCCGCTGCCAAGTAATTCGGCCGCAAGCGCAGCAAAAAGCCGACCGCAAGGTCGGCTTTTTGTTTTATGCTTTACTCTGATGAATATCGCAACGTTGCAACCACAAGCATAAGTAATCTACCCAACTATGAATGATACGAACGTTGATGCTGCGGAAATAGCCAAATTCTCTGCATTGGCCCACAAGTGGTGGGATCCCGACAGCGAATTCAAACCCTTGCACGACATCAATCCTGCTCGCCTGGATTTGATCGAGCGGCATGCGGGCATTGCCGGGCAGCGGATTCTTGATGTGGGCTGCGGCGGAGGTATTCTCTCCGAAGCAATGGCAGCCAGGGGAGGGGAGGTCACAGGTATTGACCTTGCCGAGAAATCGCTCAAGATCGCAAAATTGCATCTGTTTGAATCCGGCCAGAAAGTGGATTACCGAAACATCGCAGTCGAAACACTGGCTGGTGAAGTGCCACAAAGTTTTGATGTGGTTACCTGCATGGAAATGCTGGAACATGTACCCGACGCCTCAAGTATCATCAACGCCTGCGCACAACTGGCCAAGCCTGGAGGGTGGGTTTTCTTCTCCACCCTCAACCGTAACCCTAAAAGTTATCTTCTTGCCGTGCTTGGTGCTGAATATGTGTTGGGTTTGCTACCGCGAGGCACGCATGATTACACCCGCTTCCTGAAGCCTTCTGAGTTGGCCCGCATGACACGTGCGGCAGGTTTGGAGACGATTGAAGTTGCCGGTATGCATTACAACCCCTTCAGCCGTGCGGTCTCACTTGATCGGGATGCCAGCGTGAATTACTTGGCTGCCTGCAGGAAACCAGCATGATCAATGCGGTTTTATTTGATCTTGACGGCACACTGGCTGATACTGCCCCGGATTTGGGATTGGCCCTCAACCGCCTTTTGGATGAAGAGGGTCGCTCTCGGCAGCAATATTCGAATATTCGCCCGGTTGCCAGTCATGGCACGCGAGGCTTAATTGAACTTGGCTTTGGTATTGGGCCGCAACACCCGGATTTCCCCCGGCTGCGCTCACGTTTTTTGGCGCTTTACGAACAATGCTACTGTGAAGAAACAAGGCTGTTTGAGGGTATAGATACCCTTTTGCAAGTCATAAACGAACGGGGGTTGGCTTGGGGTATTATTACCAATAAGCCGGCCCGCTTTACGGATTTGCTTGTCGGCGCCTTGCCTTTATTCCCGCCACCGGCGGTGGTGGTTTCCGGCGATACTGTGGGCGCCGCAAAACCAGATCCTCGCCCGATGTATCACGCAGCAGAACTGTTGGGCATCGCTCCGGAAAATTGCCTTTACGTTGGCGATGCGGAGCGTGATATCGTCGCAGGACGAAGGGTAGGGATGACAACCGTATTGGCCGATTATGGTTATATCTCCGCGTCAGATAATCCCCATGAATGGGGTGCCGACATTCGAATTGCAAACCCGCTCGAACTAATCGCCCATTTGCCAGACTAACGCGTATAATTCAGATTCTTCATCAGCTTCACTTGGGGCCGCCATGGTTTCGACGGGGGTTGCAAAGCGGATGGGG
Organism: Pseudomonadota bacterium; assembly: GCA_018261735.1. Classification (GTDB taxonomy): domain Bacteria; phylum Pseudomonadota; class Gammaproteobacteria; order Burkholderiales; family Chitinibacteraceae; genus Formivibrio. The sequence goes on from JAGTRM010000025.1 coordinate 41,156, forward strand.
GCATGCCGGGATCGCAGATTCCCGTAAAACGCTGTATTTATATAGTCGCAAACGACGAAACTTACGCCCTAGCCGCTTAATCGCGCTAGGCTCTGCACTATCCCTCCCATCGGGTAGGCCGGGTAAAACTGGTAGCAGAGTCATTTAGATGGGATCGCGCAGGCTCGGGTTACTTGAGCAGGCGTTAAATCCAAGGTGACTCGCCAAACTCTAGCCTGTCGGTCGGCGCGGGGGCGGTTAAATCCAAATGGCCAGACTAAGCATGTAGAACTCACTGTAGAGTGCTTCCGGACGCGGGTTCAACTCCCGCCGGCTCCACCATCACATCGGGCTCGGATTTATATCCGGGCCCTTTTCTTTGGCCGTAACCCCCTGTATTAGCGGCTCTTCCGGCTGATAGCCCAACCGGGCCTGCGGGTGGGTGCAGATGGTGTTATCGCAAATCAACCACTTACACAGAGTCTGACGCAGCTTTCAGCAGACACATTGGCGGTGGAGATAACAGAACATTGGTCTGTAACACGCTCGAGCCAAGGACGACAAGAAAAAGACTTGGTGGGAAAATTTCAGGAAGCAACACGTCAAAAACGTGGTGGCCGTGTTGCTCGGTTTGACGGTGTTGTTCAGTGGCTTAAACGCAACCATGGGCGTTAGCCAGGTAACCGCTGCGGCGGTTATTTCTGTGGTTCTCGTACTTCGTATAATGTCAGCATTACGTCAATAGCATGTATTTTTTCACAGACATTCAGCGAAGAACCCGGAGAATTCCGGGTTTTTGCTTTGGAGTGCGCTGACGTGAGACTGTTTCCAGTTGCTGGATTTAGGCCTGTTCCGCCCGATCTGTTTGAAGTTCTGCATGTCTTGCCTGAGGTGGAAATGTGCCAGGCGCTTGGCGTGAGTCAATGGCAGCTCCGCGGCTGGCTGGATGGCACCGAGCCTGTGCCGCTGATCGTGTATCGCTTTGCAAAGATCATTGCAGGGCAAGAACTTCCAGCAGGATTTGGCGAGTTTGTCGGCGTTCGGCATGAAGGCGGGATGCTGTATGCGCCAAACAGGGCAGGGAAGCAGGCGGGAATCACCTACAACGAGCTTTCCAGCATCCAAATGATCCGCGAATTGATCAACAGCAGCGAAGCGCTACGGACACAATATATGCGCGCTATGAAAGAGCGCGATTTCTACAAAGGCCAGTGCTTCCGCGACACGCGGTACGGGATGGTCGTCAACGAGCTTTTCAATCACTGATCGCAAGGGCGATCTTGTAGTGTTACGCCGCCCTTCAGTGATGTGCACTTGTAAATCCCCGGGGCAACATAATAGCCAGGCCGGGCAGGGGAAGATGCAGGGGAGGGGCTTGAGGGATTTACACCAACAATCTGAACCTCATTTGGCCGTGGCGCAGGGTCAAAGAAGCCTGAAGGCATAGATCCTTGATTAACACTCAAAACGGCTGACGGCGCATCCAAAGGCGACGTCTTGAAGCTGGATTGCCAAGGAAGCCCAACTCTAAAAACCGCCGGCCCCACTGGAACAAAGAACGGCCCAAGGTTGTTGACGAACAAAAACACTACCAAATCAAAAGCCAAAAAGCCAAAGAAGATTTTCTTCATTTTGCCCTGCCTGTTTTTCAAAGATTACACAGGCATTCAGGGGCAAAAGCAACCCCGGTTTTCAGAACACGAACAGGCGGCGCTGGTGCACCAAGTGCATAGCCGCGCCGGTAAGGCTGCAGCCCTTGTGGCCGGTCTCCGACGGGCCAGCACAGCATCACGCGCCCCGGCGGGCGCTGTGGGGCGATGTAGTGGAATTACGAAAAAAGAAGATCGAGGAGTTGCAGCCCGAGTAGTTTTATAACAACTCGTCAAAGCGCTTTTCTATTTTGTGACTAGTCACGTATTCAGAAACCATCAATTCAAAAGCACTTGCAATCGTCAAGCCTTGGTCTTTGGCGATCTGACGCAGAAAGCCAGAACAGGACAAATCCACCTCGACAGATACCGGCACCTTAAAAGGCTTTGAAAAATCCTTTGCCGCGATCATTTGCTGATTCAAGCGGGAACGGGCTTTACGTTCGGCGGCAGTCATGGCCTTGCCATTGATTGGCACACGGCCACGGCGTTTTGCTTCTGGAATGCCGGGAAGTTCGGCGGTTTGAAGGTCTTGAGGTTGCTTGGCCATGGTGACTTGTCCTTTTTGTGACATGTCACTATTATCTATTAATGTGACACGTCACACTATGCCGTTCATCGGTTTATTGTGACATGTCACACTATTTATTCAAGGCCAATGCAGTATTACGCCCCACCGTGGAGGCGTCACCCTGACGGGTCGCCGCCCCCATGCTGGCGGCGCCATCCTTGTCGGTGGTGTAGGTGCCATAACGGGGATCGAGGGACTTAGGCGTTTTACCGCCAACCATACCTAGCGGCTCAGGCGAAGTACTCGAAGGAGAAGGCGCAGTAGCCGCAGTAGCAGGAAGCATTGCCGGTTGAATGCGCGAGTTTTCCGGGTCGTCAAAGTCACGGTAAAAGCCCTTTTCCACAATCTGCATGCATAGGTCTTTGCTCACATCGAGCACGGTCGCCTGTTTGGTGTAGCACTTGCAGCCCTTTTTTTCCGACTGGATGCAGGCATCCGGGAACGGCGCTTTGGTCGGCTTAGTCACATCGTCATAACGTGGTGCGGTATAGGCCAGCCCGGCCAATCTAGGCTGAAAAGTTTCTATCCATTGCTCGCGGGTCATTTGCGGCTTGCCATCGCCGGTAGTGTGCGGCGCAGTTTGTCCAGGCGCAGGCGATGAGGATTGCTGAGGCGCTTTTTCCTGCCCGGTCGCTTTGGTCAAGTACATGTAGGCCAGCCAAATCAAGCCGGTCAAGATAAAGGGCAAGGCCCAGATGAAATAGACCTGCATGGGCCGGCGCACCTTGACCGTGTGCAGGTCGGCGCTCTTGTAAAGCGGGTAGATGTTTTTAGGGTATTTGAACTTGTGCAGAACCGCAGATTTCTTGTGTTCTTTGGCTTCGGGCGAAGTCTTGACCGTGTTCCACTCGTAAACGTTAGCCGCTTCGCCGCCAAACTTGCGCAGCACATGGAAATGTACGTTAGCCATCTTGCGCAGGATCGGATCAACAAAACTCGGGTCTTGCGATAGCGCAAAAACATCATAACCATGATGCCGGGCCGTGGTGAAGCGCTGGGAGTATTCAGGGTCTTTTGAACCGTTGGGGCGGTTCGGCATGTGAAGCTGAATTTCATCAATGATGATGATCGAGCCAGTCGGGCACTCGAACCACTTGAGTGGATCTTCCAGCTTGAACCATGGGAGCTTCAGCTCTGGAATGCCGTGATAGAAAACCGGGCGAGGCTCTAAGCCCTGTTCCTCACGCTGCTTGCGTTCCTTCTCGATGTAGTCAATGACGAAAGACAGCGTGTAAAGAGTTTTGCCGGAACCGCCCTTACCGGTGATGAGATGGATTGGCATGTTATTTGTGAATCAGCTTGGTAATCGTGCCACTGGTCAAACCGGCCAGCGTGTACTTGATCAACACGGCACTGATAGTGATGTTCACGGCCTGATCCACTCGCAACGTGTAGAGCATCCCGACAATCACCGTGCCGGTCTGGCTGAAATTGGTGAATATCTGTGTCTTGAACGCATCGAGCGCGACGCTAAACCCGGTATAGGTCACGGCGCCAATGCCGAGCGAGAGCAGCACCCGGCCTACCAGTGTCCCAGCAGCCTGAATCAGGCCACCCAGCAATGCAGCAATGAATATAGGCATTACATCCCCCTCCCAATAATTTTGACGCCACCAATTAACGAAATAGCCACCACCAGATAACCGAAGGCATCCGCCCATTTGCAAAATTCAGTAGTGTCTAGCTTGATTGATTTACCCATTACATCGATGGTTTGCGAAGGAATACACGTACCAGAAAGGCCGCGAGACATATCCAATTTGCCGCCAAGATCAATGTTGATTCGATTGCCCGAACTCAAAGGACTTTCGTCAGTAATTGCAACACCATTTGCCGAGGCCGTACCCAAATCAGAAAGCGCGGTTTTTGATTCAAACATGGTGCAGTGACGTTTATGCAAATCCTGCGCAATGGCGCATTGAACAGCATCACCATTACATGAAAAGGCAGAAGAACAAGCGCCAGAAAATTCTGAATCCTTGCAAATCGTTGAATTCGGATTTTCTTCACAAAAGGTAGATTTTTCTTGCGTTTCGGTTTCAGTAGTCGTTGAAGGTGTTCCGAGAGTGCCATCGGCATTAGTCGGCGTGGACGTAGTTGTTTTGGTCGTGGTTATCTTGCCGTCAGAATTAACCGAAGTTGAAGTTGTTGTACTGGTTGAAGTCTTGGAGCCATCACCAGCAGTTGAAACACTAGAAGCCGTTGCAGTTGATTTGCTTTCTACTGGATTAGTGCAGACAACTGCACCATTCACAGTCCCAAAGGATTTACCAGCAGCAAGGCATTTGGCTTCATTGGAAGCCAGAGGAGAAACGGCATTAGTTCCATCACCGGTCACAGTGCAAAAAGTACCCATGCCAACCATGGTTCCAGAATAACTACCAGATGAATCTTTAACAGACGACGAAACGTTATATTGGCAACCATCATCCTGCTTGCACGCCCATCCTTGAGAAGCCGCCTGAGAGGTTAATCCGCCAGTGTAAGGCGTACCCGCTTTACAAACCGAATTAGCAATACATTGTTCTGTCGAGTTGTAATTGTTAACAGGTAATTTATGAGTGCCAGCACCACAATCACACGTTTGAGTTGTTGGGTTATATGATTGACCAGAAAGACATTGAGTTCCTAAATTCATTTGAATAACAGCATCTTGACGACCGAAATCAATATCAGATTGTGTATCTGCATACCAGAAAGAATAGTTGTCATATCCTTTATAAGTTGTGCCGTTGTATTGCGGGTAAACGGAACCAATTTTAGAATATTTATATAAAGCCGGATTAGGGTTTTTTGCTGCCATGGCAGCTTCAGGAGAGGCCCAGCAGTTAGATGTGCCATATTGACAAACGGTAGCATATGCTTGATTTGACAAAATCAGCATGAAGCCAACTGCAAAGATTTTTATTAAGCGGTGAATATAAGCCATGCCGCACCGAGAACCGCGATTAGAAACCATATTCCCATGACTCCCCCGTAAATTTAAAAGGGGCTTATGAGCGCTCATAAACCCCCTGTTTTCCTGATTACAGGAAAGAACCGATCCACTTCCAAACTTTGCCGCCAACCTTCATCACCAGTACGGAACCGCCTACGGCAGCGATGGCCACACCGGCAGCAGTAATCGCAGCCGTGATTTCGGTGGTGTCAACAGCGGCCATTGCGGAGCCAGCCATAACAGAAGCGCCAGTAGCGGCAGCGAGGGCGAGTTTCTTAGCCTTGTTCATTTGTTTCATCTCCTGAAGATAGAACCCTAGCGAGTTCACGAAAAATGAAGCCAATCGCCCAGCATCCGAGAATGGATGCTGCAATCAATTGGGCCTCTTCCAGAGTCAGCGCGAAGGGACTCACGCCAATCTCATTGGGTGACACGGCCACCAAGGTGCAGGCCGTTGTTGTTGTTGGTTGCGGACTCATCACAGAAAGCGTGTTGTCCGGGTTTTGCTGCAGGCAGATCACGCGGCGACCTTTTCCGCTGCGGTATTGGCAGCCTGTGCAGTCATGCGGAACTGGTGCGTCCAGTACCAATCCGGCGCGGTATTGATCGGCGAAATCTCAACGACCTTGATCAGGCTGGTGAACTTGGTGGCGTTGTCCAGGGGCGTACTGATGTCGATGCCGTAATCACGGAGTTGCTTTGCATAACGGAAGAAGGTTGCACGCGACAGGCTGGCGCGAACGTCCTCGCCGCGCAGGTAAGCCGCTGCGGTCATCTTGGCACCGGGAGCAAGGTCCAAGGCATCCAAGTCAACGCGGGTAATGTCCTCGCGTGTACGGGTCAGCAACGGGTCAACCTCGTTGCGAAAGAGTTTTTCAAGTTTGGGCATGGTGATGTCTCCGATAAAGCGGAGTTGGTTGTCACGGAGCAGCAAACGCCGGGCTTCAAGCTCGACACGCACTACACCGTTTTCTTTGCAGTACTGGTAAACCGGATCGGCCTTGATCTCTGCTGCAGTGCGGCCGTGAGCCTTGGCATGGGCCAGCATTTCGTCGGCCTTGATGTAAAACTTGAGGTATGAGCGGGACGAGCCTTTCGAACCAAACCCCACGGTCGATTCTCCAGCCCGGCCGCGCTTGACGTGGCTCTTGGATTGCGTGGCAATCCAGTCTATGAATGCTTGTGCGTTGCCAGCGGAGCCGGTGACGTAATTTTCGGTAAGGTGGATCATGGACACCGTGCCGCCAGTCCAGCAGATCAAATTACCGTGCTTGCGATCGTACTCACTGACGTTATCATTCATTCGTTGCTCGCCAGCAGAGAAGGGCGGCAAACCATGCGAGCCGACAAATTCGTTGACCTTGGCAAGGGTTTCATCCCATTGCAGGTTAAACAGGTTGTCCGGGCGATCCAGCCGGCCGACGTTACCGGACAGGTCCACCCGGAAACCATCCGAGCGAAGCATGATCGAACTTTCAAAACTGCCCCGGTGTTGCAAACGCGATGTCGTGATCCATTCCGGATCATCGATCAGTTCCTGATTTTCATCGCGGCCGATCTTGGCAACAAAGCCGGAATCAACCTTCGGAATGGACGGCAGAACGTCAAGACCATCCTCGGCCAACGTGCCGGGGAAGGTCTGAGAAGCGTTAATCCAGTCGACAAAAATCATGGTGTTTTTTCGGTTGGGAGTCTCAACTTGAGACAAAAGACGGGTATTACTAGACACCCGTCACCTTTTGGCCGATTCAGGCGGGGCGTTTCGGGTCCACAACACCGACCACAATCGGAACCAAACGACCGGCAAATTGGGTCATGTCGGTGATCAGTTCGAGTTCGAGCGGAAAGCGACCTTGGAACGCGGCGAATTGCTCAACGGCATCGTTGGTGCACTGGATTTGGGAAATCTCGAAGCCGTAACCGATCTTGGTGAAGGATTCGGTCTTGGCGGATTGGGAAGCGGTCAACGTATTGACGTTGGCCATGTCGTAGGGATTGCCGGATTTCTTGGCAATGCCTTTCATGCGTGAAACGCCAGCAACAAGCGCTTTCATGGGTGATATCCTTGAGAGATTGGGGAATGAGTAATGCACTACGTTTAGTGCATACAAATTAACGCACTATGCGTAGTGCACGTCAAGGGTAAAGTTATGAAAACCTTTCTTGAATATGTTGACGAAGCGCAAAAAAAGGCCGGGCTAGAGTCGGATGCCGCTTTCGCTAAACATTTGGGAGCGGGTAGAAATTTGGTAAGTCAGTGGAAAAATGGCGGCAGCACGCCAGACGACTACTACTGCATCGTGATGGCGGAGATCCTCGGCATCGATCCGCTAGAGATCATCGCGGCAGCAAATCACGCCCGGGCCAAAGACGACGAAAAAAAGACCTGGTGGGAAAATTTCAGGAAGCAACACGTCAAAAACGTGGTGGCCGTGTTGCTCGGTTTGACGGTGTTATTCAGTGGCTTAAACGCAACCATGGGCGTTAGCCAGGTAACCGCAGCAGCGGTTATTTCTGCGGTTCTCGTACTTCGTATAATGTATATTATGTCAAGTTGGAAACGCATAATGAACTTCTGGAAACGCATACACCTCAGTGAGAATTGTCTATTTTGACCAAGAGTTTCCGTGCGTCACTTTCATGTGGATGGATTCCGGCCTGTACCACCCAATCTGTTTCAGTGGCTGTTCACGAAAAACGAGTCGGCATTATGGAGAATTAAAACAACGGCAGTACGGCACCCTACCATCCTGATGTTGCTCGTCATGGGTGGGTTGGTATAGGTGCCATACCGAGGATCTAATGGTTTTGGTGGCGTACCACCCAGCATAACAATCCGAGAGCTATCAGCGGATTGAGAATCTGAGCTGGCAGAAGGAGTAGCAGCAACAGGAGAAACAGGACCATTAACAGGCTGAATGCATTGATTTTCCGGATCTTTAAAATCACGATAAAACCCCTTCCAACAATCTGTTTGTAGAGTTCTTTGCTCACATCGAGAATGGCTGCCTGTTTGGTATAGCACTTGCAGCCACTCTTTGCACCCCGTAAACGTCGAACTTCTACTGCAACCCTGCGTAGGCGGGGGATATCTCGTGATGGTTTAAAAATTGCATTGCGGATTGTTTAGGCCTGTTGTTTTAAATCTCATTGCGCTAACGCTCATGAACCAAAAACTCAAGATCGCGTGCAGCCGGGGAATGCGGCAAGTCACCATTTCTGCTCTGCAAGCAACCAGCTGGCGCTAACAGTCTGGGCAACATAGTGCTGTTGTGCCACCTTGCTGAGGCTACTGCGATCGATGGTCGTTACGAAATGGCGTGGCTGTGGCCTTCGTCGGCGTGTCAGGTCTTATCCAGGCCCAGCAAGCGCTCGCAATAGCGTGCGATCAGGTCGATTTCCAGGTTGACCCGGTTGCCGATTTGCAGGGCGCCTAGGTTGGTTACGGCCAGCGTGTGCGGGATCAGGTTGATTGTAAATTCGCAGCCACCGGCCACATCTTTCACAATGTTGGTGGTCAGGGATACCCCGTTCACGACCACCGAGCCTTTTACTGCCAGATACTTCGCCAGGATTTGGGGGGCGCGGATAACCAGCTCGCGATTCTCCCCGACCGGATCGAAGCGGATAACTTCACCGACTCCGTCGACATGGCCGGAAACCATGTGTCCGCCCAGCATGTCGCCCAAGCGCATGGCTTTTTCCAGGTTGACCCGGGTGCCTTGTTGATCCAGCCCGGCCGTGCAGCGCAGGGATTCTTCGGATACGTCGATTTGGTAGCGGTGGTCGTCCAGCTTGTTGACCACCGTCATGCAGGCGCCGCTATGGGCAATGCTGTCGCCCAGCCCGACATCGGCCAGGTTGAGTTCTGGGGCGGCAATGGTCAGGCGCACGCCGCCGGGGAATGTTTCAAGTTGCTCGATCACGCCAACTGCCTGAACGATTCCGGTAAACATGATGTTCTCCTTTACTGCGCCTGCGAATTGGGCGGCAGCAGTGTAGTCAATTCGGTAAAACGCAGTGTCCAGCGTAAATCGGGGCCGCAGTCGGTTTTTTCCAGCACGCGCGGAGCAAGTTTTTGCGACAGGTTGTGTAGCCCCAGATTAGCTACGCCGCGCGCTGGATCGCCGATCAGCACCGGCGCCTGGTAGAGCACCCACTCGTCGACCAGATTCGCCTTGAGCAGCGCACCAACGAGTTCTGCACCGGCCTCGACCGTAACTTCGTTGCAGCCGCGCCTACCAAGCTCTTCAAGCAGTGCCTGCAAATCCACCCGACCATCGCTGTCGGCTATGACCAGAACTTCAGCACCCGCTTCCTGCAGGTTTTTTGCCCGCGCAGTATCCGCTTCGTGGCAAGCAATCAGCACGCCCGGGGTTCGCAGTATCTGCGCATCCGGCGAAGTGCGCAGTTGGCTGTCGACAATCACGCGCAACGGCTGGCGGCCGGTATCCAGTTCGCGCACGGTCAGTTGCGGATCATCCAGCAAAACGGTGCCGATTCCAGTTAGCATGGCGCAGGAACGAGCACGCAATTGCTGTACATCGGAGCGCGATGCCGCACTGGTTATCCATTGCGATTGACCGTCCGGCAAGGCAGTACGGCCATCCAGGCTACAGCCCGTTTTCACTCGCAACCACGGCCGGCTGCGCACCATGCGCGAGACAAAGCCGATGTTCAGTTCAGCGGCTTCCGTTTCAAATAAACCGCTAGCGATCTCGATTCCGGCAGCCGAGAGCCGGTCCAGGCCGCGACCGGCAACCAGCGGGTTGGGATCGCGCAATGCCGCCACCACGCGCTTCACGCCGGCTGCGATCAGCGCATCGGCACAAGGCGGCGTGCGTCCGTGATGGCTGCAGGGTTCCAGCGTGACATACGCCGTGGCGCCTTGTGCATTTTTGCCGGCAGCGCGCAAGGCATGGACTTCGGCATGGGGTTCGCCCGCGCACCTATGCCAGCCCTCCCCCACGATCCGATTATCCTTGACCAATACGCAACCGACGCGCGGGTTGGGTGTCGTGGTATACAGTCCCCGCGTTGCGAGCGTCAGGGCCTGAGCCATGAACGAGTAGTCTGCAGGAGAAAACGGCACGGTTTATTCCTTGGTCGCTTCCTGGATTGCATCGCGGAAATCATCCAGGTCCTGGAATGAGCGATAAACCGAGGCGAAACGCACGTAGGCCACCTTGTCGAGCTTGGCGAGCTCTTTCATGACCAGCTCACCGATCTGGCGTGACGGAATCTCACGTTCGCCAGAAGCAAGTACTTTATGGACGATACGGTCAATGGCTTCATCGACCAACTGCGTGGGCACTGGACGTTTGTGCAGTGCGCGCTGAAAGCTTACCCGGACTTTTTCGCGATCGAACTCGACGCGTTGGCCATTTTGCTTGACGATCTGGGGCATGCGCACCTCGGCCGTTTCAAAGGTGGTGAAGCGTTTTTCGCAGGCGGTGCAGCGCCGGCGCCGGCGAATCACATCGCCTTCGTCCGAAACCCGTGAATCAACCACCTGGGTATCAAGGGAACCACAAAACGGGCACTTCATTGGATGTTGCTCCCCTGAGCAAAGCTCAGATAATTAACGCATCATCTGCCAAGTTTACGCCTTGGCAGTCCACCAGAAAAACCGAAGGGTGGGACAACCGCCCCACCCTGCTTATTACAACAACCGGAAAAGCTTAGGCGCCATAGACCGGGAACTTGCCGGTCAACGCCTTCACCTTCACAGCCACAGCGGCAATATTGGCTTCGTCATTCGGATTATCGAGTACGTCGGCAATCAGGTTGGCGACGATGATGGCTTCTTCTTCCTTGAAACCACGGGTGGTGATGGCCGGCGAGCCGATGCGGATGCCGGAAGTCACAAACGGGCTTTCAGGATCGTTCGGGATAGAGTTCTTGTTGACGGTGATGTGTGCCTTGCCCAGCGCTGCATCGGCAGCCTTGCCGGTCAGGCCCTTGGGACGCAAATCGACCAGGAACATGTGCGATTCGGTGCGACCGGAAATGATGCGCAGGCCGCGTTCAGCCAAAGTCTTGGCCATGGCATCCGCATTCTTGCGGACTTGTTCCTGATAGGTTTTGAATCCTGGTTCCATCGCTTCTTTGAATGCAACGGCCTTGGCAGCGATCACGTGCATCAGCGGGCCGCCTTGCAGTGCCGGGAATACGCTGGAGTTCAGTTGCTTCTCGAACTCAGCCTTGGCCATGATCACGCCACCACGCGGGCCGCGCAGCGTCTTGTGGGTGGTGGAAGTCACGAAATCGGCATGCGGGACCGGGTTCGGATAAACGCCGGCAGCCACCAGGCCGGCATAGTGCGCCATGTCGACCATGAAGTAAGCGCCAACTTTCTTGGCAATTGCAGCCATGCGTTCCCAGTCGAAGCGCAGGGCGTAGGCGGAAGCACCACCGATCAGAAGCTTCGGCTTGTGTTCGATGGCGATGCGTTCCATCTCGTCGTAATCGATTTCTTCCTTGTCATTCAGGCCGTAAGGAACGATATTGAACAGCTTGCCTGACAAGTTAGCCGGCGAGCCATGGGTCAGGTGACCACCGTGGCCCAGGTTCATGCCCATCACGGTATCGCCTGGCTTCAGGAAGGCGAAATACACGGCCTGGTTGGCTTGCGAGCCGGAATGAGGTTGCACGTTGACATATTCGGCACCGAACAGTTGCTTCAAGCGATCAATTGCCAGTTGTTCGACCACATCCACGTGCTCGCAACCACCGTAGAAACGCTTGCCCGGGTAACCTTCCGCATACTTGTTGGTCAGCTGCGAGCCCTGAGCTTCCATTACCGCTGCGGAAACGTAGTTTTCGGAGGCGATCAGCTCGATGTGGTCTTGCTGGCGGGTGCACTCGTCGGCCATGGCGGCTGCGAGTTCGGCGTCATACTTGGCGATGGTGAGGGACTTGGAATACATGGCGGTGAACTTTCCCGGGCTTTTTGCAAAGTGGGGATTCTACCATGATCACCTTGCCCTTCTCACTGCCGAAATATGCACATTGCCGTGAACGGCATTCATGTCTGCAGGTCGCTGGGTCGAACGGCCCAGTCGTCGGACGTCTTATTGACACATGGACTGGCGGCTGGGGATAATCATCTGGTCTAATAAGCAGACCAGATGTGCGCACGCCGAATTGGTAAGACCTTTGACCTTTCCCGCAAAGCTTGCACATGGGTACAATTAACGAAATACCCCGCTTCCGATCCAAGGAGAATCAAATGGCCAAGTCCTTCATGGACGAGAATTTCCTGCTGGAAACAGCAACTGCGCAAAAGCTCTATCATGAGTACGCTGCGCCGCAGCCTATCATCGATTATCACTGCCATCTGCCACCCGAGCAGATTTCCCAGAACAAACAATTCCGCAATATCACCGAAATCTGGCTGGGCGGCGATCACTACAAGTGGCGCTTCATGCGCTCGGCCGGCGTGACCGAAGATTTCATCACCGGCGACCAGCCGGACCAGGAAAAATTCCGCAAATTCTGCCAGGTGCTGCCGATGGGCGTGGGCAACCCGCTCTACCATTGGAGCCATCTGGAGCTGCAACGTTATTTCGGCACCAAGACTGTAGTGTCCGGCGCCACCGCCGACGAATTGTGGGAAACCTGCAATGCCCTGATCGGCACGCCGGATCTCTCCGCGCGCGGCCTGATGGTTCGCTCCAACGTGAAGGCGGTGTGCACCACCGATGATCCGATCGATGATCTGGTTCACCACAAGGCGGTGGCAACTGAAGGCTTCCAGGTCAAGGTACTGCCGACCTGGCGTCCGGACAAGGCGGTCAAGATCGACATTGCCGGCTTTGCCGACTACATCCCGAAGCTCGCAGCCGTCAGCGGCGTGGCGATTAACCGTTTCGCTGACGTCACCAAGGCACTGGGCCTGCGTCTGGACCACTTTGCCGCGCACGGCTGCAAGGTGTCCGACCACGCCATCGACAATGTCTTCTTTGAAGAAGCGACCGAAGCGCAACTCGACGCGATTCTCGCCAAGGCCATGTCCGGCCAAGTGCTGAACCAGTTCGAAGCAGACCAGTACAAGACTGCCGTGATGCTGTTCCTGGGCCGCGAATACGCCAAGCGTGGCTGGGCATCGCAACTGCACATCAGTGCGCAGCGCAACAACAACACGCGCATGTTCAAGAAACTCGGCCCGGATACCGGCTGGGATTCGATTGCCGACGGCCAGGTTGCCGCCAAGCTCTCGCGCTATCTCGATGCGCTGGATAGCGACGACTTGTTGCCCAAGACCATTCTCTATACGTTGAATCCGAAAGACAACGAAGTGCTGGGCACCATGCTCGGCAACTTCCAGGATGGCAAGGTGGTCGGCAAAATGCAGTTCGGTTCCGGCTGGTGGTTCCTCGACCAGAAGGACGGCATGATCAAACAACTGACCGCACTGGCCAACCTGGGCAATCTGGGTGCCTTTGTGGGCATGCTGACCGACTCGCGCTCGTTCCTCTCTTACACCCGTCACGAATACTTCCGCCGCATTCTGTGCAACCTGATCGGCGGCTGGGTTGAAAATGGTGAATACCCGCAAGACTGGGCTGCACTGAAGAAGATCATCGAAGGCATTTGCTACAACAATGCCGAAGCGTACTTCAAGCTGTAATAGTCGCGAGTAATACTGCAAATTAAAACGGCCCGCACAATGCGGGCCGTTTTGTTTGAAGCAATTGAGATTGCGGGTTATTGTTCCTGCAACAGCGCCTTTTTCTTGCGCCACAGTGTAACCCGACTGATTCCGAGTTTTTTGCAGATTTCATCCGTCGAGTGTGCTTTCAGCAGGCCTCGTAAAACATCGGTTTCCATCTCTTTTAAAGAGGTGAATTTTTTCTCGGGCATCGTTGGTGCTTTGCGTTCGATCTTGGTTTCCTGCTCGGCCAAGACTTCGGCAAGATAGGGTTCGTCTACTACTTCCGGGCCGCAATACGCCACCACCTCGGCAATATTCTTGAGTTGACGGACATTTCCGGGCCAGTTGTACTGCTTCAGTAATTCCAGCGCCTGACTCGCCAGCTCTATCTTGCGGCCTTCCTTTTCAGCCATCTCATTCACATACGATTCGAATAAAATCGCTATATCGTCCGCGCGCTCACGCAGCGGTGGAATTCGCAATCCCAGTACATATATCCGGTAATAAAGATCTTCGCGGAACCCACCCTTTTTAACCAGATCATATAGATCACGATTGGTGGCCGAGATAATGCGTACATCGACTGGAATGATCCGGTCATCGCCAATACGCATGATTTCCCGCTCTTGCAATACACGAAGCAAGCGGCTCTGGATATCCGGGGTTAATTCGCCGATTTCATCAAGAAAAATCGTTCCGCCATGCGCGAGTTCGAACAATCCGGGCTTGCCACCCTTCTTGGCGCCGGTGAATGCACCGTCGACATAACCAAAGAGCTCGCTTTCGAGCAGGCTTGGTGGTAGCGAGGCCGTATTGATCGATACGAACGGGCCGTTTTTGCGTCGGCTGGCATTGTGCACGCTTTGTGCCAACACCTCTTTTCCTGTACCGGTTTCGCCGTAGATCAACAGGTTGGAATCGTGGCTGGCATATTTTTTTGCTTTATCAATCAGGGTTTTGATTACAGGTGATTCGCCCAGCATGTCCGCAAAATATTTTTTTGCATACAGGCCTTTTTGATACAGGGAAAGACGGATCTTGCGCTCTTGCGACTGAATACTGCTGGTTTCCTGGAAGGTAATGACTTCGCCAAATCGCTTGCCATTAATATCAAGTGGAATTGATTTTGTCAGGACGTGACTGCCATTGATACTGGCAATTTTCTCCTGCCGGCCATGGTAAAGCAGTTCGGAAATAATTCCATGATCCAGTTGGCCGTTTTTCTCCGGGCAAAGCTTTCTGGCCACGTTGTTATAGAAATTAACTTGTTGATTGCCGCCAACCGCAATAACGCCTTCCTCAATATTGTTGATGATCGCCATCAATTGCGCAGACTGGAACCGTTCCATTTCCTTGGCTCGGACCAGTCTGACGGCTTCATCCAGTGCATTTTTAATTGACAAGGCGCTGGTGCTTAGCAATTCTGCAGCTATGCCATGTTCTTTGGCATGTTTATAGCCAAATCCGCAGCCTATGATGGCCTCGATACCATTTTTTTTCAGCGCAATAATGTTTTCTTCAATTTCCTTTTCCTGTGCGCAGGATCGAAAAAAGACATTGGTTTCCGCGATTTTGAAATCACCGGATGCGCCGCCAAAAATATTCGCTCGTCCGACGAAGCCGATATTTCGCATGCCTTGTTTGGAAAAGCGGCTGATGGCATCCAAAAATTCATCCACGGTCATCGCAATTTCAACCACGCTGATTTTTTCCATGGCCTTGATGCGTTCGGCGACCCCTCCCCGGCTGACAACGACTTCTATTCCCGGGTGCCTGCAAACAGCCTCAATCGCATGATCGTCGTCTGTTGTCTCTACGGTCAGCGAGATACCCATCCCCTCTGCCAGCTGGATAGCGGTTTCTGCCATGGCGCCGAAGGGAGCCAGAAAAAGGATGGAAGTCATATTTTTGAGTCCTGTTCAAGAATGCAGGAGGCTGGAATTGTTGCTATACCTTGACGGCAGTTCGTTTTTTTAGGTGGGTGCATACAGAATAACCAGTCTTTAAGGTTGGGGTATACCCTAGTGCCCAGTGTTTCATGTGTTGCATTGTTTCACAAATGAAACGCAAATGCATCATTTGTGAAACATATGTGGCAAAAAATCAAGAAATTATTGGTATTTTTCACTGGCACGGTTGTTGCGTATTCGTAGCCGGGATGTGGCGGTTACAAACCACAACCATGGTGAGCGATGTAGCCACGAGAGCACCCTGACTATTGCACCAAGCGTGTTCCAGGTGGGCAGCCTCTAGCAGCCCCAGGTAAAAGACACACGGCAAATCACCCATTACTCAAAACTCAAGGAAGAGGGCTTCGATTATGAGCAAGACTGTAATGACCAAACGTTCTTTCATCACCCGTACCTGCCTCACCGGCGTTGCGGTAGCCATGCTGGCATGCGGCAGCCTGAGCCATGCAGCAGACCCGATCAAGATCAAGATCGCCTATGAGAACAACCCGGGCGAGCCGATCGATCTGGCCGTCAAGGAATGGGCGCGCGTGTTCAAGGAGAAAACCAAGGGTGCTGGCGAGCTGCAACTCTTTCCGAGCTCCATGCTGGGCTCGAAAAAAGACGTAATCGAACAGATGAAGTTGGGCAGCAACATCATCACCATCGCTGATGGCGGCTTCTTTGCCGACTACGTGCCGGACTTCGGTATTCTGATGGGGCCGTATCTGGGCAAGGATTACAACGATATCTTCAAGTTGACCAAAACCGATTGGTTCAAGGGACTGTCAACTCAGCTGGATGCCAAGGGTCTGCATATTGTGACCTCCAACTGGCTCTATGGCGTTCGCAACATGGTGACACGCAAGCCGGTCAAGACCCCTGCCGATTTGAAGGGTCTCAAGATTCGCGTGCCGAACAATCGCATCCAGATTGAAGCCATGAAGCAAATGGGCGCAACCCCGACTCCGATGCCTCTGGCCGAGGTTTACCCGGCCCTGACCCAAGGCGCGATTGATGGCGCAGAAAACCCGATCACCGTTCTGTACGCACAAAAGCATCACGAACCGGCCAAGTATCTGATTCTGACTGGCCATCTGGACAATGTCAGCCAATGGGTTGCAGGGAGCAAGTTCTTTGCAAAATTGCCGGCTGATATTCAGAAAGCACTGGTTGAATCCGGTGATGCTGCCGGTACTTTCATGACCAATAGCGTTGCCAAGGCCGAGAAAGAAACCATCGAAAAGATGAAGAAGGACGGCGTTACGGTCATGGAAGTTGATCGCAACCTGTTCCGTCAGGCATCCAAGGAAACCTACAACAAATTCCCGGAATGGACTCCGGGTCTTTATAACAAGGTTCAAAGCTACCTGAAGTAAGCGCAACGGATAACGCCTGCGGCTGCAGAGCAACCGCCGCAGGCGTTGTCAGTAGTAACCCAATTCAAGGGAGGGGAAAAATGTCAGTCCACACCGTATTCAAGGTGCTCGACACACTGGATGACTGGATGGCCAAGGGATGCACCCTGGGAATCATGGTCATTACCGTTATTGCCGTGTTTATGCGTTATGTACTCAATGACCCGCTGCAGTGGGTGGAAGAAATTCTGATTGCCTTGTTCCTGTGGGCGATCATGCTGGGCGCTTCGTCTGCCATGAAAAATCGTGGTCATGTTTCCATCGATGTATTGGTGGTGAATTTCCCGAAAAAATGGCAACACAAAATTCAGCTATTCAATGATTTTCTGACTATCGCGGTCTTGTTGACCATTGCCTACCTTGGCTTTGGCCTTGCCATGGGCGCACAAGACAAGATCACGCCGATCCTTCAGATCAAATACGTTTATATCGATATCGCAGTACCGATTGGGTTTTGCTGGATGGCTTTGCATGTCGTAAGAAACATCTTCAAAGATATCAGGGCAATTAGAAACGACAACGCAGCTTCAGATATCCAGGCAATCAAAAACGACAACGCAGCTTCGGGAGCAAAATCATGAATGTTGCTATTGCATGCGGAATTTTGCTGGCTTGCTTTGCAATCAATTTGCCCGTGTTTATCGGCGTATTGACTGCAATCTTGTCCTACTTTTTCCTGGCTAACGATGCCTCGCCGATCATTGCAGTGCAGCGCGTAGTTGGCGCAGGTGAAAATATTACCCTGCTGGCCATCCCGTTCTTTGTAATGTTGGGGCACTTGCTGAATCACACCGGCATTACGCGCCGAATGCTGCGTTTGGCTGAAGTGCTGACCGGGCACTTCGCCGGTGGTCTTGCGCATGCCAACGTGTTGCTCAGCACCATGATGGGCGGCATGTCTGCCTCCAATCTGGCGGACTGCGCCATGCTGACCAAGATGCTTGTGCCGGAAATGGAGCGCTTGGGTTACAACAAGGCTTACTCCGCCGCCGTTACCGCCGCCGGCTCGCTGATTACGCCGATCATTCCACCAGGTATCGCCCTGATCATTTACGGCTACGTGGCTGACGTGTCGATCGGCAAGATGTTCATGGCAGGCGTTATCCCGGGCATTCTCTGCTGTGTTGCATTGATGATCTCGATTGTCATCGTGGCCAAGAAGCGCAACTACAAACCGATTCGCACCCAAGCGCCGACGCCGGGTGAAGTTTGGGTTGCGTTTAAAGAATGTTTCTGGGGTCTGTTGCTGGTCATTGTGATCATCGGCGGCATTCGCATGGGTGTATTTACTCCGTCCGAAGCCGGTGCCATTGCCGTGGTCTACGCCATCATCGTCGGCATGTTCGTCTACAAGGAAATGAAGTTCAGCGACATCAAGGTTGCCCTGATGGAAACCGCGCGTTCCACTGCTGGCATCATGCTGATCATCATGGCCTGCTCGGCGTTTGCCTGGCTGCTGACCTGGGAGCAGGTTGCCCAAGGCGTCGCGGTAGCGCTGACCACCTTCTCGAAGAACCCGTGGGTCTTCCTGCTGATGTTGAATGTACTGCTGCTGATTCTGGGCATGTTCATCGAAGGCAATGCGGCGATTATCGTGCTGGTGCCGTTGCTGATGCCGACAGTACGCGAGTTGGGTATTGACCAGATACAGTTCGGCATCATCATGATTCTGAATCTGGCAATCGGCTGCCTGACCCCGCCGATGGGTACAGTGATGTTTATTTCGACGCAGATTACCGGGCTTTCCGTGCGTGAATTCGTCAAGGAAATGTGGCCTTCGTTCTGGGCGCTGATGATCACACTGGCCTTGGTTACGATCTTCCCGAGCATTTCGACCTTCCTGCCGAATTACTAATAACAACAATGTGTTAACGATTGATCCGGCCACCGTATTGGTGGCCGGCTGGGACAACTCATACTTTGTAAATGTGCCATACAGGAGAAATCAGCGATGAAATCCGTGTTACTTCAATCCCCTGGCGATATCAGTATCGCCGAAATCGAGCAAACCACCCGCAAGCAAGGTGAAGTACTGATCAAGGTTCGCAGCATGGGTATCTGCGGTTCCGATATCGGTGCTTACCGCGGCGTGAATCCTCTGGTGACCTACCCGCGCGTGATTGGCCATGAAATTGCCGGCGAAGTGATCGAACTGCCGGAAAACGAGACAGAGCTGAAAGTGGGCGACCGCGTGCTGCTTGAGCCGTATGTGTATTGCGGCAAGTGCTACCCCTGCTCTATTGGCCACACCAACTGCTGCGAAAACCTCACCGTTCGCGGCGTGCATATCGAAGGCGGCATGGCGGAATATGTCTCGCACCCGCGTAAATTGATGCACAAGGTGCCGGACAACATTCCGTGGAATATCATCCCGATGGCCGAGCCGCTGGTGATTTCCATGCATGCCATCAAGCAATCCGAAACCAAGGCTGGCGAACATGTGGTGATTACTGGCGCCGGCCAGATCGGCCTGCTGGCCGCGCAATATGCGCTGACGATCGGTGCCATTCCTATCGTGGTCGATCCGGTCGATGAACGCCTTGATCTCTCGCGCAAGCTGGGCGTGACGCATACCGTCAACCCGGTAAATACCGATGCGGTTGAAGAAATCAAGCGCATTACCAATGGCCGCATGGCGGAAGTGGTGATCGAAGCATCTGGCGATGCCCGTGCGATTCGCGGAGCGATCGATTACGTTTCTTATGCCGGGCATATCTCGCTGGTGGGTTGGCCGAAGAACGATATCCCACTGCCTACTGCCCTGTTCACCAAGAAGGAACTCACTATTCGTGGTTCGCGCAACAGCGTGGGCCAGTTCCCGGAAAGCCTGCGCCTGATTTCGGAAGGCAAGGTCAACGTGGCCGCATTGCTGACCAAGACTGTTGCTTTTGTCGATCTGCCCAATACCGTCAAGGATATTTCCGATCACCCGGAAAAATACCTCAAGGTGGTTGGCGTGTTTGATCTTTGATCCTGCAAGCGGGGTGAATATCACTCCCTTGGTTCCCGGATAGTAAGAGATTGTTTTCCCTTTGATGCTGCCCTCCTCCAGCATCTTTGGGAAAACCGTTTCCCATCTTTAGCCTGACTGCCGATACCATCATGCCGATTGAACCGATTACCAACCTGCGTCTGTACAAGAAGGTAGCCGATCAGCTTGCCCATCTGATCCATACCGGCGAGTACCAACCCGGCCAGAAACTGCCTGGCGAGCGCAATTTGATCGAGCGGCTCGGGGTCAGTCGGTCATCGTTGCGTGAAGCCTTGATCTCTCTGGAGATTGGAGGATTGATCGAGATTCGCGATCGCGCCGGGGTTTTTGTACTTGGCGACGACAAGCCGGCGGATATGGAAGTGATGCAAAACGGCAATGCGCTTGAACTCTTTTCTGCACGCCGCTTGATCGAGGCCGAGGTGGCAGCCATGGCGGCACGCCTTGCCGGGCCTGAGCATATTGAAGCGCTCATGCAGTTACTCGGGAAAATGGTGGTCTGTTCGGCCAGTGATCCCCAAGGGGCGGAATATGACCGGCAGTTTCACCTGACGCTGGCCAAGGCCTGTGGCAACCGGGTTTTGCTGCGTACGGTTGAATTGCTGTGGGAGAACACCCAGCGGATTATTGCAGGGCAATTTGCCGCAAACCATCACACCGAATCCACCTGGCAGGCCGTCGTCATCGAGCATCGCGATATTTTCAACGCCATCCGTAAAAAGGACCCGCAGGCCGCCCAGAAGGCCATGCAGCAGCACCTCGAAAATGCCATCAACCGGCTCACACCCGGTTTGCACTAAAGCGTAGTTTTTGATTGATCCGCCCTAGTTCTAACACGACTCTCGTTTCCAATACATAAACCCGTTTTGAGGAGAACCCCAATGCAACCGCTGAATCGTGAAACGCTTGCCGCCGGCACGTTCCAAGTCGCCCACGCCCCGATCCCGACCGGCCCGATCAACATCCTGCAGATCGGCGAAGGCAACTTCCTGCGC
>JAGTRM010000026.1 GCA_018261735.1 Pseudomonadota bacterium
ACAGTCAGCTTTAATGCGCAGGAAACAATTGTGGATACGCTGCGCTCCGTTGCAGAGCAAAGTTATCATAATATTGAACATATTGTTGTCGATGGTGGGTCGAAAGACTCTACAGTGGACTTGGTTATAGAGAATTCATCCAGAGTCTTTCGCTTTGTTAGTGAGAGAGATAATGGCCTGTATGATGCCATGAATAAGGGCATTCGGATGGCCTCAGGAGATGTGATCGGTTTTATTAATGCTGACGATTTTTATCCGTCATCCCAAGTGCTTGCTGAAGTGGCTAAAGTGTTTGAGGATTCTTCGATTGATGCCTGTTATTCCGATCTATGTTATGTGAAGCAAGATAAGCCAAAAGAAATTGTACGCTATTGGAAGTCATCTAGTTGCCCTAAAAATTCCTTCACGAATTCTTGGGTTCCTCCTCACCCTACATTTTTTGTACGCCGTGAAGTCTATGAACGCTTAAGCGGATTCAATCTTGATTACAGGATTGCTGCTGATTTTGAATTGATGTTACGTTTTCTTAAAGTAAATAGTATTAAATCTGTGTACGTTCCTCGGGTTTGGGTGCATATGAGGTTGGGAGGAACGACTAATCGTAGTGTTTTCAATATTATAAAGCAGAACAAGGAAATAATTCGTGCTTTGAATCATCACGGATATTCCCCGTCGTTGGCCGGTTTTCTTTTGAAAAAAATTCATTCCCGTGCTTGGCAATTTATTGTTCGTAGGGCGCATCCATGATTCTTGTTACCGGCGCCGACGGGTTCGTTGGCCTGCATCTTTGTAATGCACTTTTTTTGGCGAACGTTCCATTTAAGGCTGCTACGCGGCAGAGTAAAAATTTGATTGGTTGCAATATCTATTCGAATGCCGTTGGGGATATTGACGCCAATACTGATTGGGGTCAGGCGTTGCATGGTTGCAGTACGGTTATTCATTTGGCTGCACGAGCACATGTACTCCATGAAGAGTCTCGCGATCCTGCCATATTATTTAGAAATGTTAATGTGGATGGTGCTCTTTCGTTGGCGCGAGCTGCAGTCAGGGCTGGCGTAAAGCGGTTTGTTTTTGTCAGTTCAATTGGTGTTCTGGGGAATAAAAATAGTGTTCCTTTTGATCAAGGCAGTATGCCAAATCCTCAGGAGCTGTATGCGATATCAAAACTTGATGCCGAAAATTCGCTGAAGAAATTGGCGGGTGAAACGGGTTTAGAGTTAGTTATTGTTCGCCCTCCATTGATCTATGGTCCTGGAAATCCTGGGAATTTTTTGCGACTCTTGAAGTTACTGAGTCTTGGGTTGCCATTGCCATTTTCTTCTATTGTGAACTTGCGAAGTTTCGTGGGGGTTGAGAATTTAAGCGATTTTTTGATTCGCTGTGCACAACATCCCTTGGCTTCTGGCGAAACATTTTTAATCGCTGATGGCGAAGACGTTTCGCTGCCTGATTTATTGCGAGGATTGGCCGTTGGTCTTGGCATTAAAGCACGTCTTTTTGCGTTTCCTTTAAGTCTTATGTTGGCGATTGCGGGTCTTCTAGGAAAACGCATTACGGTGGAAAAATTATTTTCGGGATTACGGGTTGATGCCGGTTATGCCCGGAATAAGCTTGATTGGAAGCCGCCAGTACCCCTGCAAGAAGGTTTGCAACGTACCGGCGATTGGTATCGTAAGGAACTTAAGTAATGTTTGAAATGGTCTTATTTTTGGCTGTGGTTGCAAGTTCATTCTTTTTGACGTGGGCATTGAGACGATATGCCTTGGCTCGCAGTCTAATGGATATACCTAATGAGCGTAGCTCACACAAAATACCTACTCCCCGCGGAGGAGGAGTGGCTATTGTTGTGAGTTTTTTGTTGACTCTCGTTTATCTGTTTTTTAATTCGAGTATTTCTTATTCTGATTTTTATGCTTTTATCGGTGCAGGTGCGCTAATCGCGGTGATTGGATTTATTGATGACCATGGCCATGTGTCTGCGCGCTGGCGTTTGCTCGGTCATTTTACTGCTGCGGCTTGGCTGCTTGCTTGGTTTGGAAAAATACCCATTTTTTCCATAGTAGGTATACAGGTTGATCTGGGCTGGTCAGCATATGTACTGTTTGCTCTTTACCTTGTTTGGCTCTTGAATCTTTACAATTTTATGGATGGTATTGATGGTATTGCTAGTATTGAGGGGGTTACTACTTGCTTGGCTGGTGTTTTTTTAGCGGTTCTGTGTGATTTGCCAATGTCTGTGTGGATTTTTCCATTAATACTTTCTGCTGCTATGATGGGTTTCTTGATATGGAATTTCCCTCCAGCCAAGATTTTTATGGGAGATGCTGGTAGTGGTTTCTTAGGATTAACCATTGCGGGGATATCTATCCAAATGAGTATTCATGCCAATCAGTTGTTTTGGTCTTGGGTCATTCTTCTTGGTGTATTTGTCGTAGATGCGACAACAACACTCTTGCGCAGAGTACTGCGTGGCGAGAAATTTTATGAGGCACACCGCAGTCATGCCTACCAATATGTATCTCGTAAATTGGGAGCTCACCGGCCAGTCTCATTGTCTGTAGCGGCCATCAATTTGTTGTGGCTACTGCCCTTGGCGTGGTTTGTGGCGAAAGGGCTTTTGGATGGAGTGTTAGGTTGTCTGGTGGCATATGCACCGCTAGTTTTCCTTGCGTTCCAATTCAAAGCAGGTACTCGCGAACAATAGCTTGAAACCCATTTTAGGAAATTTTTCAATATGAGTATCGTAGTCACCGGCGCAGCCGGCTTTATCGGATCCAACCTCGTCAAGGCGCTGAATGCGCGCGGCGAGACGGACATCATCGCCGTCGACAATCTTACTCGTGGCGACAAGTTCCGCAATCTGGCCGATTGCCAGATCGCCCATTATGTCGACAAGGAAGAATTTCTGGCCGAAGTGGTTGGCGGGCACTGGGATGGCGAGATTACCGCCATCCTGCACCAAGGCGCGTGCTCGGATACGATGGAGCACAACGGCAAGTACATGATGGACAACAACTATCAGTACACCTCGCTGCTGTTAGAATTCTGCCAGGCCGAGGAAATTCCGTTCCTGTATGCCTCCAGTGCCGCAACCTACGGACCGGGCAAGAACGGTTTCCGTGAAGAGCCGGAATGCGAAGGCCCGCTCAATGTGTATGGCTATTCCAAATTGTTGTTCGATCAGGTGCTGCGTCAGCGCTGGGATAGTCTGACCGCCCCGGTTGCAGGATTCCGTTATTTCAACGTGTATGGCGCGCGTGAATGGCACAAGGGGCGCATGGCTTCGGTGGCGTTCCACCACTTCAACCAGTATCGCGAAACCGGCAAGGTCAAACTGTTCGAAGGCGCAGATGGCTATCCGAACGGCGGGCAGATGCGCGATTTTGTCTCGGTCGAAGATGTGGTCAAGGTCAACCTGTGGTTCCTTGATCACCCTCAGGTCTGTGGAATTTTCAACGTGGGGTCCGGTCGGGCCCAGCCTTTCAACGATGTGGCTGTGGCCGCTGTCAATGCCTGCCGCAAGCACGAAGGCAAAGCCCCGCTGAATCTGGATGCGATGGTGGCGCAGGGCATTCTTGAATACACGCCGTTCCCGGAAGCTCTCAAGGGCAAATACCAGAGCTTTACCCAAGCCGATCTGACTCGCCTGCGCGCCGCTGGCTATACCGCACCGATGTTGTCGGTGGAAGACGGTGTTGCTAATTATATTCAGCAGATGTTGGCGGATTAAGAAATGATAAATCGTATTTCTAATTGTTCTCGCCATACCAAAAGCTTGATCATGGTGGCTGCTGATATGGTTTTTCTACCGATCTCCTTTTGGCTGGCGTTAGGTGTTCGCCTCGATGTCTGGCATTTCCCTGTTAGTACGATTGCATGGTGGGTTTATTTGCTACCGGTTCCAATTTCATTGCCTATTTTCCTCAAAATGGGCTTGTACCGTTCGGTGGTTCGTTATATTGAGGAACGGGCTATTCTGACTATGCTACAGGCGGTTTCTCTGTCTGTTGTTTTATTTAGCGCAGCAGTATTTTTCCTCAATGTGAATGCTATTCCACGCGGTGCACTTCTTGATTTTTTGTTGCTCGCAGGGTTTTATATTTGTGCTAGCCGGTTTTTTTCTCGTTATTTACTGCGAGTAAGGTTGATAGACAATAAACAAAAAAGTAATGTAGTGATTTATGGCGCCGGCAGTGCAGGTCTGCAACTTGCTTCTGCTTTACGTACGGGGCGTGAATATCAACCTGTAGGATTTGTTGATGATGATTCTGCTTTGCAGGGGTTGATGCTGGCAGGCTTAAAAGTGTTCGAACCGGCAGAGTTGCCGGAGTTAATTTCTTCTCGAAAAGTTGAACAGGTGTTGTTGGCATTACCTTCGGCAAGCCGTAGTCGCAGGGTAGAGATTGTGAATAAACTTGAACCACTGAAGGTTGAAGTGAAAGAAGTGCCAGGTATGGCGGAATTGGTAAATGGAGCTGTTACCGTTTCCGATATTCGCGAGGTGGGGGTAGATGAACTGCTCGGTCGCGATTCGGTTCCTCCTGATCAAATGTTGCTGGCTGCGAATAACTGCGGAAAAGTGGTGATGGTGACCGGTGCCGGTGGGTCAATCGGCTCGGAGTTATGTCGGCAGGTCTTGGCTTGTCAGCCCGCTTGTCTTGTTCTGTATGAGCTGTCGGAATTTGCGCTGTATTCGATCGAGCGCGAATTGGCTGTACTCATTCGTAAAAGCCATCAAACGATTAACTTGATTCCGGTATTGGGTTCGGTTCGGGATGGTAATAGATTAACTGCCATCATGCGGCGTTATGCTGTGCAAACGGTTTACCACGCTGCAGCGTATAAACACGTACCTTTGGTGGAATTCAATGTAACCGAGGGTGTTCTGAACAACACATTTGGTACCCTTGCCGCAGCAGAGGCAGCAGTGGTTGCCGGAGTCGAGACCTTCGTTCTTATTTCTACCGATAAGGCTGTGCGTCCAACTAATGTGATGGGTGCAACCAAGCGTATGGCCGAGCTGGTGTTGCAGTCTTTTGCGTTAGATCCAAGCTGTAATACTCGATTTTGCATGGTGCGTTTTGGCAATGTTTTGGGCTCTTCCGGCTCAGTGGTGCCATTGTTCCGCAGGCAGATTGCAGCGGGTGGCCCTGTTACGGTAACGCACCCGGAAATAATTCGTTACTTCATGACTATTCCAGAGGCATCGCAATTGGTGATTCAGGCCGGGGCTATGGGCGGGAATGGAGAAGTTTTTGTTCTGGATATGGGCAAGCCTGTCAAAATTCTGGATCTGGCTCGGCGCATGATCCATTTGAGTGGTTGTTCCGTAAGAGATGAACAGCAACCCGATGGAGATATTGCGATTAAATTTACTGGTCTGCGTCCAGGCGAGAAATTATATGAAGAATTACTAATTGGCGATGCGGTGGCCGGAACCCAACACCCTCGTATTTTGAAAGCTCAAGAATATGCGCTGACCAAAACCGAGTTGGAGCCTGTACTGCAGAAACTTAACCAGGCATGTTGTGATAATGATTGCGCCACAATTATTGATATATTGTGTAAAAACGTTCATGGCTTCAAGCCTGAAAATGAATTGCGTGATCATTTGGCTGTTGCTTAGAAGTATGAATCTGTATTTTTTATGGGGTAGCTTTGGCTACCCTGTTTGTTTTTTTGATAGGCGATAACAAGGCAACAATTCCCGCAAAAGGGCGGTGATGTTTTAACTACTTATTGTTAAATAATCCTCTGTAGTGTGTTAATTGTGTGGCTGGTTTATTTCGAGGAAGTCCATGCGTTTTTTTACCTCAGCTTGCTTGTTGGCGATCTCCGGCGTGATCCATGCTGCAGATAGCTCTGTATTGATTCACCGCCCAGCCTCATTCCGGCTCGGCTTTGAAAACATTACTCTGCCCGGCAACGAAAAGATGGGCATGGTCGGTGGTTCCTACCTGCTGGAAACGTTGCCCAATCTCTATCTTGGGCCGGCGGCGTATGGGGCGATATCGGGTAAGCGCGGAGGCTTTTTTACTGGCGGTGGCGAAGTTGCTTACCGGCTGCCGCTGGCCAACGAACTGGAACTTGAAACCGGATTCTATGTAGGCGGTGGCGGCGGTGGTGCGGCGGATTCGGTGGGCGGAGGGCTGATGTTGCGCCCGCATATTGATTTGCTCTGGAATTTTGGCTCGATCCGCGCCGGGATTTCGGCTTCTTCGGTGCGCTACCCCAATGGCTCTATCCGTAGCAATCAGCTCGGTGCAGTGGTTTCATACGAGACGGATTTCATTCATACCTCGGCCTCGCGCGTCGGGCAATCCATGCCTTTTCGGGAGCGATCCGGTATTGGGTTTGATCGCATTGCCGTGCTGGGAAATGTCTACCAGCCTCGCCCCGGGATGACGGATAACACTGGCAAACCGACTACCCGAAAAATTGGCTTGGCGGGTTTCCGTACTGAACAATTTCTGAGTAATGACTGGATCTGGGGGATTGAAGCCGGCGGGGCGACCAGCGGCGGTGCTGATGGTTACGCGGAAGTGCTGGGGACCCTTGCCTGGGAAAAACCGCTGATCGGTCATTCTGTGTATGGCGGCATTCGGGGCAGTTTCGGGATGGGCGGCGGCGGCAATGTGGCCACCGGCGGCGGGGCTCTGGCCAAGGCGGGCGTCTATGGTACGGTCTTGTTGAGCCGGGATTTGTATCTTTCTGCCGAAGCGGGTTATGCCACTGCGCCGGATGGGGAATTCCGCTCCCGTTATGCGGCGCTGCATCTGGGCGTGATTCTGGATCGGCCGGTGTTCCAGGCCAACCTGGATGCCACCAGCTTTATTCAGGGCTGGGAGTGGAGTGGCAGTGTGCAGCATTATGTGCAGGCAGCGCGACGGGATGGCTCGTACCGCGATCTGAAAACCATCGGCTTCAAGATGGACCGCGATCTGGAACATGGCCTGTATCTTTCCGGTCAGGCGCATAGTGCGATGACCGGCGCGGCGGGCGGTTATTCGGTGGGCCTGTTCGGCATGGGCTGGAAAACGCCCACAACTTCCTTCGGCTTGTCTGCCGGCGCTGAATTGATGCTGGGCGCCTCCGGAGGGGGCGGGGTGCTTACCGAAGGGGGGGCACTCGCCCAACCCATGATTTACGCCAAGCAGGATCTCGGTCATGGCTGGAGTGCCCGGGTAGGTGCGGGTAAGGTGAGAGCCTTTAAAGGTGGGCTGAACAGCACGGTTTATGATGTATCCCTCGGCTATTCGTTTGGTTTGCCTGTTCACTAGTCTGCAGACAAATTGTTTACTAGGCGGGCGTTGGTCCACTAATCCTCTGTCAGCGCGGCAAACGCCAACGCGCTGGCCGCTTGATCCACGATGTGCGCCAGCCGTATGGGCATCGGTTTTAACCTTTTCTCTTCCGTGACCGCCAAGGCTTGCAAGGCGCGTACCGTTTGCCGTGGCGAGTACAACCTGCTGCCGGCATGCATACCGTGCATATCAATCCAGCGTCTTCTTGCGCCCCGGTGCACGTTCAAACTCCACCGCCGCGCGCAGGATGCCGCGCAGGATATCCACTTCTTCCTGTTCCAACCCGGTGCGCAAGAACAGGCGGCGCAGGCGCGGCATCAGGCGTTTGGGGTGGGCGGGCTTCAGGAAGCCGATGGTGATCAAGGCTTCTTCCAGGTGCAGGAAAAAGCGTTCGATGTATTCGTGGTCGGCCAAGTTGCGCGTTTCGGCCAGGTAAGACACATCGTCGAGCAGCGTTGCACGCAGCTCGTAGCAAAGCACCTGCACCGCCTGCGAGAGGTTGAGGCTGGAGTAATCCGGATTGGTGGGAATTGTCACCATGCGGTTGCACAGGCGCACTTCGTCGATGGTCAGCCCGGACATTTCGGTGCCGTAGACCAGCGCGATCTGTCCGCCTTGCCGGGCGTGGGCCAAGAGTTCCGGCACCAGCTGGCGCGGTGTTTGCAGCGGCTGGGTCAGTTCGCGCCGGCGTGCGGTCATCGCGACTTGCATCGTGGTGCCGGCCAGCGCTTCGGCCAGCGAGCCGACCACGATGGCGCCGTCGAGCACGTCGTCCGCATTGCTGGCGAGCGAACGCGCGGTGTCGGACGGATACTCCTTCGGATTGACCAGATACAAATGGCGAAAGCCCATCGTTTTCAAGGCGCGGGCGGTGGAGCCGATATTGCCCGGATGCGAGGTGTGCGAGAGGACCACGCGGAATTGGTCAAGGCATAGAGTAGTGTCTGGGGTATCTGGTTTATTCATGGGCCGAAAAAGGGTAGAATGCCGGCGAAATTACCGATCTTTAAGTCAATCAGGAAGACATCATGCATCCGATGCTAAACACCGCTGTGCGCGCTGCGCGCCGCGCCGCCGCCATTATCCAGCGTGCCTCCAATAATCTGGACGCCATTTCGCCGGAAAAGAAGGGGCACAATGATTTTGTTTCCGATGTGGACCGTGCCGCTGAGCAGGCCATTATCGGAACCATTCTTGAGGCCTATCCGAAGCACGCGATTCTAGCAGAGGAATCCGGTAGCAAAGGCGATTCCGAATATACCTGGATCATCGATCCGCTTGATGGCACCACCAACTTCCTGCATGGCTTCCAGCAATACGCCGTTTCCATTGCCCTGATGCACAAGGGCGTGATTACCCAGGGCGTGATCTACGATCCGTGCCGCAATGATCTGTTTACTGCCACTCGTGGTGTCGGCGCCTTCCTGAATGACCGCCGCCTGCGCGTATCCAAGGTGCGCGAACTCTCCGATGCGTTGCTGGGCACCGGCTTCCCGTATACCGATTTCAAGAACCTCGACAAATATCTGGCCATTTTCCGCGACATGACGCAAAAAGCCGCCGGCGTGCGCCGTCCGGGCGCCGCTGCGCTCGATCTGGCCTATGTGGCCAGCGGCCGCTTCGATGGTTTCTTTGAATTCGGCCTGAAGCAGTGCGATCTGGCAGCCGGTACCTTGCTGGTCACGGAAGCTGGCGGTCTGGTGACCGATTTCAACGGCGAAGAAAACTACTTCGAAAGCGGCGATGTGCTGTGCGGCAACCCGCGCGTGTTTGGACAGATGCTGCAGGTGATTCGCCAGCATATGTAAATTGGCTGTACTCAATAGAAAACGCCGTGCTCCCAAAGGACACGGCGTTTTGATTTTCATATCCGCTTTCATCGATCCGGCAAGTTGCAACCTCTTCGGTGCAGGAAAATCCGTCAGTGTGGGCGGAGAGTTAAAACTTGATCAGGCCGGATCAGTTAGTTATACGCAACGGTGATGATCGCCTTGCGGTGCGCGCCCTGTTCCAGCTCGGCCACGAAGGCTTCGGCGTAATCGCCGTAGGAAATCGCGCTGTTGCCTGCGGCGTCGGCCAGCAGCTTGCCTTCGCCGACGCGGTAGTTGCCCTTCTTTTCGCCCGGGGAAATCATCGCCGCCGGAGAGAAGAAGGTCCAGTCCAGATCGGTTACGCTGCGGAAAACGTTGAATGCCTCGCGATGCGCCAGCGCGACCGGCTTGTAGATGGCGGGGAATTCAGGAATATCCACCAGCTGCACGCCGGGGGCGACTTCCAGGCTGCCAGCGCCGCCGATGACCACCACGCGCTTGATGCCAGCTGCGCGGGCTGCGGCGATCAGGGCGCGCGCCACGTCGGCAACCTGGCCAATGGCGGCCGGGTTGTCCATGGCCGGGCCGAAGGCGCTGGCGATCACATCGTGGCCGCGCACGGCTTCGGTCAGTGCCGCGACGTCCAGGATGTCGACGACCTTCTGTTGCGCCCCGGCGAGAGCGGCCGGTAGCGCTTTGTTGCTGCGGGTCAGCGCGGTCAGGCTGTGCTGGTGTTGCAGGATTTCCTTGCCGATTTCCTGGCCGATTTTGCCGGTAGCGCCTACGAGTGCGATTTTCATTTTGGGTTCCTTGTGTGGTGCGGTGAAAGTGATTGCATTCTAGTTGCTTGAAATGAAGCAAAAAACTGCGTATCAATCACATATTTGTTGCATGAATCGAGCTAATAATGGATCGAATCACCGCGATGCGCGTATTCGTGGAAGTGGTGGACAGCGGCAGCCAGACTGCGGCGGCAGAAAAACTCGATATGTCGCGCGCCATGGTCACGCGTTATCTGGCCGAGCTGGAGCAATGGCTGGGCGAGCGCCTGCTGCACCGGACCACGCGCCGCCTGAGCCTGACTGATGCCGGGCAGGATTGCCTGCTGCGTTGTCGGCAGGTGCTGGAGCAGGTGGGGGATCTGGAAAGTAGTGCGGGCGTACGCAGCGCCGAACCGAAGGGGCAGATCCGCATTACGACGGTCATGTCTTTCGGGCGCTTGTTTCTGGCACCGGCGATTGCGGAGTACGTGGCGCGCTATCCGCAGGTGCAGGTGGATATGCAGCTGCTTGATCGCACCGTCAACCTGGTCGAGGAACGCATCGATCTTGCGATCCGCATCAGCAACGATCTGGATCCGAGCCTGGTGGCGCGCAGGCTGGCACCGTGCAAGTCGGTCATTTGTGCCACACCGGCTTATCTGGAGAAAAACGGAACGCCGCAGGCACTGCAAGACCTGGTGCAACACAACTGCCTGACCTATGCCCACTTTGGTAAAAGCCAGTGGCGCTTTACCCGGGATGGCCAGATGGAGAGCGTGCAGGTCGGCGGCAATATCAGTGCCAATGAAGCTGCCACCTTGCTGGAAGTGGCGCTGGCCGGCGCCGGCATTACGATGCAGCCAACCTATCTGGCCGCGCCGCTGTTGCGTTCCGGCGCCCTGATCGCCGTGTTGCCACAATGGCAGCCGCTGGAAATGGGCATCTATGGCGTGTATGCCTCGCGCCGCTACCTGCCGCCCGCCTTGCGCACCTTGCTGGATTTTTTGGCCGAGCGGTTGGGGCCGGAGCCCGCGTGGGACCGGCTGACCCAGCCTTGAAAGTTGGCAAGGCCAGCCAAGTTGGGATCAGAGCAGTTGCGCCACGGTATCGAACGGCAGGCGCGGACCGCGCGAGCGGTTGCCGGCAGGATCGCCATAGCCGAGATTGACCAGGAAGTTCGCCCGCCATTGACCATCGGGGAAGAATTCGGCGTTGACCTTGTCTGTGTCGAACCCGCTCATCGGGCCGCAATCGAGGCCGAGCATCCGCGCGGCGATGATCAGGTAGGCGCCCTGCAGTGTGCCATTGCGAAACGCCGTGCTTTCCGCCAGTGACGCGTTGCCCTCGAACATCGGCTTGGCATCGTAGGCCGGGAACTGCGTGGGCAGCTGATCATAAAAGCGT
The DNA here is from genome assembly GCA_018261735.1 of Pseudomonadota bacterium. Classification (GTDB taxonomy): domain Bacteria; phylum Pseudomonadota; class Gammaproteobacteria; order Burkholderiales; family Chitinibacteraceae; genus Formivibrio. The sequence continues at coordinate 11,284 of JAGTRM010000026.1, forward strand.
GTGTCCAGTGCCACGATCACGGTGACCGGCGCGGCCATCGTTTTATCCTTGTTGCCGGGCGACAAGGCGGGCAGCAGCCGCAGGCGCGATTCGTGCGTGCGCAGGAAAACATAACGCGCCGGCTGCGTGTTCATCGAGGTGGGCCCCCAGCGCATCAGGTCGTAAATCTGGTGCAAAGTCTCGTCGCTGACCGGCCGGTCGGTGAACTTGTTGAAAGTACGGGCGTGGGTGAATGCCTGTTCCTGAGCAGCTTGATCGACGGTCATTGGGTTCTCCTGATTGGTCCTGTATTTCAAATCGTTTCGCCAAAACTGTAAATATCCATGGCCAGCACGCCTTCGGTAATGCCGGCGAAGTGGCGCTGTACCGGCTTTCCGGTCGCTGCGCCCATGCTGCCAAAGAGCGGAAGCAGGTGTTCCTCGCTGGGGTGCGCTCGTTGGGCATGCGGTGCCTGCTGTCGGTAATCGAGCAAGGCTGAGAGATCACCGGCTTGCAATTTTTCATGCATCCAGCCCTGGAATTCGCGCACATAAGTCGGGACGGCGGATTCATCGTCGCCGGCATTCCAGATTACGTCCATCAGGTTGTGGGTGAGACTGCCCGAGCCGATGATCAGGATGCCTTCGTCGCGCAACGGAGCCAGCGTCTGGCCCAGGCGATAGTGGTGGGCCGGACCCAAGTGCGGTTGCAGCGAAAGCTGCACGACCGGGATATCCGCGGCCGGGTACATGTTGCGCAGTGGCACCCAGGCACCGTGGTCCAGCCCGTGATTGGGGTGGCGGGTTGTCGGCAGGCCTGCGGCATCCAGCAAGGTGCTCACCTGTTCTGCCAGCCACGGGGCGCCGAGCGCTGGATAGTGCAGGGTGTGAAGGTCGGGCGGAAATCCGCCGAAATCATGAATCGTTTCCGGCGCGCTGCTGGAGTTGACCATCGGTTGCCGCGTCAGCCAGTGGGCCGAGAGCATCAGGATAGCGCGCGGGCGTGGCAGGTCGGCCGCCAGTTGCTGCCACGCCACGCCGGTGCGGCCGGCATCGCGCGCCAGCATCGGCGATCCGTGCGAGACAAACAGGCTGGGCAGCGTTTTCATGATGTTGTCCTTTTTAAGTGTTTCCAAAGGTTGGTGATTTTTTGATGGACAGCGCACCATCGCCCAGCAGGGCTTGCGCCAGCGCCGCCACGATCAGGAAGACCGGATATTCCCAGCCGCCATTCGGGTTGCCGAAACTCCAGCCGTTGCCCAAGTGGACGGTGCTGGCTCCGATCAGGACCGGCAGCAGGGCTGCGGCAACAAGGCGCGGGTAAAGGCCGATGATCAGCGCGATCCCGCCGAGGACTTCTGCTGCCGTGACCGGGTAAGCCATCCAGCCGGGAAAGCCGACCTTGGCAAAGAAACCGGCGGTGCCGGGCAGGGTAAAGACCAGTAGTTTGGTCAAGCCGTGCGCCAGAAACATCGTACCCAGTGCAAGGCGCAGGGCGAGGGCGGCGTAGGGGGCGGTTTTGGTATCGATCATTTTGTTCTCCTGATGGAATGGGGCACGCATTGCCCCGTGCAATCTGGTTAGTGATGCGACCAAATGAAGTTTGAAGTTGCCGTCATTCCGGCGTACCCCAAGGGTATTTCCTTCGGGGCAAAGGCTGGAATCCAGTGCCATTGCAGGCTTTTGTCCTGGACCCCGGGCTCTGCATTCCCGTTGGTCACCTTCGCCGGGGTGACGACTTCAAACATCTTTAGATCGGATCATTAGTCGCGGTGAATCCAGGTAGGAGCGATTCCCGTACCCTGACCCAGGCCGTAACCCAGGGCGATATTCAGCATGCCCAAGGGTTCAAGATAGCGCGCATTGGCAAGGTTTCCGGCTTGGATCGTGGAAAAGCCGAGACTTTCGGCGAATTGCTGCACGCTCTGTTTGGCTGCTTCGTCGTCGCCGGCGATTAGCACCGGCACTTTGCCGGCGGCGCCGAAATCCGGACCTTCGCTAAAGATCTGCGCGAACACGGTGTTGAAAGCCTTGATAACTTTCGCGCTCGGCGCGAGTTTCTGGATTTCTTCGGCGGCCGAGGTGCTAAAGCCCAGCGTCAGGCCGGAAAAATCGGCTTTCAGCGGATTGCTGATATCGATCAGCACCTTGCCGGCCAGATTGCCCGCCGCGGCCAGCGCTTCTGCGGCAGCGGGGTAGGGCGTGGCCAGGATGATGATATCGGCGTTGCCGGTCGAATCAGAAATGGCACCTGCCTTGGCGCCGACCTTGGCGGCGGCTTCGCTGGCGCGTGCCGGGTTGTGTCCTGCCAAGGTGACGGCGTGGCCCGCCTTGACTGCGCGTGCTGCCAGACCCGAACCCATGTTGCCGTAACCGATGATAGTGATGTTCATGTTTGATCTCCTTGTTTGGGTTATTGCCTCGGGGTTGTGTCTGAGGCATGGCTGCAGTATGCGAGTTTCTTTTTTGGGGATAAATATGCAATTATGTGAATATCAATGCCGTAAATCGGGATAATTGCGATGGATAGAATCACTGCAATGCAGGTTTTCATGCGGGTGGCCGATGCCGGCAGTTTTGTGCGGGCGGCTGAACAGCTGGGGCTCTCGACCACGGCCACATCGCGCTTGGTGGCCGAACTGGAAGGGCATCTGGGCGCGCGCTTGCTCAATCGCACCACGCGCAGTTTGAGTCTCACCGATGCCGGGCGCGCTTACTTCGAACGTTGCGAAGCGATACTGGCCGATCTGGAAGAGGCCGAGGCGCAGGTTGGCCGGCAGGCGCTGAACCCGGCTGGTGTGCTGCGCATCTCGGCCCCGATTGCCTTTGGTGCCGAGCGGCTCGGTGAGCTGCTGTCGGGATTCCGGCAGCGTTACCCGCAACTGGTACTTGATGTCACGCTGGCTGATCGCATGGTCGATTTGGTGGAGGAGGGTATCGATCTGGCGCTGCGGATTGCCATTGATCTCGATCCTTCGCTAGTCGCGCGCCGCCTGACCACTGTGCGTATCGTGCTTTGCGCGGCGCCGGACTATCTGGCGCGGCACGGCAGGCCGCAAACGGTGCAGGATCTGGCTCGGCATGCCTGTCTGTCATATACCAATACCGCGCGCAGCGGCGAATGGTCTTTTGATGGCCCGGCCGGTCGCGAGCGCGTGGCGGTTACCGGCGGCTGGCGCGCCAACAGCGGCGATTTGCTGCGGGTGGCCGCGCTGGCGGGGGAGGGCATCATCCGCCAGCCTTCGTTCCTGGTTGGCGAGGATTTGCGCCAGGGCCGGTTGCTGCCCTTGTTGCCCGATTATCGCGTACCGGATTTTACGATGTATGCCGTCTACCCCAGCCGGCGCCATGTGCCGGCCAAGGTGCGGGCCTTTGTCGATTACATGACGGAGCAACTGGGCGATCCGCCGCCGTGGGATGCCTGGATGCAGGAGCGTGTTCGTGATTGAGTGCGAACAGGCGGCCGATCCTGTCTGGCTGGCCGCCTTTGATGGCAGTGCCTTGCCCAATCCGGGCCGGATTGGCTTGGGGGCCGTGTTGTGCGCCCCGGACGGGCGGCGTTTCGAGATCAGCGAGCCGGCACGGCAAAACGGCTGCAACAACGAGGCGGAGCTGCTTGCGCTTTGTACATTGCTGGAGTTGGCCAATGAATTGGGCGCCGAGCGGCTTTGCATCCGCAGCGATAGCGATGTGGCCGTGCGCTATGTCTTGGGGCAGGCCAGCACGCAGGTCGTGCAGCTGCTGCCCTTGATTGCGCGGGCGCAGCAGCTTGCCCGCGGCTTTGCCCGGTTTGAACTGCGCTGGGTGCCGCAGCACCGCAACCGGGAAGCCGATGCGCTGGCGCGCAAAGCGCTGGGCCTGCCGGCCCGGCCGAGCGAAGGCACACGCAAGCGGCGCAAGGGCTGAGTCGACGCGGCGTCAGTTGGTCTGAATGGCCTTCTGGATCAGCGGCAGCAGCGCTTGTGGCAGCTTGACTTGCCCGGAGGTGGCAAATGCGCGCCCCGACTCGGACATTTTCTTCCAGGTCTTGCGGATGATGCCCAGCCATTTTTCTTCGCTGTAATCGGGGTTATGGGCGGCAAAATCCACCATGTAATGCTCAAGGAAAACCAGCCCGGCCACGTCTTCCATCATCTGGGTTTCCGGGTTGATCTTGAGCCCGCGCTTGCCGATGATCTTCTTGACCCGCACGACCATCTCCGCATCGTAACCGGCTTCCAGCATGAGCTCTCCAGCGGTGTTGGCGTGCAGTTGGTAGAGCGTGGTGCGCCACTGCTGGTAGCCTTCGCGCGTCATCGGGTATTGCTGGCGCGGTATTTTCCAGCGCTCGATGTGCTGCGCGCGGCAGGCAATGCTCACCGCCTCGCTGGCATCCGGGGCGAAGCGCGCCAGCATCTCGCTCATGCGCTCGGCGTAGAGTAATTCCTTCGGCCATGCCTTGCCCTCGGCGTTTTCCGTGTTCGGGTCTTTGGCGTTGGCGGCATCGAACAAGGCAATGGCGCGGTTAAATTGTGGGCTGAACGTGTTCATGGAGCTCCCGAAAATAGGTTCTGGTGCCGGTGGACTTTCGTCGCCAAGCACGGCACCCGATGTCGCCATGATACCGGTCTTGGCAAGCACGATGGGGCGCAGACTTATCCCGCTAATCCAGTATGGACACGATTTCCCTCTCGGAATTCACTCCGGGCAATAGCGCCTATACAAACCATTGTTCAATTTTTTCCCGGCCCGGAACGCCGCCGGCATGAACAACCTTTGTATCAATGACCACTGCCGGTGTGCTCATCACGCCGTAGGCCATGATGGCCTGAATATCCTCGACTTTCTCCAGCGAGATTTCCACGCCAAGCTCTTTGGCAATACTCTCGACCAGTTGTACGGTATTCCTGCAGTTGGCACAGCCTGTTCCCAAAACTTTGACGTTTTTCATGGCGTTTCCTCAGATGGTTTGTAGAAATTTCCGCGCTTCTGCAGCAACGCGTTCAATATTTTCGGCGGATGCGGGCGATGAGCCCTTGGTTAGACCTATTTCTGCCAACTGCACACGGGCAAAGCCTGAAAAGCCTGCTTTCTTGAGAGTCATGCTTGCGCAGGCGGATGGGCAGCCATCGATAGCCAGAATAGCCCGTGCGGATTCGGTATTATCCAGAATCGCGGGAATTCCTCCACCGATACCGGCCAGACAATACATCTTTCCCACGCCTTCGCGGGTGAGTTGGCGTGCGCAGCGATCGGCGATTTCTCCGACATCGGCAGCGCCCGAGCAAGAAAAAATCAGTTTGGGTGCGGCATTGCAATTGCAGGATTGAGACACGGTTTTCTCCTTGATTAACAATGTTAAATTACTGCGTTGAATACATAACCCACGAGTACGATTCCGCAAGCCACCACGCTGGCGAAGGTGGCAATCAACGCGGGTTTGAGCACCTTTCGTAGAATGATCATCTCGGGCGCGGAAAGCGCAATCACCGCCATCATGAAGGCCAGCACGGTGCCCAGCGCCGCACCCTTGCCGATCAGCGCCTCGACAATCGGAATGATGCCTGCCGCATTGGTGTACATCGGCACGCCCAGAATCACGGCCACCGGCACCGACCACCACGCGTCGCGCCCCATGATCGAAGCCATGAAGTCTTCCGGCACATAGCCGTGAATGCCCGCGCCCAGCGCGATCCCGGCGATGACATACGGCCACACCTTGCCAACGATTTCCCTGACGTGCTGGGCGCCAGCTTCAAATCGTTGTACCCAGCCCATTTCTTCGCCGGGAATATGTGCAACTTCACCCTTGGCGATTTTTTGCACCCAGTCTTCGAGATGGCGCTCCATCCCCAGTTTGCCGATCACGAGTCCGGCCACAATGGCAACCAGCAGCCCCATGCCCAGGTACAGCCCGGCCACTTTCCAGCCGAACATGCCAAAGAGCAGCACCAGCGCAACCTCATTGACCATGGGCGCTGAAATCAGGAAAGAGAACGTCACGCCCAAAGGGACACCCGCCGAGAGAAAACCGATGAACAACGGTACTGCCGAGCAGGAGCAGAACGGCGTGACAATGCCCAAGCTGGCCGCCAGCATATTGCCCGCGCCCAGACGTTTACCTGAGAGCAATGCACGCGTGCGTTCCGGGGCGAAGAAGGTTTGTATGATCCCCATCGCAAACACGATGCCGGTCAGCAGTAACAGCACCTTGGGCGTATCAAAAAAGAAGAAATGCATGGCTTCGCCCAAATGCGTATTGCGGCTCAGCCCGAACAGGCCAATCAGCCACTGTGCGAAGTGATCCAGATTCAGGTAGGCGAGAACCCAGACCGGCACGGCCAGGCTGATCATGGTCAACCAGCGATGCACGGAAGATAAATTCTGGCGGATGGTTTGGTTGCTATTCATATTGAGTTCAGCTTTTCTGTGGGCGTTCATGCGGAAGACGCACAACGTTGCAAAAAGATGCAGGCTGAATCAATCCATGAGGCATTCACGCCTGATAGCTATGTAATTGGGGGAGATTCCGATGAACCATGCGATTGCCGAGATGGGCAAATCGAGCGCCCAAGCGGTGGGTTTACGCCAGCACAAATACCGGCGCAAAGCCGCCGCCCGGTGTGCGGAAGTTGGTGGTCTGCCCGGCATAGAGGCGCGCAGCAAAGAGCTGGATCTGGCCGTTGTAGACATAGGCGCGTACATCGAACTTAAGTTCGCTGGTATTGCGATCAACGGCAACCAGACGTTCGCCCGGTGGCGCAATGGTTTGGGCCACATAGTCGCCGGTAAGGATTTCCTGCCAGACTCGGCGGGTGAGCTTGTCACCCCGGTAAGCGGCACGACTGCCAAAACCGCTGGCGGGTTTGAAAAACAGACTTTTGCGTTGTGCCCACAAGGCATCGGCGCGTTCCGGAGTGACAATTTGCGTGTGGGGTACGCCGGCCAGCAAGGTTGCTTGCTGCGTTGAAGAAACACCGAGCGCGGTCAGCACCGCCTCGTCACTGAGCAAGGCCAGATGGCGTTTGTCGGCATACAGGGCATGCGCACGAGGATGCGGCGTCAAGACGACCGCACCCGCTTCATGGGCGGCGAGCAAGATGGTGTGTTCGGGGGCATCCAGATAGAAATCGGTGAGGCGGTTGTAGACCAGATCGACCACTTCGCCCCCCAGCCAAAGTTGCCCGGCCTCCCAGCGCAGCTCACGCGGATCGGCAATGACTGCACGAATGCCGGCACGCTCGAAAAAACGCTGGAACAACTGAAATTCCGGATACAGATACTGTTGTTGCGGGGCTTCATCCAGGATTGCGATGCAGCGCGGCATACCCTCGCCACGCTGTTGCTGCCATTCGGCCTGGAACATGCCCAGCAGATCATCATCCAGTGCAGCCAGATTCGTGGCCGGTGTTTGCAGTGCTTCTACTTCTGCACAGCACGCCGTCTGGGCACGCGCCAGGGCTGCGTTTAGCAGGAAACCCCCAGCGTTGGTGTTGATCTCGATGAGTTGCGGGCCGTTATCCCCAAGGTGGAAATCAAAGCCGAGAAAGACGCCACGCGGCCCGAAGTTCAGTCCGGAGATCGCCGGGGCCTGGGCCAGGACGCGTTCCTGCCAGGCCGGCAGCGCAACCACTTCTTCCACCGCTTCAACAATGGCAGTCATGCCATCGCGTTGCGCGGGGGTGATGAACACGGTAGTGGCCGAGAACAGGCTGGGACGCGTTTGCATAATATGCTCAGCCAGCCCTGCAAGCGCGGAATCCACTTCGAGCTGATGATGCAGATGCTGCACGTCAAGAAAGCTGCAAGCACAGCCCTGGTTCAGGCTTCCCGCGGAGATGCTTGTCGACAGACAAGGCTCGGCCCGGATGCGTTTTGTCTCAGCCATGGGGTTTGGGTATTTCCGGCAGTGCCGGGCGTGGAACGAAGCAACAGACCCGGCCAGCCTCATCAAAATGCACCTGGCAGCTTGTTGCCAACTGCACTTTAAGCCGCTTGCGAGCACGCTGCACCCGCGACTTGGCCGCCGGCAAGCTCAGTCCGAGCTTGCGGGCATATTCTTCCTGGCTCATGCCCTCCAGATCGCAGCAGGTGATGGCGTCGCGGTCAATCGGATTCAGTTCGGTCAGCACGCGGGGCAGGCAGGTAGCAAGACTATCAACGGCAGCGGGCCGTAGCGTTTCGGCAACCAGGTCTTCCGGCAGCGCCACCGTTTCGCGCTTGCGTCGCAGATAGTCGGCCAACGTGTTGCGGGTGACTTCAAACAGCCAGGCGCGGGCATTTTCGATGGCACAAAAACGTTCGCCCTGGCGTAGCGCCTTGATGAACACGTCCTGCAGCAAATCTTCTGTCGTGTGTTCGCTGTGCAACTGATGGATTAGCCAGCCGCGCAGTTCCCGCTCATGTCCATGCCAGGCCTGGAGTAGACAGTTGGGCGTTCCCTGCGACGTGCTCACTTGACCCGCTGTCCCTGCGCGTCAATCACCACTTCACCGTCTTCTTTTACAAACGGGGCTTGTTGTTGCAAGGGCAGGATATCGAGCACCACTTCCGAAGGCCGGCACAGGCGCGTACCGCGTTCCGTGACCACGAACGGCCGGTTGATCAGGATCGGATGCTGCAACATGAAATCGATCAACTGCGCGTCGGTCCATTTCGGGTCATCCAGCCCGAGTTCATCATACGGCGTGCCTTGCTTGCGCAATGCCTCGCGCACCGACAGGCCGCTAGCGGCGATCAGGGCGACCAGCTCATCGCGGCTGGGCGGGGTTTCCAGATACAGGATCACCTGCGGTTCGATGCCGGCATTGCGGATCATCGCCAGCGTGTTGCGCGAGGTGCCGCAGGCGGGGTTGTGATAGATGGTGACTTGATTCATTGATGTTTCCAATAATGGAAATGCCCACCGTCAGAGGCAGGCATTGTGTTGAAAGAAAAACGCAAAGAGTGATGGGCGATTAATCCACCTTGAACTCGCCCACCTTGCGCGCCGTTTCCTTGATGTTTTCCGGCGACAGCGCCTCGTCCCCGAGGCTCAGGAAATAGGCGGTGCGGTGCTGGATCTGGGCGAAGATTTTCTCGAAAGAAGCGCGTTTTTCTTCGTCGGTTTCGCCGTGCGGATCTTCGTAGCCCCAGTGCGCGGAGGTCGGGTGCCCCGGCCAAATCGGGCAGACTTCGTTCTTGGCATTGCCGCAGACCGTGATGATCAGATCCATCTGCGGCGCATCCGGGCCGCCGAATTCATCCCAGGACTTGGAGCGCAACGCGCCGGTGTCGTAGCCAATGGTATCGAGCATGGCAATCGCATGCGGATTGACGCGGCCCGAAGGCTTGCTGCCGGCGCTGAAACAGCGGAAGCGGCCCTTGCCCAGCACATTAAGCACGCCTTCGCTCATCACGCTGCGCGCGGAATTAGCGGTGCACAGGAATAATACATTGTACGGCTTGGTAGTCATCAAAATCTCCAGATCAGACTCAGTAGGGGGCAAGAAATCAGGCGGCACGGCGCTCGTACCAGGGCTTGCTGCTGTTGACCACTTTCACCACCAGCAACATGACCGGGACTTCAATCAGCACGCCCACCACGGTGGCCAGCGCCGCGCCGGATTCGAAGCCGAACAGGCTGATCGCTGCCGCCACGGCCAGCTCGAAGAAATTGGAGGCGCCGATCAATGCCGAGGGGCAGGCGATGTTGTGTTTCTCGCCCACGGCACGATTGAGCCAATAAGCCAGCGCCGAATTGAAAAACACCTGGATCAGTATCGGCACGGCCAGCAAGGCGATGATCAGCGGCTGCCTGAGGATTGCTTCACCCTGGAACGCGAACAACAAGACCAGCGTGGCCAGCAGCGCGGTAATTGACCACGGACCGATTTTCGCCATGGCCGCATCGAATGCCGCCGGACCTTTTGCCAGCAACGATTTGCGCCAGAGTTGGGCCAGCAGCACCGGAATCACGATATACAACACCACCGAGGTCAGCAGCGTGGCCCACGGCACGGTGATCGCCGAGATGCCGAGCAAGAAGGCCACCAGCGGCGCAAAAACGATCACCATGATGCTGTCGTTCAGCGCCACTTGCGACAGCGTGAACAGCGGGTCGCCTTGGGTCAACCGGCTCCAGACAAACACCATCGCGGTGCAGGGCGCGGCGGCCAGCAGGATCAGGCCTGCGATGTAGCTGTCGATCTGCTCGGGGGGCAATAGCGACGCGAACAGCGTGCGGATGAACAACCAGCCCAGAAATGCCATCGAAAACGGCTTCACCAGCCAGTTCACGAACAGCGTCACGCCGATGCCGCGCACATGCTGGCGTACTTCGTGCAGCGCGCCGAAATCCACCTTCACCAGCATCGGAATAATCATTACCCAGATCAAGAGGCCCACCGGCAGGTTGACCTTGGCCACTTCCATGCGGCCAATCATCTGGAATACACCGGGCAACAACTGGCCCAGCGCGATGCCGGCCACGATGCACAGGAAGACCCAGACGGTCAGGTAGCGCTCGAACAAGCTCAACGGCGAGCCGGCGGATTGTTTGATGGCAACTTTGCATTGCACGGACATCGGGTAATACTCCTTCAGGGTCGTGAGGGCGTAATGTTACTAGCCAGTTGCAGCAGGCGATCCACCCCCACCGGCTCTTCCTGCTGCACCGGCACCACGGCATAACGCCGGGCATGCCGAGTTTTCACGGTATTGATTTCTGCCAGTTCGTTCTGTGCGCGCTGGCGCAGCAAGGCAGAATGCGGCCGGGCGGCGGCCACGCTGTTGTTGATGATCCAGGCCCAAGGCTCGATGCCGGCGCGGCGCAGGTCGGCCTGCAGGCCGGCGGCTTCGAGCACCGGCGTGGTTTCGGCCAATGTCACGAGCAGCACCTTGGTCTGCTTTTCATCCTGCAGTTGCATCATCGGCGTGGTGAAATGCAGCCCCTTGTCGACCATCTGGCGCGAGACTTCGCGGTGATAGGCGCCGGTGGCATCCAGCAGCAATAGCGTGTGCCCGGTGGGCGCGGTATCCATCACCACGAACTTTTTTCCGGCCTCGCGGATGATGCGCGAGAACGCCTGGAACACGGCGATTTCTTCGGTGCAGGGCGAGCGCAGGTCTTCTTCCAGCAAGGCACGTCCCTGCGCATCGAGCGCGGCACCTTTGGTATCGAGCACATGCCGGCGGTAGCGCTCGGTCTCTTCCTGCGGATCGATGCGGCTGACGCTGAGATTGGCCTGCGAGCCCTCCAGCGTTTCGGCCAGATGCCCTGCCGGATCGGAGGTGCTGAGATTGACCGGCAAGCCGCGCCGCGCCAGTTCGACCGCGATGGCCGCTGCCAGCGTGGTCTTGCCCACGCCGCCCTTGCCCATCAGCATAACCAGACCATGGCCGTCGGCCGCAATACCGTCGACCAGTGCCGAGAGACCGGGCGCATCGAGGCTGATCGGCTGTTCATCCTGGGCAACGAATTGCGACGTTGTATCGGCGAACAACTGACGCAAGGCATCCAGCCCCACCAGATTGAAGGGTTTGAGTGCGATCCGGTCGCAGGGCAGGGCGGCAAGCACACCGGGAATCGCGGCCAGTGCAGCTTGCTCGCGCGTGCAGATCGCCGCTGCCAGTGCATCCTTCGCCGCTTCGCTGCTGGGCAAGATGCCGTTGATGACGAGATACTGCCGAGAGAGGCCGATTTCCGCGAGTTCAACGTGCGTGCGGGCGGCTTCGCGCAGGGTGGCCAACTGGGCGCGCGCGACCAGAATCAGCCGCGTGCGTTGCGGGTCGGCCAGGGCTTCCACCGCCATCCGGTACTGGCTGCGCTGCTTTTCCAGCCCGACCAGCGGGCCTAGGCACGAGGCATCGCCCTTGCCTTCGTCCAGAAAGCCGCTCCACGCGCCCGGCAGTTGCAGCAAGCGGATCGTGTGGCCGGTCGGCGCGGTATCGAAAATGATGTGGTCGTACTCGGTGGTCAGCGCTGATTCGGTTAGCAAGGCGGTGAATTCATCGAACGCGGCGATCTCGGTGGTGCAGGCGCCGGAGAGCTGTTCCTCGATGCTTTTCACCACAGCATCCGGCAACGCGCCGCGCACCGGGCCGACGATGCGGTCGCGGTAAGCCTGCGCTGCTGCCTGCGGATCGATTTCCAGCGCGGCCAGATTCGGCACATCCGCAATAGCTGTGATTTGATTCCCGATGTTGATGCCAAAAACCTGGCCCACGTTCGAGGCCGGATCGGTACTGACCAGCAGCACGCGCTTTCCGGTTTCTGCCAGCCGTATCGCTGTTGCGCAGGCAATCGAGGTCTTGCCCACACCGCCCTTGCCGGTAAAAAACAGGAAACGCGGCGCTTGTTCGAGGAATTTCATGATCGGATTCCCGGACTCAGCAGCACTTGCTGCCGGAACAGCAGCCGCTTGTTTGCGCTTCTTCCACCGAGAGCATCACCAACCCGGCCCAGCGGCCCAGTTCCGCGCGGCTAGGATAGCGGCCAGCCAGGGCGATTTCGCCATCGACCAGCGTCAGCGGCAGCGCTTCCTGTCCGGCGCGTTCCAGAAAACCCTTGACCGTGGCGTTGAGTACAAACGCCATGGGTTGCTGGGCCAGATTGAAGCGCTCGATCTGCGCGCCGCCTTGCTTGGCCCATTCCACATCGGCCGAGAAACGCACCAGGGTTTGGTCGACATCGACACCACATACGCCGGTGCTGCAGCACAGGGCCGGGTCATAAATTTGGATGGTTTTCATTTTGACTCTCCATCAATTATTGAAACGTTATCGGCAAAAAAAAAGCGTGCTGGCCCATGCCATTACGCTTGATCATGAACGATTGAAATCGGCGGCAACACGCTCTCGCAACAGGAAGACGCACCGCGCAGATCGGCACATTGCTCCGGGTGCCCAGCGCAGCATTCATCGGTCAGATAGGCGATCAGATCCAGCATCAGCGGGATGTTGGCGCGGTAACGCTGAAAACGCCCTTCCTGTTCCACCGTCACGAGGTGCGCCTGGGTCAGCGCCTTCAGGTGAAACGAGAGATTGGTCGGCGGCACTTCGAGCGTGCTGGCGATTTCGCCTGCCACCATGCCGTCCAGCCCTTGCTTGACCAGAAGCCGGAACACATCGAGGCGCACGCCGGACGAGAGGGATTCAAAGATTTGGGTCGCTGATTGTTTTTCCATGAGGCAATAATACAACTATTGTTGAAATATTAAAATATTTAAAAATAAACCTCCATCACTGCCTAAAATGAATCAAGAAGTTTCTCTCTTGCGAGGAAGCGCATCATGGATGTTCTGTTTTCCTGGGTGCTGCCGGTGTTTTACGGCGGCGTGGGCAATCTGGCGGCTTATCTGGCCGCGCATGTGCTGCTCTGCCTGTTGCCAGCCTTTTTCATCGCCGGGGCAATGTCCGCGCTGATTCCCAAGGAAACTATCACCCGTTTCCTGGGGCGCACCTCCCGTAAAATGGTTTCCTATCCGGCGGCCGCTGCAGCCGGATCGCTGCTGGCTGTGTGTTCCTGCACCATCGTGCCGCTGTTTGCCGGCATCTACAAAAAAGGCGCAGGGCTGGGGCCGGCCATCACTTTTCTGTTTTTTGCACCGGCAGCCAACATTCTGGCGCTGGTGTATACCGGCGGAGTGATCGGCGTTGATCTGGCCATTGCCCGCTTCCTGCTTTCGCTTACGTTCGGCATCAGCATCGGTCTGATCATGGCACTGGTATTTCGCAGCGATGACATCACGCATGACAAAGCCACTGATGCATTTGCCGCCCAAAGCGATACACGCATGCAGCGCACTTCGCTCGTTTTTCTGCTGGTCTGGGTTGTACTGCTGTTGGCCGGTACGTTGAAACTCGGTTTTCTGACTGGCACCTGGATGCAGCTTGAATTACCGATTTCCGGCGCGCAATCGTGGCAGCAGACGCTGGATCAGCTTGTTCCCTACGATGCCAGCAAAGGAGAAGAGGGCGTTTCCATTCAGGGTTCCATACTGATTGCACTGCTTATCGCAATTGGTATTACGGCCTGGCGCGGGCTGGAAAACATCCAGGATGGCGTTACGGCCTGGACTAAAACCAGCCTCGCGCTGATTTGGTTTACTTTGCTGTTTGCGGCGATTTCGATTCGGCCCACGGCGAATGGTTTGCAAATCGGGCTAACCGGCAAGCTGTTTGGCATTGCTCTGGCGCTTGCCATCCTGCATTACATTGTTTGGCACAGGCTGAATGCAGACGAATTGCGCGACTGGCTCTGGGAGTCATGGCATTTCGTTAAGCAGATTTTCCCTCTGCTGGTTATCGGCGTTTTTGTCGTTGGCATGATCCGCGTGATCATCCGTCCGGAATGGATTGAAGCGGTGGCCGGGACCAACTCGCCAATCGGCAATCTCGCCGGCGTGGCCTTTGGCGTGTTCATGTATTTCCCGACGCTGGTTGAAGTGCCGATTGCCAAGATGTTCCTCGACTTGGGCATGCATCGCGGGCCGTTGCTGGCCTATTTGATGTCCGATCCGGAACTCTCGCTGCAGAGCATGCTTATCCTCTCGGCCATCATCGGCAAAGCCAAGACCGGCGTTTATGTCGCCCTCGTCGCCCTGTTCAGCGCCACGGCCGGCATGACCTATGGCGCCTGGGTCAACGGCACCTCGCTGTTCGTCATTGCTTTCTGGCTGGCCATTTTCATCGCCACGCTGGCCACGCTGCTTGCCCTGGCCAACCGGTATTCCATTTCTCTCAAAGGAGTCTGATCATGCTTACCATCAAGGTACTTGGCCCTGGCTGCGCCAATTGCAAGAAGCTGGAGGAGGTGGCGCGTGCCGCTGCGGCATCGCTTGGCGTGGAAGCAAACATCATCAAGGTTACCGATATGCAGGCCATTCTGGCCTATGACATCCTGAAAACGCCGGGCCTGGTGATCAACGAGAAACTGGTTTCTTCCGGGCGGATTCCTGCGCCGGAGGCTGTGGCGGAATGGATCAGGCAAGCCAGTTAACCATCTCTGGCATTCCCCTGGGTAGAGAGATTGATATGAAACCATTACCGATAGTCTGGCAGCGGCTGGTGAGCGCAAGCGGCACCACCTGCCCGCGCTGCAACGATACCGGACAGGAAATACAGCAAGCCCTCGACCGGCTTAAGGTGGCCTTGGAGCCATTGGGGATCGAGCCGAAGCTTGAAACGCGTGAGATAAGCGAAGAAGCCTTCAAGGCGCATCCTGCTGAATCCAACCGGATCTGGATTGCCGGAAAACCGATGGAGGACTGGCTGGCGGGCAGCGTGGGCAGCAGCCGGTGTTGTTCGGTCTGCGGAGATTCCGAGTGCCGCACGGTGGAGGTCGAAGGAAAGATGTTCGAGACGATTCCAGAAAGCCTGGTGGTCCGCGCCGCGCTGATCGCGGCTTCGCAGATGCTGGATCCAGCATCCGGATAACAGTCATTTTTTTGACCCACATTGGGGCATCCTCTATTGTGTGGCGCTTCGGATGATGGATGAATCAAAGTGGACGATCTGCTTTACTGGCTGGGCCTGGCTGCGGTGGCAGTCACGGCGCTGACCGGCGTGCTCGATGCCGGCCGCAAGAACATGGATCTGGTCGGCGTGATCATGGTGGGCACCGCCACCGCGCTGGGCGGCGGGACCGTGCGCGATATCCTGCTCGATCGCCCGGTCTTCTGGCTGGGCGATCAAGGGTATCTGGTCGCGGCGATGCTGACCACGGTGCTGAGTTTTTTTCTGGTGCGCGGCTGGCGCCTGCCGCCGCGCTTGTTCCTGGTGCCCGATGCGTTGGGGCTGGCGCTGTTTACGATTGTCGGCACCCAGGTCGGGTTGCAGTGGCATGCGCCGTGGCTGGCGGCCAGCTTGCTGGGCGTGATCACCGGCGTGGTCGGCGGCGTGCTGCGCGATGTGCTTTGCAATGATGTTCCGTCGGTGTTCGTGCATGGCGAGTTGTATGCCTCGGCGGCCTGGCTGGGCGCAGTGACGCTGATTACCTTGCAGGCCATGGGCGTTTCATCGGTCGTGGCGGCCTGGTGCGGAATGACCTTGATTGCCGTGCTTCGTTTGCTGGCCATCGCCTACCGGATCACGCTACCGGTTTTTCGGGGCGGGACCAAGGCCTGAATATGGGTCTCCGGCACCCATCCCGTCACCACAAGGGCAGGGTATGGGAGTCAACCGGAAGCGTTTCCTTCTCGGCAAAGCGGATGCCCACGCCCAAGAGGCGCACCGGTTTTTTGCCGCGTGGCCAGGCCTTGCTCAGCAACTCGGCGAACAGTTCGATTTCCGGCTCGCGGCTGCTGCATTCCATCGTGGTCTGCGTGAAGTCGTGGTACTTGATCTTCACGAACGCCTTGTTGGGTGGCGTGCCACGGCTTGAGCGCTGCAGGCGCTGGTGAAAATCCGCATACAGCGCCGGCACCTGCGCGAGGCAGGTTTCCAGATCGGGCAAATCTCGGGCATACGTGTGTTCGACCGACAGCGATTTGCGCTGCTCGCGCTGTTTTACTTCGCGTTCATCCCTGCCCCGGCTTTGCGCATAAAGCGATGCGCCCAGATTGCCGAATTCCAGCGTCAATTGCTGCAGCGTCAGGCGTTGCACGTCGGCGCAGGTGTGCAGGCCGTGGCGGGCCAGACGTTCTGCGGTGACTTTACCGATTCCCCAGAGCTTGCCGATCGGCAGGCCAGGCATGAAATCCGCCACGTCTTCCGGCCTGATCACGAACTGGCCGTTGGGCTTGTTCCAGTCGCTGGCGATTTTGGCCAGCAGCTTGTTCGGTGCAATCCCGGCGCTGGCGGTAATGCCGACTTCCTGCTCGATCCGCTGCCTGATTTCCTGCGCCATCAGCGTGGCGCTGCCGTGGCAGTGCGGCAGACCCGTCACGTCCAGGTAGGCTTCGTCCAGCGACAGGGGTTCAATCCGCTCGGTGTAGGAGAGAAAAATCTGCTGCACACGGCGCGAGGCATCGCGGTAACGCTCGAAGGAATGCGGCAACAGCACCAGCGACGGGCACTGGCGCAGCGCCCATTTGGTCGGCATGGCCGAATGGATACCGAAGCGCCGGGCGACATAGTTGCAGGTGGAGATCACTCCGCGCTGCTCGGCCGAGCCGCCGATGGCCAGCGGCACATTGCGCAGGGCCGGGTTGTCGCGCATCTCGACCGCGGCATAGAAACAATCGCAGTCGACATGAATGATTTTGCGTACAGGCATCGCCGTGGAACGAATCGACAAAAACAGTTTATTGTACGATCGTTCTATATGGATGGGTAGTACGCCTGTCGTGATGAGGCAGAGCAGGGGCGGGACTTTGCGCCCCGCCCCGGTTAACCGCCCTGTACCCGTTCTATTCCCGCTTTTTATTCGGCACCAGGCACTTCCTCTGTCTTGCGCGTGCGGCGGCTGCGGGTGGAGGGCTTTCGTGCTTTGGGGGCGCTGACTCCTTCAGTCGGCGCTTGCGTTGGCAATTCGGCGGCCGCTGGCGCTGGCGTGGGCGTATTGGGCAAAGACTCTTCCGCTTTCTTTTCCGCCGGTTTGCGGCTGCCTCGCCCCTTGCGGCGGGGTTCCGGCTGCGAGGAGGTCTCCTGGCTTGGCATCGCTTGTTCTGCCGGTGCGGGCGTGGGCGCAGTGGCCATGGCTTCTTCAGCTTTCCTCTCTGCGGGCTTGCGATGGGTTCGTCCCTTGCGGCGGGTTTCGGGCTTGGTGCCGGTTTCCTTGCTGGCCGCCGCAGCCATGGGTTCGGCGGCCGATGCCTCGACCAAGGTTTCGCTGCGCACCGTTTCGCCACTGCTGCGATAAACGTAAGCGCCCGATTTCTCGTCCCGGCCAAACTCGAGCAGGCCGCGTGCTTGCGCTTCTTCCAGCAAATTACCAAAGGCGCGGAAGCCGTAATAGGACTCGCTGAAATCCGGCTTGCGGCGTTTCATCGCTTCTTTCAGCACCGAGGCCCAGATCTTGCCGCTGTCGCCGCGCTCGGACAGCAGGGCATCGAAGGTTTCCACCGCCATTTCAATGGCTTGGCTTTTGCGTGCATCCAGTTCTTCCTTGCGGCGCTTTTCTTCATCGGGCGAGCGTTTGGTCGCAGGAGTCGTGCCTCGTTTATCGCGCCTGGCGGCGGTGCGCTGGCTCTCGCGCACCAGATCGTCGTAAAAAATGAATTCGTCGCAATTGGCGATCAACAGGTCGGAGGTCGATTGCTTGACGCCAACGCCGATCACCTGCTTTGCGTTTTCGCGCAGCTTGGAAACCAGCGGGGAAAAATCGGAATCGCCGCTGATGATGACAAAGGTATTCACGTGCGATTTGGTGTAGCAAAGATCGAGGGCGTCGACGACCAGGCGAATGTCGGCCGAATTCTTGCCGGACTGGCGCACATGCGGTATCTCGATCAACTCGAAGTTGGCCTCGTGCATGGTTGCCTTGAAGCCTTTGTAGCGATCCCAGTCGCAGTAGGCTTTCTTGACCACGATACTGCCTTTCAGCAGCAGGCGTTCAAGCACCGGCTTGATGTCGAACTGTTCGTATTTCGCATCGCGCACCCCGAGTGCCACGTTTTCGAAATCACAAAAAACCGCCATGCTGACGTTTTCCGGGAGTGAGGCCATAGTGATTCTCCAATCAGAGAGGCATTGCCGCGTGGCGCGTTGCGGGACAAGCCAAGAAGCGGATAAAAGTTGTGCCGACGGTATATCAGTTATTGGTTTTCTTCGCCCATCAATTGCGGAGCAACGTTTTTCCAGTTTTGAACGAAGGCAGTAAAAACCGCTGCCGGCATGGGTTTGGCAACATAGTAACCTTGAATGGCATCGCAGCTTCGGCTCATCAAATAACTCATCTGCGCTTCGGTTTCGACGCCTTCCGCCACCACTTTCAGGCGCATGCGATGCGCGAGGTCGATGATCGAAACGCAGATCATCGCGGCCTCTTCCTTGGTGGCAATATCGTGCACGAAGGATTGGTCGATCTTGAGGGTATCGATGGGGAAACGGCTCAGGTAGGCAAAACTGGAATAACCCGTGCCGAAGTCATCCAGAGACAGTTTGACGCCGGAGTGCTTCAGCGCATTGAGCATTGAGACGGTCTGTTCGGGGTTTTCCATCAGCATGCTCTCGGTGACCTCCAGTTCCAGCATGCCAGGTGCTATCCGGTGGCGCTCCAGAGACTGCGTCACCAGTGCAGGCAGATCCCCGGAATGAAATTGTCGCCCGGAGACATTGACCGAGAGCTGCAACCCGCGCAAACCGGTGTCTTGCCATGTCTTCAATTGCCGGCAGGCTTCGCCGATAACCCAGTTGCCGATCGGTACGATCAGCCCGGTTTTTTCTGCCAGCGGGATGAAATGGGCCGGCGATTCAAGCCGTCCGCCATCGCGCGGCCAGCGGATCAACGCTTCGGCACCCGTGATCAGGCCGGTGTGCAAATCAACCTTGGGCTGGTAATACAGCACGAATTCATTGCGTTCCATTGCGCGCCGCAACGAGGCTTCCAGTTCCAGCTGCGCCATGGCTTTCTTGTTCATGTCGGCGGTGTAAAAACAAAAGCAGTTCCTGCCCTGCTGTTTGGCCTGGTTCATGGCCGTATCGGCATCGCGCAGCAGATTGGCCGCCGATGTTCCATCTTCGGGAAAGATGCTGATGCCGATGCTGGCGCCGATAAAGGCTTCGTTGTTGTTGCCAAGCTGGAACGGTTCGGCCAGCACCGTCAGAATATCCCGCGCCACAATGGCGGCTTCTTCGGGACTGCCAATGGGTTCGAGCAGCAACAGGAATTCATCGCCGCCAAAGCGCCCGAGCACGTCTTCGTCGCGTATGCGTGCGCGCAGCCTGCCCGCCACATCGATCAGCAGTTGATCGCCGATCACATGCCCTAGACTGTCGTTGACCGTCTTGAAGTAATCCAGATCGACGAACAACACTGCAGCCCGCTGGCCATTGCGCTCTGCCCGGCCCAGGGCATGCTCGAGCTGGGATTGGAGTAGCAAGCGATTGGGCAATTCCGTCAGTGGATCATAGTGGGCGAGGTGGGCCAGTTGTTCCTCGCTGCGCTTGATCTGGCTGATATCGCTGAAAACCCCGACATAATGGGTGGGGTGACTGTCCTTGTCGCGGACAGTGGAAATGCTTAACCAAGCGGGATAAACCTCACCGATTTTGCGCCGGTTCCAGATTTCTCCTTGCCATTGCCCGGTATTGATTAAAGTGGTCCACATGGCCTGAAAAAACTCGGGTCCGTGCCGTCCCGAGTTTTGCAGATTGGGTTTCTGGCCGAGCGATTCGGCTTCGCTGTAGCCGGAAATGTCGGTAAAGGCCTTGTTGATGGCCAGGATGTACCCATCCAGATCAACAATCATGACGCCTTCCCGGGTGCTTTCGAATACGGTGGCGGCCTGGCGCAACTGCTCTTCGGCTTGGTGGCGTTCTGTCACATCTACGACGACCCCGACATAACGAGTCGGCCTGCCTGACGGGGTAATAACGGGAAAACCGCGATTGACCACCCAGCGGGTCGAACCATCCGGACGCACTACCCGAAACTCATGCGTGAATGGCTGACCGGTTGCATAGGCGGACTGGAGATCCTGGGTAATGCGATGCCGATCGTCCTGATGCACATTGTTCAGAAATGATGCGGGCTCTTCATAGAGCGAGGCGCAGGTTTGTTGCCAGACGGTCTCATAGGCCGGGCTGACATAGGTAATCTGGCCTTGCGCCGCGTCGGCCAACCAGATGGTTTCGGCCAGCGTTGCCGCAATGAGCTGAAAGCGCTCTTCGCTTTCGTGCAGGCTGCGTTCGGCTTCCTGCCGGGCACGGCGCTGGGCGCTGTCTCGCAGGCTGCGTTCAAGGGCAGGGCAGAGCCTGGCCAGGTTGTCTTTCAGCACGAAATCCCAGATGCCATCCTTGAACAGTTCGGCTGCGTTTTCTTCGCCGATGGAACCGGAGATTAGGATGACAGGGCAGTCGGGAAGACGGCGGGTCAACAGGGACAAGGTGTTGCGAAACGCCAGACCTGGCACGTTGTAATCCGCCAGGACCGCATCCCATGATCCCTGTTCCACCGCCGCAGTCAAATCCTCGAGCGTTTCGGCCAGGACCACGTTCGCTTCGATTCCCTGACTGCGCAGATGGCGGACCACCAGCAGGTAGTCGGCCGGATCGTCTTCGATATGGAGAAGATTGATCATGTTTATCCCTGTGGCGGCTCGTTGGTTGCCAGCCAGTACACCCCGAGGCGGGCCACGGTTTCGACAAACTCCGAGAAATCGAGTGGTTTTCTCACAAAACTGTTGGCGCCACTTTCGTAACTTTTCAGGCGGTCGCGCTCCTCGTCCGACGATGTGAGAATGACGATTGGCAGAAAGCGGGTATGGGGATTGGCGCGCAGTCGCGCCAGGACTTCCAGTCCGGACAACCGCGGCAAGCCGATATCAAGCAGTACGACCGCCGGAAGTTCCTGGCTGGCTCGCCCGGTAAATTCGCCTTCGCCAAACAGGTAGTCGAGGGCCTGCTGTCCATCGCGGACCACGTCAATTTCATTGGCCAGATTGCTTCTTTTCAGCGCGCGCAGAATCAGCAATTCGTCCTGCTGATTGTCTTCAACCAACAGAATGGTTTTGTTGCCCATTGCGTTCCCCTATCGATGCCTGTGTTTGTGGCAGGTAAAAGCAGATTGTTGCGCCTTCTCCGGGTACGGCGCTGGCGCGAAGCTCTCCGCCGTGGCGCAGGATGATGCGCCGCGCGGTGGCCAAACCGATGCCGATTCCGGGGAACTCATCCTGGCGGTGCAGGCGCTGGAAGGGCTGATAGAGCCTTTCGGCATGGGCCATGTCAAAACCGGCGCCGTTGTCGGCAACACAGATTCCCGGCTGGCCGTCGATGACCCCGGCGGTAACGCGAATGGTCGCGTCCGGCTTGCCGCGCGTGAATTTCCAGGCATTGTCGACAAGATGGGTCATGACTACTCCAAGCATAGCCGCATCGCCAGAAATGGTGAGATCAGGCTCAACCTGCCGGATTACCGATCTATCAGGCTCCCTGCGCGTCAATTCATCCAACCGTTGTTTTGCCAGCATCGAGATATCGACTTTTTCACGATGCAGCTCGCCGCGCGTACAGCGCAACAGGGCGAGAATGCCGTCAATCAGGGTGCCCATGTTGCTGCTGGCCAGAACGATCTGATCGAGATGGTTCTCAGCTTGCGTATCGAACTTGCTGGCATGTTCTTCGTCCAGCAATTGGGCAAATCCGCTGATGGCACGCAGCGGGGCGCGCAGGTTATGCGCCAGCGCGTAGGCAATGTCTTCCAGTTCGAGATTGGCCGCGCGCAACTCGGCCGTGCGTTCGGCTACCCGTCTTTCGAGATCGGCGTTGAGCTGGCGAATCTCGTCTTCGGCCCGCTTGCGGTCGGATATCTCGCGCGAGATGCCGAACAGGCCGACGGCCTGGCCTGCGGTATCGAATACGGGCCCCTTGGTGACGAGAAATACCAGGTCTTTGCCATCGAGCGTCTTGAGCTGTTCCTCGTGTGTTTGTGTCCGGCCAGTCGCCATGATGGCGCTATCGAGCGCCATCAGCTCGCGGGCCGATTTCTCCGGAAACAGGGCGCGGTCGTCCTTGCCGATGATTTCATCCTGGGATTTGCCGATAAAGCCGGCGGCGGCTGCGTTGGCCAGCAGGTAGCGCCCTTGGGCATCCTTGACGAATACGGCATCGGGCGTGCCGGAAATCACCGTATCCAGCAGGCGGCGATTGATCTCGATCTTGGCAATGGATCGCCGGGAGACTTCACTGAGCAAGCTGACGGCGATGCCGTTGACGATCAGGAAACCCCATTGCAGCAAATCATGGCTGGCCACCGCGCTGAAGTTGCCTGTCTGCGATACGGCCATGAACGCCACGCCCAATGCCGCGACGAGGGTCGATACCAGACCGGGCCCGAGCCCACCGAGCAAGGCACTGAGGATGACGGGGAGCATGAACAGGATCAGCAATGGCCGATCGGCATAGGCAATCGGCAGGTTCTTGTGCAGCAACAGCATGGCCAGCGTAACGACCACGGCAAATGAATAGGTCAGCCACAGCGGCAGTCTTTCCGGCAAGCTGCCAGCGGTCAGGGTTTCAATAAGCTGCTGGTTCCCACTGCCCTCGGCCGGCGGGACGATGCGCATGGCCAGATAGAACAAGGTGGCCGTGGCGATGACGAAGAAGACGCCCTTGGCGGTTGATAGCCAGACGATCGAATCAATGTCGGCAAACAGGGAAAGCAGCTGATCGGACAGGAAGATCCAGGCCAGCGCGAGGATCACATAACTCCCCGTGGCATACAGGATGAAGCGGCTGCGAACGGATGGTTTGATCATGCAATCTCGCTTTCGCCTGTCAAGGTAAAGCAGAAGGTGGCGCCCTTGCCCAATTCGGCATGGGCGCAAATTTTTCCGCCATGCCGGCGCACGATACGCTGTACCGTGGCCAGTCCGATCCCGATCCCGGGGAATTCGTCCTGGCGATGCAGTCGTTTGAAGGGCTGGAAGAGCTGGTTGGCATGGCTCATGTCGAAACCTGCGCCGTTGTCGGCCACGCAGATGCCCCGCAGGCCATCAACTTCGCCCGCATAGACCCGGATCGCCGGTGTTGCCGCTTTGCCGGTGTACTTCCAGGCATTGCTCAGCAGATTGCGCATCAGTACCTCGATCATGCGCGGATCCCCGTCGGCGGTCAGCCCCGGTTCAACCTCGATTGATACCCTGCGGTCCGGCTCGGTTTGCCCAAGCTCGGCAAGCGCATCGAGAGACAAGGCCGAAAGATCGATTCTCTCTAGGCGCAGTTCTCCGCGCGTACTGCGGGAAAGGGCCAGGATGGCCTCGATCAACTTGCCCATCTTGCGGCTGGCGATATTGATCTGATCGAGATAGGTTGCCGCGTCGCCTTCAAGCTTGTCGGCGAAATCTTCGGATAGCGCCTGCGAGAAACCGGTCATGGCGCGCAGCGGGGCGCGCAGGTCATGCGAGACGGCGTAGGCGAAAGCATCCAGTTCCTGGTTAGCGGCGGTTAATTCAGCCGTGCGTTCAACAACGCGCCGTTCGAGATTGGCGTTGAGCTGGAGGATTTCCTGTTGGGCAGCCACATGCTCGGTGATGTCTTCGGAAAAAATCACGATACCGCCGATGCCGCCATCAATGGCATGCCAGGGCCGTATTTCCCAGCGCAGCCATTGTTTCGTGCCGTCGGCCCGTTCGAAACAATCTTCATCGGTGCGAACGATTTCGCCCGCCAGGCCGCGCCGATGTATCTCTTTCCAGATATCGGGAATATCCGGAAATACGGCGTAATGCGACTGGCCGATGAGATCGCGGTCGCCAAGGGAATAATCATCGAGCCAGCGGCGGCTGACGGCAAGATAGCGCATCTCGCGGTCGAACATGGCGAGTGCCGCCGGCGCATGGTCGATAAGCAGCTGTAGCCGTTCCTGACTTTCACGCAGCGCCGATTCGGCAGCCTTGCGGCGCTGGATGTCCTCGACAACCGAAATGAAATATTCGGGGCTGCCATCGGTATGCCGCACCAGTGCCACGGTCAAATTAATCCAGACGAGCTGGTTATCCTTGCGAAGATAGCGTTTTTCCTTCGAATAGGTTTCAATTTCGCCGGCCAGGACTTGTTTTGCCAGCATCAAGTCACTTTCGAGATCGTCCGGGTGGGTAATATCCTGAAAAGTCTTGTTTAACAGTTCATCGTGACTGTAGCCCACGATCTCGCAAAGTTTCTGGTTTGTGCGCAGCCAGTGGCCGTCCGGTGCAACCAGGGCGATCCCCACTGCCGCTTGCTCGAAGGTTGCCCGAAAGCGTTGCTCGCTTGCGTAGGCGTCGGCTGCGGATTGCTCTGCAGCCAGGCGGGCATCCAGCATGCTTTGGTTGAGCGTGAGATTGGCCAGCCCAACCGACATGGCATCCGCCAGTGCCTGCTGCAATTCGAGTTCCTCGGTACTGGCCGCATGCTGCTCGGCCCAATAGCAGCCGATGGCGCCCACCGGCTCGTCCCGGCCGATCGGTACCATGGACAGGCTGCGAACAAAGGTCGGGCGATAAGCTGCATAAGGAATGCGCGGATCGGCGTAAATGTCTTCAATGGCCACGGCCTGGGCGTGGAGCATGGCCCAGCCTGAAATACATGCTTCGAGCGGAAAGCGCTGCCCCTTCCAGAGCGGCCCGATGGCATCTTCATCCACATAGTGGCACTGGCCATTCTCGCGCAAAATCAGCGTTGCCCCATCCGCGCCGGTCAATTCCCGTACTGCGTGGCGGACAATCTTCATGAGGCTGGGTAGATCGCGCACGGCGGCGATCTTTTCGACCACTTCGGCCAGGCGGCGCAGCAGCACCGCCCTGCGATCAAGTTCCGCCAACGTACGTTGACGCCTTGTGATCATGCTGCTGGCGCGGGCCAGCAGTTCCTCGGTTGAAAACGGCTTGTTCAAATAGTGCTGTATTCCAACATGCAGCAATTGCAGACGCATCTTTTCGTCGGCCTTGGCTGACAGGATAAGGATGGGAATTTCCTGCGTGCCGGGCTGGCGGCGCAGTTCCATTGCCATTTCATCGCCACTCATGACCGGCATCATCAAGTCGGTGAGCACCAGGTCGGGATGCAGCGCCAGTGCTTTCTCCAGGCCTTCCTTGCCGTTAAAGGCGCAATCGATGCGGTAATAGGGGCGCAGGACCGAAACGATGAAATCGTTCAAATCGTTGTTGTCCTCGACGACCAGCACCCGCGGCGCATCGCTGGCGGCGGCCGGCATCAGGCTGGTTGCCGCCGACGGGGTGCGGATTTTGAGTTCCTCGATGATCTGTTTGTCGATGGCATCGTCGAGGGTATTGGGCGAGCCAAACACCGCCCCGGCCGGGGCTTTCAGCGGCAGATGAACCGAAAACAGCGCACCGCCGCCCGGTGCCTCGTCCAGATTGATCGAACCGCCGTGCAGCACAATGAAATCCTTGGCAATGGCAAGCCCCAGACCGGTGCCACCATGACTGCGCCGGGCATTACTTTCACCCTGGCGGAAACGCTCGAACACCGCTTCGCGCAGCTCGGCAGGCACACCGGGGCCATTGTCCTGTAATTCGATCAGTGCCAGTTTCCCCTCCTGCCGCACCGTCAGGGCGATGGCACCACCACCGGGCGTGAACTTGAAGGCGTTGGAAAGCAGGTTGAGCAGAACGCGTTGCAACTTCTCGCCATCGGCTTCTATGGGCAGCGTGTCTGGAACGGTCACGCGGTAATCGATGTTCCGTTCGCTCGCCAGCGATTCGAAGTGGCTGGCCATGGCTCGGCCGAGATGGGCGAGGTCGATCTTGTTCCAGGAAAGCTTCATGCGGCCGGCATCCAGCTTCGCGGCATCAAGCAGATCGGTTACGTGACGATAAAGTAGGCGTGCATTGCGCAGCATGAGCTCGGTTTCATGCCGTTCTGTCGCGCAGAGGTTGGCAGCAGGCGCCTGCTTCAACCGTCGTTCCAGTGGCGCAATGATGAGCGTCAGCGGCGTTCGCAACTCATGGCTGACATTGGTGAAGAAATAACTTTTCTGCTCATCCAGATCGCGCAATTGGCTGTAAAGCCGGGAAACTTCGTCTTTGGCCTCTTCTGCCAGGGCCAAGGCCGCGTTGGTGCGTTGTACCGCGCGGTGAAGGCGGTGGTGAAATAAGGCGAACAAGCTGCCCATGAGCATGAAAACCATGCTGGAATAACCTGCCGAAGGGTTCTTCAGCGCGAAGGACAGGGTGGGCGGGATAAAGAAAAACCAGACCAGCAAGGCGCTGATCAAGGTGGCGGAAAGACCGCCGGCAAGGCCCCCAATCCAGGCGCTGAAAAATGCTACCGGGAAAAACAGAAACCAGACGTAGGGCTTGAAGTAATCCCAGAGTAGCCACTGCGCAACAAGGGCAATGAACGGCAGGGCTATGGCAAGCAAAACTCTCATGGCGGGGATGCTGGTCAGCTCCGGTAGCGCCGAGAGCTTTTTTGCCTGTCCGCAATTGTTTCGGGCGACGGCCTTGCCAGAAAAGCAGTCTTTCATGCACAGGCACCTTCACTGTGGGTTCAGTAGATGGCTAGGTTCTGTTGATGCTGGATTAGGAATTATTCTTGTTTATAGCATGACAGGCTCTGGTGTGCCCAACGCGGGTTTCCGATGCTGTTGTATTCGGTTTTCATTCATTCTCGCGTCAGCCCTCGCGCAAACGAGAATCCAGCATGTCGATGATCTCGACCCAATCCGCATCATTGCTCATTTCTTCGCGCAGAAACTGCGCTTGAGAGGGAGTCCAGAATGTTGCATCAGCCAAGACAACCTGGTTGGCCAGGGGGCGGTGGGTTGCGATGAATTGCTCGATGCTTGGCCCGTCGTCAGCCAAGCCAAGTTGGCGAAAAAGATCGCTTAGCGCATGGATTGAGCTTTCCATTTTCTTCTCCTTCAAAACGTTTCCCGGGTTGCTCCGGGTACTGAGGGTTCGTGATCTGAGCATAGATAGGAAGTCCATGCACTCCCAGCGATTTCTTGTCCCGTGTCATGACGGCTCCGGTGGGTACATCGTTCAGCGGGGCAGATTCAGGGTGTGCAGCATGCGCTTCATAAATTCAGCCGGCGAAGTGGAGATGACCTCGCGTGGAGCGCCAAAGTGTTTTATCAGCCGTTCGCTGTCTTCAAATCCATAAGCGACAATTGAATGGGTATGTCCCGGAGCGAATCGCTGCGAGGTAGTCGCTATGTTCATCGCTGCAGGCATAGGTCCGTGCAGGATTGCTGGCAAGACGTTCCCAGGGGTGTTTCAGGTATTGGGTCTTGTCCTCGACCAAAGGAATGCAGGCAATTGCAGTGCCGCAAGTCTTGGGAGATACGCCGGCCGGATGACATGGCGAATGCTTTGGATGAATAGCTATAATAATCAACTCTGTCCTTGCCTGGGCACGATCATGGTGTGCGAAAACCGGTTGAGACTTGCATTTCCACCTGAAGCCTTGTCTTCTCTCCAGAGCCATCCGCTGATTGTCCAAGGGTCTTTATCACAAGGTGCCTCCAAGGACTGGCTCGTTACCTGTTTTGACACCCCGAACCTGATGCTGCGCGATGCCGGAGTCATTCTAAGCACATGCAAGACAGGGAAAACCAGGCGCCAGACAGTGGGGTACACCGTTGAGTCGATCGATGGCGGGCGCTTGCGCCAGAAATGGGAGCGGCGGTTTGGCGGCCGTTTCGACTTCTCGGCCATTGATGTTCCTGAGGTGCGTGCCTTGCTTGAGGCGCAGGCAGAGCAACTCGCGCCGTGCTTTATCGCCGAATTTTGCCGGAAAACGCATATCGTCGAGCCGGAGCCCGGGGTCAGCATCCAAGTCTCGATCGACACCGGCAAGCTTGTGGCGGAAGCGAACGAGTTGCCGATCAATGAAATCAAGCTGGAGCTTCAGCACGGCTCGGTCGCCGATCTACTGAATTTTGCCATCGCGCTGTGCGGGCATTTCCCGCTTTTTCCTTTTGATCAAAGCAAGGTCGAACGCGGCTATCGACTGCTTTGCGCAGATGCAGGTAAACCCGCGAAGGCTGGCAAATCGACGGTCATCCCGACATCGACACCGCTGCAGGCATTCCGCGCTTTGGCCACGCAAGCACAGGAATGCTGGCAGTCCAATCTGCATGGTGCCTTGGTGTCGCCGGATCCGGAATATGTCCATCAATTTCGCGTTACGCTGCGACGCTTGCGCACCTTATTGAAAGTGTACAAATCGACGCTGCCCCGCGGGTTTGCCCAGTCCTGGTCAGATACTTTGGGGAAGCTCGCGGCTGGCACGGGCGATGCCCGCGACCTGGATGTATTGCGCGAAACCATATTGCAGCCAGTGCTTGATTCGGAAGACGGGCCCGCGCTGGAATCGCTCATGCAGCGTGCCATGGATGCCTGCCTGAAGGCCCGGGAAGCGGCACACAGCTCGCTATCGGCGAGCGTGCACGCTGTTCCGTTGCTGACCTTCGCCAGAGCCTTGAATACGCTGCCGGAAAATGAAGACTCTGGGGAATTGGCCGGTTTCGTGCGGAAACGGCTGAATCGTGTGCATTCGCGTGCGTGTAAACGCCTTGCTGTGGCTACTGAGGCGCGTACCCCGGAAACTGCGCATCAATTGCGTATCGCCCTCAAGCATTTGCGCTATAGCTGTGAATTCTTTGCACCTGTTTTTGACGAAGCATCAATGTTACGTTTCGCCAAAGATATTGCCGTTCTGCAAGATGAATTGGGCTTCCTGAATGACCTCAAAGTCGCCTGGGGTTTTCTTGGCGAATGGGCACAAGGCGAGCCTGCGCTGCTGGATGCACGTGCCCGGGTGACTAAATGGCACGCAGGCCGTACTGACAAAATACGTGCCACGCTGTTTTCCCGCGCCAAGAAGCTTCTCGCAACCCGGGCGCCTTGGGAATCTACACGAAGGCAACGATCGAACGACCGCCGTCAGGGTGCCCGTGACCGGCGGAAAGTACCGCGAACCTAGACTCAAAGCTTGCAGTACGCGGCCCCGTCTGCTGATTGTTTGAATCATTGCATGCATTGGTTACGAATGACTTTCGCAGGCATGAAATATTCCTTTAATTTCATCCTGCTATCGTTAGTGTCTATCTTTGCTGTTTTTGTTAGAACAAATAGGTGGGCCAATGTTTGCATCCTCGCTCGGGGTGTCTCGTAAATACTCCCGGCCATCCGCTTTAGATCTTTGCATCAGCATGCCTTGCGTTACCCCGGAAACAGATAACGCCACCGTATTGCAGCTGTTTGGCAAACACAACGACCTCGTCAGTCTGCCTGTGGTGGAGAACGATCGACCTTTCGGGCTTATCAATCGGCACATCTTTTTGTCGCAAATGGCCAAACCCTATCATCGGGAGCTCTACGACAAAAAGAGCTGTATTGCCTTCATGGACAAAACCCCGTTGGTGATCGATGCCGCGACCAGCATTGAAGCGTTGGCCGAGCAGGCGGTGGCATCGGGCGACAAGGCGCTTGCCGACGGTTTCATCATTACGCAGGAAGGCCGCTATTTGGGGTTGGGCTTTGGTCTTGACCTGATAAGAGGGGTTTCGGACATGCATGCCCGACAACACCAGCAGATCATGCAAAGTATTGAATATGCCAGTGTCATTCAGCATGCGATGCTGGGTACTTCCCGGCAAGCGCTGGCAAATACCCTGGCGGATTATTGTCTGGTCTGGGAACCCAGGGACAGCGTTGGCGGAGATTGCTACCACTTTGTCGCGCATGAAAGAGGCTGGCTTGCCGTTGTGGTGGATTGCACCGGGCATGGTGTGCCCGGCGCTTTCATGACCCTGATTTTTTCTTCCGTTCTGGAGCGGGCCCTGGCGCTGCATGGTCCCGAAAATCCTGCCGTGCTACTGCAAGAAATCAACCGGCGCATCAAGCACACGCTTGGCCAGATTGCCGGGCAGGAAAAGATTTCGAAATCCAATGATGGCTGTGATGCGGTCCTGATCGCGGTGGACACGGTGGCGTCCAAATTGACTTGGGCCAGTGCGCGCACCCCGATTTTCCGGTTTTCCGCAGCCACCGGGCAGGCCGAGCAACTCGAATCGGATCGCATGGGCGCGGGCTATACCGATACGCCTTGCGATTATGTCTGGTCCAACCATGAAATACCGCTGATCCCCGGTGATTTGATCTTGGTCTGTACCGATGGCTTGATCGACCAGGTTGGCGGCATTCGACAAATTGCCTATGGAAAACGACGGTTGCAGGAATTGTTGCAACGTTGCCATGCCATGAGCATGCAGGAATTGGCCACGGAATTATTGCAAGAGCATCGTGCCTATCAGGACGATCAGGCACGGCGGGATGATTTGACTTTTTTTGGTTTCCGGATTTGAGAAAGGCGTTCATTCAACAGGAACGAAAACAGGATATGCAGGATAGCAAATATTACGAATTTTTTGATTACGCGCACCAGCGAGATATCATTTTTTATTATGTTGGTTATTTCTCGCAAAACATTATCAGTGCCATGGCTGAAACGGTGCGGCTTAATCTGGAGAAGAGTGGCGTGACGGGCGTTACCCGGCGCAAGCTTTTTTCCACTTTCGTGGAGATGGCCCAGAATATCGTCCACTATTCGGCCGATAGCCTGACTGCGCCGGATCAGACCGATGAGGTGCGGCATGGTTCGGTCTGTATCGGGCGGCGCGGTGACAAGTTTTTCCTGCTGTGTGCCAATCCGGTTCATGTCGAAGAGACCGAAGCGTTGCGCAACAGGCTGGAACCGTTGCGCACCATGACTCTGGACGAAATTAAGCGCGCCTATAAGGAATCCTTGCGGGCCGAAAGCCCGGCGGACAGCAAGGGTGCACAACTGGGTTTTTTAACGGTGGCACGGGATGCCAGCGAGCCGATCGAATTTGAATTCCATACCGATGGGTTATCAGATATGTCGATGTTTTATCTGAAAGCGATTATTTAAAATCATGAGTAATGTAAAAATTGATAATTTGCATATTGCCGGAACAGCATGCACGCCGGAAGTCGATTTTCGTTTCGATATCCACCGGCTTTCCCTCAAGGGTGAATCCTATCCGGAAAATGCCGCAGCATTCTACAGCCGGATTATTTCGGAAACACGCGAATATCTTGCCGGGTTAACACCGGATGAACGTGTTGAGGTGCATGTGGCGCTGGTGTATTTCAACAGTTCCAGTACCAAGATGCTGTTTGGTTTTTTTGAGGAACTGAATCAAGCGGCGCTGTGTGGAATGCGTGTTGAGTTGTACTGGTATCACGACCGGGAGGATGACACGATCGAAGAATTCGGCCAGGAATTGCACATCGATTTCCCGGAGATTGGCTTCCATGACATCGCTTTAGATTGAAATTACATGTCCACGCACGATCTCTTCAAGGCTGAAAACGCGATTCTGGCTGCCGCACGCACTGTCGGCGAACAGACAAACCTGTCGCCCGAAACCTACCGGAATGAGCTGGTTTCCCTGATCGAGCACTACCATCGGCTTGTACGCGAGTCCCGGCGCTTGATTGCTCATAGTGACCGTGCCGAGCGCGAGCTGAACACCCTCAACGCGCGATTGCACGAACTGGCGGTCGCCATGGAATACAAGGCAACGCATGATCCGTTGACGAACATTTACAACCGGGGCGCCATTATCGAGCGGATGACCCATAGCTTGAGCAAAAGCCATGTCGCGCTGGTCGTGCTGGATATCGATTATTTCAAATGTATCAATGATGAATTTGGCCATCCAACAGGCGACGCCGTGATCTGCGAACTGGTTTCGCGCGTGCAGGGCGTGCTCAATGGCCTGGGCGATATCGGGCGGGTCGGGGGCGAGGAGTTCAGCATTGTCCTCGCGGAGTTCAGCCTGGCTCAGGCTGTGACGCTGGTGGAGGAAATACATGCAAGCCTGAATCAATCGCCGCTTGCCGCCTTGCCCCAACGGCTGGTGACGGCAAGCTTCGGTGTGAGTTGGTGTCCCCGGGGAACCCGCTTCGAGGATGCGTATGGCAGTGCCGACGCGGCACTGTACGAGGCCAAGCGTCAGGGACGAAATCGCATCATGCAAAAGACAATTTGTAGCGCGAAGGAATACTGAACCACGAATCGCCGGGGTGAAATGCCGGGGTGAAATTCAGCCCCGGAAAGCCAGCATGAATTGTTCAAAAGCTTGGGCTGTCAGGGGGTGGGGGTAAAAATAACCCTGCATCAGCGTGCTGCCATGCCGGGCCAGAAAATGTGGCTCGCATGGAAAGAGCAGCAGCGTTGGCTTGATCGGCACTGATTCATGCCACTTGTGCTTGCACGCGGGCTTGCCCATGCTCGTTGGGCAAGCGAGCAGAGCTAGTCGTCCGATTCGTCTGCCGCAAGCTTGACCAGCAGCATGGGGATCGTGGTGTGGTGGAGCACTTCCTCCGCTACGCTGCCCAGCAACACATGGGCCAGACCGCTGCGGCCATGCGTGCCCATGACCAGGAGATCGGCTTTCCAGCTCATTGCTTCATCGAGAATCACATGGGCAATCGTGCCGCCGAATTTTTCGATCAGGCGGGTTTCCACCACGATTCCGGCACTGCGCAGGCGCACGGCGGATTCTTCCAGGAAGCGCAGCAAACTGGCATGCTTCCCGTCGTCCTGGCGTAGCTTTTCGCTTTCCCTCAGCTCGTGAATCAGTTCGCCCGGGCTTTCGGCAAACTGCGCCGCATCGACGATCTTGACGAGATAGACACGGGCCTGCGATTCGCTGGCCAAGCGCCTGACTTCTTCGAGTACCGCGCTGCTGGTGTCACTGGTATCGATCGGAACAAAAATGCGCTGGTACATGATTCACTCCTCGAGTGGCTTGCTACTTCAATCATAGAAACCAGACTGTTCCTACCCAAGCACTATTGATGACCGGGTGCAGTGCGGGCTGGTGTAAGTCAGTGTTTAGACACGGAGCATCGGATAAAATTTCTTCGAAGGCCGCGATGATCAATGCATGCCAAACCGCGGCGAACGGTTTATCCTCTGGCGCGGGAATCGAGAGCAGTTCGCGTTTGCCTGATGAAGGCCTTGGTTACCCTGTTTTTTCTCCTGCGCGAGTCGGGACTACAATTCCGGAAATATTTTCCCTATTCCCCAGTTAATCAGTGAAAATTCGCCGGCTGGAAGATGTGCCCAGTGTGATTTTCAATTTATTTTCAACGCAACATATTGATTGTATTAAATAATGAGCAACAAAAAAGACATCGCGACGGAAGAGCAAAAGCATACCCCTATGATGCAGCAGTACCTGCGCATCAAGGCCGATCACCCGGACAAGCTCGTGTTCTACCGCATGGGCGATTTCTATGAACTCTTCCATGACGATGCAGTGCGCGCGGCCAAGTTGCTCGATATCACCCTGACCACGCGCGGCCAGTCGGCCGGCATCCCGATCCGCATGGCGGGCGTGCCTTATCACGCGGTCGAGCAATATCTGGCACGGCTGGTGAAGTTCGGCGAATCGGTGGCGATCTGCGAGCAGGTGGGCGAGGTCAATGCCAAGGGGCCGGTCGAGCGCAAGGTGGTACGCGTGGTCACGCCCGGAACGCTCACCGATGCGGCCTTGCTTGACGACAAGCGCGAAAACCGCCTGCTGGCGCTGACTTTTCAAAAGGGCAAGCTGGGCTTGGCGTGGCTGTCGCTGGCCTCAGGCGATTTCGCGCTGATGGATACGGTGGTGGACAAACTCGCCTCCGAGCTGGAACGGCTGCGCCCGGCCGAAGTGCTGGCGCCCGACGATGCCGATCTGGCGCTGCTGGACAACCTGCCGATGCCGGTGCGCAAGTTGTCCAGTTGGCAGTTCGATCCGGCAGCCGCCGCGCGCAACCTGACTCGCCATTTCGGCACGCACGATCTGGCCGGCTTTGGGGTCGAAGACAATCTGCTGGCGATCGGCCCGGCCGGTGCCTTGCTCGAATACGTGCGCAGCACCCAGGGCGGCGCGCTGCCGCAACTGGCAGGCTTGCGGGTTGAGCATCACAGTCAGTTCATCGAGTTGGACGCAGCAACCCGGCGCAATCTGGAGTTGACTGAGACCATACGCGGCGAAGCGGCGCCGACACTGTTCTCCTTGCTCGATCATTGTGCGACCGGCATGGGCAGCCGCTTGCTGGCCAACTGGCTGCATCATCCGCTGCGCCAGCATGCGCGAATCCTGGAGCGCCAGTCGGCCATCGCCGCCTTGCTGGAAACCGGGCGTTACCAAGAGGTGGCGCGGGTGCTGGATGCGGTCTCGGATATCGAACGCATCACGGCGCGCATCGCGCTGAAAAGCGCCCGGCCGCGCGATCTGTCCAGCCTGCGCGACAGCCTGGCGCAACTGCCCGAGCTGGTGAACGTCTTGCCACAGGGCACTTTCTTCGAGCAATTGGCGCGCGCGCTGCAGCCTGATCCGGCCATCCATGCCTTGCTGGCGGCAGCGGTGCTGCCCGAGCCTTCGCTGGTGTTGCGCGAGGGCGGGGTGATCGCCGATGGTTACTCGGCCGATCTCGACGAGTTGCGCGCGATCCAGAAAAACTGCGGCGAATTCCTGCTGGAAATGGAAGCGCGCGAGCGCGAGCGTACCGGCATTGCCACGCTGCGCGTGGAATACAACCGCGTCGCCGGCTTCTTTATCGAGATCACCAATTCGTATCTGGGCCAGGTGCCGGACGATTACCGCCGCCGCCAGACCATGAAGAACGCCGAGCGTTACATTACGCCGGAGCTCAAGACCTTCGAGGAAAAAGCGCTTTCAGCGCAGGAGCGCGCGCTGGCGCTGGAAAAGGCGCTGTTCGATGCCTTGCTGGACCGGCTGCAAGCCAGCCTGATGGATTTGCGTCTGGCCGCCCAGGCGGTGGCCACAACCGATGTCCTGGCGTGTCTCGCAGAACGTGCGGCGCTGGGCAATTACATTGCACCGGAATTCGTCGCCGACACGCTGATCCGCATCGAGGCCGGTCGCCATCCGGTAGTGGAAGCGCAGATCGACGATTTCATCCCCAACGGCGTCGATTTGCAACTGGCGCGCAAGCTGCTGCTGATCACCGGTCCGAACATGGGTGGTAAATCGACCTATATGCGCCAGGTGGCGCTGATCGTGCTGCTGGCGCATGTCGGCAGCTTCGTGCCGGCGACTTCTGCGCTGATCGGCACGGTGGACCGCATCTTCACCCGGATCGGCGCCTCGGACGATCTGGCAGGCGGGCGTTCGACCTTCATGGTGGAAATGACCGAAACCGCCAACATCCTCAACAATGCCAGCGAGCACTCGCTGGTGCTGATGGATGAAGTCGGCCGCGGCACCTCGACCTTCGATGGCTTGGCACTGGCTTGGGCAATCGCCCGGCAGTTGATCGAAAAGAACCGCGCTTACACGCTGTTTGCCACCCACTATTTCGAACTGACCCGGCTGGCGCAGGATTACCCGACGGTCGCCAATGTGCATCTGGATGCCGTCGAGCACAAGGACAAGATCGTCTTCCTGCATGCGGTGCAGGAAGGCCCCGCTTCGCAGAGCTACGGCGTGGCGGTGGCGCAGCTGGCGGGCGTTCCCAGAGAAGTGGTGCGCCAGGCCAAACGCAAGCTGGTTGAGCTGGAACAGGGCAGCGTGCGGGTGGAAGGGCAGGGCGATCTTTTTGCCGCACCACTCCCAATGCCGGAACCAGAAACGCATCCGCTTGTCGTAGAGTTACAAGGGATCAATCCCGATGATTTATCCCCGCGCGAGGCTCATGAGCTGCTCTACAAATTGTGTGAATCGTTGCGGTGACCGTTCGTCAGTTTAAGCTTTTACTGATATACCACTTTGCTATGGTAATCAGACAGTGAGATGATACGGTTAATTGTTACCGATCACTTTTATTTGTTTTTTTAATTTACTTAAAACTGACAAGAAAGGAAGTATCGTGGATGCATGTGTCGAATCCGTGACTGGCGCGGGGTTGGACGAAGGCATTGCCCGGTTTCTGGGCGTAAAGGATGCGGGAGAGAAGGGTATCCGCATGGCAGACGTGCGCGCCAAGGCTGCGAGTGAATTGAGCCAATATGGCATCTTGTTGATGGATGCATTGAACAAGCTGGATATTCGCATTCCGCCGGCTGTTCAGTTGCATAGCCCGGATGAAGGCCATGTGGTGGCGCTCGGGGATCACCCGGCGGTGCAACAGATTACCGATCTGGTCAACAATGATCTTTTGCTACTGAAACGTTTCAAGGAAGTTGAAGTGTTGCATGTGTTGTTGCGCCGTGCAGAATTGCGGCTTGCCGGGCAGCCGATGACTTGCCAGCATTTCCATCTTGGGGTAACAAGCCTGGGCTGCATTGCCTTCTTTACCGAGGCGTGAAGCATGGATGCTGTTATCTTGGTACGTGGTTCTTTCGGGTCGCTATGGCGGCCCGAATGTTTTACAACCTAAAAGACGTAAATTGATCGATTGAAGGCAGCATCGCCATGTCGGTTGGGGCATCCAAGTCCGGCGTTGAGCGTATTTCGCAGGGGCATGATGGTGCTGTTAATCATGTCTTTCTCGATCTTGCCAATTAAATCAATACTTTCCTGTATAATCGCTCACTTTTTTCTGCTGGGAACACCATGAAATCTGCACCGCGCGCCCGTCGCCCGCAACCCGAGATCCGCGAGCAAAAGACTGCCCGCAATGATGCGGCGTCCCTGCGCGCGGGCAAGCCCGCTCCCAATACGCGCCGTGGCAAACCCGTCGAGGCGGCTGCCGGACAATCCCGCGCGCCTTATGAGGCCGCCAAACCTGCTGGCCAGGCACCCAAGGCGCGCTTCAAGAAGCGAGACCCTCTCGACGAATGGCAAACCCGTCCGCCGAGCGGTGCTGCGCGGGGTGCCCAAGCTGCAAAACCAGCTGCTGCGACACCTGCAGCAGGCCAACCTGTGGATGCGAAGAAGCGCCAGGCCAAACGCCGTGATGATGCTCCGGCAACGCGCGCCAAACGCTTGCGGGTGCGAGCGGGTTCGCAGAAAGAAGTGGCGATCCAGAGGCAGTTGCGCGATAAACGCCTGCCCGCCGATCAGCTCAATGCCGAACGCCTGCAAAAAGCACTGGCCTTCACCGGCTATGGTTCGCGCCGCGATATGGAAGAAGCGATCGAGGCCGGACGCGTTTCGGTCAACGGCAAGATTGCTTCGCTGGGCGACAAGGTCAACATGGGCGATGAAGTCCGTTTTGACGGCAAGCGCGTCAATATCAAATGGCCCGATCGTCTGCCGCGTATCGTGATCTACCACAAACAGGAAGGCGAACTTGTTAGCCGCGACGATCCGGAAGGCCGTACCACGGTATTCGAACGCCTGCCGCGCCTGGACAACAGCAAGTGGATCGCAATCGGTCGTCTTGACTTCAACACCAGCGGCCTGCTGATTTTCACCACTTCGGGCGATCTGGCCAACAAGATGATGCACCCGCGCTTCGAGGTTGAACGCGAATATGCGGTACGCGTGATCGGCGAGCTGACCGACGAGCAAAAGAAGGAACTGACCAAAGGCATCGAGCTCGATGATGGTCCAGCGCACTTCAGCCGCATGGTTGACGGTGGCGGTGAAGGTTCCAATCACTGGTATCACGTGATCATCAAGGAAGGGCGCAATCGCGAAGTGCGCCGCATGTTCGAATACTTCGGCCTGACGGTCAGTCGCCTGATGCGCGTGCGCTTTGGCGCGGTGACGCTGCCACCGCGCCTGAAGCGTGGCCAGTTCTACGAATTGAATGAAACCGAGGTGCTGGGGATCGTGAAGTGGGCGGGCCTGCGCATGAACGGCCAGGAAAAGAATTTCTAAGCCCCATGAACAAGGCTTTTACCAAAGAAACCGAAGGCGATGAGGACGAGCTGCCTGCCGAGCTGAAAGTGCCGGCTGGCAGCAAGAACTACATGACGCCGGGCGGCTGGCGACGCATGCAGGCCGAGCTTTACCAGTTGGTGCACAAGGAGCGTCCGGAGCTTGCGCAACTCATCAACTGGGCGGCTTCCAATGGCGATCGCTCGGAGAATGGCGACTATATCTACGGCAAGCGCCGGCTGCGCCAGATCGATGGCCGTATCCGCTTTCTGACCAAACGGCTGGAAAATGCCGAGGTGGTCGACCCGTCATTGCGCGAAGCCACCGACCAGGTGTTTTTCAGTGCCACCGTGACATACGCACGCGAAGACGGGCGCGAGGAAACTGTGGCCATTGTCGGCGTCGACGAAACGGATTTATCACGCAACCATATCAGTTGGACTTCCCCGGTGGCTCGTGCCTTGCTCAAGGCGCGCGAAGGCGATGTGGTGCAATTGCGTACACCGGCTGGCGTCGAGGATCTGGAGATTCTCGAAGTCATGTATGTGGCGCTCGACGAGTAATCCAGTCCCCATCGTTGCTGATGCCCAAAAACACAAAGAGCGAGTATCCCGTGTAGGGGCTCGCTCTTTGCTTTTGGATTGAACTTATCCCACACCTAATCGCGTAGCGCCTGCAATAAATCCGTTTCCAGGTGCACCACCGATTTTTCATCCTCCAGCACGCGGCCGGAAATCAGGAAAGTATCTTCTGCGCGCTCGCCCAGTGTCATGATCTTGGCGGATTCGATATCAATGGCATTGGCCGACAGCACCCGGGCGATGGTGGAAAGTAGCCCGGGGCGATCACCGGCTACGACCGAAAGCACATGGAATTTGCCACTGCGCTCGTCCGGACGGATGGCAACACGCGGTTCCACCGGGAAATGCTTGAGCTGACGCGAGATGCGGCCTTTCTGCGGCGGAGGCAGGGCAGCGCGTTCGGCGATGCGGTGCGCCAGTTCGTATTCCACATAGCTGATCAGATCGCGGTACGACCCGTCGTGCTGGCCGGCGATATAGATGTAGAAACTGTCCAGGGCATAACCGCGGCGCGTGGTGTGAATCTTGGCATCGAAAATGCTGTAGCCCGCGCGTTCGAAAAAGGCACAGATCCGGGCAAACAGGTCGGGTTGGTCGGGCGCATAAACCATAACCTGCAGCCCTTCGCCCGATTCGGAAAGCCGCACGCGTACCACCGGTTGCTCGGTGGTGAAGCGGGAAAACAGGTTGCGAGTATGCCAGGCGATCTCTCGCGCGTCGTGGCGCAGGAAGTAGACGGTATCCAGATCCTGCCAGAAAGCTTCATGCGCCTCCGGGCGGAAGCCGTAGAGCTGGAGCAGGCGCTTGGCCTCTTCCTGCCGTTCTTCCATCCAGGAATCCAGCGTGATGTTCTGGCTGGTGAGCAGGCGGCTGGTGGCCCTGAACAGGTCTTCCAGCAACTTGGCTTTCCAGGCATTCCATACCTTGGGGCTGGTGCCGCGAATATCGGCTACGGTCAGCAGATAGAGTGCGCGCAAGCGGCGCTGGTTGCCGACCAATTCGCCAAAGCGCGCGATGGTATCCGGATCGTACACATCTTCTTTTTGCGCGAAGTGGGACATGGTCAGGTGGTGTTGCACCAGCCAGGGGATCAGCTCGCGGTCTTCTTCCGGCAACGGTTGCGAGGCACACCATTTGCGCGCGATCTCGGCGCCCAGCAGGGAATGGTCACCGCCCCGGCCCTTGCCGATGTCGTGGAACAATGCTGCCAGGTACAGCGCTTCCGGATGATTGCATTCGGTGATCAGGCGCGAGCACAGCGGATATTCGTGCGTGTAGGCCGGCTGGGCGAAACGGCGCAGGTTGCGCAACACCATCAGCGTATGTTCATCCACGGTGTAGACGTGGAAAAGATCATGCTGCATGCGGCCGACGATCTGGCCGAATTCCGGAATGTAGCGACCCAGCACGCCGTACTGGTTCATGCGCCGCAGTGCGCGCGTCAGACCGTCCGGCTCGCGGAAGATATCGATGAACAACTGGCGGTTTTGCGGATCTTGGCGGAAGGCTTCATCGATGCGCGGGCGGGCATTCCACAGCGCCCGCAGCGTTGCCGGATCGATATCGCTGGCTTCGCGCAGGCGCTCGCACAGTAAAAAGGCTTCCAGAATGGCCGAGGGTGTGCGCTCGAACACGTCGGGTGAGGTGATTTCCAGCAGGTCGCCGCGCAACTGGAAACGCTCGTTGATTCGGGTGACCGGTGTGTTGATCTGCGAGTAGATGCGTAATTTCAGCGCTTGCAACAACAGGGGGGTGAGCTGGCTGACCACGCGTGCGGCCAGGTAATACTCGGCCATCAATGCTTCGCTGGCGCGCAGGGCCAGTGCCCCCTGGCCGCTGCCGGTAAAGCCGAAGTCTTCGGCCAGTTGGTGCTGGTAGTCGAAGAGGATGCGGTCTTCATGGCGGTTGGCCCGCCAGTGCAATTGGATGCGGCAGCAGCGCAGCACGCGCTCGGCGCGGCGCAGTTTGCGGTGCTCTTCCTGGGTCAGCAAACCCAGCGGGGCCAAGGCGCGCCAGTTCTTGCCCAGGCCAAGGCTTGTAGTGATCCAGCCGATCAGCTGCAGATCGCGCAAGCCGCCGGGGGCTTCCTTGATGTTCGGTTCAAGCTTGTAGGGCGCATTCTGGAACTTGTCGTAGCGTGCTTGCTGTTCCAGCAGCTTGGCTTCGAAAAAATCCTTGGGATCAATCTGGCTGTGAACGGCTTCACGAAATGCGGCAAAGCGTGCCTGATCACCCTGCAAGAGGTGGGTTTCAAGCAGCGTGGTTTGGATCGTGATGTCCCGGCTGGCTTCCTGCAGGCATTCGGCAAGCGAGCGCACGCTGTGCCCGATATCCATGCCGATATCCCACAGCGAACCGACAAAGGCCGTGACTTCTTCCAGCAGCGCGGGCTGCGCATTGTCTGGCAAGAGGATGAGCAGATCGGTATCGGAAAACGGGTACTGTTCGCGCCGGCCATAACCGCCCACGGCAATCAGCAGGAGGTCTGGAGGGAAGGTATGGTTATGCCATAGCTCCGCCAGAATACTATCGCTGAATGCCGACATTTCATGCAGCAAGGGCGAAGCTGTGCGGGGGTTGGGAAAGCGTGCGCGCAGCGCTTCGCGGCCCGCACGGTAGGATTGGCGAATTTCAGCAACGCTGCGCATCGCGGCTTAACCGAGCAGCAGGGTTTCTGGGCGCTCTGGACTGCCTGCGGAAACCGTCAGTACCTCAACACCGGTTTCGGTCACGAGTACCGTGTGTTCCCATTGTGCGGAAAGGCTGCGATCCTTGGTGACGATGGTCCAGCCGTCGGAAAGGCTTTTGATATCGCGCTTGCCGGCATTGATCATCGGCTCGATCGTAAAGATCATGCCGGGTACGAATGCCGGCCCGGTGCCGGCCTTGCCATAATGCAGTACCTGCGGTTCTTCATGAAAGCGCAGGCCGATGCCGTGGCCGCAGAATTCCCGTACCACCGAATAACCGGCTTTTTCGGCGTATTTCTGGATGGCCGCGCCGATATCGCCAAAGTGGCCGCCGGGCTTTACCGCATCGATGCCGATCCACATGCATTCGAATGTGACCTGACACAGCCGCTTGGCGTGGTTCGCCACGTTGTCACCCACCAGGAACATGCGGCTGGTATCGCCGTGGTAGCCATCCTTGATGACGGTGATGTCGAGATTGACGATGTCGCCATTCTTCAAGGGCTTGTCGTTGGGCAAGCCATGGCAGATCACCTGGTTGACCGAGGTGCAGATCGACTTGGGATAGGGGATGTAGCCGGGCGGGGCGTAGTTGAGCGGGGCGGGAATACAGCCTTGCTCGTTCACCATGTAGTTGTGACACAGGCGATCGAGCTCTTCCGTGGTGACGCCCGGTTGGACATAGGGGGTGACGTAATCGAGCACCTCTGCGCCCAGGCGGCAGGCAATGCGCATTTTTTCGATGTCTTGGGCGGTCTTGATGCTGATGGTCATGCTGAATGCTCGGATAAGGCAGACGGCGCCGGTGCGCCGTCCAAATGAGAATTAATTCTAACTGAAACGCGGTTTCCCGTCAGCGGCGTGCCACTTCGGGAAGCACGATGTTGACTTCAAGGACCTCCAGGTCATCCTTGCGATCCAGTTGAACCTTGATATCGTCCGGATTGACGGAAACGTACTTGGAAATCACCTCGACCAGTTCTTTCTGGAGCTGGGGCAGGTAATCCGGTCCGGTCCGTCCGGCACGTTCGTGCGCCAGGATGATCTGCAGGCGTTCGCGTGCCACGTTGGCCGTTTTTTTGCGCGGGCCGAGGAAGTAGTCAAGAATCGACATGGCTTATCCTCCGAAGAGCCGCTTCCACAGCGGCTGCTTGGGCGCTTCAGTGAAACGCAACGGTGTTGTTTCGCCGAGAAAACGCGAAACAACATCCTTGTAGGCCTCGGAAACATCGGTGTTGTGCAGGTGGATGGCGGGCGTGCCGTCATTGGAGGCCTGCAGGACCGTCTCCGATTCCGGGATCACGCCGATCAGCGGGATGCGCAGCAGGTGCTGCACATCGTCGAGCGACAGCATTTCACCGGCTTCCACGCGCTTCGGGCTGTAGCGGGTGATCAAAAGGTGCGTCTTAACGCTTTCGCCGGCTTCTGCCCGTTTCGATTTGGCATCGAGAATGCCGATGATGCGGTCCGAGTCGCGCACCGAGGAGACTTCCGGGTTTGTGACCACCACCGCTTCATCGGCGAAATACAGCGCCATCAGTGCGCCGGTTTCGATCCCGGCCGGGCTGTCGCAGACGATAAATTCAAAACCGTCATGGATCAGCTCGTTGATGACCTTTTCCACCCCTTCCTTGGTCAGTGCATCCTTGTCGCGGGTTTGCGAGGCGGGCAGCACAAAGAGGTTGTCGCAGTGCTTGTCCTTGATCAGGGCCTGGCGCAATTGCGCTTCGCCCTGGATCACGTTGACGAAATCGTAGACCACGCGCCGCT
Source organism: Pseudomonadota bacterium (assembly GCA_018261735.1). GTDB lineage: Bacteria > Pseudomonadota > Gammaproteobacteria > Burkholderiales > Chitinibacteraceae > Formivibrio. Next base: position 54,620 of record JAGTRM010000026.1, read on the forward strand.
CGCAGCCCATGATCAGGTCGAGATTGCGCAGGCCAACATCGAAATCGATCACGACAGTTTTGTAACCGCGCAAGGCGAGCCCGGAAGCGAAGCTGGCACTGGTGGTGGTCTTGCCGACCCCGCCTTTGCCGGAAGTGACGACGATGATCTTTGCCACTTGATTCCCCTGTTGTTTAAGGCGCGGGATAAACCGCGAATGGGTTGTTATGGATTTTTAACCAGTGATCACAGGATAGGTGCGATCACTCGGTTCCGTTCAATGCTTCGATCACGAGTTTGTCCTGATCGAGATAAATCTGTGCCGGCTTGCTCTTGATCGAGCCAGGCAATGCCTCGTCCAGCGTGCGGTATACCCCTCCGACGGAGACCAGTTCAGCTTCCAGGCAGGTAGTATAGATGCGCGCGCTGGCATCGCCCTGTGCACCTGCCAGGGCACGGCCACGCAGCGGTGCATAAACGTGGATGTCTCCATCGGCGATGACTTCGGCGCCGGCAGAAACCAGTGCCAGCACCACCAGGTCGCCGCCTTTTGCGTAAATCTGCTGGCCGGTGCGCACCGGGCGCGAGATAACCAGCGTGGGCGTGCGCTCGCTGCCGGTAGCCTGGGCCGCCGGTGCCGGCGGAGCAACACCCTCATCCGAGAGTGCAATCAAACCCGCTGTACGGGCTGCTGCCATTTGGCCCTTGTTGCCGCCACGCGCGGCGATCACGGTCAGGCCGAACTGGCGCAACAGCGCGGCCAGGGCGGCGATTTCATCGGCGGCAGGGGTTTCCGGGAAGCTGGAAAAATCCAGTGCGATCTGTTCGCCCGAAAGGAAATGTTCCCCGTTCCCCAGTTTTTCGCGCAGGCCGATTTCCAGTTTGAGCGGATCCAGCGTGGCGGGTGCAAAGGCCACCAGCTTCAGGTCCGTGCTGCGGAATTCGAAGGCATTGACGGCGGCGCTTGCGGGGGAGTACTGGGCCATTGGGCGGGAACTTGTCATGGAAAAACGTGAGTTTACCGGTTCGGTCGTTATGGTGAAAGAACAGGTTGGAAAGTGTTGTTCTTGTTCGCTCACGAAAAGCCGTGCCGTTTCAATCCGGTACGGTGCAGGATCGTGGTAGCCAGTTCCTCGACCGAAAGCGTGGTGGTATCAAGATGGGGAATGCTGTTGTGGCGCATCAACGCTTCCGATTCCTCAACTTCAAAACGGCAATTTTCCGGGGTGGCGTAACGGCTGTTGGGCGCGCGTTCGCGGCGGATCTGGGCCAGGCGCTCCGGGTCGATAGTGAGTCCGAACAGTTTTTTGCGCCAGGGCTGCAGAATCTTGGGGAGCCCCTGGATGGCGAAGTCTTCTTCGGTCAGCGGGTAGTTGGCGGCTTTGACGCCGAATTGCAGTGCCATATACAGGCAGGTGGGCGTTTTCCCCGAGCGCGATACACCCAGCAGGATGATGTCTGCCTCCGCCAGATCGCGCGGATGCACGCCATCGTCGTGGTTCATGGTGAAGTTAACCGCTTCCATGCGGTCCATGTATTCGTTGATATCTGTGATGGCATGGGCGGCGCCAGCGCGATGCGATGCCTTCTGCTCCAGTTCATGTTCCAGCGTATCGATGAAGGTATCGAATAAATCCAGATGCAGCGCCTCTGGTATGCGTTCATGCAAGCGAAGGGCGGGATCGATCAGGGTGGAGATGACAATGGGCCGCCTGTCGTCGTTGGCGGACTGTTCGCGGATGGTTTTTGCGGCCTCATCGGCTCTTTCCGGTGTGTTGACAAAGGGAATTGTCATCTCGTGAAAGTGGTTCCCGGAGAACTGGGTAAGCAAGGAATGCCCCAGCATTTCTGCAGTCAGGGCGGTGCTGTCGGAGACGAAGAAAACGGTACGTGTCATAGGGAGATGGTGTAGTTTGGGGTTGGATGTAGTTATTCACAATGCACTACATTTTAATTGATACGCATGATCTGGCTGAATTATATTGCACCGCAACGGAAAGCTTTTCCACTAAGGAGCTGTTTATGAAGGCGTTGTCTGTATCTTGCCCGCTGGTGATGAATTTATCCGAATTGCGCATGCACGATGTTCATCTTGTTGGCGGTAAAAATGCCTCGCTGGGTGAAATGATTTCCCAGCTCTCCAGCAAGGGCGTGCGCGTGCCGGGCGGATTTGCCACCACGGCCGATGCCTGGCGCCTGTTTTTGTCGCATATGGGCCTGGCGGACCGGATCGATGCGTTGCTGGCCAAGCTGGATGTGGATGATGTGCCTGCCTTGACCCGCGCCGGTGCGCAGATTCGGCAATGGATCATGGAAACCCCGCTGCCGCAGGCGCTGGAAGAGGCGATTGCAAGCTGCTATGCCTCGATGGGAGACAACGTACCCGTGGCGGTGCGTTCGTCGGCCACTGCCGAAGATTTGCCAGATGCTTCCTTTGCGGGGCAGCAGGAAACGTATCTGAATATCAGCGGCTTGCCCAATGTGCTCGATGCCCTGCGCCTGGTCTATGCCTCGCTCTACACCGATCGCGCGATTGCCTATCGCGTCCATCAGGGCTATGACCACAAGCTGGTCGCGCTGTCGGTAACCTTGCAACGCATGGTGCGCTCCAATATCGGCGCGGCCGGCGTGATGTTCACCATGGATACCGAAACCGGGTTCGATCAGGTGGTGTTTATTACCTCGTCGTACGGGTTGGGTGAATCGGTGGTGCAGGGCCTCGTCAATCCGGACGAATTTTACGTGCACAAACCGATGCTGCGCGCCGGGCACCCCGCGATCGTGCGCCGCCAGTTGGGCAGCAAATTGCAGCGCATGGTGTACGACAGCCAAGCCTCGGCGGGGCGCTCGGTCAAGACCGAAGAAACCCCGATTGAACTTCGCCGCCAATTCTCGTTGACCGATGCCGAAGTGATCGAGCTGGCGCACTACGCCCTGATCATTGAAGGCCATTACGGCCGCCCGATGGATATCGAGTGGGGCCGCGATGGTGTCGATGGCCAGCTTTATATCCTGCAGGCACGCCCGGAAACCGTGAAATCGCAAGAGTCGGGCCAGGAGCGGATGGTACGTTACCGGATGCTGGAAACCGGGCGCTTGCTGATCGAAGGCCGTTCGATCGGCCAGAAGATCGGCGTCGGCCGGGTGCGGATCGTGCGCAGCCATACCGAGATGGATCAAGTTCAGCCCGGCGATGTGCTGGTGGCCGATATCACCGATCCCGACTGGGAACCGGTGATGAAACGGGCGGCGGCGATTGTCACCAACCGGGGCGGGCGCACCTGTCATGCCGCCATCATCGCGCGTGAACTGGGCGTGCCCGCCGTCGTGGGCTGCGGCGATGCCACGCATGTGCTGCAGGAGGGCGATCTGGTCACGGTTTCCTGCGCCGAGGGCGATTCCGGCCGGGTGTATGCCGGGGCGCTCAAGTTCGAGTGCATCGATCTGGCGCAACAGACACTGCCCGAGCTGCCAGTAAAACTGATGATGAACGTCGGCAATCCGGAGCTCGCGTTCAAGTTCTGCCAGTTGCCCAATGCCGGTGTCGGCTTGGCGCGCACCGAGTTCCTGATCAATCGCGTGATCGGCGTACACCCCAAGGCGATTCTGGCCTGGCCGAACGTACCCAAGCCGCTGCACGACCAGATCGAATCGCGCATGGCGGGTTACCCTTCGGCGGTCGATTTCTATGTCGACAAGCTCGCCGAAGGTATCGCCACGCTGGCGGCGGCATTCTGGCCGAAGAAGGTGATCGTGCGTCTTTCCGACTTCAAATCCAACGAATATGCCAACCTGATCGGCGGGCACGATTACGAGCCGCATGAGGAAAATCCGATGCTGGGTTTCCGCGGCGCGGCGCGCTATGTCGACCCGTCCTTCCGCGATTGCTTCGATCTTGAATGCCGCGCCGTGCGCAAAGTGCGCAACGTGATGGGGCTGACCAACGTCGAAATCATGATTCCGTTCGTGCGCACGCTAGACGAAGCGCGCAAGGTGGTGGATGTGCTGGCGGAAAACGGGCTGAAACGCGGCGAAGCGGATCTGCGCGTGATCATGATGTGCGAGATTCCGGCCAATGCCCTGCTGGCTGAGCGCTTCCTCGAATATTTCGACGGCTTCTCGATCGGCTCCAACGACATGACCCAGCTCACGCTGGGCATCGATCGCGATTCCGGTGGTTCGATTTCCGAGTCTTTCGACGAGCGCAACGATGCGGTGAAAGCCATGCTGTCGATGTCGATCCAGGCTTGCCGCAAGCTGGGCAAGTATGTCGGCATCTGCGGCCAGGGGCCATCCGATCACCCCGATCTGGCGCAGTGGCTGGTGGAGGAGGGCATCGAAACCATCTCGCTCAATCCGGATACGGTGGTCGAGACTTGGCTGCATCTGGCGAAAAACCTGCGTTAAGCACGGCACAATCAATTTTCCCAGTCACACCGCGAGGCGTGCTGGGGTAAAATCACGAAATTCGGGGCCACGTGCCCCGGTTTTTCATTGATTTGAAGGATTGCTGCCATGCCTACCCGCGCTGATTTTGACCGTTACCTTGTGCCGACCTATGCGCCGGCGGATTTTGTCCCCGTGCTGGGCGCGGGCAGCCGCCTGTGGGACCAGAACGACCGCGAGTACATCGACTTTGCCGGTGGCGTGGCGGTCAATGCGCTGGGCCATTGCCATCCGGCCCTGGTTGCCGCACTGGAAGAACAGGCTACCAAGCTCTGGCATGTTTCCAACTGGTTCGTGAACGAGCCTGCGCTGGCATTGGCCCGGCAACTGGTGAATGCCACGTTCGCCGAGCGGATCTTTTTTTGTAATTCCGGCGCCGAGGCCAATGAAGCAGCGCTGAAGCTGGCGCGGCGCGTGGCGCATGACCGCTTTGGCGCGCAAAAGTACAAGATACTTTCTGCTGTCAATTCGTTCCACGGCCGCACGCTGTTCACCGTCAGCGTCGGTGGTCAGTCCAAGTATTCCGATGGTTTCGGCCCCAAGCCAGAAGGCATTGCCCACTTTGAATACAACAATCTCGCTTCGCTTGAAGCGTTGATGGATGACGATGTGGCTTGCGTGATGCTCGAGCTGATTCAGGGCGAGGGCGGTGTATTGCCAGCGAGCAAGGAGTTTTTGCAGGGCGCTCGGGCGTTGTGCGACAAGCACAATGCCTTGCTGGTCCTGGACGAAGTGCAGACCGGCGTCGGCCGCACCGGTACGCTGTTTGCGCACGAACAGTTTGGCGTAACCCCGGATATTCTCTCCAGCGCCAAGAGTCTGGGCGGCGGTTTCCCGATCGGCGCGATCCTGACTACGGCAGATATCGCCAAGCATTTCAGCCCGGGTGTGCATGGCACGACCTATGGTGGCAACCCGCTGGCCTGCGCCGTGGCCGGCGCCTTGCTCGATGTGGTCAATAGTCCGGAAGTGCTTGATGGCGTCAAGACCAAGGGCCAGTATTTCCGCGACCGGCTGGCGCTGATCAATGCCGAGTTTCCGGTTTTCAGCGAAGTGCGCGGCATGGGGCTGCTGCTGGGCAATGTGCTGGCTCCGCAGTACGCAGGCCGCGCCTTCGAGTTGCTGGGCCTGTGCAGCAAGCATGGCCTGATGGTGCTGATTGCCGGTCCGGACGTGGTTCGCTTTGCGCCGTCGCTGGTGATCACCGAGGCGGATATCGATGAGGGCTTGTCGCGTTTTGTCGCAGCCTTGAAGGACTTCATCGCCGCATAAGCTTGATTTTTCGAGCATGAAATACCCAGGGCAGCTTCGGCTGCCCTTTTTGTTGCCTCGCATTTACAAGTAACTCAAGCTGAAAGAATTGAGGCTGGCTGCCTTGTTGTGAAAATTTCAATTTCATGTCAGCTTCTATTGGGGATTTACCCGTTAGGGCTATGCCCGATAGTCCGTCTGCGCGCCGGTTGGTACATTGGATGAAAACAACCGATGGATGCGGGTTGTTCGCCAACGCGGAGAAAGAACAAATGCTGCTTGTAAACGGTGCCTGGCGTGCCGGTTCCGGCCCGGTCTGGAACTCGGTCAACCCAGTTACGCAAGAGGTTGTCTGGGAAGGGCGGCCTGCGGGCAGTGCAGAAGTCGATGCCGCAGTGGATGCCGCACGCGCCGCGTTTCCCGGCTGGCGCAATATGGAGCAGGATGAGCGCATTGCGCTGGCGCGAAACTTTGCCGAGCTTTTGCAAAGCAATCAGGATGACCTAGCTGCCGCGATCGGCCGTGAAACCGGCAAGCCGCGCTGGGAAGCGCTGAGCGAAGTGGTCAGCATGGTGAAGAAGATCGAGGTTTCCGTGCTGGCGCTCGAAGAGCGTGCCGGGATGCGCGAAATGCTGTCCGGCGAAGGCCAGGCCGTGCTGCGCCATCGTCCGCACGGCGTGGTCGCGGTGTTTGGCCCCTATAATTTCCCCGGCCATTTGCCCAATGGCCATATCGTGCCGGCATTGCTGGCCGGCAACACGGTCATCTTCAAGCCTTCCGAACAAACCCCGCTGGTCGCGGAAAAAACCGTCGAGTTATGGCTGGCCGCCGGCCTGCCGGCTGGCGTGCTCAACTTGTTGCAGGGCGGCAAGGAAACCGGCGAAAAAATTGCCGCGCATCCCGGTGTGGATGGCCTGTTTTTTACCGGCAGCGCGGCGACGGGCATGACGCTGCACCAGAATTTTTCCGGTCACCCGGAAAAAATCCTGGCGCTGGAGATGGGCGGCAACAATCCGTTGATCGTCGACGAGGTCGCCAATGTTTCCGCGGCAATCTGCCATGTGATCCAGTCGGCTTATATCTCGGCCGGGCAGCGTTGCACCTGCGCGCGCCGCTTGCTGGTTCCTGCCGGGGCCTGGGGCGATGCATTTCTGCTGCAGTTGGCCCGCGCGGTGGCCGCCATCCGGGTGGGCACGTGGGACGCTGATCCGCAGCCCTTCATGGGCGCGGTGGTCAGTGTGCGAGCGGCCGAGCATTTATTGTCGGCGCAGGCAAGGCTGATTGCGGCCGGCGCCAAGCCCCTGTTGACGATGCATCGACTGGCGCCCGCCACCGCGCTGCTGTCGCCTGGCCTGCTCGATGTTTCCGCACTGATCGATCTGCCTGATGAGGAATATTTCGGTCCGTTGCTGCAGGTACAGCGCTGGACGAGTTTTGATGAGGCATTGATCTTGGCCAACCGGACCCGTTTTGGCCTGGCTGCCGGCTTGCTTTCCGATGATCGCGAACGCTATGAGCAGTTCTGGCGCGAAGCCCGCGCCGGTATTGTCAACTGGAACCGGCCGCTGACCGGCGCTTCGAGCAGTGCCCCCTTCGGCGGAATCGGTGCGTCGGGCAATCATCGGGCGAGTGCCTGGTATGCCGCGGATTACTGTGCGTACCCGGTGGCATCGCTGGAGGAAGGTTCTCTGCATCTGCCGGTGCATCTGCCGCCGGGCTTGGTGATTGACTGAGCTTGTCTGGCTCGAAGATGGGTTGGGCTCCTGATTCTGCTTTGCCAAGCCGCCACGGCCGTGTTGCGGTTAAAATTGCGGTCATGGACCCCAAAAAAGATCGCGAAACCCAACTGGCCAGCCT
>JAGTRM010000027.1 GCA_018261735.1 Pseudomonadota bacterium
GCCAACGCGACCAGGACAATGCAGAGCAGCAATACGATGCGGAAAGGACGATTGTGACGCCAGTCCATGCTTACCGTTGAGTGGAATCCGAATCCGACGATTATGCGCAGGTTGACCGAAAAATCAAAGCAGTTGCTTATCTCGCCATAAGCAGGACGGTCAGCCACCCCGGAATGAACGTCCTGATCCAGGCACGGCAACGCTTTTTAAAAACGCGCAGCGATCATTCGGCATCTATTATGATTACTGCAAACATGAAAGAGACGCCGAGAGCTTTTACCTGAGGCCAGCCCAGGTTTTGAACAAAGGCCTTTGATCGAAATAGGCGCGCAGGCCGCACCCATCAGGAAGCCACCTCCACTCGGGAAGAGTAATTGGATGTACGCAACACGATACTGGCCCTTGTTATCGCTGCTGGCCTGCCTCGCTCCATGGGCTCAGGCTGATGACAAAGTGCGCCTCTGCCAGGATGAAATTGAAGAAACACCTTGGCGAACGCACGACAACAAAGGCTTGAACATCATCATGCTCCGGATGGTGGGGAAGCGAACCGGGCTGGAATTCCTGGTTGAAAACCTGTCCTGGAAGCGCTGCCTGCTGATGGTGCAGGAAGGCGTAATGGATGGAGCCATTGCCGCATCCTATCGCGAAGAACGGCGCCAGACCGGAGCCTACCCGGCCACGCCGGCCGGCCACATTCCGGATCGCCAGCGCCGCATGTCAGGCGAAGCCTACTTCTTTTACACCTTGAAAAATGCTTCTTTTGCCTGGGACGGCAGCACGATCTCAGGCGCGAAGCTCCCGATTGCAGTACAAATGGGGTACAGCGCCGTTGAACGTCTAAAGGAAAAAGGCGCGCGCGTGGATGACCGCGAACGCAAACCGGAAAACCTGCTGCGCAAAGTTCTGACAGGGCTGGATTCCGCTGCCGTCCTGGCTCAGGGCGAAGGCGACAAGTTACTGCACGATCCCCGTTTTTCCGGGAGAATCACCAAATTACCCATCCCTTTTTTCCAGACTGATGGCTATCTTTTGCTTTCGCATTCGTTTGTGGCACGCAACCCGCAACTCGCGGAGAATATCTGGGACAATATCGCAGCCGTACGAACCTCTGCGGCTTACCGCAGGAAATTGATTGAGCAAGGCCAGCCTGTCTCCGACTGAACACCACCACACCCACTGGATGCGCCATGAAAGCACTCATGCTGATTATGCTGCTTTGGCTAAGTCCGGCGCTTGCAAGCAAACCGGTGCAGCTATGCCAGGATAACGTGGACGTTTATCCGTGGCGCATGGCAACCGGAAACGGTTTGCACAACATCATGCTCGCGCAGGTTGCCCAACGCATCCATCTCACCGTTGAAACACAATCCATTCCCTGGAACCGCTGCCTGGACATGGTTCGGAATGGCCAGATCGATGGCGCCATTGCGGCTTCATTTGCGCGGGAACACCTGGCCTTCGGCGCTTACCCGCTCATCGCGAACAAAAGACCGGACAAATACCGGCGCATGTCCGACGAGAGCTACGCCTTGTATATTCTGGACGGCAATCCGGAGGCAGTTCATTGGGATGGCAATGCCCTGCTGCTCCCCACGGGAAAACCCGTGGCGATCCAGCACGGGTCCAGCGCAGCGCCGCTGTTGCGCTATATGACAGTCGAACTGGACGAAGGCGACAGCAAACCCGAATTCATCCTGCACAAAGTACTGTCGCGCAATGCAGCCGCTGCGGTACTGAATACCCTGGACGGCACCTACCTGCTCAAAAACCCCGTTTTTTCGGGGAAATTCACCCGCCTGGACCCGCCGCTTTCATCCCGGGAAGCCTATCTGCTGTTTTCACGGCGCTTCACCCAAGAGCGGCCGGGACTGGCCGATCGCATCTGGGATGAAATTGCCAAAGTTCGGGAATCCGCCGATTACCAGGCCCGGCTATTCAAGATGCTGTATAGCCCGCAATAGCCCTCAGTCCAGTCGACCCGCCCTGTCCCGGGCGAACTGCCATGCCACCCGTCCGCTGCGCGCGCCGCGCATGCGCGACCACTGCAGCGCTTCGTGCCGTACCGTTTCATCCCAACGGACAAATCCAAGCTTGGCGAGCCAAATCTGCGCAGCGGCGAGGTAGGCATCCTGATCCATTGCATAAAAGGTCAGCCACAACCCGAAGCGTTCCGACAGCGCCATTTTTTCTTCCACCGCATCGGCAAAATGGACTTCTTCGCCCACGTGCCGGGTCGCGGCATTCTCGCTGAAATATTCCGGCACCAGATGGCGGCGGTTGGAGGTCGCGTAGATCAGCACATTGGAAGAACTGGCGGCGATCGAGCCGTCGAGCACCGTTTTCAATGCCTGATAGCCGTGATCACCCTCTTCGAACGAGAGGTCGTCGCAGAAAATGATGAAACGCTCCGGACGGTTGTAGACCAGTTCGATGATGTCCGGCAGATCCACAAGGTGGACCTTTTCCACCTCGATCAGACGCAAGTCCTGATCTCGGAACGCCTGCCAGACCGCCTTGATCAGCGACGATTTGCCGGTACCGCGTGCGCCCGTCAACAGCACGTTGTTGGCGCTGCGCCCCGCGACAAATTGACGGGTATTTTCGAACAACTGCTGCTTTTGCTGATCGACTGCCGCCAGATCGTCAAGCCCGATCCGGTGCGGATGCGCGACCGCCTGCAGGTAGCCATGTCCGTTGGCGCTGCGCCAGCGGAACGCCTGCGCGGTCCAGTCAATGGCAGGCGGCACATCGGGCAGCCAGTGGTTGAGCCGGGTGAGCAACTCATCGAAACGGGCGATAAACGGGTCTTTGTTGTCCATAACATCCTGATTCATTTTCAATTCCGGCATTTTGACAAAGGCAGAAGCGACGGCTAGAGTGGTTTTGTGTGCTCCCGGCAACCGGGCTGCACGCTTTTCAGCGGGAAGCGATGCCTTCCGCAATGAAAAAGCACTGTTGCACAAGTGAACCCTTCAACGATGAGAGGACCTATGGCGATCGACTTCATGGAAGGCTTAGCGAGTACGGTGAACGATGTGTTCAATCCCCTATTCGACCTGGCCAGGCGGCTTGCCGCTGCGGTATCCAGTATATTCCAACGACTCCCCGAACACAGCGCGGCTCAAGAACACAAAGAGCCTTTCCGCTAGCGCCCCAACCCCAAATTGATAAAAAGCCCGCACATTGGCGCGGGCTTTGTCTTTTCTGCGAGTCACGATCAGTTCAGGTTTCAGGACCAAAACATGCGCCAAAATCCTTGCATGCTTCGCACGACGGCGCACGGCAGACGTAGATGCCATCCTCTTCACAGAGCTGTTTGTAGAGAAACTTCTTCCACTTCATGTCGCGACTATTCAGAGCAGCAAGTTGCGGGAAATTGCGGGTGAACAGCTCGGAGAGCTCACCACGGTGGTTCAAGCCCAGATCCTGCCAGAGGTGATCCTGGCCGATGCAAGCAGTGGCCACTATCACGGCGAGGTCATATTCGCTCTCGTCCAACCCGGCGCGGTAGCGCAGCAGCAAGTTCAGCAGGTCCGGGTGTTCTGGCAGGAACTCGGCGGCCTTCCAGTTCTCGGGCAGCAGGAAAGTCAGCCCGGGGAAATGGCGCTCGGTCATGACTTTCAGGCGAGCTTCGCCCAGACCGAAATCGGGCGGCAGCACGCTGCGGCCCAGCGACTGGCTGGTGATGATGGTCGCCAGCAGGTGATCGTTGGCGTAACCGCTGGCATGGGCCATGAGTTCCGAATAACGCAGCACTTTGTACACCTGGCGCCAGGCGGCGAGTGATTCCTTGTTGAGGGCAACAGGCAGGTTCATGATATTCCCTCCTTCTGGCCAAGTCATGAAAACAGTTCGCTCAGCGGGCACTCATCGATGAAAGCGAACCAGGCGGATTCACCGGCTCACCCCATTCGTTCTCGATTGCACCTTCCACCGGGCAGATGCTGCTGCATTGCGGGTCGGGAAAATCACCCGCACATTCGGTGCAATGCTGCGGATCGATCATGAACAGGCCTTCCACGTGGGCGATGGCCTGATTCGGGCAGACCGTCAGGCAGGCCCAGCATGAAATACAGCGATCGGTGATTGCATAAGCCATGGTTTTACGCCCGGTTTTCCAGTAATGCCGCCATCTGGGCATGCAGTTTTTGTGCCACCGCCAGCACGGCCGGTTCGATGGCCGCGAACGCATGTTCCACCACCGGCTGGATGCCGGCGCGCTCGAGCTTCTGCCAGGGCTCATAGCCGATACGCACGGCCAGAACCGCGGCGCAGTCGGACAAACCCTGCACCAGTTTGGGCAGCGCATTGTCATCGTCGCCACAATCGCTGGGTCCCTGGCAATAGACGGCGGTGCGGCGCAAGGCGACGAGCTTCACGCTCTGGCCATCACTCTCGTAAATGCGGAATGCCTCGGCATGGCCGAAATGCTGGTCGATGCGCAGGCCATCGCCGGTGGCCACGGCGATCTTCCATTTGGCGCCCGACCCCGATTTCAGTGCCGCCTGTACTGCGGCATGGCGCGCGGCAATGGCCTGCGCATCGAGCGCCTTGCCGGCCAGTGCCTCGCGGCCGAATTCGGCGCCGCGATCCTCGCCGAGCATGCCGACTGCATCGGCACGGCACTGATGGCAATGGCCCATCTGCGGCAGGTGTTCGCCGCAGCGTTCGCGCATCGCCTCAAGCTCGGCTTCGTCCGGCCCGCGCTGGCCGGCCAGACCGAAATGCGTGCCGTGGCTGGCATCCGAAATCAGCGGCATCACGTTATGGATAGCCACGCCGAATTCGGCGGCCTTGCGGCTGATCTTCGGCAACTCGTCGTCGTTGACGCCGGGGATATAGACCGAGTTGATCTTGACCAGCATGCCGCGCGAAGTCAGCGCCTCGACCGCGCGCCACTGTTCGCGGACCAGGATTTGCGCGGCCTCCAGACCTTTCCAGCGCTTGTGTTCCCAGAACACCCACGGATAGATGCGCGCACCGATTTCCGGATCGAGCGTATTGATCGTCAGCGTGACGTGTTCGATACCCAGCTCGACCACTTCATCGGCATGCGCCGCCACATTCAAACCATTGCTCGACAGGCACAGACGCAATACCGGCAAAGCCTTTTTGACCGCTTTCAGCGTGGCGACCGTGCGTGGCCAATTGGCAAACGCATCGCCGGGACCGGCGATGCCGACCACCGACAATTGCGGAATCGCATCGGCCACCGCCAGCACCTTGTAGGCTGCTTCTTCCGGGCTGAGCACTTCGGAAACCACGCCGGGGCGCGATTCATTGCTGCAATCGTATTTGCGGTTGCAGTAGTTGCACTGGATATTGCAGGCCGGGGCGACGGGCAAATGGATGCGCGCGAATTTGTGATGCGCATCCTTCGAGTAGCAGGGATGATCCGCCACGCGCGGATCATGGCATTCCTGGCTGCCGGTGCTGCCACTGCCACAGGAAGACGGTGCGGGAAAGGAAAGGATTTGCGCGGTCACGATGGAACTCCCATTGTCGTTTTATCTTGCAGACTGCAAGCCGCGTGCCAGCGCACCAGCAAAAAAAAATCCCGCTGAATCAGCGGGATAAGAGGAGGAGTCCTCATGAAGAAAATCAGTATTGCAACAAGCGGGGCCGGTTTGTCGGGGTTGTGACAGATCTATCAAACCCCCGGCAATACGTAGCGAGCGATCGTCAGCCGGGGAAGCTCGGAGCACAGGAACCGCAATGTATGTGGGAATACATGAGGATTCCGAGCACCGCGCGACCCCGGATCACGGTCGCGCAGTAGTATTGCTACAGGTGGCGCATCGGGATATCCAGCGTCTGCACCCTGTAGGCAATCTGCCGCGGCGTCATGTTCAACAGCCGCGCGGCCTTGGCCTGCACCCAGCCGGCCTGCTCCAGCGCGGCAACGACACGGTCGCGCTCGGACAGGTTCGGGTCGTCAAGATCAACCGCCGCCGGGCGCAGCGCGGCCGGGGTATCGGAAAGACCGCACAGCTGCAACAGCTCGCGGTCGATCTGGCCCGATTCGCTCATCACCGCGGCACGCTCCAGGCAGTTTTGCAGTTCGCGCACATTGCCCGGCCAGTGATGTGCCAGCAGCACGCGCACCCCGCTTTCAACCAGTTCCAGCTCTCGGCCCTGATCGCGGCCGACGCGCGCCAGCAGATGGCGGGCGATTTCCGGCACGTCCTCCAGACGCTCGCGCAGCGCCGGCACGTAGATCGGCATCACATTCAGGCGGTAATACAGATCCTCGCGAAAACCGCCGTCTTCCACCGCGCCTTCCAGATCGCGGTGCGTGGCAGCGATCACGCGCACATTCACTTTCAGGGTGCGGCTGCCGCCGACGCGCTCCAGCTCGCCTTCCTGCAGGATGCGCAGCAACTTGGCCTGGAACGCGGCCGAGACCTCGCCGATTTCATCGAGGAACAGCGTACCGCCATCGGCCTGCTCGAAGCGGCCCTTGCGCTGGGTCACCGCGCCGGTAAAAGCGCCCTTCTCGTGGCCGAACAACTCGGATTCGAGCAGGTTTTCCGGCAGCGCGGCACAGTTCATTTTGACGAACGGTCCGCCCGCACGCGGCGAGTTGAAGTGGATTGCATTGGCGATCAATTCCTTGCCAGTGCCGGTTTCGCCGCGCACCAATACCGTGGTGTTCCATTTGGCCACCTGGCGGATCTGGTCGAAAATGCGCTTCATGTCACGGCTGTGCCCAACAATATTGTCGAAACCGAACTCGCGCTTGACCGTGCGGCGCAGCGTGTCGCGCTCGTCGGTCAGCTCGCGCTTTTCGCGCGCCACCTGCCAGGCAAGTCGCACACTCTGCCCGATCAGGTTGGCGACCATCTCGATCAGCTGAGTGTACTGGTCCAGCCCCTCCGGCGTTTCCGGCTGGGCGGCCAGCACGCCGGCGATTTCATCGCCGACCTTGATCGGCACCGCGATGAAAGGCCGCTCTTCGTTGAACATGCCCAGACGATCGAGAAAACGGTCGTCATCGGCAATGCGCGGAATCGAGATCACCCGCCCGCCGGCCAGTACGGCGCCGGTCAATCCTTCGCCAATTTCGTAGCGCACAATCGGCAGCGGGCCGCGGATACCCTGCACGGCACTGACCACCGCGCCGTCTTCACCCGGCTCGGCAAGACTGACCACGCTGTGGTGGATATCTGCCTCGCGGTCGAGGATATGCAGCACTTCGCGCAGCGTTTCCTGCAGGTTGAGCGAGCGCGACAGCACCTGGCTGACGCCATAAACCGTGGCCAGCGCAGCCTCCAGCCGATCGATCGCGGCGAGGTCAACGGCCGGAATACCTGGGTAGAAGGGATCATCCATGAACGGCCTCCCCTTGCGCGACGGGCAAACGTACCACCACGCGGCAGCCAAACGGGCAAGCGGTCGCGATCTCCAGCCCGCCGCCGTGGCGCAGCACCACTTCCTGCGCCAGCGCCAGCCCCATGCCGGCACGGGCACCGCCGGGACGCGTGGTAAAGAACGGCTCGAACACTTTCAGGCGCAAGGCCTCGGGAATGCCGGGGCCGCTATCGATCATTTCCAGCTCGACCCAGTCGCCTTCCTGCCGGGTTGCCAGCCGCAGTTCACGCAGCGACCTGCGGCTGTCATGCAGCGCATCCAGCGCATTGGCCAGCAGTTGGTTGAGCGCACCACGCAATGCGACGGCCTGACCGTTGACTGCCGGCAAACGCAAAGCCGGCTGCCAGTCGACCACCACACCCTCGGCCAGCAGGCGATCGGTCGACAGGTCGAGCACATCGTGCAGCAATTCGTTGCAATTCAAGGGCAGCCAGGCCTCCGGCTGGATGCTGGGCATCGCGCCTTGCAGCAACGCCAGTGCGGCCTCGCCATGCTGGCGGGCTTCGCTCATCGCCATCAACGCGGCATCGCCAGCCGGTATCCGCTGCGCCACGCGCTTTTCGGCAGCTGCCATCAGGTTGAGCGGACCGGCGAGCTGGTAGGCCGCGCCGGCCAGCGTTTCGCGCAGGCGCGCCACCAGTTCGCCCTCGGCCAGCATCATGCGCAAGGCATTCAGCCATTGTTCCTGCTGCTGGCGCTTGAGCGCAGTCACGTCGGTCAGCACCAGCAACAGATAGCGCTTGGGCGCTGCGGCAAAAAAGGTATCGGCCGAGGGTTCACTTTGCATGAACCAGGCGCCGGAAGCCGAGAACCACTGCGGCCCCTGCCCACCCGCACGATCGAAACGCAAGGTCTGATCGACAAATTCGTTGCGCGCCAGCGCCTGCGCCCAGGCCGGCTCGCTCAGCTCGGCGCGCAAGCCGGCCAGAATCGCATGGGCGGGTTCCTGCTTGCCAAAGCGGCCCATCAACTTCTTGTATTCGTGGTTATCCAGCAAGACGCGCTCGTTTTCATCGAGCAGCGCCACCGCCACCGGGGCAAGATCGATGATCGACTCGATCAGGCGCTTCTGGTTTTGCAGGCGCTCGTTCAATTCGTGCAGTTCGGTGACATCGCGGTGGATACCCAGGAAATAACGCACCGCGCCTGCGTCATCCAGAATGGGGGTGATCGAAAGCTCGCACAAATAGCGGCTGCCATCCTTGCGCCGGTTCACCAGCTCGCCCTGCCAGGGCAGCCCGTTGGAAATATTCAGCCACAGGCCCTCGTAGACGCTGCGCGGGGTGACCTTGTAGGAAAGCACCGACGAATTGCCGCCCAGCACCTCGCTGGCGACATAACCCGTGGTCCGCGTGAACGCCGGGTTCACGTACAGGATGCGGGCATTCTTGTCGGTGATCGCAATGGCGAGCGGGGCCTTCTCCACCAATTCACGGAAGAGTTCTGGCGGCAGTGCGCTGGAAAAATCTGGCGGAATGGCTGCTTGCATGGAATGGACCGGAGTGAGCGTATTCATGCCCTGCAACCAGCAATAACCATGCCACAAGATTGGTGAATCAAAACCGGGCGGGTAGAACGCGCCCGCACCAGAATAGATGACCCTCGCCCCTATCCGGACCGATCAGCGCCCCATTGCAGGGCGGCCGCTTTACAGCTTGCTGGTGATCAGGCGCAGTCCCAGCAGCACGAAGATGCCGCCGGCAACCCGGTCCAACCACATGCCGGCTTTCGGGCTACGCACCAGCAGTTGCCCCACATGCCCGGAAAAATAGCCGAGCAGACCGAACAACACGGCCGCCTGCAAGGTGAAGGTGATGCCCAGCAGCGCCGTCTGCCAAGCGATTCCGCCCTGTGCCGTGTTGACGAACTGGGGCAGAAAGGCCAGGAAGAACAACACCACCTTGGGATTGATCGCATTTGCGATCAATCCCTTGGAGAACAGCGCACGCAGCGAATCCCGCGATTGCGCCGCTTGCGCGCTGGCATGGAACGCACTGCCGCGGCTTTTCAGCGCCTGGATGCCCAGCCAGACCAGATACAGCCCGCCGCAGATTTTCAGCGTGGTGAACGCCCACATCGATGCGGCGATCAGTGCACTGACACCGAGCGCGGCCAACAGGGTATGGCTCAGGCAGCCGAGCGCGCAGCCCAGGCCAAACACCATGCCCTGCCGCCTGCCGCGCGAGATACCGAAACTCAGCACCATCAGGTTGTCCGGGCCGGGAGAAATCGTAATCAGCATGGCCGCAGCCAGAAAAGCAAAAAATTGTTCAGGAGTCAGCATGATTTATGAATCCAAAAAGGATTGAAGTTAACCGCCATCGGCCGGCGGCGTATTACGGGCGATTTCGTCGACCGTGGTCAGCCCGGCGGCCACCTTGTAGGCCCCGGAAATGCGCAAGGGGCGCTGCCCTTCCTTGATCGCACGCTCGCGCAACAGGCTGGAATCGACGCCATCGACAATCAACTCGCGCAGTTCTGGCGTAAGCGTCAACATCTCGTAGATGCCGACCCGCCCCAGATAACCCGTCATGCGGCACTCCAGGCAACCGACCGGGTTGGCTACGCGTGCCGGCGCTGTCGCCCGCCAGGGCTTGATCAGATCGATCCACGCCGGCAGCGATGCATCCACCATCTGCTTGCAGTGCGGGCATACCGTGCGCGTCAGCCGCTGCGCCAGCACGCCCAGCACGGTGGCACGGATCAGGTAGGCCGGCACGCCCAGATCCATCAGCCGGGTAATCGCGGAGGCAGCATCGTTGGTATGCAGCGTCGAGAATACCAGGTGGCCGGTCAGCGCGGCCTGCACCGCCATTTCAGCGGTTTCCAGATCTCGGATTTCGCCGACCATGACGATATCCGGATCCTGGCGCAACAGCGTGCGGATGCCGCTGGCAAAGTCGAGCCCGATATTCTGCTGCACCTGCATCTGGTTCAGTTGCGGGTAGATCATTTCAATCGGGTCTTCGACCGTGCAGACGTTGACCTCGGGCGTGGCCAGCTCGCGCAGGGTGGAATACAGCGTCGTGGTCTTGCCCGAGCCGGTCGGCCCGGTCACCAGGATGATGCCGTGCGGGCGGCGGATCAGCTCCTGCCAGGTACGGTTTTCATCGTCGGTGAAGCCGAGTTCGGAGAAACTTTTCAGCAGCACATCGGGGTTGAAAATGCGCAGCACCAGCTTCTCGCCGAACGCGGTCGGCATACTGGAAAGGCGCAATTCGATTTCATCGCCGGCTGGCGACTGGGTCTTGATGCGGCCATCCTGCGGGCGGCGTTTTTCGGTCACGTCCATGCGCGCCAAGAGCTTGATACGGCTGGTAATCGCCGCCATCACCGCCATCGGCGTCTGGTACACAGGGTGCATCACGCCGTCGATGCGAAAGCGCACATGGCTGACATCGCGCCGCGGTTCGATGTGGATATCGCTGGCTCGCTGCTCGAACGCATACTGCAGCAGCCAGTCCACGATCGTGACGATCGCCTGGTCATTGGCATCAATCGAGCCGGTGCGCCCCAGTTGCACCAGTTGTTCGTAATTGGTGATGCCCGAAGGCAGCGTCTTGTGCAGGTCGATCGCGTGCCTGACCGAACGCGCCAGGTTATAGAATTCGGCCAGATAGCGCAGGATATCGAGCGGATTGGCCATCACCGGCACGATGCGGATACGCAGGATGCGCTCCAGCTCTTCTTTCCATTCCAGATCGAAAGGCTCGGCAGTAGCCACCGTCACTTCGTTCACGCCGACCGCCACCGGCAAAATGCGAAAGCGCGTGGCGTAGGCATGCGAAACCACGTCGCACACGCTGGCCACATCGATCTTCAACGGATCGATATGGTAGTAAGGCAGCCCAGCCTTGCCCGCCAGCCATTCGGTCAGCATATCGAGCGTCAGGTTCTTCTGCGAGTCGCGCGCATCGGGCAAGCGGCTGTTGCCGATCAGCACCAGCGGATGCACTTCGGCCACCTTGCGTGACGACGGGTGCTGCTGCAATTTTTGCGCATCCTTTGCAGCCAGCAGGCCATCGCTCACCAATGCCTGCAACACTTCCTTGAATTCGAGTTTGTGATGGGTCTGGCGCAAGGAATAATCCTCTGGGGCTGACAAAGTGGGGGCAAGATGCCAAAGCCGCTAGCGTAGCAAAGCGGCACGATCGCGGCAGCATTTTTGCGTTCTTTTATATCGCAGGCCCACACATCGTCTCCACCCGCCTTGTCACAAACCCCACACCCCAACATGGGTTGTTGCAACAAAGCAGTAAACACCCTACCACCAACAAGAATAAATAATTTAAAAATCATAAGGTTGAAATAAAAACCACAGATGGCATGCCCCTTGCAACAACAAGCGCAAAGGAGGCAATCATGCGTGAATATTTCTTTCTGATCCTGACCACGGTACTGGTCAACAACGTGGTGCTGGTCAAGTTTCTTGGCCTGTGCCCGTTCATGGGGGTGTCCAAGCAAGTCTCCGGCAGTATCGGCATGGGGCTGGCAACCACCTTCGTCCTGACCTTGGCCGCCGCCGCCGCGTGGATGCTGGAAAACTGGCTGCTGCTGCCGCTCGGCATGGGCTACCTGCGCATTCTGGCCTTCATCCTGGTTATCGCCGCCCTGGTGCAATTCGTCGAAATGGTGATCAAGAAAACCAGCCCGGCGCTGTACCAGGTACTGGGCATCTTTCTGCCGCTGATTACCACCAACTGCGCGGTACTGGGCGTAGCGCTGCTGAATGCGCAGGAAAAATCCGGCTTTGTGAAAAGCACGCTGAGCGGCTTTGGCGCCGCACTGGGATTCAGCCTGGTGCTGGTGGTTTTTGCCGGCATCCGCGAACGCCTGGCACTGGCGCGCGTGCCCGCCGCATTTGCCGGCGCACCGATCAGCTTCATCACGGCCAGCCTGCTGGCACTGGCATTCATGGGCTTCGCCGGCCTGCAACTGGGTTAAGGAGGTTGATCATGCTGATTCCATTGTTAAGTCTCAGCCTGCTGGGAGGCGCCCTGGGTCTGGCGCTGGCACTGGCCGGGCGTTTTTTCAAGGTTGAGGGCAATCCACTGGTCGAGGAAGTGGCGGCCATGATGCCCAACTCGCAATGCGGCCTGTGCGGCCTGCCCGGCTGCGGGGTCGCTGCGGAAAAAATGGTGAACGGTGAAGTCGAACTGACTTGCTGCGTTCCGGGCGGCAAGGTGCTGGCGCAACGCATTGCCGACAAGCTCGGCATCCCGCTATCGCTCGAAGGCTTCGAGGAAATCGTCCCGCAGGTAGCCCGCGTCAATGAAAGCATCTGCACCGGCTGCAGCAAGTGCTACAAGATTTGCGCGACCGATGCGGTATTCGGCGCCAGCAAGCGTATTCACGGCGTGATCGCCGAGCTGTGCACCGGCTGCGGCAAGTGCGTGGATATCTGCCCGACCGAGGCCATCCACCTGGAAGAAATCGCCGTCACGCTGCGTACCTGGCGCTGGCAAAAACCGCTCGCACAAGGGGTACAGGCATGAGAGTCCCGCTGATTGATCGCCTGTTCGATCTGCTCGATCGCGCCGCCCACTGGGGCGTTCATCCCGATTACCGCAAGGAACCGGCCGCCAGCCGCCTGATCGGTAAACTGCCGCTGCCGCCGATGCTCTACCTGCCGCTGGTGCAGCATGCCGGCGCGCCGGCCCGCGCCATCGTCAAGGTCGGCGATGCGGTTCTGGCCGGACAGCTGCTGGCAGAGGCCGGCGGCACCATTTCGGCGCCGATCCATGCGCCGGCGGCCGGCGTGGTCGAAGCCATCGGGCCACTCCCGGCACCGCACCCTTCCGGACTGGCCGTGGAAACCATCACGCTGCGGGTAACCGGCAGCGAGCATATCGATTATGCAGTGTGCAACGATCCCTTTGCGCTGACGCCGGAAGAACTGGCGCGGCGAGTAGAGGCAGCAGGTGTGGTCGGGATGGGCGGGGCTACGTTCCCCTCGGCGCCCAAGCTCCATCTCGGCCGCCGCATGGCAGTGCATACGCTGGTGATCAACGGTGGCGAATGCGAGCCTTACCTTTCCTGCGATGACCGCCTGATGCAGGAACGCGCCGACGGCGTACTGGAAGGCGTGCGGCTGATCGCCACCATGATCGGCGCCGGACGCATCCTGATCGGCATCGAGGACAACAAGCCGATTGCCTGCAAGGCGATGCAGCAGGCAGCCGAGCACTTTCCGAACATCAGCGTGCAAAGCGTGCCAACGCGTTACCCGATGGGCAGCGGTGAGCAACTGATGACCTGGCTCACCGGCCAGGAACTGCCGGCCGGCGCGCGCATGGCCAGCATCGGTGTACTGGTCCATAACGTCGGCACCGCCTATGCCGTACACCGCGCGATCCGCTTTGGCGAACCGCTGACCCACCGCATCGTCACCGTGGCCGGCAACGCCGTGCGCCAGCCGCGTAACCTGGAAGTGCCGATCGGCACGCCGGCTTCGGCGCTGGTCGAGTTTTGCGGCGGGCTGACCGAAGAGCCGCTGCGGCTGGTGATGGGCGGCCCGATGATGGGACTGGCGCTGCCTTCGCTCGATGTCCCCGTGATCAAGGGCTCCAGCGGCGTGCTGGCGCTCACCGCTGCCGAATGCAACGAGACCGAGGAAGAAGACTGCATCCGCTGCGGCTCCTGCGCCCATGTCTGCCCGCTGCATCTGTTGCCGCTCGACATGGCGGCCAGCGTGCGCGCCGGCGATCTGGAAGGTGCGGCCAAGCTCGGACTGGAAGATTGCCTGACCTGCGGCGCATGTTCCTACATCTGCCCGGCGCATCTGCCGCTTTCGCACTACTTTGATTTTGCCAAGGGCGAACGCTGGGCCAACGAGCAAAGCCAGCGCCAGACCGACATGATCCGCGAGATGACCGAGGCCAAGCGCGAACGCCTGGCCCGCGAAGCCGCCGAGCGCCGCGCCGAACTCATGCGGCGCAAGGCCGAGGCCGATGCGGCCAAGCAAAAGGAGAAAACACTATGACCCCCTTCGCAACCCATGCTCCCTATGCCCATGCCTGGGGATCGATCGGCGACATCATGCACAAGGTGATGCTGGCCTTGCTGCCCGCCACGCTGTTCGCATTCTGGAGCTTTGGCTGGCCGGCATTCTGGCTCTGGCTGGTGACCGTTGCCTCGGCTGCAGGCTGGGAAGCCGCCTGCGTCTGGCTCGCCGGCAAACGCATCAAGCCCAAGCTGCTCGATCGCTCGGCCATGCTCACCGGCTGGCTGCTGGCGCTGTCGCTACCGCCCTGGGCACCGTGGTGGGTCGGCGTGGTCGGCAGTTTCATTGCCATCGTGCTGTCCAAGCAGGTGTTTGGCGGACTGGGCTGCAATCCGTTCAACCCGGCCATGGTCGCCCGCGTGGCCTTGCTGATTTCGTTCCCGGTCACCATGACGCAATGGGTTTCAGCCTTGCCGTTGCTGCCCGGCCAGAGCGTGGATTTCCTGCAGGGACTGCAGATCACCTTCGGCGGCATCCCCATGCTCGATGGGGTCGCCAGCGCTTCGGTGCTGGGCGGCATAAAGACCGAACTCTCCAAGGTGGGCCACCTGCCTGCGCTGGACAGCCTCTTTACCGCCTGGCAATCAACCCTAGGCTTGCGTGCCGGCAGCCTGGGCGAATCGTCCGCGGTGCTGATCCTGCTGGGCGGAATCTGGCTCACGCGCCATTACATCATCGGCTGGCGCATTCCGCTGTCGATGCTGGCCGGCGTGCTGGTTCCTGCAGTGCTGTTCTGGCTGATTAATCCGCAACATTACGCCTCGCCACTGGTGCACATGCTCTCGGGCGGCCTGTGGCTGGGTGCGTTTTTTATCGCCACCGACCCGGTCACCTCGCCCACGTCCAACGCCGGGCAAGTGATCTTCGGCCTGGGTTGCGGCCTGCTGACCTACCTGATCCGCAGTTGGGGCGGCTACCCGGAAGGCGTGGCCTTTGCCGTACTGCTGATGAACGCCGTCACCCCGCTGATCGAGCGCGCCACGCCGCCGCGCATCTACGGCCGGAACCGGGAAGGCAAACCACTGGAGGCCAAAGCATGACTTTCGACGAAAAACTTGAGCACTGGCGCAGCCTGCTGCCCTACCAGACCGGCTTGCTGGCCATCGTGGGCCTGCTGACGAGCGCCGCACTGACGCTGGCCAACCAGGCCACCCAAACGCCGATTGAAGACAGTCTGCAAAAGGATCTGCAGGCCTCGCTGGCCCAGGTGCTGCCCCCGAACAGTTTCGACAACAAGCTCCTGACCAGCACGCTGGAGCGTCCGGCACCGGACGGCAAGCGCACGGTCTATGTAGCCCGGAAAGCCGATCAGGTCACCGGGCTGGTATTTGAAGTCGCCGGCAAGGGTTACGCCGGCACGATCCGGATCGTGATGGGCATCGACCCGGCAGGGAAAGTGCTGGGCGTGCGCGTGCTGTCGCACGCTGAAACGCCCGGCCTCGGCGACAAGATCGATGCACAGAAAAGCAACTGGATCGAATCCTTTGCCGGCAAGGGGCTGAACAACGCGAAGTGGGCGGTGAAGAAGGACGGCGGCGAATTCGACCAGTTTGCCGGCGCCACCATCACCCCGCGCGCGGTGGTCAAGGCCGTGCATGAAGGTTTGCAGTGGTATGCGCAGGAAAAGGAAAACATTGCGAAGGAGGGGGCAAAATGAAGCGCTATCTGCAAATTACCCGTGACGGGCTGTGGAACCAGAATGTGCTTCTCGCACAATCGATTGCCCTGTGCCCTGCAATGGCCGTGACCAGCTCCGCCACCAACGGCCTGGGTATGGGCCTGGCGACCACGGCAGTATTGGCCACCTCGAACCTGCTGATTGCGCTGGTTCGAAACTGGATCAGCGCTGAAGTGCGCATCCCGGTTTTCGTGGCACTGATCGCCTCGCTGGTCACGCTGGTGGACATGATGATGAACGCCTGGCTGCATGATCTCTACAAGGTGCTGGGCCTGTTCATTGCACTGATCGTGGTCAACTGCGCGATTCTCGGCCGCGCCGAAGCCTTTGCCTCGCGCGAGCCGCCGCTGGCAGCGCTGGTCGACGGCATCAGCATGGGGCTCGGTTTCACCGGGGCGTTGACCCTGATCGGCGCAATCCGCGAAGTCCTGGGCACCGGCATGCTGTTCCAGCAAGCCCATCTGTTTTTCGGCCAGGGCGCAGCATGGCTCGAACAGACCATCATCCCGAACTACGGCGGCATGCTGTTATGGATCTTGCCGCCGGGCGGCTTTCTGGTGATGGGCATGCTGCTCGCGGGCAAACGCGTACTGGAACAGCGCACTGCGGAGCGCGCGCTGCGCAAGGCCAACCTGCGTCCGATTCACTGCTGTTAAGGAGAGAGGGAAATCATGGCAATACCCGTCAGCATTGCCTGCTCGGAAGCAGGAAAACAGGTCTGGCTCAAGCTGGAAGTCAATGAAGGCAGCACGGTACTGGATGCCATCGAGCGCGCCAACCTGGGAAAGAGCATTCCCGGTTTCACACTGGAGGGGCGCAGCTTTGGCATCTTCGGAAAACTGGTCAAGGCCGAGACCCCGCTCAAGCCCGGCGACCGCGTGGAAATTTACCGCCCGATCACCTGCGATCCCGAGACCGTCCCGCGCAGGAATATCGAAGAGAAATAACTACTGCAAGCAGTTTCAACCCTGCCGCCCTGGCCAGATTTCGCATGGAATCTGGCCATTCTTGTTTTTCCAGCCTGATTTGCATCCAAACTGCTTGAATTCCATCAACGCCTGCCGGGCAAACTCACCCGCTCCTCGCAAACACCACCAAACACAAAAAATACATTCCATACTACTTTTGTCGGGTTTGTTTAACTTTTATTAAATTTAATATTTTATTATTTTTCAAATAGTTATAATCTTTTAGTAGTAAACTACAAAATATACATGTGAATGGTTACATCATTTTTTGGTACTTTTTTATATAACACACAGCCAATAATTGGTAACTTTACTTCACGGCAACAGTTAGCCGAAACCCCAAGGAGAAACATCATGATTGAAGCATCTTTCCTGATCAGCATTGCACCGTTCGCAGTTCCCGCCGCTGCCGGCTTGGTAAGCGCAGGGGTCATCACCCTGGCGGAAAAAGTATTGCCCAGCAGCGAAAAGTAAGCAGCACAACCGAATACATTATTTATTGCCAAGGAGAAATATCATGTTTTCACCAGAAACCCTCATCACCATCGCTCAAGTTGCTGTCCCGACCATCGTGGGTGCAGCCGGCGTCGGCATTTCCTATCTGGGCGACAAGTTCTTCCCGGAAGACAAAGACAGCAAGTAACTCGTTTTTTGAACAAGGAGCATCATCATGGTTGAAGCCACATTACTTTTCTGCGTCGCCCCTTTTGTAGTGAGCGCAGGCGTCATCACCCTTGCGGAAAAATTTGCCAACCGCAAGTAACTTGCCCTGAACCAAAGGAGAAACATCATGAGTGAATACATCAATTTTCTGAACCTGGCCGAAATTGTTTCGTTCCTGGAATTTGGCCACAAAGATTCGTCTCGCGAAGCCGAGTAATCCGGCAAACAACAAGGAGCTACATCATGGAAGACGCAGGTCTCATTCTAGGTTTGGCCAGCTTTGCCATCCCCGTCATCGTGGGCATGATTGATCTGGATTTCCGCAAGGACAAGAAAGATCACGAATAAGCGCTTTGAGTCCCCGCCCAGCGTCATCTTCTGCACGCAGGACGGACAACAGGAAACCCTCATGCACCAACAACACCTCCCGGACGCGGCCAGGTAAATCAACAATACCTGCCGCGCTCCCCCAGCTTTTCTCCCCGCCCCAGCCGTCGTACCAAGTCTTGCCTCGAAATCCTCCACCCAGCACCGCCAGCGGCTTACTTTGTAAGGCCATATCCAGCCATTGCCGACAATGCGTTCCAGCCCAAAAACGTGTAGCCTAAAGCACTTCACAGGAGCTCAAGCGATGACACTTTGCCTGCTCGAACTGGGCATCTCTCCGCTATCCACCCCCGAGATGGAACAAGCACTCACCGCGTTTCGCAGCGCCTGGCAGCAACCCGCGTGGATACACCGCCAACCCTGTGGTGATGCCTGGCTGTTGGCGATCCGTCACGAGGCCGAGTTGCGTCCGGGCGAAAGCCCTGTCTGGTTTGCCGAGCGCATGGCCGCAGCGCTCTGGCTCGCGCTTGGCCGCTATGCGCGCATTACCCTGGAAATAAACACGCAAGAGGATGACACCCAGCTAACCCTGGACGAATCCGATTACCAGCGCATCCTGCGCGACTTCCGCCTCTCGTCCGCAAAGCGCTGAGTCGTTCCGGCGCAAACACAAAAACAAAGGCCCCGGAATCCGGGGCCTTTGTCTGCAGAACCTGCTTCGAAATCAGGCAGCCAGTGCCTTGATCGCGGAAGACAGGCGGCTCTTGTGACGAGCTGCCTTGTTCTTGTGGAAGATTTCCTTGTCGGCCAGACGGTCAATCACGCTGACGGATTCTTGATAAACTGCCTGGGCGGCAGTCTTGTCGCCAGCTTCGATTGCCTTCAGCACCTTTTTGACAGCGGTACGGAATGCGGAACGCTGGCTGGCGTTGTGCTGGCGAGCTTCTTCAGCCTGGCGGGCACGTTTGCGAGCTTGGGCGCTGTTAGCCATGTTTACTTAACTCCTGATGAGATCAAATCATGGCCGGAACACCGACCATATACAAATACGGAAACCGTGGATGATAGCGCCTCCACCGCCTCTTGGCAAGCACTCCTACGGTTTGCGACCATCCTTGGAGGCGAAGAAGGCATCGGAATAAAACTCGTCGCGCGGCAGGCCTCGGGCAGTAAGCGCACCGTGCGCGGCTTCTACCATCACCGGTGCGCCACAGGCATAGACCTGGTACGCCGCAAAGGAGCCAAAATCCTCCAGAACCGCCTCGTGGACCATGCCGGTTCGCCCGGTCCACTGATCCTGCTCGATCGGATCGGACAGCACGGGAATGTAGCTGAAGTTGGCATGCTCGGCCTGCCAGCGCAGCGGCAATTCCGGCATGTAGATTTCTTCCAGGTTGCGCGCACCCCAATACATGATGATCTTGCGCTCGATCCCATGCCGGAATGCCTGCTCCAGCATACCCTTGATCGGCGCAAAGCCGGTTCCGGTCGCGATCAGGATGATCGGCTTGCTGGAATCCTCACGCAGAAAGAAACTACCCAGCGGCCCGGTAAAGCGCAGGATTTCCCGCTCTTTCATCTCGTTCCATACATAGCTGGAAAACTCGCCGCCCGCATGACGGATATGTAATTCGAGCAATCCGCCTTCCTGCGGTGCATTGGCCAGCGAGAAAGAGCGTTTCTTGCCATTGCGGGTGTGGATATCAATATATTGCCCCGCCAGGAACTGGAATTTCTCCGCGGGCGGCAGTTTCAGTGACAGTACGGCCACATCGTGAGAAACCTTGTTGATTTTCTCCACGCGGGCCGGCAGGGTTTTGGTCTGGATATCGCGCACCGCATCGATTTCACGGCACTCAACGACGGTATCGCCTTCCGGATGGGCGCAACAAAACAGGGCCATGCCGCTTTCGCGCTCCGCTTCGGAAAGTGCGGAAAGGGAGTGATCATCGTGCACGATCTGCCCGGACAAGACACGTCCTTTGCAGGCGCCGCATGAGCCATTGCGGCAACCATAGGGCATGTTGAAATTGGCGCGCAATGCGGCGGCGAGGATGGTCTCGTCTTCGCCCAGCTCAATCTGTCGCCCGCTGGGCTGGATGGTAAGGAGCTTGCTCATTCGGTCTCTCTTTTGGGTGATTGCAGGCAGATGGTTGCGGCAAGGCGTTTTGACAAGTCGCGGGTACAAAAATCAGCCGATCAGGGCCTTGCGCTCGCGCTCCAGCAGCGAAATCAGCTTCTGCAGGCTGGCCTCCTGCGCGCGCGACATATTGCTGAAACGCACACCGACGATGTATTGCGTCTGCCCTTGGCGATTCACCACCGGCCGGCAATTGCGCACCTCGACATCCACGCGCATCACGCCGCCCGGGCCAAAATCAAACATCACCTGCTGGAATTTCATGCCGATATCGATCTTGCCGATACTGGCGGCAGGAAACCACATGCCGGCGCCGCCCAGTGAAATATCGTGCACCTCCAGCCGAACGGGATCGTCACTCTTCAACGGCAGGCGGCAAATATAGGGATTGGAGCGCGGCGTAACCAGGCGAAAGAACTCCCGCCGTTGCAGCTTGATCAGATCAGGCGGGAAAGGCGCGGCAAAGGCCGGCTCGCCCTCATAAGAAATCTCGCGGATAGGCCCGGTCGAAAACTGGACCTTGACGCCTTCCGGCATGGCCACGAAAACGGCCTTCTCGACCCGCTGCAGTGCCACATTGCTGGCCCGGTGCCCGCTCAGGTCGAAGATGAATTCACGCGCTTTCAGATTGGCATCCAGAATGCGCGTCAACAGCAAATCGCGGCCGGAATTGAAATAGACCGTGACAAAATCGGCACGCTGGGCGAGCGAGCGCAAGACAAAACCCACTTCGACCGGGGAGGATAGCCGGTAGGGCCCGATATCTTCGGATTCCGGAATGGGGCGGGCAGCGCCTTCGTCTTGCGACATGATTCCCTGCTTAGGTTATTGGTTGAATCGGGAGGAAGTCATTTTCAATTCTAGCGTCAAAATGCCCACCACGGCAGGCCCCGCACACGATATCAAGCGGGTGACCGGTCACCGGAACATCAGGGCATCCAGACACGTCCCGGGCAAGGCCGCCCTGCCCGCCTGCGGTGAAAACCCGATTTCGGCCAGACAAGGGGCTGCAATCAGCCGGCGCAAGCTCGCCAGATTCTCGGCATAGCAATCCATGTCCGGATCAACCTGATTGGCAATCCAGCCCTCAAAAGGCAATCCGCTCTGCTGAACCGCCCGGACGGTCAGAAGCGCGTGATTAAGGCACCCCAAACGCATGCCCACCACCAGGATGACCGGCGCACCGAGCCGCACGGCAAGGCTTTCGATACTGGCCTCATCGGAAAGCGGTGCCAGCCAGCCGCCGGCTCCTTCGATCAGCAGCACATCGGCTTGCGCCTCCAGCAGATCGGCATAGCGGGCCAGGGAATCAAGATCGATCGACACGCCAGCCTTGCGCGCAGCCAAATGCGGTGCAATAGGCGGCTCGAACCGGTAGGGGCTGACCCACTCCAGCGGCGCCTGCACATTGCCGGCAGCGGCATGCGCCGCCACATCGGCATTCCACAGTACGCCATCGCGCCATTCGCAACCGGAAGCCACCGGTTTCATCCCGACCGCCCGCATCCCGCGGGCAGCGAACATGCGCAGCAGCTGGCAGGTGGCCACGGTTTTACCGGTATCGGTATCCGTACCCGTAATGAAAAAGCGGCTCATGCTAGGTTTTTTTCCTGAATTCGATGACCTGCCGGCCATCGGGCAAGGTCTTGGCCGATCCGCTATCGGACTTCCAGGCATGGCCATAGATCACTTCGTAAGTGGCCGGCAAAACGCCATCACCGCGGAAGCGCTCGTAATTCGCTTCCATGGCGCGCCAGGCCGACTTGCCCATCAGCCCCGCGCGGCGGCCGTCGCGCACGCTGTGCGCGCCAATACCCTTCAGGTCGGCCAGCACTTCGCGCACGCTGTCATAGGTCATCACCAGGTTTTCCATCTCCATGACCGGGGCCGCGAATCCGGCCCGCCCGAGCGCATCGCCCAGATCGTGCATGTCGATAAAGCGGTTCACATGCGCATGACCATCCACACTGGCAAATGCGGTACGCAACTCATGCAGCGTATTCGGCCCCAGGGTGGAAAACAGCAAAAGTCCGCCGGGGCGCAGCACGCGCAAGGCTTCGGCAAAGGCTCGATCCGGCGTTTCACACCACTGCAGCGCCAGACTCGACCAGATGCAATCCACCGATGCACTCGCCAAGGGCAAGGTTTCGATATCGCCACACACCTGCCAAGGCGTTTTTTTCCCCTTGATCCGTGCCAGCAGGCGTTGCGCGCCGGCCGGGTGACGCGAGCTCGCGACACGCAGCATGGTCGGCGCCAGGTCAAACTCGATCAACTGTGCCTCAGGGAAACGCTGCAAAAGCAGGGGGCCGGCATAGCCGGTACCGCAACCTGCATCGAGCACGCGCTGCGGCGCCAGTTGCATGATCGCAAGCTTGTCCAGCATGCGATCCACCACTTCGCGTTGCAGCACGGCGGCGGCATCATAGCTTTCCGCCGCCTGATCAAACGCGGCACGAATTGTGGCTTTATCAATCATGATCACTACCGCCTCACCGCTGCCTGGTTCTGGCTACCAGCCAATACTGGCGCAACGTTGCCGCCAGTGTGGGCAGCAAAGCCGCGAGCACGCCAACCACGGCAATCACGTTGAGATTCTGCTTGATGAACGGAATATTGCCGAACAGATAGCCAGCAGTTACCAGTCCACCCACCCACAGCAGCGTACCCAGCACGCTAAAGCCGAGAAAACGCAGATAGGGCATCTCGCCCACGCCAGCCACAAACGGCGCGAAGGTGCGCACTATAGGCACAAAGCGCGCCAAGGTTACGGTCTTGCCGCCATGGCGTTCGTAAAAAGCGTGGGTGCGGTCGAGATAATCGCGCCGGAATATCTTGGAATCGGGATTGGCAAACAGTTTCTCGCCAATAAACCGTCCAACAAAATAGTTGGTGGAATCACCAAGAATGGCGGCAGTCATCAGCGTGCCAGCCAGTAGATAGGGATCCATCCCGCCGGTCGCCGCGACCGCGCCTGCCATAAACAACAGTGAATCGCCGGGCAGGAATGGCATCACCACCAGGCCCGTTTCGCAATAAATCACCGCGAACAGAATCACATAGACCCAGGTACCGTAATTAGCCACCAGCTGGGCAAGATAAATATCCAGATGCAGGAAAATATCGACTGGATTGAATTCCATGTAGGCCCTTTTGCATAGAACAACGCCGACGATGGACTCGCCGGCGTCAAAAAAATTCAAATCAGACAGTCAATCAAACGACCGCTTCTTCCTTGACCGTTACCGGCTTGACCATGTTCTCGCGCGTCAACCCGAACAGCAACAGCAACGGGCTCGCCACCAATACCGACGAATAGATGCCGAACACGATGCCGATCGTCAATGCGATGGCGAAATAGTGCAGACTTGGGCCGCCCAGAATCAGCATCGACAGCACCATCATTTCCGTGGAAAGGTGGGTAATGATGGTCCGGCTCATGGTGGCGGTAATCGCGTTGTCGATCACCTCCGGCACGCCCTTGCCGCGCATTTCCGGCTTGCGGAAATTTTCGCGGATCCGGTCGAACACCACCACCGATTCGTTCACGGAGTAGCCCAGCACCGCGAGCACCCCGGCCAGCACCGGCAGCGAGAATTCCCACTGAAACAGTGCGAAGAAGCCCAGAATGATCACCACGTCGTGCATGTTGGCGATCACGGCCGACACCGCAAAACGCCATTCAAAGCGGATCGCCAGATAGATGATGATGCCGATACAGACCAGCAGCGTGGCAACAAGACCATGGGTAACCAGCTCCGAACCCACCGATGGGCCGATGAATTCAACCTTGCGCATTTCCACGCTGGCATCGTCTTTCTTCAGCTCAACCAGAACTTCATTGGAAAGCTGGGCCGAAGTCTTGCTCTTGATGTTGGGCAACCGGATCATGATGTCTCGCGTGGTACCCAGCGACTGCACCTGCGATTCGCCATACTTCAGCGCATCGACCCGCTCACGCACCTTGTTGGTCTCGGCCGCCTGCGCATAGCGCACTTCCAGTACCGTACCGCCGGTGAACTCCACGCCAAAGTTCAGGCCCTTGAAGATCAGGAAAAACACCGCGACGACAAAAGTCGCCAGAGAAATCGCCGTCGTGAGCTTGCCATAGCTCATGAACGGAACATCGCGCTTCATGTGAAAGAGTTCGATCATTTTTTTCTCCCGGCCTCAGACTGCAATCGAGGTCAAACGGCGACGGTAGCCGTAGATCAGGTCAACCACCCCGCGCGATACGAATACCGAGCTGTACATCGAGGTGAGAATACCCAGACAGTGCACCACGGCAAAGCCGCGCACGGCGCCAGAGCCAAAGATCAGCAGCATGACGCCGACGATCAGGCTGGTCACGTTCGAATCCAGAATCGTCGCCCAGGCATGCTCATATCCGGCGCTGATCGCCGATTGCGGCGGCATGCCATTGCGCAACTCTTCCCGGATCCGTTCGTTGATCAGCACGTTGGAGTCGATCGCCATCCCCAGTGCCAGCGCAATCGCGGCAATGCCGGGCAAGGTCAGCGTGGCCTGCAGCATCGACAGCAAGGAGAGCAGGAACAGCAGGTTGGTCGCCAGGCCCACGGCCGACACCACGCCGAACACGCGGTAATAGATCACCATGAACAGCGTGATCGCCGCGAAACCGTACAGCGTCGAATGGAAGCCCTTGGTAATGTTTTCCGCACCCAGGCTCGGTCCAATCGTGCGCTCTTCGGCAATGCTCATCGGCGCAGCCAGCGAACCGGCACGCAGCAGCAACGAAACATCATTGGCCTCCTGCACGCCCATCGAACCGGTGATCTGCACACGGCCACCGCCGATTTCGGCGCGCACCACGGGAGCCGTCACCACTTCGCCCTTACCCTTCTCAACCAGGATCATGGCAATGCGCTTGCCAATGTTTTCCTTGGTTAGGTCGCGGAAGATGCCGGCACCTGCGCTATCGAGGTTGATGTGCACAGCCGGCTGGTTCTGGTCATCGAATCCTGCCTGCGCATCATTGATGTTTTCGCCGGTCAGCTCGACTTCCTTGCGTAGCAGGATCGGGCGTGGTTTGCCATCGCTGCCGCGTTCGGTCATCAACTCAAATCCAACCGGTACGCGGCCACTGATCGCTTCGCTCAGCTTGGCCTGGTCATCCTCGACCAGCCGCACTTCCAGGGTGGCGGTGCGCCCGAGAATATCCTTGGCCTTGGCGGTATCCTGCACCCCTGGCAACTGCACCACGATGCGGCCTTCGCCCTGCTGCTGGATGATCGGCTCGGCCACGCCAAGTTCGTTCACCCGGTTATGCAGCGTGGTCACGTTTTGCGCCACGGCATCGGTCTTGAGCTGCAGCAATGCCTGTTGGCCGTAACTCACCACCACCTTGTACGTACCGCTTTCCTTGACATCGACCACCGCCAAGTTCGGCATGATCCGGCGAATGGCCTTGCCGGCGGCATCGACGGTTTCGGCATCACGCAACTGGATTTCTACCTGATCGCGCTCACGGCTGACACGGCCGTAACGGATTTTCTTTTCGCGCAATTCACGGCGCACTTCGCCTGCGGTTTTCTCCAGCGCCTTGTCAACGGCCGCCTTCATGTCCACTTCCAGCAGAAAGTGCACGCCGCCGCGCAGATCAAGACCGAGAAACATGGGCTTGGCACCCATCTTTGTCAGCCAGGAGGGCGAGCGCGAAAGCAGGTTGAGCGCAACGATGTAATCTTCGCCCAGACCAGCCTGGATCGCGTCCTTGGCCTTGAGCTGATCCTCGGTATCCTTGAAGCGCAGCTTGACCGAGTTGTTCTCGAACAAACTGTCATCCGGGGTGATACCGGCAGCCTTGACCAGTTCCTCGGCCCGCGTCAGCAAGCCGGCATCGGCCTTGATCGTGGCCCGGACACTGGAAATCTGGACGGCAGGACTTTCACCGAAGAAATTGGGCAGGGTAAACAGAAAAGCCGCGACCAGCGTCACGGCCATCAGGAGGTACTTCCACAGCGGGTAACGATTCATGGCGAACCCATCAAAATTGAAAAGGCGACCCGCACGAAGCCAGGCTTCGCGCGGGTCGCCGGATTGGGCTTACAAGCCAGCTTTTTTCAGAGTGCCTTCTTCGAGCTTGCCTGCGACTGCGCCGCGCTGAACAGTGATGTTCACACCGTTGGCAATTTCCAGGACATAGTAGGTTTCATCAACCTTGACCACGCGGGCGAGCATGCCGCTGGTGGTGACCACTTCATCGCCCTTCTTCAACGCGGCGAGCAGTGCAGCATGCTCCTTGGCGCGTTTTTGTTGCGGGCGGATCAACAGGAACCAGAACAGCACGCCAATGACAATCATCGGTGCCAATTGGATCAGAAAGCTGTCCGGCCCTGCCAGACTGGCAGCATGTGCGGGCGCAATAAACATGGGATATCCTTTAATTAGTTGGATTCGACGAAAATCAAAGCGGCTCATTCTAGCCGCAGCCACCACCAAAATCCACAACCGGCGACAAGTTTAGCCCGGATTGACTACGGCGGCGTTATGATTAACAACATCGGTGTGTACATCACCGCCACCAAGGAGACAACCATGCGCATCACCACCTCGGTTCTGGCCGGCATCCTGTTGGCCGTCATGACCGGCGCGTCTGCCGAACCATTGACCAACAGCCGGGCCCCTATCGAAGCTGAATTCCAATCCGACGTCGCGGTCTGCAAGGAACTTGGCAAGGCGGAAATGCCCGCCTGCCTGAAAGAAGCCACCGCCAAGAAAAAAGCCAGCTACGCAGATGTCTGGAAGAAACGCGATCCTGCCACGCAGACCCGCGTCTACTACGGCGACCTCAACACCAACAAGCCGAAAATCGAGAAGGATTACCAGGCCGACATCGCCTTTTGCAAGGAACTCGACAAATCCGGCTCGGCCACATGCCAGCGCGAGGCGTTGCAACGCAAAAAGCTCGCGCTCAAATCGGTCATGACCGCGCCCAAAGTACCCAATGCCGCCTGTGCAACGTGCGGCGCCATTACGCATGTCAAGGAAGTGGACAAGCCCGGGCAAGGCTCACTGGTCGGCCAGATTGGCGGCGGCGTGGTCGGCGGCGTACTGGGCCATCAGGTTGGCGGCGGCAGCGGGAAGACCGTGGCCACCATTGTCGGCGCAGTGGGCGGCGCCATTGCCGGCAACGAAATCGAAAAGCGGGTCAAGACCAACAAGTATTACGAAGTCGGTTTCAAGCTCAACAATGGCGATGAAAAAACCATCACCTTCGACTCGGACAGTCACGGCTTCAGGATTGGCGACAAGATCAAGTTCGAGAACAACCAGCTGATCCGCCAGTAACGGGTTCAGCCCAAATAAAAGCGGGCGGCCAGTGGCCGCCCGCTTTTATTCAT
Source organism: Pseudomonadota bacterium (assembly GCA_018261735.1). Lineage (GTDB taxonomy): Bacteria > Pseudomonadota > Gammaproteobacteria > Burkholderiales > Chitinibacteraceae > Formivibrio. The sequence goes on from JAGTRM010000027.1 coordinate 27,518, forward strand.
TCCACTCAGCTTCAATCCACGCCGCGCGCCCGTTCCGCCGCAAAGCGGGTGGCATACGCCGCAAAGGCATCGGCTTCAATGGCCGAGCGAATCTCGCGCATCAGCTCCTGATAGTAGTGCAGGTTGTGGATGGTATTCAGTTGCGAGCCAAGGATTTCGCCGGCGCGGAACAGGTGATGCAGGTAGGCGCGGCTGAAATTGCGGCAGGCATAGCACTGGCAGGTTTCGTCCAGCGGGCGCGAATCGTTGCGGTACTTGGCATTCTTGATCTTGATGTCGCCAAAGCGCGTGAACAGCATGCCGTTGCGTGCATTGCGCGTCGGCATCACGCAATCGAACATGTCCACGCCCTGCCCTACGGCAAACACCAGGTCTTCCGGCGTACCCACGCCCATCAGGTAGCGCGGGGCATGGGTGGGCAGCTTCGGCGCGGTATAGGCCAAGATACGGGTGAATTCTTCCTTGGGTTCACCAACCGACAAGCCGCCAATCGCATAACCGTGGAAGCCAATGTCCTTCAATCCCGCCAGCGATTCATCGCGCAAATCCTCGTGCATGCCGCCTTGCACGATGCCGAACAACGCGTTGTGGTTCTGCAGCCGGTCGAACTCGGCGCGCGAGCGCTGCGCCCAGCGGTACGACAGGCGCATCGAATCACCGGCCTGCTTGCGGTCGGCCGGATACGGCGTGCATTCGTCGAAGATCATCACGATATCGGAATTGAGCACCGCCTGGATGCGCATCGATTCTTCCGGCGTCAGGAACAGCTTGTCGCCGTTGATCGGGCTCTGGAACTTCACGCCCTCTTCGGTGATCTTGCGCATCGCGCCCAGGCTGAACACCTGGAAACCGCCCGAATCGGTCAGGATCGGCTTGTCCCAGCCCATGAAGCCGTGCAGCCCGCCAAACGTTTCGATCACTTCCAGTCCCGGGCGCAGCCACAGGTGAAAGGTGTTGCCCAGGATGATCTGCGCGCCGATATCGTTCAGATCGCGCGGCGTCATGGCCTTGACCGTGCCATAAGTGCCAACCGGCATGAACACCGGGGTTTCGACCACGCCATGATTGAGCGTGAGACTGCCACGCCGGGCGGCGCCGCTGGTGGCCTTGAGTTCGAATTGCATGTTTTTCCTTTGTGCTACCGGAGACACAGTCCGGCGCGTTGATTAAATCAGAGCTGCTTTTCCAGCAGCATGGCATCGCCATAACTGAAGAAACGGTATTGCTGCGCGATGGCATGGCGATAGGCTGCCATGATCGTGTCATACCCTGCGAATGCGGCGACTAGCATCAGCAGCGTCGACTTGGGCAGGTGAAAGTTGGTGATCAGGCGATCGACCACCTTGAACTGATAACCGGGGGTAATGAAAATATCGGTATCGCCTTCGGGCTCGGCCAGCAATCCGTGCTGGCTCGATGCCTCCAGCGCGCGCAGGCTGGTGGTGCCGACCGCGATCACCCGCCCGCCGGCGGCGCGGGTTGCGCGAACCAGCGCATCGGTGGCCGCCGGAATGGTATAGCGTTCGTGGTGCATCGTATGCTCGGCGATGTTTTCCACTCGCACCGGCTGGAAGGTTCCGGCGCCGACATGCAGCGTGACAAACGCCGTATGGACGCCCGCGGCCCGGATTTTATCGAGCATGTCCTCGGTGAAATGCAGGCCGGCTGTCGGCGCCGCCACCGCGCCCGGATCGCGTGCATAGACTGTCTGGTAACGCTTGGCATCCTCGTCATCCGGGGTATGCGTGATATAGGGCGGCAACGGCAACTGCCCGGCGGCATCGAGGATATCGAGCACATTTTGCGTGCCGGCAAAACGCAGCAGGAACAGGTCGCCGCGCCGCTCGACCATTTCCGCCGGCCATTTGTCTGCGAAGATCAGCTTCGTTCCCGGCTTGGGCGCTTTCGACGCGCGCACGTGCGCCAGCGCGCAATGTGTATCGAGCACGCGCTCGACCAGCGCTTCGATCAGCCCACCGCTTTCCTTCTTGCCGAACAAACGCGCCTTGATCACCCGGGTATCATTGAATACCAGCAAATCGCCGGCACGCAAGAATCGCGGGAGTTCGCAAAAAAGCGTATCGTCTAATTCACCCCCCGCCACATGCAGCAAGCGGCTCGCACCGCGCACCTCGGGCGGAAACTGGGCGATCAACTGCTCGGGCAAAAAGTAATCGAAATCGGAAACTTGCATGAACCGCTCGTCAACTGAACAATCGGCGGATTATACCAGCCGCAGGCCGTGCCATACCGCGTCCGGATTAGCCCGATTTATCAGCATCCGCTAAAGTTCGACCGGTTTTTTCAGCGATTTTTCGCAGTTTTACATGCATTTTTCTGGACAAATCCGAACTGAGTGCGGCAAACTGCGCCGAATCGACAGGGCTATCAGGGTCTGTCTCTGCCCGTTTTCTTTTGAAGAAAGCCCGCCGAAACAAACTCTAGCAAAGGATAAATCGATGCCCAATACCCGCAAGATTCTGGTTCTGCATGGCCCGAACCTGAACCTGCTCGGCGTACGGGAACCCCAGCACTATGGTGCCGACACACTGGCCACCATCAACGCCCGTCTGGCCGAACTCGGTCAGGGATACGGGGCGCAAGTGCAGGCTTTCCAATCCAATCGCGAATACGAGTTGATTGAACGCATCCAGGCCACGCTAAGCGACGGCACGGATTTTATCGTCATCAACCCGGCGGCATTTACGCATACCAGCGTGGCCATTCGTGATGCGCTGGCAGCCACTAAAAAGCCCTTTGTCGAAGTGCACCTGTCCAATGTGCACGCTCGTGAAGCCTTCCGGCACCACTCGTATTTCTCCGACCTTGCCGTCGGCGTGATTTGCGGGCTGGGCGCCAAAGGCTATGAATATGCGCTGCGTTTTGCGCTCGAATACACCCCGAAAGCTGGCTAAAACCCGCATTCAAAAGAGGAGATCATTCCGGTATGGACCTGAGAAAACTGAAGAAGCTCATCGACCTGGTCGAGGAGTCCGGCATTGCCGAGCTTGAAGTCACTGAAGGCGAAGAAAAAGTGCGCATCACGCGCGTCAACAACAACGCCCCGACTTACATCCAGCAAGCTTCGCCGATGCAGTATCAGTTCCCTGGCGGCGCACCGGCAGCGCCTGCGCTTGCGGCTGCCCCCGCTCCGGCAGCCGAAGCAGGCAGCGGTTTGCCGGAAGGCCATGTAGTCAAATCCCCGATGGTCGGCACCTTCTATCGCTCCCCGTCGCCGGGCGCAGCGGCGTTTGTCGAGGTCGGACAAACTGTCAACGTGGGCGACACGCTGTGCATCATCGAAGCCATGAAGCTTCTCAACGAGATCGAAGCGGACAAGAGCGGCGTGATCAAGGCGATCCTGATCGAAACCGGCCAGCCGGTTGAGTATGGCGAACCGCTGTTTGTCATTGGCTAAATTCTGTAAGGCGTGAAGTGTGAGGCGCGAGGAGAAAGACTCTTGCCCCTCACACCTAACTCCACACCCCTCACGGAGTTAATCCATGTTTGAAAAAATTCTGATCGCCAACCGCGGCGAAATTGCCCTGCGTATCTTGCGTGCTTGCCGCGAAATGGGCATCAAGACGGTCGTCGTGCACTCCGAGGCCGACCGCGAAGCCAAGTATGTCAAGCTGGCCGATGAATCGGTCTGCATCGGCCCGGCCCCCAGCGCCCAAAGTTATCTGCACATCCCGGCGCTGATCGCCGCCGCCGAAGTCACCGAGGCCGAAGCGATTCACCCCGGCTACGGCTTTCTTTCGGAAAATGCCGATTTCGCCCAGCGCGTCGAGGAATCGGGCTTTGTCTTCATCGGCCCGCGTCCGGAATCGATTCGCCTGATGGGCGACAAAGTCTCGGCCAAGGACGCCATGAAGAAGGCCGGCGTGCCGTGCGTTCCGGGTTCCGACGGCGCACTGACCGACGATCCGCAAGAAATTCTCAAGATGGGACAGCAGGTTGGCTACCCGGTCATCATCAAGGCCGCCGGCGGCGGTGGCGGCCGTGGCATGCGCGTGGTTCACCACGAGGAAGAACTGCTGCGCGCGGTCGAAATGACCAAGTCCGAGGCGGGTGCCGCTTTCGGCAACCCCATGGTCTACATGGAAAAATTCCTGCAGACGCCGCGCCATATCGAAATCCAGATCCTGGCCGACCAGCACGGCAACGCCATTTACCTGGGCGAGCGCGACTGCTCGATGCAACGCCGCCACCAGAAGGTGATCGAAGAGGCTCCGGCCCCCGGCATTACCGATGCTCAGCGCAAACGCGTGGGCGAAGCCTGCGCCGAGGCCTGTCGCCAGATCGGCTATCGCGGTGCAGGCACGTTCGAATTCCTGTTCGAAAACGGCGAATTCTATTTCATCGAAATGAATACCCGCGTGCAGGTCGAACATCCGGTCACCGAACTCATCACCGGCATCGATATCGTGCAGGAGCAGATCCGCATTGCTTACGGCGAAAAGCTGCGTTTCGCCCAGAAGGATGTGAAGCTGCGCGGCCACGCCATGGAATGCCGGATCAACGCCGAAGATCCGCTCAAGTTCATTCCCAGCCCGGGGCGCATCACCACGTACCACGCGCCCGGTGGGCCAGGCATCCGGGTCGATTCGCACGTTTACCAGGGCTATTTCGTTCCGCCGAATTATGACTCGATGATCGGCAAGATCATCACCTATGGCGATACGCGCGAGCAGGCCATGGCACGCATGCGCATTGCCCTGTCGGAAATGGTGGTGCAGGGCATCCACACCAACATCCCGCTGCACCAGCAATTGCTGGTCGACCCCGGCTTCGTCAAGGGCGGCACCAGCATTCACCACCTGGAACACCGCATGCCGGAAATCCGGGTACTGCTGGAAAAACAGTCGTAATCCAGTAAGGGGCGAAGTGTGAGGGGTGAGGAGTAAAATCACCCTGAACATTTCGCCTTTTGCTTATACTCATCACACCTAACTCCTGGCTCCTCACTCCCCATGCCCTGGCAAGAACTCCGCATTACCGCCGATTCCACCCACGCCGAGGCGCTTTCCGATGCGCTGTTTGACCTGGGTGCCCTTTCCGTTTCGATCGAAGACGCCGCCGCCGGCACCGCCGACGAGAAACCGATCTTCGGCGAGCCGGGCGAGCCCGTCGACCAGCTCTGGGAAAAAAGCATCGTGGTCGCGCTGCTGGAAGAGAATACCAGTGCCGAGCTGATGGCCGCAGCGGCCGCCAACGCGGTGAAGATCGCCCTGCCGCCCTACACGGTCTGCACGGTCGAAGATCAAGACTGGGTGCGCCTGACGCAGGCGCAGTTTGACCCGATTCCGATTTCGGCCCGGCTGTGGATCACGCCGACCTGGCACGAATGCCCCGATCCAGCCGCCGTCAGCATCCAGCTTGATCCAGGCCTCGCGTTCGGCACCGGCAGCCACCCGACCACGCGGCTGTGCCTGAAGTGGATCGACGCCAACCTCAAGGGCGGCGAGACCGTGCTCGATTACGGCTGCGGCTCAGGCATCCTGGCCATCGCCGCGCAGAAGCTCGGCGCCGGCGCCACCGATGGTGTCGATATCGACCCGCAGGCGATGATCGCCTCGAAGCAGAACGCCGAGCAGAACCATGTCGGCATCGGCTTTTACCTGCCCGATGCCGCGCCCGAGGGGCAATACGACGTGGTGCTGGCCAATATCCTGACCAACCCGCTGAAGGCGCTCGCCCCGCTGCTGTCTGGCAAGGTGCGCAGCGGCGGGCGGATCGCGTTGTCCGGCATTCTGTCCGAGCAAGCCGAAGACGTAATGACCATCTACGGGCAGTGGTTCGATTTCGCCCCGCCGGCGGTGGAAGAAGGTTGGGTCTGCCTGTCCGGCACGCGAAAATGATCCGGAAAATGATCTAGAATCCACGCATGGACCATATCACTCGTTGCCCAAACTGTTCGACTGCTTTTCGGGTAACCGAGGAACAGCTTGCCGCCTATCACGGGCAGGTTCGCTGCGGGCGCTGCGCCCTGGTCTTCAATGCACGGGACTGCCTGCTTCCGCATCCTCCCGCCGAACCGGCTCCGGCCGCTTCGTTCAACGCGTTCAACGAACCACCCCAGACCGGGCAAGCCGATGAAATCGCGAACGAGACTGAAGCCACGGCAAACAGGGAAGCATCAGAACAAGCGGAAACCGCCAAACCCGGCACGGAAGCCTTCCCGGAAGAAGCACCCGATGCACTGATGGAAACCGTGCCGGAAACACCGGAACAAGTGATTCAAGCGCAAGCAGCGGGCTACCGACCGATCACGCTGCCCGAAGACGACGCTTTGTTCGCCCCGTTGGCCAAACCCCGTCACCGGGCGACGTGGATCGTGGCCACGCTGCTTGCCACGCTGGTGCTGTTCCTGCAACTGGTCTTTGCCTACCGGATGACGCTGGCCATGGAATTCCCGGCCTTGCAACCGCGCTTCACCCGCCTGTGCAACACCCTGGGCTGCAGCATGCCTTTGCCACGGCAGACCGAGTTGCTACGCATGGAGTGGTCGGAACTGACGTACGTGCCAGACCACCCCACCCTGATCCAGCTCTCCGCCACACTGCGCAACCTTGCCCAGTATGAACAGGCGCTGCCGTTGCTGGAACTGACCCTGACCGACAATCAGGAACGCGTGGTCGCCCGCCGCGTTTTCAAGCCAGCCGAGTACCTGAACAGCAATGAAAAAAATCGCCGCAGCCTGCCGGGCCACGACGAATTGCATGCATTCCTGCAACTGGAAACCAGCCAGCTCAAATCCACGGGGTATTCGCTGTACTGGTTTTATTAGTCCCTGCCGGAATCGAAACCGATTCAACCGCAGCCCGTTGTCCGCAGGATGAATTCAAAACGATCGGAATGACTGGCTGGTTTATTTGCCAGATTTGCCAGATTGATGAGACGAGTTGTTGCCGGTGAAGCTGCTTTGCACCTGGCTTGTTTTCGCCGGATTACGTTCCATACTGAACCATACAAACTTTACATATTGAGGAGTTTTCATCCCATGGCCACCGTCATGCTCAATGGAACCCCGGTCAGCGTTGGCGGCCGATTTCCCCGTGTCGGCGATATTGCCCACAGCTTCATGCTGGTCGATACCCAACTGCAGGATGTTCCGCTCTCCAAATTCTGGGGGCAGCGCAAACTGATCGCCATCGTCCCCAGTCTGGATGCCGCCATCGGCCTGACGATCGCTCGCCGGCTGGAAGCGCTGGCCTACGATGTCGACAATGTCGTGGTCATGATTGTTTCCGTGGATACGCCCTACGCGCTGTCGCGGATTGCCAGCACCGAAGGATTCCGCAAGATCCATCTGCTCTCCACCTTGCGCGGCCGCGATTTCCACAAGGATTACGGTGTCATGATCACCGATATCCCGCTTTCCGGCTTGATGACCACTGCCCTGATCACGCTGGATGTCAACGATGAGGTCCTGTTCGCCGAACTGGTCAAGGACATCAACTCCGAACCCAACTACCAGGATGCGCTGGCCCCCCTGCAGCCCGCCACGCACGAGTTATAAGAGATTCCGCATTCCCCACACAGCCGGCACCCGCCGGCTGTGTGGTTTTAAGCTTGCTGCCTTGCACTACATTCCTGATAATGGGAATTGCTATCAAGCAGCAATCAAAACAATTATGGAGATCCCCATGGCATCAACCACTCTCGGCGGCACCCCCGTCGCCCTCAACGGCACTTTCCCCTCGGTAGGCAGCAGCGCCAAAGCGTTCAGCCTGGTTGGCAAGGATCTGGCGGATGTCACGCTCGCCAGCCTCGCCGGCAAGAGGAAAGTGCTGAACATCTTCCCGAGCATCGATACCGGCACGTGCGCCACGTCCGTGCGCCGCTTCAATCAGGAAGCCGCCGCGCTGACCAATACCTTGGTGTTGTGCATCTCGGCCGACTTGCCCTTCGCCCAAGCCCGTTTCTGCGGTGCTGAAGGCCTGAACAATGTGGTGACCCTGTCAACCATGCGCGGGCGGGCATTCCTTGCCGACTACGGCGTGGAAATTGCCAGCGGGCCTCTCGTCGGCGTTGCGGCCCGCGCCGTGATCGTGCTGGATGAACAGGACAAGGTTCTCCACGCCGAGCTGGTGCCGGAAATCAAGCAGGAACCGGACTACGCCGCTGCGCTTAAAGCGCTGGCTGCGTGATCCTTCCTCTTTCCTGATAGAAAACAAAACGGCGGGATACCCCGCCGTTCAAATTGTTGGCAATCCTTCGCGAGCGCCAGCGAGGCCCTTCCTCCGGCGGGAGGAAGCGGGGATGGCGGGAATCGATCCAAACAGGCTGCGGGTGGCAGCGCAGGGTCAAATCGGTCGAGCTTGCTCGAGGGTGCCATCATCCCTGGAGACTTGCCACGTTGTCAGCAGCAAGCGCTAGCGAGGCCCTTCCTCCAGCGGGAGGAAGCGGGGATGGCGGGAATCGATCCAAGCAGGCTGCGAGTGGCAGCGCAGGGTCAAATCGGTCGAGCTTGCTCGAGCGTGCCATTCCTGGAGGCTTGCCACTTTGTCAGCAGCCTGAGTCTTGTTACGCACCGTCACGCTTCAATGAACCATATCAGTTAGAATAAAAAGCAAATCCTTGCTGGAGATCTTCATGCAGCAACGTGCGCTTCCCTTATTGCTTTTGACGCTTGCGCTGTCGGCGCAGGCACAAACCCGGTTGACCGTGCGCTTTGCCAATCCGTCCTGGAACGGCGTCAACATCCCGGCAGGCCAGCAGTGCCCGAAATACGGCGGCGCGGGCGCCACCCCCTCACTGAACGTGTTTGACCTTCCGCCCGGCACCGCGGCATTGATGCTGGAGTTTTCGGAAAAAGGCACGGCGCTCGACAACGGCGGGCTGGGCCGCATCGGCTATGCCGTGGGCAAGGGAGTCAGCAGCGCCCAGGTACCCTCAGCGCCCGGCAACAGCATGGTCTTGCCGAGCGGCTTTTTCCTTATCCGTACCCATCTGGGCGACGACAAGCCCGGGGCGTATCTCCCCCCCTGCTCGGGCGGCAAGGGCGCGCGCTATTTTCTTGTTGTTCGCGCACTGGATGCAGCGAACAAGGAGGGCAAAGTGTTGGGCGAAGGCCGCCTGGAGCTTGGCAAGTACTGACTATCGGCGCGCGCATGAAAAAACCCTTTGGTTACGACACCAAAGGGTTTTTGACATTTTCGGCCCGATGCCCGATCAGTTATCGCGATACCGTTTCATCAGCTGAACGTAGTTGTTGGCAGAATAGTTGAAGCTGGCCAGCTCTTCTTCGGTCAGCGCGCGGATTTCCCGGACCGGGCTGCCCAGGTAGAGAAACCCCGAACGCAGCACTTTGCCCGGCGGCACCAAGGAGCCGGCGCCGATCATCACCCGATCCTGCACGATTGCACGGTCCAGGATTATCGTTCCCATGCCGATCAGGCATTCACTGCCGATGGTGCAGCCGTGCAGGATCACGTTGTGTCCCACGGTCACGCGATCGCCGATCACGAGCGGCGCGCCCTGCGGATCGGATTCGCGCTTGTGCGTCACATGCAGCACGGAGCCATCCTGAATACTGGTTTGCTTGCCGATCCGGATGAAATTCACGTCCCCGCGTACGGCCACATTAGGCCAAACCGAGGATTCTTCCCCCAGAACCACATCGCCGATCACCTGCGCGCTATCATGCACCCAAGCTCCTTCAGCGAGTTGCGGCGTGATATCGCCAAATTTGCCAATTGCCATTATTGCTCCCTGCTTGTAATTTGTTACCGGTGCGCCCATTTGATCACTACGAAACTCCGCCCTATTTTACCCGAGGCCCTGCCCCATGACCGCTGCCGTAAATAATCCCCTCCTAGATTTCTCCGGATTGCCCCGTTACGCCGAAGTGCGTCCGGAACACATTACGCCCGCGCTGGATGCTCTGATTGAAACTTGCCGCGCCGCAGTCAGTGCCGCAGAACAAATCGGCAAGCCCAGTTGGGATAATTTTGTCAGCCCGGTTGAAAATGCGCTGGAACAGCTCGGCCGTGCCTGGGGCATTGCCGGCCACCTGGAAAGCGTAGTGAACACGCCGGAATTGCGCGAAGCCTACAACGCCAACCTGGGCCGCATCTCCAATTTTTATACCGAACTGGGCCAGAACGAAGCGCTGTATGCCGGCTACAAGAAACTGGCCAAAAGCGCCGAATTCAAGAAATATGCCTTGGCGCGCAAGACCATCGTCGAACACGCGCTGCGCGACTTCCGCTTGTCCGGCGCAGAATTGCCGCCCGAGCAAAAGGTGCGCTTCACCGAGCTTGCCGAGCGCCTGTCCGAGCTGACCAACCGCTTTTCGCAAAATCTGCTCGATGCCACCGATAGCTATGCCGCCTATATCGAGGATGAAAAACGGCTGGCCGGCCTGCCCGCCGACAATCTGGCCGCTGCACGCGCCGCCGCCGAGGAGGAAGGTCGCCCCGGTTACAAGTTCACCCTGAAAGCGCCCAGTTATATTCCGGTGATGCAGTATGTGCGTGACCGCGCGCTGCGCGAACAGATGTATACCGCGTATGTCACCCGTGCCTCGGAATTCGACCAGGCGCAATGGGACAACACGCCGCTGATCAACGAAATCCTGCAACTGCGCCAGGAAGCCGCGCAGATGCTGGGCTTCGCCAATTTCGGCGAGGAATCGCTGGCCACCAAGATGGCCGAATCGCCGGAGCAAGTTTTGCATTTCTTGCGCGACCTGGCCAAGCGCTGCCGGCCGTTCGTGATGAGCGATCGCAGCGAAATGAGCACCTGGGCCTACACCAACCTCGGCTACAAGCAACTCGAACCCTGGGATGTCGGCTTTGTCTCGGAAAAAATCCGCGAGCAGAAATACGCGTTTTCCGAGCAGGAAGTGAAGCAGTACTTCACCGAACCCACCGTGCTTTCCGGCCTGTTCCATCTGATCGAAACGCTGTACGGCCTGCGCTTTGAGCCAGCCGAAGCGCCGGTCTGGCATCCGGACGTGCGCTATTACGAACTGAAAAATGCCGACGGATCCCTCGTCGGCGGCCTGTATCTCGATCTCTACGCCCGCACCGCCAAGCAGGGTGGCGCCTGGATGAACGACGTGCGCGGACGGCGCAAGCTCGACGACGGCAGCATCCAGCCACCCGTCGCGCTGGTGGTCTGCAACTTCGCCAGCGGCGTGGATGGCAAGCCGGCCCTGCTGCCGCACGATGATGTAATCACCCTGTTCCACGAATTCGGCCACGCCTTGCACCACCTGCTTACCCAAGTGGACGAGCTGGGCGTTTCCGGCATCAGTGGTGTGGAATGGGATGCGGTCGAACTGCCGAGCCAGTTCATGGAAAACTTCTGCTGGGAATGGCAAGTGCTGCCCAAGATGACGAGCCACGCCGAAACCGGCGAAACCCTGCCCAAGGAACTCTTCGGCAAGATGCTCGCCGCCAAGAACTTCCAGAGCGCCAGCGTGATGCAGCGCCAGCTGTATTTCTCGATCTTCGACATGGAACTGCACCAGAAAATCGAAGCGCCGGCCGTGCAGGAACTCGCCGAAAAAATCCAGCAAGACCTCGCCCTGCTGCAGCCGCCGTTCTATAACCGCTTCCCGCAGAGCTTCAGCCATATCTTTGCCGGCGGCTACGCGGCAGGTTACTACAGCTACAAGTGGGCGGAAGTGCTCTCGGCCGATGCCTATTCCGCATTCGAGGAAGAAGGCGTGCTCAATCCGCAGACGGGCGCGCGCTTCCGCCTGGAAATCCTGGCGCGTGGCGGTGAACGTCCGGCACTGGAATCGTTCAAAGCCTTCCGTGGCCGCGAGCCTTCCATCGACGCGCTACTGCGCCATAACGGACTGGAAGACGGCCATCACGGCTGATCCTGCCGGCATAAACAAAAGTCCGTACTGCGATGGCAGTACGGACTTTTTTATCACCATTGACCGAAAGAACATCAGAACCGGATCAACCGCTTCTCGTCCGCCGCATGGCGCGCCAGCAAGCTCGCCGCCGTACTGAGAAATGAATCTTCGGCCGACACCAAACATGGTTGCTCGCCACGGATACTCGCGACGAAATCGGCAAAGCATTGCACCTCGGACAACTGCGGCAGGATTTGCTCGCCCGCCGCGTTCAGCAGATGGACTTCCCGGTTGCGCACTTCGATCACGCCGGCGCTGCCGACCACGCGAATCCGGTCGTCGTCATGGCTGGGCGCACTGGCCGGGCGCAGGTAATCAATGTTGACCGTCGCCGCGACCTCTCCGGTCATCTCGAACGCACACATCGCGCTGCTTTCCAGCTCGCCATGCCCACCATTGGCGCGGGTGGAGTGGCTGGCAAATACCGAGACGAATTCCTGCCCGCTGAACCAGCGCAACCAATCTATCGCATGGCTGCCGACCCAGGGAATCGTGCCACCAAACGAATCGCGCCGGGTATAGAAGGCCTCGCGCTGGCCCAGCCGGTACGATTTCTGCGCATGCAGCAGGCGCACCTCGCCGATCGCGCCGGCCTGCACCACCTGATGCGCCGTCAGGAACCACGGCTTGTAGCGGATGCCGAACATTGCCGCCAGATGCACGCCACTGCCGCGCCAGAGTTTTTCTAGTTCAGCCAGATCGTCAAGCGTGGTCGCGAGCGGTTTTTCCGCATACAGATGGATGCCCCGGCGCAGACATTCGGCATTGATCCGCGCGTGATCGCCGAAATGCGGATTCACCGCCACGATATCCGGCCGGGTTTCATCGAGCATTGCCTGCCAATCGGCAAAGCGGCGCGGGTTCAGATCGAGCTCTCGCAAGCGCGCTTCGAGCTTGCCGAGGTTTTCGCCGGCGGAACCAGGTGCCACCGCGCACAGATCGACCGCGATCCCCTGCGCCAAACCGCCCAGCACATAGTCAAAATGTCCGGCCCCGCCAATGATGCAAAGCTTCATGATTCACCTTTTATTTTCCCGCCACGCCGGCCGCCAGTATGCCACCGGCAATCGCCAGAAACACGCAGCCCAGCGCTTTCTCGATCAGCGCCACCTGCCGCAGCAGGAAACGCCGCACCGCGCCGTTACCCAACCCCAGCGCCAGCAACGCATCCCAGCCGAACACCACCGACACCATCCACACGCCGTAGAACACCCGCAGCGCCACGGGCGTACCCGGCGGCGTCGCCACGCTCAGCAGGCTGAAATAGAACAGCGCGTTCTTGGGATTGAGCAGCCCGGACAGAAACCCGGCGATGAAAACGGAACCGCGCGGCGGCGGCAATGCGGTCAGCCCCTCATCCAACGGCGCGCTGCGGCTGCTGCGCAGAATGCGCCAGCCGAGCCAGGCCAGATAGCCGCAGCCGAGCCACCTGATCGATTCCAGCAACAGCGGCGCCCGCTGCATCAGCGCCACGCCGGAGAGCGCGCAGAGCACATATACCGCGTTGGCCAGTGCAATGCCGGCGCTGGTCAGTACCCCGGCACGCGAACCGAAGCGCGTGGACGTGCGCAGCACCAGAAAAAAATCCGGCCCTGGGCTCAACAGCGCCAGAAAATGCGTGCCGGCAAGCAGCAGAAACAACTGGAAATGGCTCATGGTTTACCCCTTGTAACGTAAAGAAGGAACAAGGGTAAGGAAGGAGTGGCGGCGGGTATTGCAGGAAATTGCGGTGGGTGGGTGGGTGGGTGCTTTGCGTAGCCTGGATTAGCCGCAACGCGGCGTAATCCGGGTCGTCGAAGACGATGAGGTATAAATCATCAAAGGCCACCATTCGGCACAATTTGCATGCGCTCAGTGTCGTACTTGGTGACAGCAGCAACCCGGATTCTGCTTCGCGCCATCCGGGCAACTTGCTTTTACACTCACCCCATTAGAATCCGTTGCGCACTCATTAGAATAATTCTCGGAAGCTCTTTATAAAAAATGTAGTCATCTTCACCATCCATCAAAAGCTCTTCCAAAATCGGGTGATGAGTACTCATCATAAGTAACTCCTCAAACTCCGCAAGAATTTTTTTGTTCTGTATTGGTGATCTTGAAGGGACAACTATTTTATTAATTATCTCCATGCCATCATCATAAATCCATGGCATCTTTTCCCTATATAGACTTAGTGCAATTTTAAGACCAATCTTTGGATTTGGTGACATATGAATTAATTCATCAATCATCATCGGATTAATTCTTCGCCTTCTTCTTTTCCCCTCGGCGCGTGAAGATCTATCTATTCGAGATGGCAAATCCTGAAACATGACCTTAATCTCTTCAAATAATTTCGCTGACGAGTTTTCAATTTCATTCACACTAACATCCACTTTCGAACTAAGTGCTTTGGGTTCTGCTTTACCAATTCTGCCGAGAATATCAGAAACTTTTATTTTAAATTTTTCAACTTGAAACTTAATAGTATCTCTATCTGGCTCAGAGTTTGGTATTCTATCCACCAATTGAAAAACAAGCTTTGTTAAGGAATCTTCATCATCTCCACAGTTTTGAAACTGAGCAAACGGGCCAGTCGAGGCATCCTTTAATTGAATACCAAGCGCAACCCCAAGAATTGGAGTATCTAATTTCCCTTTTGCCATACCTGCTTCAAATAGAATCCATGGCCGGTTTACGCTGCGTTCAGTCAAGAGGCAAACAACATCAGAAGCACCTTGAATATTCTTGATTATTTCAGGGTACCATTCAACACCATATTCAATCCCTTGATTTCCTTTTCTATCAGATGTCCTGAAGGATTTTAGAACTCCAGCACTTACACTTTTCAATAAATTACTAAAGGCCTCCGCCAGTTCAGCATCCCGCGTATCATGACTTATAAATACCAATGGATTGGTAGCCTTATTTCCTTTTTCTTCCTTGGCTTCTTCCGACACATTAATCCCCTATAAAAATTAAAATAAGTGCTTAATTTTTAACACAAAAAATTTTATTACACTAACACCGAGCCAACCCACAGGTAACACCATTAAAACAAGTATACTCAGAAACAACACCAAAAATGCCGCGCCAATAAAATAATTACGGATTAAGTAACTTATCTTAACTGCACGAATAATGCCCAATCAGAAACAACCTGGTTAAAAAAAGGAACTGGCACAGCGGCCGCATTGGTAGCACAAAACCATTCCCCCTCTTATCCCCTGCCCCGATACCGCCCCGGCGTCACCGCCATCCTTTCCTTGAAACAGCGGCTGAAATGGCTCTGGTCGGCGAAGCCGGTCTGCAGGGCGATTTCGCTCAGCGGCAATTGCGTGTTCCTGAGCAGTTCGCGGGCGCGGTTGATGCGCAGGTCGAGCAGCCAGGCGTGCGGCGTCAGGCCGCAGGCGGCCTTGAAGCTGCGGATCAGGTGGTAAAGGCTGATACCGGCTTCCGCCGCGACCGCATCGAGGTTCAACGGTTCGGCATGGTTTGCAGCGAGGAATGCCTGCACGCGCGTGAGCCATTGCGCCGGCATCGGTTGGGCGACTTGCCAGTTTTGCGCATGACGGCGCAGCAGTTCTTCCAGCGTATGCGCCAGCAGGTCTTCCTTCAGTAGCGGATCGCGGTTGCTGCACAAGCCATCGGCCAGTTGACTCACCAGCAGGTAATCGGCCGGGTCGGTCAGGAGCGTGGGCAGAAGGTGCAGATCGTGCAGGGCTTCGTCGAGGATGCGCGCCAGCCCGCCGTTTTCCAGATAGATCATGCGGTAGGCCCAGCGCGCCTGCAGATCCGGGTTGCAGGCATGCACGGCGTTGGGCGGGATCAGCACCACCGAACCGGGGCCGATGGGGAAGGTCTGTGCCGCGATCTCGAAGCGGCTCATGCCGGCATCGACCAGCCCCAGGCTGAAGCCGGGATGGGTGTGCGGCTGGTAGCAGGCGCGGCTATCTTGCGCTTGGCGTACTTCGATATAGGGCAGCGCGGGATCGCGCCAGAAGCGGATGTTGCCGACAAGAAGCGGGCGCGACATGACTCAGTCTGCGGCTTTGGGAATCGGCCGTTTGGCCATCAGTCGATCCAGTTGCGCGGCAAAGGCCTGGCGGTCGGCCTGGCTGAACACCGGTGGGCCGCCGCTTTCGATGCCGCTGGCGCGCAGCGTATCCATGAAGTCGCGCATGTTCAGGCGTTCGCGGATGTTTTCCGGCGAGTAGCGTTCGCCCCGCGGATTAAGCGCAATCGCGCCCTTGGCGATCACTTCGGCGGCAAGCGGGATATCGGCAGTGATCACCAGATCGCCCGCCGCTGCGCGCTGGACGATTTCGTTGTCGGCCACGTCGAAACCATGCGGCACCTGCACGGCGCGGATTAACGCGGAACGGGGAGTGGCAATCAGCTGGTTGGCGACCAAAATCACATTGATCTGCCAGCGCTCGGCGGCGCGGAACAGAATCTCTTTGATCACCTTGGGGCAGGCATCGGCATCGACCCAGATTTGCATGACGTGTTCCGTTTAGCGCGGCCCGTTCTGCGCGAACTGCCCGGACGGGTTCCAGCTGAAATGCGCTTTCCACGCGCCATAAACCATGTCCGGATATTCCGCCCGGCCCAGGCTGCCGTTGTAGCGGCCCAGCGCGCGGAACAGGTCGCCGTTCTCGATATCGAGGTAATGGCGCAGGATGGTGCAGCCGTAGCGCAGGTTGGTGTTCAGGTCGAGCAGGTTCTGCTGATTATTGCCAATTTGGCGCACCCAGAACGGCATCACCTGCATCAGCCCGCGCGCGCCGACGCTGGAAATCGCATAACGGTTGAAGCCGCTTTCCACGTGGATCAGCCCCAGCACCAGTTGCGGATCGAGCCCGGCGCGCGTGGCTTCGTAGTGGATCGCGGTCAAGAGCTTGCGCCGCATGAATTCGTCCGGCACGCGCTTGGCGATGCGGCCGGACATTGCATCCAGCCAGGCTTGCGCTTCGGCCGGATTACGGAAAACCAGGCGCGGTTCGATCTGGTCGTTGATCGAGCGCTGCATCGCGGTTTGCACCGAGACCGACAGCGCTTCTTCCTTCTGCGCACCGGCCCAAGCCGGCGCAGCCAGCAGCAGGGCCAAAGCGAATGCGCGCGCCCGCATGGTTTAGTCGGCCAGCTTCTGGCGCAGGAAATCCACCGCGCCATCGAGCGCGATCTTTTCCATGTCGCCACCGCTGCGCGCCACGTATTCGATCAGCCCTTCGGCCAAGCCCTTGTCACCAATGGTGATGCGGTGCGGAATGCCGATCAGTTCCATATCGGCGAACATCGAGCCCGGGCGTTCGTTGCGATCGTCAAGCAGCACTTCGACGCCGGCGGCGACGAGCTTCAGGTAGAGCGCATCGGCGGCAGCGCGCACGGTTTCGGAGCGGTGGTAGCCCATCGGCACGATGGCCACGGTGAAAGGCGCCACGGCGGAAGTGAAGCGGATGCCCTTCTCGTCATGCCCCTGCTCGATCGCGGCGGCGACGATGCGCGATACACCGATGCCGTAACAGCCCATTTCCATGACTTTCTGCTGGCCGTCCTGGTCGGTGAACAGGCAGTTCATCGCTTCGGAATACTTGGTGCGCAGCTGGAAGATGTGGCCGACTTCGATGCCACGGCACAGTTCAAGCGAACCCTTGCCGTCCGGGCTCGGATCGCCGGCGACAACATTGCGGATATCGGCCACGATCTGCGGATCAGGCAGATCGCGCAGGAAGTTCACGCCGGTCAGGTGGTAGCCGGGCTTGTTGGCGCCGCAGACGAAATCGCTCATGGCAAACACGCTGCGATCGGCGATTACGCGCACGGAATCCGGGATGCCGACCGGGCCGATGTAGCCGGGGCGGCAGTTAAGCGCCGATTCCACTTCGGATTCAGTCGCGAAGCGGAACGTCGCCAGCCCTTGGATCTTGTTGGTTTTGACTTCGTTCAGGTTGTGATCGCCGCGCAGCAGCAGCAGGTGGAATATGCCTTCGTCGTTGACCACGGCAATGGCCTTGACGGTTTTGTCCAGCGGCAGCTTGAGGAACTCGGCCACGTCCTCGCAGGCGGTCTTGCCCGGGGTGGCCACTTCCTGCAGGTCTTCCAGCGCACGGGCGCGCAGGTGGGCCGGCGCCACGGCTTCGGCGAGCTCGACGTTGGCGGCGTAATCGGAATCCGGGCAGTAGGCCAGCAAGTCTTCACCGGCATCGGCCAGCACATGGAATTCATGGCTGCCGGAGCCGCCAATCGCGCCGGTATCGGCCGCCACGGCACGGAACTGCAGGCCCAGGCGGGTGAAGACGTTGGAATAAGCCTGGTACATCACGCCGTAGGTGGCTTCCAGGCTTTCATAGTTGGCGTGGAACGAGTAGGCGTCCTTCATCATGAATTCGCGCGCACGCATCACGCCGAAACGCGGGCGGATCTCGTCGCGGAACTTGGTCTGGATCTGATAAAAATTGATCGGCAGCTGCTTGTACGAACGCAGTTCGGAGCGCGCAATGTCGGTGATCACTTCTTCGTGCGTCGGGCCGAAGCAGAAATCGCGCTCGTGCCGGTCCTTGATCTTGAGCATCTGCGGGCCGAACACTTCCCAGCGCCCGGTTTCCTGCCACAGCTCGGCCGGCTGCACCGCCGGCATCAGCAGTTCCTGCGCACCGGCGCGGTTCATTTCATCGCGCACCACGGCTTCCACCTTGCGCATGATGCGCAAGCCCAGCGGCATCCAGGTATAGAGGCCAGAGCCCAGGCGCTTGATGATGCCGGCGCGCAGCATCAGTTTGTGGGAGATCAGCTCTGCTTCGGACGGAGCTTCTTTGAGGGTAGAAAGATAAAGTTGCGAGGTGCGCATGATGAAAACCTGCTGAAAATTCGGTCAAACCGGGATTATATCGTGTTACGCCGCAGCATCTGCATCCGCAGCCTGTTTTGCCGCGAGCTCGGCTCGCTTGGCGGCGATCTTCGGCCGCAGCAGATTCATCATCACCACGTCGCGCGCCCACATCAGCAGGAACAGCCAGCCCAGCAGGATCACCATATACAGCATGGAATTGTTGCGCACATCCGATGCGTACATTTGCAACAACGGATTCAAGGCGTAATTGACGCTACCCAACACCACGCCCAGCAGCACCAGCGTGGAGATCGAGCGCTCTTTCAGGAAGGTGCCGCGCAGCATGGCGCGGCGTTCCCATTTCGAGAGGCCGGCGAGTTCAGGGACATCTTCGGAGCGAATATAGAAAGTCATGGTCACAAGGGGGGTGAGATAAAAGGGTTCCAGTTTCCGGGGCATCCGGCGGTTTGGCAAGCCCTCGAAAACAAATACGGCCCGGTGCATCAAGCCCCGGGCCGTATTCATGTTGCTTCGACGATCACTGAAAAATCAGTGCGTCACCTCAGGCGTACTGGCGGGCAGTCGCCTTGGCGCCCTGCGCTTGCAGTGCATCGGCTGCCTTGCGGATTTCTGCCACCACCTGCGGGTTGGTTGCCAGCGCTTCCGGGAAGATTTCACGCACGGCCAGCAGTTTTTCCAGCAGCTTGGCATTGTCGCCAGCGCTTTCTGCTGCCAGCGCGGTCAGGCGCTCGGCCATCGGATCGCTAACAGTATAGGCCTGGCCCGATTCGGACTTGCACAGCAGGAAGCGCATCCACGCAGCCACGGCCAGCGCCAGGCGGCTGTACGATTGGCCAGCGGCAATGCGGTCGGCAATCGTACCCAGAATGCGCGGGGGCAGTTTCAGGCTGCCGTCCATCGAAATCTGCGCAGTCTTGTGCTTGAGCGACGGGTTAGCATAGCGCGCCAGCAACTGGTCACGATAGGCCTTGCGATCAAAGCTGTCCGGCACGGTGAGGGTTGGGGCGATTTCCTGGTCCATCATGTTGCGGATCAGGTTGAAGACATCCTGATCGGCAATCGCTTCGTCGACGGTTTCAAAGCCGGCCAGCATCGACAGGTATGCGATAGTCGAGTGCGTGCCGTTGAGCATGCGCAGCTTGGCCAGCTCGTACGGAATCACGTCGTCGACCAGCATCGCGCCGACTTTTTCCCAGGCCGGGCGGCCCATGGCAAAGTTGTCTTCAATCACCCACTGGCGGAAGGCTTCGCACGGCACCGGCCAGGCATCAACGACGCCGAGCGCCTTGACGGCGGCTTCGCGCTCGCTGTCGGTCGTGGCCGGGGCGATGCGGTCAACCATGGTCGAGGGGAAGCGCACTGTGTCGGCAATCCATTTCGCCAGGTCTTTATCGACGGCATCGGCGAATTGCAACACCACGTTGCGCAAAATCGTGCCGTTGTGGGCGAGGTTATCGCAGGACAGCACGGTGAACGGGTTGTTCTTGCGGTTCTTCAGTGCCCAAACCAGGTAGCCCGGTGCGGTCTTGGGTTGATCCGGATTGGCCAGATCATGCTGAACGGCCGGGTTGTTGAAATCCAGCCCACTGGTCTTCGGATCGTAGCAGTAGCCCTTTTCGGTCACGGTCAGCGACACGATCTTCACTTGCGGGCTGAGCAGCAAATCCTTGAGTTCCTGTTGCTGGCGCGGTGCGACGATCACTTTCTTGATCGAGCGGATCACCTGCGCTTTTTCCCCGTCGCGATCGCGCACCAGCACGCTGTACAGGCAATCCTGTTCCTGTAGTGCAGCCTGCATCGCAACATCATCAAGCAGCGTCACGCCGCAAATCCCCCACTCGCCACCGGCCGCCAGCATGGCTTCTTCGGTGTAGATCGCCTGATGCGCGCGGTGGAAGTTGCCCAGACCGAAATGCACGATGCCGATGGCTGGATCGCCCAGCTCCTTGTCGAACAGATGCTTCTTCAGATTGGACAATTGCGTGCGATTCAGACGGGGAAGTTTTGCATCCATGATTGGGCTCCTGTTGGATTTGGCGACTGATTGATGAACTCAAAAAAACACTTGAATTCCACTGGTATATTAGTATATGTTGTTAGTTATAACAAGACTACAAAATTTCTGAAGCTGGTCTTCTTGGTAGTTTGAAAGAGATCATTTGTAAACAGGAATTGGCAATGTGCGCCATGTTTTCAGATAGCGCGGCATGCCAAAAAAGAGGATCAAAGATCCCGGGCAGTACTGACTAGCAAGTAAGCAGTTGGCAACAATTTTGTTTCCTTAACTACGCAGCAGGAGAGAATAAATGGTTCGCTTCAACGGAAAAATCGCTCGCATTGTCGCCCTGACCGCCGCCGCCCTGGCTTGTTCCAGCGCGCTGCAAGCCGCCGACATCACCCTGAAACTTGGCCACATCGCCAACGAAGAAAATTCCTGGCACAAAGGCGCCGTCAAATTTGCCGACGAGGTCAAGGCACTGACCAACGGCAAAGTGGAAGTCAAAGTCTTCCCGAACGATGCGCTCGGCAAGGAAATGGACTTGATCAACGGCATGCAACTGGGCACCGCCGATATGACCATTACCGGCGAATCACTGCAAAATTGGGCACCCAAGGCAGCCCTGCTCGCCATTCCTTACGCATTCAAGGACATGGCCGAGATGGACAAGGTCGTGAATGGCCCGCTCGGTGAAGACATCAAGAAAGAAATCACTGCCAAAGCCAAGGTCATCCCGCTGGCCTATTTTGCCCGTGGCCCGCGTTACCTGACCTCGAAGAAACCGATCAAAACGCTGGATGACGTAAAGGGCCTGAAGATGCGCGTGCCGAACGTGCCGGTCTTCGTGCAGTACTGGCGCGCAGCCGGGGCACAGCCGACTCCGATGGCATTCGGCGAAGTGTTCACCTCACTGCAGACCGGTGTGATCGATGCCCAGGAAAACCCGCTGGCCCTGATCAAATCCGCCAGCTTCTTTGAAGTGCAGAAGTACGTGAACCGCACCGAGCACGTTCGTTCCTGGATTTACCTCGCCATTGGTGAACGGTCTTTCAACAAGCTCAATGCCGACCAGAAGAAGGCCGTGCAGGAAGCCGCCAAGCGCGCACAAGCCTACGAGCGCGAGCTGATGCTGGCTGACGAGAAGAAACTGGAAGCCGAACTCAAGGCCAAGGGCATGACCTTTGTCGATACCGATCAGGCCGCCTTTGCCAAGAAGGCCAAGGAAGCCGTGATGGCATCGGTGAAAGACGAGCTGAAGCCCGCCGTTCAACAGCTGTACGCCGACTAAGTCTGCGCAGTACCCGGACCGGCTGTCACCCGCCGGGCCGGGCAATTCTGTAGATCGAGAGGAACAAGAAATGGTCGGATTTTTGAAAACCCTGGAAAAACTGATCAAGTGGGCCATTTTTCTGGCTTTCGCACTGATGATCGTCGCCGTGGTCGTGCAAGTGGTTGCGCGAACCTTCATGTCGCAACCGCCGCTCTGGACGGAAGAAACTTCACGCATCGCCCTGCTCTACATCTTGGGCCTTGGCGTCGGCGCTTCCGTGCTCACCGGCGATCTGGTCAATGTCGATCTGGCGTTGATGGTCATGCCCAAGCCGGTACGGCGTGCCTGCGAGCTGGTTTCGGCCGCGCTGGTTTGCGCATTTGGCTTCATTCTGGTTCCGGGTTCGTGGGAGTTTTTCCAGCTGGGCGCCATGCAAAGCTCGCCGGTACTCGATATCACGATGGATTACATCTACGTGACCATGCCGATCTTTTCTTTGCTGCTCGGCGTATTTGGCCTGCTGAAATTTATTGAAGTACTCAAAGGCGTGCCAGATCCCGAATTCACCCCCCACTCACCGACCGAGGTCTGACATGGGAATCACCATTCTGTTTGGCACTTTCCTGTTGTGCCTGGTCATCGGCGTACCTGTCGCCATTTGCCTGGGTGTTTCATCCGTCGCCTACCTGTTTTTCTATGCCGATTTGCCGCTGGTGGTCTTCCCGCAAAAAATCTTTGCCGGGGTCGATTCCTTCGTGCTGCTATGCATTCCCGGCTTCATCATGGCCGGCAGCCTGATGAACGGCGGTGGCATCACCGACCGCATCATCCGTTTTGCCAGCGCCGGCGTGGGCTGGATTCGCGGCGGGCTGGGATTGACCAACGTGGCGGGTTCGATGCTGTTCGCCGGCATTTCCGGCACGGCCGTGGCCGAAGCCGCATCGATCGGCGCGGTGATGATTCCCGGCATGAAAAAGGAAGGCTACCCGGTCGCTTTTGCAGCTGCGATTACCGCTGCCGCTTCGACCGTCGGCCCGATCATTCCGCCCAGCGTACCAATGATCATCGTCGGCGCCCTCAGCGGCGTATCGGTTGGCCGCATGTTCATGGCCGGTGCCATTCCGGGCATTCTGCTCGGCGTTGGCATGATGATCGTTTGCTACGTGCTCGCGGTTAAAAACAACTACCCGCGCCAGGCATGGCAAGGCTGGAAGGAATTGTGGCATTCGTTCCTGGGCGCTTTCTGGGCCCTGATGCTGACCGCCCTGATCATTGGCGGCCTGCTCAGCGGCGTGGTCACTCCGACCGAAACCGCCATTCTTGCCTGTGTATATGCCTTCGTGGTCGGTGTCTACATCTACAAGGGCATTACCCTGCGCGATGTGCCGAAGATCATGATCGACAGCGCGATCACTTCTGCCGCATTGCTGGCGCTGGTCGGCATCGCCAATGTGTTCGGCTGGATCATGGCCGCGGAAGAGATTCCGCAGACCATCGCCAAGGGCATGCTGTCGATCACCGACAACAAGTATGTGATCATTCTGCTGATCAATATCCTGTTGCTGATCGTGGGCATGTTCATGGAAACCATTGCCGCGCTGATCATCCTGTTTCCGGCGCTGCTTGCCGTGGCAACGGGCGTGGGCATTGATCCGGTTCACTTCGCCACCTTTGCCGTGCTGAACCTGATGATCGGCCTGACAACGCCGCCGGTGGGTGTTTGCCTGTTCGTGTGCGCGAATATCGCCAAAACCCCGCTCTCTGCGGTGATCAAGGCCATCTTCCCGTTCCTGGTCGGCAACATCATCGTACTGTTCCTGGTGTCCTACATTCCGCAATTGTCGCTGTGGCTGCCCAACCTGCTGTTCGGTGTGGGAAAATAAGCCTCATTGCAAATACGCCCCCGGCCACAAGCTGGGGGTGTTTCTTGATAAACAGTTACTGGCCACCATGAAAAAACCTTCCCTGACCTCGATTGTTCCCGGCGCATCCGCCGGCCAGCAAATCTACAAAGTGCTGCGGCAGTTCATCGTGAATTGCACGTTCGCGCCTGGCGAATCGATCTCGGACAAGGAAATTTCCGACATGTTTGGCGTCTCGCGCCAGCCGGTGCGCGATGCCTTCATCAAGCTTGCCGAAGCCGGGCTGATCCAGGTCTTGCCCCAGCGCGGCACCTTCGTCAGAAAAATTTCATCGCGGCAGGTTCGCAATGCGCGCTTCATTCGCGAAGCCGTCGAAACCGCGATTGTCGAAAAAGCCGCAGAATGCATCTCCGAGGCCGATCTGCTGACGCTCGACGCCATTCTGGCCAGGCAGCGCCTGGCCGCCCAGAACAACGACGTCGGCCAGTTCCTGACGCTGGACGACGAGTTCCACTACACGCTGGCCAAGTCGATCGATTGCATCGAGGCTTGGGAAATGATCGAAAACATCAAGGCGCAGATGGACCGTGTCCGTTTCCTGACCCTGCCCGGCATCTCTCCGATCGAGAAAATGACCGATCAGCACCAAGCCGTCATCGAAGCGCTGCACGCGCACGATCCGGCCCAGGCCCGTGAGGCAATGCACACGCACCTGCGCGAGATGATTTTCACCTTCAAGCCGGCATCGCAGATTCATCCGGAATGGTTCGAGGACGACTGACGTAAATCACCCCGCGTCCACGGCAGGTTTGGCACAATAGCCAACTTGCCGCCACGTGGGCAGCATCAGTTCAGGAATCACGCCGCAGTGCCCGACGTTTTCAGCTTCACCCCCATCGGCCATCTGGCCACCCCCTTCCCGGACAAGTTCGGCATTCCGCGCCAGCCCAGCCTTGCGCCGCATGCCATCGGCAGCCTGCGCCTGCTGCCGCCGTTCGACCGGCCGGAAGCGGTGCGCGGGCTGGAAACGTTTTCGCATGTCTGGCTCACCTTCGTTTTTCACCAGACCGCGGATGGCTGGAGTCCCACCGTGCGCCCGCCACGCCTGGGCGGCAACAAGCGCGTTGGCGTATTCGCCAGCCGCGCACCGTACCGACCCAACCCGATCGGACTGTCGCTGGTGGAACTTGCCGGCGTGGAAACGGTCGATGGTGTGGTCTTGCGTTTTCGCGGCGTGGATCTGGTCGATGGCACGCCGATTCTGGATATCAAGCCCTATATCCCGTTCGTGGAAAGCCTGCCGCAGGCGCGCGGCGGTTTTGTCGATGGCCCGCCACCGCGACTTGCCGTGCACTGGTCACCCCAGGCCGAAGCCGCCTGTAGCGCTGCACAGCAAAAATACCCCGACCTGCATTGGCTGATTGAAGAAGTGCTGGCCCAGGACCCGCGTCCGGCGTATGCCGACGATCCGCAGCGCCAGTATGGCGTGCGGCTTTATGAATTCGATATCAAATGGCGCTGCAACGGCACGACTGCCGTGATTGAAGCGCTGGAGTGGATGGAATGAAAAGACGTTTATTGCTTGGCCTGCTGCCCATCGTACTGCTCGCAGCCTGCCAGACCGCCCCGACCCCGCCCGTACAGGACAAGCCGCTGCCCCGGCTGAAGATCGGCCTCGCGCTCGGAGGCGGTGCAGCCAAGGGTTTCGCGCATATCGGCGTGATCAAGATGCTCGAAGCGCAAGGCATCAAGCCGGACGTGGTCAGCGGCACCAGCGCAGGTAGCGTCGTCGGCGTGCTCTACGCCAGTGGCCTAGATGCCTTTGCCCTGCAGGAGCGCTCGTTCGCGCTCGATGAAACCCAAATTCGCGATGTCAGCCTGTTTTCGGGCGGCCTGGTCAAGGGCGAAAAACTGCAGAATTATGTGAACGACCTGCTGCAGCACCGGCCGCTGGAAAAACTCGGCAAACCGTTCGCGGCAGTGGCCACCGAACTGGAAACCGGCCGGCGCGTGGTGTTTGTTCGTGGCAACAGCGGCCAGGCCGTGCGCGCTTCGTCGAGTATTCCCGGCGTGTTTGAACCGGTTGCAATCAGCAGCAAGCGCTATGTCGACGGTGGCGTGGTCAGCCCGGTGCCGGTCGATGCCGCGCGTGAACTCGGCGCCGATTTCGTGATTGCCGTCGATATCTCGAAAAAAGCCAGCGATGGCGAAGCGAAAAACATGCTCGGGATCGTCAACCAGTCCATCGCGATCATGGGCCAGAAGCTCGGCGAACAGGAACTCGCCCGCGCCGACGTGGTCATTCGTCCCAAGGTTGGCAAGATCGGCGCCACCGATTTCGACCTGAAAAATATCGCCACGCTGGAAGGCGAAAAAGCCCTGATGGCGGCGCTGCCGGAAATCCGTCGCAAGATGGCCGAGAAACAAAAAGCGCTGGCTATGCATTGATAAGGAATCCCGCCATGGAACGCCTCTGCCCCGCCTGCAACACCGTGCTTGAGTATCAGGTCGATCACTGGCATTGCAGCCAATGCCGCACTGATTACCGCCTGCGCGGCCTGTGCAATACCTGTGGCACAGAACTGGAACACTTGGCCGCCTGCGGCGCGAGCAACTGGTTCTGCCCGCAGTGCAACGAACTCAAATCCAAATCCGCCGTACAGACCGAGCTGGTCGTTATCTCCTGAAACAATACGCCGCCCATAAAAAAACCGGCGTGGGAGGGACGCCGGCGAATTTGAGGAGGAAGTGTCACTTTCCGTGACTATTACGATAGATCAGAACGTCAACTGCACCTTCATCTGCGAGCGGCGATCCGAGGCCAGCTCGAAAGCTTCCACGGCGCGCTCGACCGGCAGCGTGGCGGTGATGATCGGCTTCACGTTGATGCGGCCTTCCTTCAAGAGGCGCGCGGCCAGCGCGTATTCGGTATCGAAGCGGAATGCGCCGACCAGGCTGATTTCCTTGCCGACGATCACGCCGATCGGAATCGGCACATCGCCGGTCACGCCGACCTGCACGATGATGCCGCGCGGGCGCAGCGCCGGGATCACATCCTTCAACACCGCGCCCACGCCGGTGCATTCGATCGCCACGTCGAAATAGCCCTTGTCGGCGGTGAACTCGTCCGCTTTCAGGCCCGGCTCGACCGAGACATTCACGGTGCTGGTCGCACCCATTTCGACAGCTTTGGCCAGTGCCGCATCGTGCAGATCGGTCGCGACCACTTCCAGTGCGCCGGCATAACGTGCGGCAGCAACGACCAAGGCGCCGATCGGGCCGGAACCCGTCACGAGCACTTTCTTGCCGGCGAGATTGCCGGCCTGCTTGACCGCATGCAGCGCGACCGACAGCGGTTCGCAGCAAGCCGCTTCGCCCAGCGAGACTTCATCGCCGACCGGCTCGCACTGGTATTCCTCGGCCACGATCAGTTCGCGGAACGCGCCCTGGCTGTGCGGGGTGCGCATCGCGCTGCCGTAGAACCACATGTCGAGACAGTGATGGTGTTCACCGGCCTGGCAGAACTTGCACTTGCCGCACGGACGGCTCGGGTTCAGCGCGATGCGGTCGCCCGCCTTGACGCGCGTGACCTTGCTGCCGACGGCTTCGACGGTGCCGGCAACTTCATGGCCAAGCACGATCGGCTGCTTGACGCGGACGACGCCAAAGCCGCCATGCAGGTAGTAATGCAGGTCGGAGCCGCAGATACCGCCGGCGCCGATGCGCACCAGTACCTGATCTTCGCCCATCTCGGCGACGGGCACGTTTTCAATATGCAGATCTTTTTCTGCATGCAATACGCAGGCTTTGGCTTCCATTTTTGCTCCTGAATAATGAATTGAATCAACTGTCGAATATCCGGGAAGGCTGCCCCAGGCTGCGAGAATCCGCGCCAGAGGCAGGTCAGTCGGCTTTTACAGGAAGCCGATGGACAACCACGGGAAAACGATCAAGAGAACCAGCGCGACGAACAGCGCGGTCAGGTGCGGCCAGACATGACCGATCGCCTTGTCCGGTGCAACGCGACCCACGGCACAGGCCGCATAGAAGCCGACACCGAACGGCGGCGAGAACAGGCCCAGACCCATCGAGAAGATAGCAACCATCGCGTAGTGAACTTCATTTATCCCCATGAGCCGCGCAATCGGGAACATCAGCGGCCCGAACAGCACGATGGCAGGAATACCTTCCAGCACACTGCCCAGCACCACGAAGGCGACTGCGGAAATCAGCAGGAAGCCCAGTTTGCCGCCGGGAACGGTCGTCATGGCTTCAACCAACTGATGCGAGAAGCCCGATTGGGTCAACGCCCAGGACATGGCCGTGGCGCAGCCGACGATCAGCAGAATCGCACCCGACAGCGAAGCGGTATCAACCAGCATCGGATAGATCTTGCGCAGATCGAACTGACGGTAGACCAGCGGGCCGATGATGATGGTGTACACCACCCCAATCGTCGAAACCTCGGTCGCCGTTGCCACGCCTTCCACCACCGCGGTACGGATCACGAACGGCAAGGCAATCGCAGGGATCGCATAGATGAGAGATTTCCAGATCACCTTGGCCGGCGCGCGTTTTACGCCTTCCATGTTCTCGTTCTTGGTCTGGAAAAACACCACCACACACATGCACAACATACCCACCACAGCCGGCAGCAGACCGCCGGTAAACAGAGCGGCAATCGATACGCCGGTCACCGAACCCACAGCAATCAACACCAGGCTAGGCGGAATCGTTTCGGACATGGCACCGGAGGCGGACAGCAGACCGATCAGATCGCCTTCCGAGTTGCCGCGCTTTTTCATTTCCGGGAACAGCGCCGGGGCAACCGCGGCCATATCGGCCACCTTGGCACCGGAAATACCGGAAACCAGATACATCGCGCCCAGCAACACATACTGCAAACCGCCGCGCACGTGTCCCATCAGGGCCACCAGGAAGTTGATCATGGCACGGGCAAGACCGGCCATTTCAATCAGTGAGCCGAGGAAAACAAACAGCGGCACGGCCAGCAGAATCAGCGGCGACATCCCTTCGGTCATGCGGTTTGGCATGATCGAGAGCGGGGTCGTGGTGGAGAATGCCAGATAGCTCAGCGTTGCCAGGCCAAAAGCAAAGGCAATGGGTACCCCGAGCAACACGCACGACAGCACGATCGTGACAAAGAAGATGATCAAGTTGACGTTGCCCAAAGTGGCAAAGAACGGCGCGCACAACCACAGCACCGAACCGATGACAGCCACGATACCAACCGTTCCGGCCAACTGCTTCCATGTGGCATGTTCAAACAGTTTTTCAACCGCGGTAACGAACATCAGCACAACGCCGACAAGGACCGCGCCCACGCGCCAGCCTTCATTGATTTCCATGGTCGGCGTGACCACGATCAGGCTCTCTTCCAGGTATTCGAAAGCCGGGTGCATCACGAACAACAGGAAGGTGGAGGCCAGCACCATGCCAAATACTTCAATCCAGGCACGTGTTTGCGTCGACATTTTCTGGACAAACGTGGTCAAACGCATGTGCGCACCACGACGCAAGGCAATCACCGAGCCGAACATGGCCAGCCACAGGAACAACAGGGAGGCCAGTTCATCCGTCCAGATCAGCGGGTGACCGAAGAAATACCGTGCCGAGGTCCCCGCAATCAAAACACCAATTTCAACCAGAACCAGAATGGCTGCACAGGCTTCTGTGACTGTGGCCAACATTTTTCCGAACTTCACGAAACCCGGCCTGGTCGTCTCGGACGGCGGGGAAGCAGCTATTTCATGCATGATATGCTCCGAAGCAAAACTAAATTTAATGCCTGAATTTTTGAATCACATACTGCGAAAACGAATTATGTCTTCATGACCGGCCCTGCCTTACCGGCAGGGCCGTCACGGAGTTTCGATTGCCCCGATGATGATGCAATCTTGTTACAGCGATTTCCGACTCAATAAATCACAGCTTGCCGGAATACTTTTCCAGGGTTGCCCAGGCTTCATCGCCATACTTGGCCTTGGTTTCCGTGTAGAAACCCGCTGCCTTCAGGGCATCGATGAACGGCTTCTTGTCCGGATAGTTGAATACCATGCCCTTGGCCTTCAATTCGGCTTCGAGGTGGGTATTCAGCGCGGCAATGTCGGCGCGTTGCTTGACCGCGGCGGCATTGAGGTTCTTCGAAATGATGTCGCGAACATCCTTGGGCAGACCGTTCCAGAACTTGAGGTTCGTGAACATGAAGTGACCATCCCAAGTGTGGCCGGTCATTGAAACGTACTTCTGGGTTTCATACAGCTTGGCGCTCTGGATCAGCGGCAGCGGGTTTTCCTGGCCATCGACGATCTTGGTCTGCAGCGCGGAATACAGTTCGCCAAAGTTGATCGAGGTCGGTGCGGCGCCCATGCTCTTGAACATGGCAATCCAGAGCGGAATGCCCGGCACGCGGATCTTGAAGTTCTTCAGATCAGCAGGCGCATTGATCGGCTTGGTGGAAGTGGTGATGTTGCGATAGCCGTTGTCCAGCACCTTGTCGAAGGTATACAGATTGATGCCTTCGAGCTTGTTGTGAACATACTTGCCCAGATCGCCGTCCATGGCAGCCCAGACTGCGTTGTAGTCCTTGAACGCGAAGGCCACGCCATTGATGCCGGCAACCGGAACCATGGATTGAAGGTTGGTGCCTGCGGTCGACATGAATTGCAGTGCGCCGGAACGAACCTGCGAAATCATGTCCGGCTCGCTACCCAGCGTGCTTTGCGGGAAAACCTGGATCTCGATGCGGCCGTTCGATTCCTTCTTGATCGCCTCGGCGGCTTCCTTGATGCGGGTAGCGCCCGGATGATCGGTCGGGAATGCGGTGCCGTACTTGAACTTGTACTGGGCATCTGCGGCAACGGCCGAAGTGGACGTTACGGCGAAAGCCATGGTAACTGCCGCTGCAACGCCAACAGTGAGCTGGCCGAATTGTCTGCGCGAAATACTCATCTTCAACTACCTCCGATGTGATTGATCACTTATTCAAGGTGGCGTCTGCCACCTACACTTGCGTGTTCTTCCTGGCAGGCTTTGACTGAAACCGCCAGGACCCTGCCCCGCGCGCCCCGTCTGCAACAGGGCGCGCCGGTCAATTCCTGCTTACCAGTTCCACAGCGTGCCATCTTCCAGACGCGCCACCGGCAGGTAGGCCGGCTCGTACGGGTACTTCTTGGCCAGCTCTTCGTCGATCTCGATGCCCAGACCCGGCAGCTCGCCC
>JAGTRM010000028.1 GCA_018261735.1 Pseudomonadota bacterium
CCTTATCCACCAGGTTGCGTAGGTGGAAAAGCGGAAACCGCGCTCGGGATCGAACTTTTCCAAGGCATGCATCAGGCCGATATTGCCTTCCTCGATCAGGTCCAGCAGGGTCATGCCGCGATTGATGTAATGCTTGGCGATATTCACCACGAGCCGCAAGTTGTGCTCGATCATTTTCTGCCGCGCTTGGAAATCCCCCTGCACCACACGCCGCGCCAGCGCGCGCTCTTCATCCGGGGTCAGCAGGGCACTCTGGCCAATCTGATTCAGGTAAATCTGCGTCACATCGCCGGTTGAATCTGTCGCATACAGACTACTTTCTTCCGCCTGCGCCTGCTCGACTTCCAGATCAGCAGCAACCTCGACTTCTTCCAGCTCGGCCTCTCCTTCTGCATCCAGGAGATCGTCTTCCAGTGTTTCGTTCTGCTCGTCCATGATTTCTCTGCCGTGATGAATTTTGTTGGATCCACCGGCTTGCCAAACTTGCGTCTTTCAAAAATGAAGTTTGACCTGGTCGGTGTCGGAATTACCCATTTCGGCTATCTTCTCCCCGCGTTTGACGACCCCTTCTTATAAATACAACAACTTGCTGTTATGTCTATGAATCCAAAGACGGAACATCCGGGTTGACGCCCCTTTTCCTGATCAACTTTTGATCGATCAATGGCTCCTTGGATGGTGGTTTTTATGGTTTTCCGGCGGATCCAGCTTTGCAATCAGATAGTGTTCCAGTGCACATGCCAGATAAGAAGTTTCGGGAGGAAAACCGAGTGTTGCAATCCGGTCCACACCGGCGTTACGCCAGCGTTGTTCCAGGATGTAGTTGACGTCGGTATCGGCAGGGGCAACCTCCAGAACATGCGCCAGCAGCCTTTTTCGGATACCGTGCTTTTTTTGAGAGCCATAGCTGTGTCCTGCGCCCAGCCCTACAAAAACCAGCGTTTCCCCGCTGAGTAGTGCATATACGCCATCAAGTTCATGATTCGGGATTGCGCCGCAGCCATCCCAGGAAAAATCCCATGCGGGTGTTGCCATATTGCCCCCATGGAGATCAAAAAAATTTCCGGTTTCTTGCACCAGACTATCTCTTGCTGCCATGCCAGTTCTCTGCCTCCCGGATCTTCGCGCGGTATGTTTCGGAAGATCACCACGTCTTGGTTGCAACGACGACTTATCCGATTGTTTATCAAGGAGATAAGGGTCAGCTGACCCTGATAATTTATGGTGCGATGCCGCACATGTGAATACGCGTGGGCGCGTACGTGTTTGCCCTTACTGTCCTGACCATTGACGCAGAGTAGGTAATCCCTTACGGTGTTCACCACCCTTTACTGGCCAATCTGATATCCACAGAACCTGGCTATCCTACCGGTCGTAATCATGAAAAATGCTTGGGCATATCGTTGGTCTGACATTCCGTGGTTGATCGGCACGGCGGCCGTCTATGCCTTGCTCGCCAAAATCGTTCTCACGCTCTACTCGACCAATGGCTTGGTGTCCGTCTTCTGGCCAGGTGCCGGCGTTTCACTGGCCATGCTTCTGCTCGGCGGGCAAAAGTTTTGGATAGGTATCTATGCCGGCGCCGTGATTGGGGGCATTTGGACAGGCTACCCTTTGGATGAGGTAGCGGTTCTTTCATTGGGAAATGTGCTTGAAGCGCTGCTGGGCGCATGGTTACTGCGCCGAAAAGGCGATTTCGACGTCTCGCTCCAGTCTCCACGCGATTTTTTCCGATTATTCTATTTGGCCGGGGCGCTTAGCCCATCCATCAGTGCGGCGATAGGCATCTGCACCATGCTGTATATGGGTCACATTGCTCCAAGCAACGCCATGCATGTATTGGCCCAATGGTGGATGGGCGACACACTCGGTATCGTGCTCATCGCTCCTTTCATCATGGTCTGGCGTACCCCGCCGCGTATAGAGTCATGGCGCTGGCCGGAACTCGTTGCATTGCTGGCGGTTTCCCTAGTAATCGGCCAGGTTGTTTTTCTTGATTGGTTTTATGAACTGTTTGGCCTGATCAATCACGGCCACTGGATGTATCTGGTCGTTTGTTGGGCCGCCATACGATTGGGATTGCACGGCGTGCTGCTCGTCATGCTGCTGACAACCGTGCAGGCCCTGGTGGGCGCAGCACAAGGAGTCGGTCTCTTTGGTCGCGATCTGGCAAACACCCAGCTGGTCAATTTTTGGGCATACACGATTATCCTCGCGCTGATCGGGATACCGCTGGCGATCATTTTTGCCGAACGCGAACGAACCACCGCAGAGCTACGATCCAGCAAGCGCCGCTATAGCACCTTGTTTGAAAACATGCAGGATGGGCTTGCTCACTGCCGCATGATCTTCCGGGGTGAAGTTGCCGTTGATTACGAATACATCTCCGCCAATCCGGCTTTCGAAAAAGTCACTGGATTGAAGGATGTGATCGGTCGCAAGATCAGTGAAATCATTCCCGGTTACGCAAAAGAGAACCAGGTTTCTCTGGATACTTTCGGCAAAGTTGTCCGCACGGGAGAACCCGTACGCTGGGAGCATTATCTCGCAGCGCAAGAACGCTGGTTTTCGTTCGCCGTCTACCGGCCTGCACCCGATGAGTTCGTCTGCCTTATCGAAAACATTACGGAACGCAAACAGGCGGAAGACGAATTGCGCAAACTCTCGCAGGCGATAGCGCAGGTTCCGGTCAGCATCGTCATCACTGATCTGGATGCACGCATCCAGTATGTCAATCCCGCGTTCAGTGCTGCGTCTGGATATTCCGCCCAGGAAGCCATGGGCCAGAACCCGCGCCTGCTTAAATCCGGCAGTACCCCGCAAAAAACCTATGAGGACCTCTGGGCCACGCTTCAGGCAGGGAAAATCTGGCGCGGCGAATTCATCAACCGCCGTAAAAACAGCACCGAGGAATACATCGAAGCGGCCACCATATCCCCTCTTCGCCAGGCGGACGGGCAGATAACCCACTATGTTGCAGTCAAGGAAGATATCACCGAGCGCAAACGAATCGTGGCCGAACTGCGGTTGAGCAAAGATCGCTTTCTATTGGCGAAAGCGGCAGCAGGTCTGGGTTACTTCGACCACGACATCGTCAATGGCAATCTCGAGTGGGACGAACAAGCACGGGAATTTTGGGGCTTCGGTTCGGATGAACGGTTCGGCTTTGATGAATTCCTGTCCGGCATACACCCCGATGACCGTGCGGCCACACAGGCCGCTATCGCGAGGTCTCATGATCCAACCGGCACCGGGAAATACTATGCAGAATATCGGGTTATCAATCGAGGCAACAAACGTGTTCGCAATGTAGTGGCCAGTGGGGAAGTATTTTTCGAAAACGGGCATGCTATCCGCGCCTTCGGCATATTGAGGGATATTTCTGCGCAGAAACAACTGGAAAAGGAAATTCAGGAGCGACGCAGCGAGATGGAAGGACTCATCAACCAGCAGGTGGCAGCGCAGACGGCCGCAGCCATCGCGCACGAATTGAACCAGCCACTGGTCGCAGTTTCTGCCTATAGTGAGGCGGCACTGCGCATGCTGCGCAGCGAAAAGGCAACCCCGGAAAAACTGGCGTACGCGCTGGAAGGCGCGATGACGCAGGCACAGCGCGCAGGCAATACGCTACATGAACTGCTCGATTTCCTGCACAAGGGCGAAGTCGTTCCCGAGCCGGTCGACCTCAACCGCGTGGTGCACGATGCGCTCACCATCGCCGAAGAAAGTGGTTACGGCGGCTTCCATCAAGTGCTGGAACTCGAGCCGGATTTGCCGCCGGTTCTGGCCAACCATCTCCAGCTGCAGAAGGTTCTGGTCAATCTGCTGCATAACGGGGTCGAGGCCATGCGCAGTACAGGGATGCCCATGTCCTCGATTACCATCAAGGTGAAAACCATGCATGAGAAAAAAATGGCACAGGTGACGGTGCAAGACAGCGGCCCTGGGCTTGATACGGAAATGGCCAATCGCATTTTTGAACCCTTTTTTACCACCAAACCCAAGGGCATCGGTCTGGGGCTTGCCATCAGCCGCGCGCTCATCGAAGCGCATGGCGGGCAGCTTTGGGCCGATATGGACACCGGCCCTGGAGCGACATTCCACTTTAATCTGCCCTTCGCCTCATGAAACGCAAATCAACGATCTTTGTGGTTGACGACGATCCCGCAGTGCGCGATTCGCTGACGCTGCTGCTCGAACATGAGGATTTCATCGTCGAAACCTTCGATAGTGCGGAAGCCTTCCTGGCCGCCAACCGCTCAGCGCCGTACAGTTGTGCCATTGTCGATATCCGCATGGCCGGTATGGATGGCATCCAGCTGCAAACCGAGCTGGCGCGTCGCAGTTCCTTGTTGCCCGTCATCTTTCTCACCGGCCATGGCGATATTCCCCTGAGTGTTCGGGCCATCAAGGCCGGCGCGGTCGATTTCCTGACCAAACCCGTTACCGGATCGGCACTGCTGGCAAGCGTGCTGGCGGCACTGCGCGAAAGCGAAAAACTGGACTTGCAGGCCAAAGCCAATCACACGGCCTCCGAGTGCATCTCCAATCTGACCGACCGGGAACGTGATGTCATGATTCTGGCCGTCGAGGGCTTGTCCAACAAAGAAATTGCACGCCATCTGGGCATCAGTCACCGGACGGTTGAAATTCACAAGGCGAGAATCATGCACAAGACCGGGGCAACCACCTTGCTCGACCTGGCCCGCATTGCCAAAGCCAGCGGGTTGCGTAACTAGGTTCTGTTGACGCTAGATTATTTTTTTACGCAAGCCCGCCAACTTGTCGGGGCGCGAAGCCAAGCGCAAGCAAGACTTCCCGTCTTGCGAGCATTGGCGACAAAGCATCCGGCAAGAATGGCGGGCTTGCCCTCCGCGTAAAAATCAATCTAACGCCAACAGAGCCTACAGCTTTCGCCCTGCAGCGATTACCAAGGCAACTCCGGTAGCTTGCCTTGATCCAATAAGCACGGCATGCTGACAACATCCGCACCAGCAGGTTGTTGCCATGAACGATCAAAATACCGCCAGCCAATGGGCTACGCTCTCGGTCGCCACCTTCAACATGCTCAACCTGGCACTGCCCGAGCGTAGTTTCTATGCCAATCAAACCCCCTACACCTCGCAGGAGTACCGGCGCAAAATTGATTGGCTCGGCTTGCAACTCGCGCGACTGAATGCTGATCTGATCGCCGTCCAGGAGGTTTGGGACGAAGCGGCATTGCAAGAAGCAGTGGCAAACAGCCATTTGCACTACAGCACTGTGCAGGCCCCGGGGGCAGAACAAGGCTCTACCGGCACCCCGCGCAACGGCCTGATTACCCGCCTGCCGCTCGAAAACCTTGAAGCCATACAGGAATTTCCGTCCGAGATGAGCGTGCCGGTTCCAGAACTGGGCGAACACAGTCGTTTCGAGCGCCCGATTCTCAAGGTGCGCGTGCGCACCCGGCAGGGGCAGGTTCTGCATGTGCTGATTGCGCACCTGAAATCGAAACGGCCCAAATTCCTGCAAGATGCTTCCGGCAATGCACTGGAAGACCGCGACGACCCGGTCATCGGGGTACGCGCCGCCTTGCGCTCCCTGGTGATGCGTGCGGCAGAAGCTGCGGCACTGCGCGCCCTGGTTGTCGACATCCTGAAAAATACCCATGAGCCGCTGATCCTGATGGGCGATCTGAACGACGGCCCGAATGCGGTCACGACCCAGATGGTCGCCGCCACCGCCGAAGTTGCCTTTGATCGCCAGGCCCGCGACACCGCACTGTTCAACGCTTACGATATCCAAACGGGTTCCGTACTCCTGCGCGATGTGGCCTACAGCCATGTTTATCAGGGGTTCGCCGAAGTGCTGGACCAGATTTTTGTCTCGGAAGAGTTCATGTTCGATAGCCGCTTCTGCCTGGGCGATGTGCGCCGCGTCGATTACTTCAACGATCACCTCAACGAAGGCCGCGACCGCATCCGCTCCGACCACGGTTTCGTGCGCGCCCTGTTACGCCTGCGCATGCCGGCCGAATCCAGTGCGGACCCGCGCCATACTCCTTCGCCCATCCAACCGATTTGAAATGCCTGCCATGCCTAAACCCGTCACGCCCCTTTTCAACTGGCTCGACCAGCGCGATGCCGGCATCCTGCTGCATCCCACCAGCCTGCCCGGTACGCAAGGGGTCGGCGTGCTGGATGGCGCCGTGGATGACTGGTTTGCGTTCCTGTCCGATGCCAGTATCCGCTACTGGCAAGTCTGCCCGCTCGGACCCACCGGTTACGGCGATTCGCCCTACCAGTGCTTTTCCACCTTTGCCGGCAATCCCTATCTGATCGATCTTGCTGCCTTGCAGAAATTGGGTTTGCTGGGTCAGGCCGACCTCGCGCCACTGGCGCAGCTCCCGCAGGATCATGTTGATTTTGGCGCGCTGTACAAAACCAAGTGGCCGATCCTGTTCAAGACCTTCGAGACGTTTGTCGCGACGCCCGATATCGCCCTGCCCTACGGTGATTTCGAGCAATTCAAGCAGCAACACCAATTCTGGCTGGAGCCCTACACGCTGTTCCTTGCGATCAAGGATCTGCGCCACGGCCAGCCTTGGTGGGAATGGCCGGAAGAACTGCGTTTTTATTCGCGCGCCCGCTCGGCCAAATTACCTGAAAGCGTCCAAACCTGTGCCCAGGCCCATACATTTTTCCAGTACCTGTTCTTTGGCCAGTGGCAAGCCGTGCGCGAGCGGGCACAGGAAAAAGGAATTTCCATCATCGGTGACGCGCCCATCTTCGTCGCGCCCGATAGCGCCGATGTCTGGTCGCAGCCGGAACTCTTTCAGCTGGACCAGAAAACCGGCCGCCCGCTGTGTGTGGCCGGGGTGCCGCCCGACTACTTCGCCGCCGAAGGGCAGCTCTGGGGCAACCCACTCTACGCCTGGGAAAAACACGCCGAAACCGGCTTTGCCTGGTGGCTGGCGCGGCTGCGCGCCAATTTCCTGCTGTGCGATGTGGTGCGCATCGACCATTTCCGTGCGTTCGATACCTACTGGTCGATTCCGGCCAATGCGCCGACCGCCCAAACCGGGCAATGGCGCCATGGCCCGGGTCTCGCTTTCTTCGAAGCCATTGCCCAGTCGATTCCCGATGCCAAACTGATTGCGGAAGACCTGGGCGAACTGCTGCCCAGCGTGCATACATTGCGCCATGCCACCGGCCTGCCCGGCATGGCGATCCTGCAATTCGCCTTTGGCGGCAACGCCAGCAACAGCTACTTGCCGCACAACCTGCATGCCAACAGCGTGATCTATCCCGGCACGCATGACAACGACACCACGCAGGGCTGGTATCGCAGCGCGCCGGAAGCGGTGCGAGACCATGTGCGGCGCTATCTGCACGTCAGCGGACATGACATTCACTGGGATTTCATCCGCGCAGCCTACGCATCGGTCTGCAACCTCGCCGTCTTCCCGCTGCAGGATTTGCTGGGTCTGGATTCTGCCGCCCGTTTCAATGTGCCAGGGCAAGCCGCCGGCAACTGGCAATGGCGCTACTCGGCAGAGCAACTATCGTCCTTGCATCACCTGAGTGCTGCCTACCTGCGCGAACAGGGCGTGCTGTTCGGCAGAACAGGCGACCGACCAGCAAGCAAAACGCTATAATTCGGCCTCTTTGCAGACACGACAAAAAATGAATCAGCCGATTGAACAGGCCCTGGCCTTGCTGGCCGCCGGCGAACTGGTCGCCATTCCCACCGAAACGGTCTACGGACTCGCTGCCGATGCGGCCAACCCGCAAGCCGTGGCCAAGATTTTCGCCGCCAAGGGACGTCCCAGCGATCACCCGCTGATCGTGCATATCGCAGGCAGCGCGCAAATCGACGACTGGGCCATTGATGTTCCGCAAGCCGCGCGCGACCTCGCCGCCGCGTTCTGGCCCGGCCCGCTCACGCTGATCCTGAAACGCCAGCCGCACGTGCCCGATGCCGTAACCGGCGGCCAGGACACCGTGGGCCTGCGCGCCCCGGCGCACCCGCTCACCCACGAGTTGCTGGTGCGCTTCGGCGGCGGCCTGGCAGCGCCTTCGGCCAACAAGTTCGGTCATGTCAGCCCGACCACGGCGGAGCATGTGCGTCAGGAATTCGGCGCGGAAGTTCCGTTGGTACTCGACGGCGGCCCTTGCCTCGTGGGCGTGGAGTCGACGATTGTCAGTCTGGTTTCCGATCAACCGATGTTGCTGCGACCCGGCGGCGTGCCGCGTGAAGCCATCGAAGCCGTTCTCGGCCGGCCGCTGGAACACCACCAGAAATCTGATACTGCCAAGATCCGGGCATCCGGCCTGCTCGATTCGCACTACGCACCGCGCACCAAACTGATTACCGGCTCACTGCCGCAATTGGTGGAAACTGCGCACCGTTACTATGAGCAGGGCCAGCGCGCGGGCTTGATTCTATTCGGTGAATCACCCGCTGCCATTCCTGCGGCAATCCGTGTCGCCATGCCCACGAACCCCGCTGCCTATGCGCGCGAGCTCTATGCCACCTTGCGCCAGCTGGATACGGCCGGTCTGGATCTGCTGCTGCTGGAAAGTCCACCCAATACGCCGGAATGGTTGGCGGTCAATGACCGGCTGATGCGCGCCGCCCACGTACGGTTGCCGCATTAATTTCTCTTTCTGATTCCGGGAAAACTCTACACTTAACCCAGTGCGGGTATTCATCAGAATGACATATGAAAAGGGTCATTCTCAGTTAATATACGCCCCTTGTTTTTTGCTCAGCCCGGCGGGGTTGCCATAAGGATTGCTGCCATGCGTTTTTCATTTCCCATTGTCATCATCGACGAAGATTACCGCTCGGAAAACACCAGCGGTTCCGGCATTCGCGCCCTGGCTTCAGCGCTCGAACAAGAGGGCATGGATGTCGTCGGTTTCACCAGCTACGGCGATCTGACCTCGTTTGCGCAACAGCAAAGCCGGGCGGCCGGTTTCATCCTCTCGATCGATGACGAGGAATTCGAAATCGACAGCGAGATCGTGCTCAACAGCCTGCGCAACTTTGTGGCCGAAATCCGCCGCCGTAATGCCGATATTCCGATCTATCTGTACGGCGAAACGCGTACCGCCCGCCATATCTCGAACGATATCCTGCGCGAGCTGCACGGCTTCATCCACATGCATGAAGACACGCCGGAATTCGTGGCGCGCCACATCATCCGCGAAGCTAAATCGTATCTCGATACGCTCGCTCCGCCTTTCTTCCGCGCGCTGGTGAATTACGCGCAGGACGGCTCGTATTCCTGGCACTGCCCCGGCCACTCGGGCGGCGTTGCCTTCCTGAAGTCGCCGGTCGGCCAGATGTTCCATCAGTTCTTTGGCGAGAACATGCTGCGCGCGGACGTGTGCAACGCGGTGGAAGAACTCGGCCAGCTGCTCGACCATACCGGTCCGGTGGCTGCTTCCGAGCACAATGCCGCACGCATCTTCAACTGCGATCACCTGTATTTCGTGACCAACGGCACCTCGAC
Source organism: Pseudomonadota bacterium (assembly GCA_018261735.1). Classification (GTDB taxonomy): domain Bacteria; phylum Pseudomonadota; class Gammaproteobacteria; order Burkholderiales; family Chitinibacteraceae; genus Formivibrio. The sequence goes on from JAGTRM010000028.1 coordinate 9,500, forward strand.
ATCGAACAAGATCGTCTGGCATTCGACCGTGGCGCCGGGCGATATCGTGCTGGTCGACCGCAACTGCCACAAATCCATTCTGCATTCGATCATCATGACCGGCGCGGTGCCGGTGTTCCTGATGCCCACGCGCAACCATTACGGCATCATCGGCCCGATCCCGCGCAGCGAGTTCGAGCCGGAAACGATCCGCCGCAAGATCGAATCCAACCCGTTCGCCCGCGAATCGCTGGCCAAGCGCCCGCATATCAAGCCGCGCGTGCTGACCATCACTCAGTCGACCTACGACGGCATCATCTACAACGTGGAAGAGATCAAGGGTCTGCTTGACGGCCTGATCGACACCCTGCATTTCGACGAAGCCTGGCTGCCGCACGCCAACTTCCATGATTTCTATCACGGCATGCACGCGATTGGCGAGAATCGACCGCGCTGCAAGGAATCAATGGTGTTTGCCACCCAGTCCACGCACAAGCTGCTGGCGGGCCTGTCGCAGGCTTCGCAAATCCTGGTGCAGGACCCGGAAAACCGCCATCTCGACCGCGATATCTTCAACGAATCGTATTTGATGCATACCTCGACCAGCCCGCAGTATTCGATCATTGCCTCGTGCGATGTGGCTGCCGCGATGATGGAGCCGCCGGGTGGCACCGCGCTGGTTGAGGAATCGATCCTTGAAGCGCTCGATTTCCGCCGCGCCATGCGCAAAGTGGACGAAGAATACGGCGATTCCTGGTGGTTCAAGGTCTGGGGACCGGATCATTTGGCCGAGGAAGGCATGGGCAGCCGCGAAGACTGGGTGCTCAAGGATAACGACAACTGGCACGGCTTCGGCTCGATCGCCGACGGCTTCAACATGCTCGACCCGATCAAGGCCACCATCATCACCCCGGGCCTGAACGTGGACGGTGCCTTTTCGGAATCCGGCATTCCAGCGGCCATCGTGACCAAGTATCTGGCCGAACATGGCATCGTCGTGGAAAAGACCGGCCTTTATTCCTTCTTCATCATGTTCACCATCGGCATCACCAAGGGTCGCTGGAACACGATGCTGACCGAGCTGCAGCAATTCAAGGATGCCTACGATACCAATGCGCCGCTGTGGCGCGTGATGCCGGAGTTCGCAGCCAAGCACCCGCAGTACGAACGCATCGGTCTGCGTGACCTGAGCAATCTGGTGCACGGTTTCTACAAGCAGTTCAACGTTGCCCGCCTCACCACCGAAATGTATCTGTCGGACATGACCCCGGCGATGAAACCGGCCAAGGCGTTCTCGATGATGGCGCACCGCGAGATCGACCGCGTGCCCATCGACGAGCTGGAAGGCCGCGTCACCGCCGTGTTGCTCACGCCCTATCCGCCAGGCATCCCGCTGCTGATTCCGGGCGAAGTGTTCAACAAGATCATCGTCGACTACCTGAAATTCGCCCGCGAATTCAACAAGGTCTGCCCGGGCTTCGAGGCCGACATTCATGGTCTGGTCAAGGAAGAGCGCAACGGCGAAACACTCTACTACGTGGATTGCGTGCGCTGCTGATCGCTGATTTAAAGAATGAAAGGCCGCTCACCTGCAAGGGTGAACGGCCTTTTTCACGTTTACCCCGCAGGCTCCGCAACAAACCTGCTTTTCATAAAAACAACCCCGCCACATCGCTCGCAACTGGTGCGCCCTGCAATTCTTTGGGGCAATCACGAGAGCCTCTCTTTGTACCAACCACACTGAAACACACCAAAATCCTTTTAAAAACAGTAGTATAAATTGAATTTTCTCTCCTTGCTTTCACTTGGCACGCGGATTGCTTTGTATTGGCCATACTGGTCATACCAGTTGAACCAGTTCAAGAGAGAGCCAAGATGCCAAGTCTTTCCAATGTCGCCGCACAGAACCTGCAACGCCTGATCGCCAACGGCACGTATCCCCATGGCCAAGCCCTGCCCTCCCAGCGTGAACTCTCCGAAGGGCTGGGTATCAGCCGGGCCTGCCTGCGCGAAGCCATTTCGATGCTGGAAGCCCTTGGGTTGGTGCGCGCTCACCCGGGGAAAGGCGTGTTTGTCACGGCCGGTAATGGCCGCGCCGCGGGTGACATCCCGGCCAATCCTTCCAGCATGCGCCCCGAGGCCATCTTCCAGTTCCGCTACGTGCTGGAACCGGCCGGCGCCAGCATGGCCGCGGCAGACCTGAAAAATCACGCCGATGAATTGCGCGAAGTCCAGGCCAACCTGGAAACCGCATTGCACGGTTTTGACCTGGTGATGGCGGCGGAATGGGATATGGAATTCCATCGCCGCATCGCCCGCCTTTCCGGCAATGAAGCCTTCGTTTCCGTCCTGCAGCAATACGAAACTCAAGTGGCCTACAGCCTGCAACTGCCGTTTGCCAATCCCAAGAGCATCTGGGAACCGGCCGACGAGCATCTGGCCGTAATAGAAGCCATTGCAAACCATGACTCGGCTGCCGCTCGCCAAGCCATGCAAACCCACCTGTTGCGGGCAGCCGCCCGCGTGGGTATCCGCTTTTTCCAACCGTAATCTACAAGGAGCAACACCATGCGTACTTCCCGCTTTTTCCGTCCCCTGGTTCTGCTCGGCGCGCTTGGCTTGGGCAGCCTGGCGCCCGTTGCCCAAGCCGATGTACTGGCCAACATCACCAAGGCCGGCGTGATCAAGATTGCCGTGCCTCAGGATTTTCCGCCCTTCGGCAGCGTGGGCGCGGATATGAAGCCCAGTGGCTATGACATCGACGTGGCCAACCTGATCGGCAAGGAGATGGGCACCAAGGTCGAACTGGTGCCGGTTTCCAGCGCCAACCGCGTGCCGTTCCTGACGACCGGCAAGGTGGATCTGGTGATTTCCAGCATGGGCAAGAATGCGGAACGCGAAAAGGTCATCGATTTTTCCAGCGCGTATGCGCCGTTCTTCAACGGCGTATTCGGACCGGACGACATCAAGATCAGCAAGATCGACGAGCTTGCCGGCAAGACGGTCTCCGTGACTCGCGGCTCGATCGAAGATCTGGAGCTTTCCAAGGTTGCGCCGGCCAGCGCCGTGCTGAAGCGCTTCGAGGACAACAACGCCACCATCGCGGCCTACCTTTCCGGCCAGACCCAACTGCTGGCCACCGGCAACGTGGTGGCCGCCGCAGTGCACGAGCGCAGCAAACAGCGCTCGCTGGGCGTGAAGTTCCTGGTCAAGAATTCGCCTTGCTATATCGGCCTGGCGCAAGGCGAAACCGCACTGCAAAACAAGGTGAACGAGATCATCCAGAAGGCCAAGAAAAACGGCAGCCTGAATGAAATCTCGCAACGCTGGTTGCATGCGGCCTTGCCTGCCGATCTGTAATACGCCGCGTCGCCCAGCCTCTCCCTATGGAAAAGCTGGGCGACGCCAGGAGTTGCTTCATGACTTATCAGTTTGATTTTTCGTTCATCTACGAATACCGCGCCATGCTGGCCCACGGCATTGCCTACACCGTGTATCTGACCCTCGTCGGCGGCACGGTCGGCACGCTGATCGGCACCGTCGGCGCCATTTGCCGCACCTGGGACATCAAGCCCTTTGCCGGGCTGTATCAGTGTTATGTCGAACTCTTTCGCAACACGCCGTTCCTGGTGCAACTGTTCCTGATCTTCTTCGGCTTGCCCTCCTTGGGTATCCGGATGAGCGAAGGCCAGGCGGCCATTCTGGCCATCATCCTGAACGTCGGGGCCTACAGCACCGAGATCATCCGCGCCGGGCTGCAAGCCACGCCCAAAGGGCAGATCGAAGCCGCGCAATCGCTGGCCTTCACCCGCTGGCAGATCTTTTTCTACGTGATGCTGCGCCCCGCGCTGCGCAAGGTCTGGCCGGCGCTGAGCAGCCAGATCGTGATCTCGATGCTGGGATCGGCAGTGTGTTCGCAGATATCGGCCGAGGAACTGACCTTCGTGGCCAACTTTATCCAGTCGCGCAATTTCCGCGCGTTTGAAACCTATTTCCTGACCACGGCCATTTACTTTGCCATGGCCTTCTTGATCCGCCAGTCACTGAATCTGATCGGGCGCTACGCCATTGTCAGGAGGCCCCTGCCATGATGACTTTTACCCTGTGGGACATCGTCCGCAATCTTCTGCTCGGCGGCGCGCTTACCCTGCTGCTGTCCATGGTGGCATTCGTACTTGGCGGACTGGCCGCGCTGGCCCTGCTGTTTGCCCGCATCGCCAAGCACCGCCCACCGCGTGGCCTGGCGCAGATCTATATCGAAATCTTCCAGGGCACGCCCTTGCTGCTACAGCTCTTTACCTTGTTCTTCGGCCTTTCGCTGTTGGGGCTGGATGTGCCGGCCTGGCTGGCTGCCGGGGTCGGACTGATGCTGTTTTCCAGTGCCTACCTGGCGGAAATCTGGCGCGGCTGCGTGGAATCGGTTCCGCGCGGCCAATGGGAGGCCGGTGCCAGTCTGGCCCTCACCTACCGCGAGCAAATGCGCCATGTGATTCTGCCGCAGGCCATGCGCATGGCGATTGCGCCCACCGTCGGCTTCGCCGTACAGGTGGTCAAGGGCACGGCCGTGACCTCGATCATCGGCTTTGCCGAACTGACCAAAACCGGATCGATGATCGCCAACGCCACCTACCAGCCCTTCCTGGTCTACGGCCTGGTCGCCATCGGTTACTTCCTGCTTTGTTATCCGTTGTCCTGGTATGCCCAGCGTCTGGAAAGGAGGCTCTATGCCACTCGTACGAACTAACCGCCTGCACAAGCACTTTGGCAAAAACCATGTGCTCAAGGGCATCAACCTGGAAGTCGAAGAAGGCGAAGTCGTCGCCATCGTCGGCCGCAGCGGCTCGGGCAAAAGCACGCTGCTGCGCGCGCTGAACGGGCTGGAAACCATCGACGACGGTACCATCGAAGTCGACGGCACCGCACTGGTGGCCGAACAGGGCGACCTGCGCGCGCTGCGCCAGAAAGTGGGCATGGTGTTTCAGCAGTTCAATCTGTTCCCGCACCTCTCCGCGGGGCAGAACGTGATGCTCGCGCCGCAAATCGTGAAAGATACGTCCAAGGAAGAAGCCGAAGTCATTGCGCGCAGCACCCTGGCGCGCGTCGGGCTGGAACACAAGTTCGATGCCTTCCCCGACCAGCTTTCCGGCGGGCAGCAACAGCGCGTTGCCATCGCCCGTGCGCTGGCCATGTCGCCCAAGGTCTTGCTGTGCGACGAGATCACCTCGGCACTCGATCCGGAACTCGTCAACGAAGTGCTGATGGTGGTGCGCCAGCTCGCCAGCGAGGGCATGACGCTGATCATGGTCACGCACGAGATGCGTTTCGCGCGCGAAGTGGGCAACAAGCTGGTTTTCATGTATGAAGGCCGTATCCACGAATCCGGCGATCCGCAAACCATGTTCGCCAACCCGGCCACGCCGGAATTCGCCAACTTCATCAGCTCCCTGGACTGAGACACGATGACCGCTTCTTCCTCCCCTATTCTGACCGCGGCTCCGGCCGACTTGCCCGGCTGGGCCAGCCGCAGCATCAATCTGGCCGACCCGCGCCTGGGCGCCGAGACGCTTGCCTGCTCGGATGATTTCTTCGCGCCGATGGCGCGCATGCTCAACCCGGAGCCCGCCTATTTCATTCCCGGCCGATACGACGACAACGGCAAATGGATGGACGGCTGGGAAAGCCGGCGCAAGCGCAGCGCCGGGCACGACTGGTGCGTGGTGCGCCTGGGCTGCCCCGGCACGATTGCCGGCTTCGATCTCGACACCAGCTTTTTCACCGGCAACTACCCGCCAGCCGCCCTGGTTGAAGGCTGCCCGGCAGGCACCGATCCGGCCGGCGAAACCTGGCTGCCGCTGACCGGCATGAACGCGCTCAAGGGCAACCAACACCATCTGCTTGCGGCCATCGGCCATGAGCACACCGTGTTTTCGCATGTACGCGTCCACATCTATCCCGACGGCGGTCTGGCGCGTTTGCGCGTCTACGGCAAGCCAGCGCCCGCGACTTTGACGGCCGGGCCGGATGGACTGGTCGATCTGGCTGCGCTGAAGCATGGCGGCCGGGCCATTGCCTGGAACGATGCCCACTTCGGCGCAGCGGCCAACCTGCTGCTACCGGGCCGGGGCATCAACATGGGCGAAGGCTGGGAAACCCGGCGCCGGCGCGAGCCCGGGTACGACTGGTGCATCCTGGCGCTGGGCATTGCGGGCGAAATCGCGCGGGTAGAAGTGGATACCGCGCACTTCAAGGGCAATTACCCGGACCGCTGCTCGCTGCAAGCGGCCTGGATACCGGATCCGGATGATGCGGCACTCGTCACCCAATCGCAATTCTGGGCGCCGCTGCTACCGGAAAGCCCGCTCAGTGCCGACAGCATCCAGAGCTTTGCCGCCATGCCGCTGGGCAAGATAAGCCATGTCCGCTTCAACCTGCATCCGGACGGCGGCGTTTCGCGCCTGCGGCTGTGGGGCAAACCGGCGGGAGATACGCTTTGACCAAGCTGTTCGTCGAGGCGCTCAGCCGCAGCGCCTTTGCCCCGTTCGGGGAAGTGATCGAAGCCGATCCCCAGCAGACCCGCTTTGCCGTCAATGCCGGCACCAGCCAGCGTTTCCACGATCTGGCCCGGCTCGATCCCGGCACGGACGGGCGGCTGATCGTCAGCATCTTCCGCGCCCAGCCGCGCAATCTGCCGCTCAGCATTGCCATGCTGGAGCGCCATCCCAAGGGCTCGCAAGCCTTCATGCCGCTGTCCGGCCGGCCTTTCCTGGTCGTGGCGGCGCCACCCGGTGACAGCATCGATTCCGGCCGGATACGGGCGTTCCTGGCGCATGGCCAGCAGGGCATCAATTTCGCGCCCGGCGTATGGCATCACCCGCTGCTGGCCTTGCAGGCTGAAAGCGATTTTCTGGTGATCGACCGGGACGATCCGGCCAGCAATTGCGAGGAATGCACGCTGGCGCAGCATTTGTTGCTGGATACCGAATCGTTTGCGGGAGCGATGACATGTTGAGTGGTTTTCTGGTTCTGCTGGCTTTTTTACTGGCCGGCGATATCGCAGGTTATCTCTTCGCCCTGCCCCTGCCCGGGCCGGTGTTGGGCATGGCACTGCTGCTGGGCTGGCTTGCATGGCGCCGTCGGCCTCCGCCGGAGAACCTGCGCACGGCCTCCATGGGCATCCTGCAATATCTTTCGCTCCTGTTCGTGCCCGCCGGTGTGGGCGTGATCCTGCATCTGGAGCGGTTGCAGCGCGAATGGCCCGCCATCTTGGGCGCGGTGCTGGCCGGTACGCTCATCAGCGTGGGGCTCAGCGGCCTGCTGCTGAAAGCACTGCGCGCCAAGCGGGAGGCGCAACATGATTGAACGTCTGGGCGGACTCTGGGCGCATCTGCAAGCCCTGCCGGTTTTCTGGCTGCTGCTCACCCTGTGCATCTTCCAGCTCGCCAGCCTGCTGGCCAAGCGCAGCAAGGGCTTTCCGTTGGCCAACCCGGTCGGACTCAGCATCCTGACGCTGGTTCTGGTGCTTTACTTTACCGGCACGTCTTATCAGGCCTATTGGGCCGGCGGGCAATGGATTCATTTCCTGCTGGCGCCCGCCACCGTGGCCCTGGCCGTACCGCTTTACCAGCAGCAGGAGCGCATCCGCAGCATGCTAAGCCCTCTGCTGCTGACCCTGGCGGGCGGCTCGCTGCTGGCCATTGCCTCTTCGGTGGGCATCGGCTGGTTGCTGGGTGCGAGCCCCTCCAGCCTGCTTTCGCTGGCGCCCAAATCCGCCACCGCGCCGGTAGCCATGGGCATCGTGGAAAAGCTGGGCGGCATTCCCTCGCTCACCGCGGCGGTAGTCATCCTGACCGGCGTGACCGGCGCCGTGGCGGCACCGTGGGTGCTGGATCGCCTGAATATCCGGGAACCCGCCATGCGCGGATTTGCCATGGGGCTGGTCAGCCACGGCATCGGCACCGCGCGGGCGTTTCAGGAAAACAACGAAGCCGGCGCCTTTGCCGGCCTGGGGATGGGGCTCAACGCCCTGATGACATCGCTGCTGGTGCCCGTGCTGTATCGGCTCGTTGCCTGATGCCGCCCCGCCGCGCAGGCATGAAAAAACCGCGCTGTTTCTTGCAGCGCGGTTTTTTATATCGCATCAGGACTCGCTTATCCGGAGCGGATCAAAGCCCCTTCACGGCATAGATAGCCAGCGTATTACGCCAATAGTCCTGGTAATCCATGCCGCAGCCGAACAGGAAACGGTCTTCGACTTCCAGACCGACAAAATCCGCCTTGATGCCCGGCGCCTTGCGGTTGTGCAGTTTGTCGATCAACACGGCGACCAGCACTTCCTCGGCGCCTTGCGCCTGACAATGCTCGACGATGGCAGCCAGGGTATGGCCTTCGTCCAGGATATCGTCAATGATCAGCACGGTGCGGCCGCGCATGTCGCCGCGCGGCGGCACTTTCCACTCGATCTGTCCGCCGCTGGTTTCCATGCGATAGCGCGTGGCGTGCAGATACGACATCTGCAACGGCAACCGCAGCTTGGGTAGCAGTTGTCCCGCCAGGATCATGCCGCCATTGAGCACGGTGTAGACGATCGGGTTGGTATGACGCAATTTCTCGGTCATTTCAGCGCCCATGCGCTCGATCGCGGCAAGCACTTCTGCCTCGCTATGCAAGCAGTCGGCGTTTTCCAGGATGGATTCGATTTGCGGTAGTTCCAGAGTCACGATGCCAGTTCCAAAATCAAAAAGACAGGGCCGATCACATACAAACGGATAGTGTCTGCAGCGCTCTAATGGCCTTCAAAGTTACACACGGTAAACAGTGGAATGCCCTGTTCACGAATCAGTTTCGAGCCGCCCAGCTCGGGCAAGTCGACGATAGCTGCCGCTTCCACCACGTTGGCACCAATGCGCGTCAACAGTTTGGCCGCAGCCACCATGGTGCCGCCGGTGGCGACCAGATCGTCGATCAGCAAAACCCGGTCGCCAGACTTGCAGGCATCGGTATGCACTTCAACCGTGGCCGAACCATATTCGAGCTCGTATTCCTCGGTAACGGTCATATAGGGCAGCTTGCCCTTCTTGCGTACCGGTGCGAACCCGAGGTTCAGCTCGTAGGCCACCACGGCGCCGAGAATAAACCCGCGCGCATCCACCCCGGCCACCAGATCGAGTTGCTGATCCATGTAGCGGTGAACAAAGACATCCACCAGTAAGCGGAAGGTTTTTTTGTCCTGCAGCAGGGGCGTGATGTCACGGAACATCACACCGGGCTGAGGCCAGTCCGGCACGGTGCGGATGCGTTCGCGAATATAGTCGGCGTAGAAAGGCTTTTCCATGGCGGCAGTCTGATTATCCAAAGAAAGCGAACTTTACCAGCCAAAGGCCTGCGATGACGACCACGGCAATGGAAAGATCCTTGAAACGGCCAGCCAGCGCCTTGATCGCTACGTAGCTGATGAAACCAAAAGCGATACCGTCGGCAATCGAGAACGTAAACGGCATGGCCAGTGCGGTCATCACGGCCGGGGCCGATTCGGTCAGGTCATCCCATTCGATTTCAGCCAGACCGCGCGCCATCAGCACTGCAACGTAGCATAGTGCCGGGGCAGTGGCAAAAGCCGGTACGGAGCCTGCCAGCGGCGAGAACAGCAATGCGGCCAGGAACAATACCGCCACCACCAGCGAAGTCAGACCGGTGCGGCCACCCACGGCAGTACCCGCAGCCGATTCGATATAGGCAGTGGTTGAGGAAGTACCCATCACAGCACCGGCAGCAATCGCCACGCTGTCAGCCATCAAGGCTTTTTTCAGGCGCGGCAGCTTGCCATCCTTGTCGAGCAGACCAGCACGGTGTGACACGCCAATCAGCGTACCGGTGGTATCGAACAGATCCACGAAGAAGAACACAAACACCACACCCAGCAGCCCGACATTCATGGCACCAGCGATGTCCATCTGCATGAAGGTCGGCGCCATCGACGGCGGCAGCGATGCCACGCCATTGAACTTGGACAAACCCATTGCAATGGACAGCACGGTCACGGTAAGAATGCCGATGATGATCGAGCCGGGCACCTTGCGGTATTCCAGCGCCACGATCATGAAGAAGCCGAGGATAGCAAGCAGCGTTTTCGGGTCATGGATGCTGCCGAGCGTGACCAGCGTAGCCGGGGAGCCGACAATCACGCCGGCATTTTTCAGCGCAATGATCGCGAGGAACATGCCCACGCCAGCCGAGATCGCCAGTTTCAGCGAATGCGGAATCGCGTTGACGATCGCTTCCCGCACCTTGAACAGGCTGACGGCGAGGAAAATGATGCCGGAAATGAACACAGCGCCCAGCGCCACCTGCCAGCTGACGCCCATGCCCTTGCATACCGTAAAGGTAAAATAGGCATTCAGGCCCATGCCCGGCGCCAGCGCGATCGGGTAATTGGCCACCAGCGCCATGATGCCGGTGCCCAGCGCAGCAGCCAGACACGTTGCCACGAAGACGGCATTGAAATCCATGCCGGTAAGCGACAGGATCGATGGATTGACGAAGACGATATAAGCCATCGTCAAGAAAGTGGTAAATCCGGCGATGACCTCGGTTTTGACGTCGGTACCGTGTTCCTTGAGCTTGAACAGCTGTTCCAGCATTGCGCTCCCCTTTGTTAATAAAAAGCCGGTCAGTCTCGCCGACCGGCGGGTTGTCCTACCAAATTCAAAGCATCAAATCGGCACTGCCCGCCCCCCAGAGTGCAAGCACGCCCAAAATGGCAAAAACGCCACAGGCCACAAAACGCACGTAGCGCAGGATATGCATCCGGTCAGAGATCCAGGCCCCCAGCAAGACGGCCGGCACATTGGCCAGCATCATGCCTGCAGTTGTTCCCACCACCACTTGCCACAACGGCGAATACTTCACCGCCAGCGCTACCGTGGCGATCTGCGTTTTGTCACCGATTTCCGCAATAAAAAAAGCGATGGCGGTCGCAATGAACGCCCCGTAGGGCTTTACCTGCGCCTCATCGTCCTCGAATTTATCCGGGATTAGCGCCCAGCACGCAATAGCGATAAACCCCAAGCCGACAATCCAGCGCAGCATGGCCGGCGAAATCATGTTTGCTACCCACTGGCCAATCCACGCTGCGGCATAGTGGTTCAAGATGGTCGCAACAAGGATACCCAGAACGATCGGCCACGGTTTGCGGAAACGGGCAGCAAGGATCAGCGACAGCAACTGTGTTTTGTCGCCCATCTCGGCAATAGCGACAACACCGCTTGAAATCAGAAAAGTTTCCATCAGAGAGATACCCGGGGCAGGCGAAATGACACGAGGCAGATCGCCGCGGCCCACCCCATGAGCGCAGCGAACGTGCCTCGGGTCTTGCCAAGCCGGGATAACCCGACCAGATACGCCATAGGCCAGTGGCCCAAGTATGTTGACGTATCCCCGCGACATGCGCGGCGACTACTCCCCCGAAGAACAGGAAACGCGGATTGTAACGATAGCCGGCATACACTGGCAATCACAAACCATTCAGGCTACGGACAGTTGCCCTTGCATATGCGCCAGCAAACCCCGGCAGGCGTCTTCGATCAGATCGAGCACATGCTCGAATCCCTCTTCACCGCCGTAGTAAGGATCAGGCACTTCCTGCGCCTTTGCATGGTGAGCAAACTCGAGACACAACCGCAATTTGTGCTTGTGCTCGGGCGGGCAGCGCCGATCCAAAATGGCCAGGTGACTGCGATCCATGGCCAGAATCAGGTCGTGGCGATGAAAATCCTCGGATTCAACCTGGCGAGCCCGCAGCGTGGAAAGATCGTAACCGCGGCGTTTGGCATGCCGCAGCGCACGTTGGTCAGGCGCCTGGCCCGTGTGGTAATCCTGCGTTCCCGCCGAATCAACTTCCACCTTGCCATCCAGCTGGGCGGAACTGACCAGTTGACGCAAAATACCGTCCGCAGTCGGACTGCGACAAATATTGCCGGTACAGACGAACAAAACAGAAAATTTATTCATTTCAGTGTGTTACGTCCAAAAAAATGGGGGAAAAAGAACCCGCCTTGAACATAACAAACCGGCAGGCTCGACGTCTTGCAGTCTATCACCATTGCCATGGCATGGTGACGAGGTAAGGGATTTTCCTGACGTCTGTTTGCCAAATTTTTCCGTTTACTGTGTACTGTTTCCTGCGAGCATCCCGGGTAGACTCCCGGTTTGTGTTTCGGGTACACCCATGCAATCCGGTATCCTTCGCGCCTTGAGCGCCTATCTGCTCTGGTCAGTCTTTCCCATCTACTTCAAAGCGCTGCAAGGCATCTCGCCACAGGAGGTCCTGCTGCACCGCATGACCTGGTCGGTGCTTTTCCTGTTCGCCATCCTGCTCTTTCGCAGCAACTGGAAATGGTTGTGGCTGGCGCTGCAAGACCAGAAAACGCTCAAGACCTTCTCGCTCAGCGCGCTGCTCATTTCAGCCAACTGGTTTGTCTACATCTGGGCCGTGCAGGAAAACCGCGTGGTGGATGCCAGCCTCGGTTATTTCATCAATCCGCTCTTCAACGTGTTAATCGGCGTCTTTCTGCTGCGCGAGCGCTTGCGGCCCTTGCAATGGGCGTCGATCGCCTTTGCTGCTGCGGGCGTATTGTGGCTGACTGTGAAAGCCGGGCAACTACCCTGGATTGCATTATCGCTGGCCGCAACGTTTGGCTCCTACGGCCTGATCCGCAAAACGGCGCATCTGGGAGCCCAGGAAGGGCTGATGGTCGAAACCGCCCTGCTTTTTCCCTTCGCGACCGCGCTGTTGATCTGGCTGGGGGCAACGGGGCAAAGCGGGTTCGTGACCGAGGGCTGGCACTACAGGGCCTTGCTGATCCTGGCGGGCCCCATCACCGTGGTGCCGCTGCTGCTGTATGCCTCCGGCGCGCGGCGGATTCCCTATTCGCTGATGGGCATTCTGCAGTATGTCACGCCCACGGTTCAGTTCATGCTCGGCGTTTTCCTGTGGCATGAACCGTTCAGCCAGACCAAATTGATCGGATTTTCCTTCATCTGGCTGGGGCTGGCGCTTTACACTGCCGAAAGTCTCGTCACCTCGCAATTACGAAAGAAGCCATGCTGAGTTACCGCCACGCCTTCCATGCCGGCAATCATGCCGACGTCCTGAAACACACGATCGAACTGCTGCTGCTGCGCTACCTGAACCAGAAGGACAAAGCTTGGTGGTACGTGGACAGCCATGCCGGCGCCGGCTGTTATTCGCTGGACGAAGGCTATGCCACCAAGAACGCGGAATTCGAGAGCGGCATCGCCCGCCTGTGGAACCGCAATGATCTGCCTCCGGCACTCGCCGATTATGTCGCGCTTGTGAAAAACCTGAATCCGGACGGGCAACTGCGCTTCTATCCCGGCTCGCCCCTGGTGGCGCAAACCGTGATGCGCACCGATGACCGGCTGCGCCTGTTCGAATTGCATCCGAGCGACAGCAAGATCCTGCAGGAAAACTTTGCCGATGCGGGCAAACGGGCCGTGATCCAGCAAGCCGACGGCTTTGCCGGCCTGAAAGCCGTATTACCCCCCGCGCCCCGGCGTGGATTGATCCTGATCGATCCGCCATTCGAGGACAAGCGCGACTACCAGACCGTGATCACCGCGCTGCAGGATGCGCTGAAGCGTTTCGCCACCGGCACTTACGCCATCTGGTATCCGCACCTGCAACGGCGCGAGATTGGCGACCTGACCGCCAACCTGAAGAAATTGCCGTGCAAGAGCTGGCTGCATGCAGCCCTTAATGTGCAATCGCCTTCAGCCGATGGCTTTGGCATGCACGGCAGCAGCATGTTCATCCTCAACCCGCCCTGGACCTTGAAACAGGAACTGGAAAGCGTGATGCCGTATCTTGCCGACACACTGAAACAGAATAAGGGCGCGGGATTTGTGCTGGATTACCAGGAAAACTCCGCGCTTTAACAGTGATGCAAGGGCCTTGCACCAGCAGCACCGACAAGGCCCAAGCACCTCACACCACCCGCCGCAATCCTGGCACCGTTCGGATCAGCCAGGCCGCCAGCCCGGAAACAACAAACGCAAATGCGGTCAGCAGTGGTATCGCCAACGCCGGATGCAGCGTGGTCGGGCGCAGATCGTTCTGCCAGAGCAGATCCAGCCACAGCGGGTGGATCAGGTAGATACCGAAAGAAACCGGCGCGATCCAGCCGAAGAGGCGCAGATTAGGCAAGCGCAGGCAAAGCGCGAATGCAGCCAACCCGGCCGGCACGGTGGTGATGCTGAAGTAATCGTAGAAATAGGTACCGGCATTGAGCTCGCCCAGCCCTGCCAGCCAGCCGCAGCCCAGCGCCGTCAGCACGATGCCGGCAATCAGCGTGGGCCAAGGCCAGCGCGAATCGCGTGGTCCGCTGGCCAGCAAATAGCCGGCGAGAAAATAGCCAATGAAGGGCACGAACAAGATGCCGGCAAACGGCGGACCATCGCCGCGCCAGAGCGCAAAGACCTTGTTGGCCATGGCCAGCGCCAGCAATCCGGCACAGAGCATGGCCAGCTGCTTGCGGCACAGCACCGCCAGCATCTGGCGTAGCAGCGGTGTGACCAGATACAGGCCCGGCAGCATGAACAGGAACCACAGGTGGAAATATGGCATGCCGATCAATGTCTGGCGCAGCATGAACCACCAGTCCGGCTCAGCTTCGCGCTCGTACACCCAGTAAAGATCGTAGGCCAGATAAAACAGCGACCAGAACACCAGCGGCAACAGCACACGTCCAAAACGTCGGCGATAGAACTGGGTCCAAGCTTCGCCCGGATGCGCCGGGGATAGCAGCAGCGCACCGCTCAGCATCACGAATACCGGCACGCACCAGCGCGTGGCGGCATCGAACAGATTGGCTGCCCACCAGCCACTGCTGCCGATCAGGCTCTTGTCCGTCACCGCGCTGGCTGCCGCATGCAGCAACACCACCGCCAGCGCCGCAATACAGCGGGTGCCGTCCACCCAGTCCAGGTGATTTGAAGCCAGGCTGTTGCCCGTGGTTTGAGACATGCACTCCCCTTTGAATGGGCAAATATTACCGCAACCGATCCATCATTTTCCCGTAATGCGAATGCTGCTCAATAGGTAGGGAAAGTGCGGGTGGTATTGATCCGCCAATGCCGCCACAATCGCGCACCCAGTGACAGGATGAACCCCATGATGTCCTTGCCCCACCCACAATCGCAACACAAGATTTCGCTGATCGGCGCCCCCACCGATGTCGGTGCCAGCACGCGCGGTGCGTCGATGGGTCCGGAAGCCTTGCGCGTGGCAGGGATTGAACCGGCGCTGTTCAATCATGGCCTGGATGTCGAAGACCTGGGCAACTTGCATGGTCCGCACAATCCGTGGGAGGAATCCACCGGCGGCTACCGCCATCTGGATGAAGTCACGCCCTGGAACCAGTCGGTGTACGAGGCGGTTTACAGCACACTGCAGCGTGACCGTCTGCCGATCCTGATGGGCGGTGACCATTCGCTGGCCATCGGCTCGATCAGCGCCGTCGCACGCCATTGCCGAGAAACCGGCAAGAAGCTGCGCGTACTGTGGCTGGATGCGCACGCCGATTCGAATACCGCCGACATCACGCCCAGCGGCAATCTGCACGGCATGCCGGTCGCAACGCTATGCGGCTACGATCCGACCGAGCTCTCCAGTCTGAGCGGCGTCATTCCTGCGGTTTCACCCGAGGTCTTCCGCCTGATCGGCATCCGCAGCGTCGATCCGGCGGAAAAACAGTTCGTGCACCAGATGAATCTGGAAGTCTTCGACATGCGCTTCATCGACGAAACCGGCATGCACCAGACGATGGAACGCGCACTGGCCGATCTCGATGAACATACGCACCTGCACGTCAGCTTCGATGCAGATTTTCTCGACCCACAGATCGCTCCCGGCGTGGGCACACCGGTTCCGGGCGGTCCGACTTACCGCGAAGCGCAATTGTGCATGGAAATGATCGCCGACACCGGCCTGCTGGCATCGCTCGACATCATGGAGCTCAACCCGGCTTTCGACGTGCGCAACCAGACCGCCCAGCTGACCGTCGACTTGGTCGAGAGCCTGTTCGGCAAGTCGACGCTGATGCGCAAGCGGATATAATCGGGCTATTCCCGCTTCCGACCGGCGCTTAGAGCCTATTTTCAGTAGGTGAGCGAGCCGAAATAGTTTGCAGCCGGCCGGAACGCAGGCGCCCCGTAGGAAGTACCCTTGGGGTGAACCGGAGTGTACACAAGCGTACATGAGGATTCCGAGTACCGCCCGGCTGCAAAATGTGATGGCGCAGCCACCTAATGTAAATAGGCTCCCATGTCTGACTACTACATCGGTCTAATGACCGGCACCAGCCTCGACGGCATCGACACCGCGCTGGTCGACTTCTCCGGCGCACACCCGCGCCTGATCGCCGCAACCGGCACGCCGCTCGATCAAGACTTGCGCGTCGAATTGCTGGCACTGCAAGCCAGCGGCGCGGATGAGCTGCATCGCGCCGCGCTGGCCGCCAACGCCCACAGCCGCGCCTGCGCTAACGCAGTCAATCAATTGCTCGCGCAGACCGGCATCGCCGCCCAAGATATCCGCGCGATCGGCAACCACGGCCAGACCATCCGCCACCGGCCCGAATGCGGCTACACGCTGCAGATCGGCAACCACGCGCTGTTGGCCGAGCTGACCGGCATCAGCGTGGTCGGCGATTTCCGCAGCCGCGATGTCGCCGCCGGCGGCCAGGGCGCACCGCTGGTGCCGGCTTTTCACCAAGCCATCTTTGGCCAAGCCGCCGAAACCCGCGTGCTCGTCAACGTCGGCGGCATCGCCAACCTCACCATCCTGCCCGCCAGCTGCAACGTCACCGGCTGGGACTGCGGACCCGGCAATGTACTGATGGACCTGTGGACACAGCGCCATCAAGGCTGCGCCTACGATGCCGACGGTGCTTGGGCCGCCGGCGGAAAAACCCTGCCCGATCTGCTGCAAACGCTGCTGGCCGAACCTTGGTTCGCGCTGCCCGCGCCAAAAAGCACCGGGCGCGACCTGTTCCACGCGGCTTGGCTCGATGCAGTGCTCGCCGGGCGGAACGACGCGCCGCAAGACGTGCAGGCCACGCTCTGCGCGCTGACTGCCCGCACCATTGCCGATGCAGCCCGCGCAGCCCATCCCGCTACGCTGTACCTGTGCGGCGGAGGTGCACACAACGCCACGCTGGCCGCGATGCTGGCGGGCGAACTGCCACAGACGCGCATCGGCACCACCGCCGAGCTTGGCGTCAACCCGGACTGGGTCGAAGCCTATGCCTTTGCCTGGCTCGCGCGCTGCTGTATCGAGCGCATCCCCGCCAACCTGCCGGCCGTGACCGGCGCGAGCGGGCCGCGCATACTTGGCGCGATTTATTCGCAATGATCCAGCCTGCCGCAATCGCCTTCTCGCCGGAGGGCGTGCCCTACTCCGCCACGTTTGACGACATTTACCACACCACCGACGGCGGACTGGGGCAGATCGAACATGTGTTCATGGCCGGCAACGGCCTGCCGCAACGCTGGCGCGAGCGGGATACGTTCACGATTCTGGAAACCGGCTTCGGCCTGGGCTTGAGCTTTCTGACTACTTGGCAAGCCTGGAGAGTTGATCCACAGCGCAGCACGCGGCTGCAGTTCATCTCGGTAGAAAAATACCCGTTCCAGTCCGCTGATCTCGCGCGTCTGCACGCCAGCTGGCCGCAGTTCACTGAGCTCTCCGAGCAACTCGTGGCAGGCTGGCCGGCACTGACCGAAGGTCGGCACGACATCCTGCTCGATGGCGGACAGGTGCAACTGACCCTGCTACTGGGCGATGCGCAGGAACAATTTCCACGCATTCCGGATCAAGCCAACGCGATTTATCTCGATGGCTTCGCGCCCTCCAAGAATCCGGACATGTGGTCGCCGGCACTGTTCCGGCAACTTGCCC
Organism: Pseudomonadota bacterium; assembly: GCA_018261735.1. Taxonomy (GTDB): domain Bacteria; phylum Pseudomonadota; class Gammaproteobacteria; order Burkholderiales; family Chitinibacteraceae; genus Formivibrio. The sequence continues at coordinate 27,453 of JAGTRM010000028.1, forward strand.
GCTTGGCGGCTGAAGATTGCACGCTGGCGACCTGGAGCGTGGCCGGCTTTGTGCGCCAGGGGCTAACAGAGGCCGGCTTTACGGTCAGCAAAGCCAAGGGTTTCGGCGGCAAGCGGCAGATGCTGCAAGGACGACGCACCGCCCAACTTGAGGCCGATTGAGGCAATACTACCCAAACCATGCTTTGCCGCCGGCTCCAATAAGGACTACACTGCCCAGAGTTCCGCTCCAACCAGTCTGCGCGACTTCTGTTTATTCCCTACCCTATCTGCCTTTGACTGGCGCCTCAGACCACTGAAGCGACAGGCCGATGATCTCCCTGGAGTTTTAATGTCTTTTTCCGCCCTTGGGCTTGCGGATGAACTCGTCCGCGCAGTTACTGAACTTGGCTACACCACCCCTACCCCGATTCAACAGCAAGGCATTCCCGCCGTATTGGCCGGCGGTGACTTGATGGCCGGCGCCCAGACCGGCACCGGCAAGACCGCAGGTTTTGTCCTTCCGATCCTGCAACGCCTGATTTCCGTGCCAATTCCGGAAGGCCGCGGCAAAATCCGCGTGCTGGTGCTGGTACCGACGCGTGAACTCGCCGCGCAGGTCGAAGAATCCGTGCGCGACTATGGCAAACATACCCGGATCACCTCGCTGGCCATGTTTGGCGGTGTCAGCATCAACCCGCAAATCTATGCGATGCGCAAGCGCGTGGACATTCTGGTTTCCACCCCGGGTCGCCTGCTCGATCACGTGGGACAGAAAACCGTCGACCTGAGCGGCGTGGAAACACTGGTGCTGGACGAAGCCGACCGCATGCTCGACATGGGCTTTATCCGCGATATCCGCAAGGTGCTGGCGCTGCTGCCGAAGAAACGCCAGAACCTGCTGTTCTCCGCCACGTTCTCGGACGAGATCAAGGAACTGGCCGACGGCATCCTGACCAATCCGGCACTGATCGAAGTGGCGCGCCGCAACGCCACCGCCGAACTGATTTCGCAAAAGGTTTATACCGTGGACCGCGACCAGAAACGCCAGCTGCTGGCGCACCTGATCAAGGAAAACAACTGGCACCAGGTGCTGGTATTTACCCGCACCAAGCATGGCGCCAACCGGTTGGCCGAGCAACTGGACAAGGAAGGCATCACTTCCATGGCCATTCACGGCAACAAGAGCCAGGGCGCGCGTACCCGTGCCTTGTCGGAATTCAAGTCCGGCACGCTGCAGGTGCTGGTCGCGACCGACATCGCCGCGCGCGGTATTGATATTTCAGAGCTGCCGCATGTGGTGAACTACGAGTTGCCCAACGTGCCGGAAGACTATGTGCACCGCATCGGCCGTACCGGTCGCGCGGGTTCGGAAGGCGAAGCGATCTCGCTGGTCTGCGTGGATGAACTCAAGCTGCTGGCCGATATCGAGCGCAAGATCAAGCGCGAGATCCCGGCAGAAACCGTCCCCGGCTTTGCTTGGGACCCGAAAGCCAAGCCGGAACCGATTCTGAATGGCCGCAACGGGCCACGTCAGGGGGGTGGTCGTCCGGGCCAAGGCAATGGTGGACGCTCGGGCCAAGGTGGGCGTCAAGGTCAGGGTCAGGGTCGCGGCAGTGCAAAACCGCAAGGGCAAGGCCAGTCACGTCCGGCCGCCAAGCCGGCGGCAGCCAAACCACATGGCGCGAAACCTGTTGCAAGCGCACACGCAGGCAACAAAGCGGAACCGAACGGCAACGTGATCACTCCGCCGCGCGAAGTCAACGGCAATGTCGCGCCTCCCCGCCAACAACGCGGCTCACGCAATGTGCCGGCGCTGCTTGGCGGACATCGTTCGGGCGGCCGGCATCACTAAGCCACTCCGCACGAAATCAGTCCCCAGCCCCCGGCCCAGCCGGGGGTTTTAGTTTCTGCAGCCTCCATTTGCCCCACCTTTCAACGCTCATCCGGCATCAGAGAAACAACAGACTGACAGCAACAATTCGGCTCGTGTTAGCGCTTGGTAACATAAAGATGCTATAAACGAGGGCATGAATAACGCTTCTTCCCTTTCGCAAAGTACTAGTCAGGTCATGCGGCTCTACGTCCGGGCACACCCCTACTCCGCACTGGCCCTGCTGGTTTCCGCACTCTGTATCAGCTGGCTTTTTGGTACCAGCAGCTATACCGCGCTGAGCAACTTCAACCAGCATTCGGTGGAATGGGGGCTGATCGGCGGCATGGCCGGGTTCCTGGCCACCTGCTGCGGCGCCCTGCCTGCATTGTTCCTGAAAAAACTGACCCAGCGCACTGAAGACACCATGCTGGGGATGGCCGCAGGCATGATGCTGGCTGCAAGTGCCTTTTCGCTGGTTATTCCAGGCGTTGCAGCGGGCGCGCAACAAACAGGGTCTCCGCTTGCAGGCGCAGTCGTTGTGGCGCTGGGGATCGGGCTCGGGGCGCTACTGATGCTGGGGTTGGATCAGTTCACGCCGCACACGCATCCGCACGGCGAACCCTGCGGTCCTTGCAACGATCGGTTGAATCGCGTCTGGCTGTTTGTGCTGGCCATCACCTTGCATAACCTGCCGGAAGGAATGGCGATCGGGGTTTCCTTCTCGCAGGCAGATCTGCAGGTTGGCCTGCCGTTGACCACCGCCATTGCCATTCAGGACATCCCGGAAGGATTGGCCGTAGCCATGAGCTTGCGCGCCGCCGGCTTTGGTGCATTCCGCGCCGTGCTGATTGCCGGTGCATCCGGTTTTATGGAACCGCTGGGCGCCTTGTTTGGCGTCGGGCTTTCAAGCGGTATGGCCCTTGCCTACCCGATCGGACTGGGACTCGCTGCCGGCGCAATGATTTTTGTGGTTTCGCATGAAGTGATTCCCGAAACGCACAGAAATGGTCACCAGACACCCTCGACGCTGGGCCTGATGACCGGCTTTGTGATCATGATGATTCTGGATACCGCACTCGGATAAACCTGTTTCCCCAACAACAACGCAAGGAGTATCAACATGGCAAAAATCAATATCGGCATCGAAGAAAATGATCGCAAGGAAATTGCAGAGGGTCTTTCGCTGCTGCTGGCCGATAGCTTCACGCTCTACATGAAGACGCATAACTTCCACTGGAATGTTACCGGTCCGATGTTCCAGACACTGCATGTACTTTTCCAGCAGCAATACACCGAACTGTGGAACGCGCTGGATCTGATTGCGGAGCGCATCCGCTCGCTGGGCCATTACGCACCGGGCTCGTTCAAGCGCTTTTCCGAGCTGGCATCCATTGCAGAAGAACATGGGGTTCCGTCCGCACGCGACATGATGCTGCAACTAGTGGAAGGTCAGGAGGCCGTGGCCCGCACTGCGCGCGAAGTCTTCAAGATTGCCGATGCCGCCAACGACCAGCCCACCGCAGACCTGCTCACCCAGCGCATGGAAATCCATGAAAAGAACGCCTGGATGCTGCGCGCCCTGATGGAAGACGGCGCGGAAAGTATTCCCGCCCCGGTTGGCAAGAAGAAAAAAGCCAAGTAAGCAGCACCGCCAAAACAAAACGCCACGAGGTTGATCCCGTGGCATTTTGTTTTGGCAGATGCGTCAGCACATTATTTCCGACGCCAGGTCGTTCCTTGCGGCCCGTCTTCCAGCACCACACCAGCGGCATCCAATTCGGCGCGAATCCGGTCCGATTCGGCAAAATTTTTGGCCGCCCGGGCCGCCTTGCGACCGGCGATCAGCGCCTCGATCTGCTCTGCGTTCAACCCATCCTCCGCAACCGGGGTGCTGCCTTGCAGGAAATCCACCGGATCGCGTTCCAGTAAGCCCAGAATTCCACCGAGCTGCTTCAACAGCAACGCCACTTGCGGGTCGCGACTGCGATTCACTTCACCGGCCAGATCGAACAGCACGGCCACCGCTTCCGGTGTGTTGAAATCATCGTCCATCGCCGCCTTGAAGCGCGCGGCATAGGCATTCGACCAATCAATTTCCCCTGCAGCCGGAAGATCAATGCCGCGCAGCGCGGTATACAGGCGAGACAGGCCCTGGCGCGCATCGTCGAGCAGGGTATCGGCAAAATTGATCGGGCTGCGGTAGTGCGCGCGCACGATCAGGAAGCGCACCACTTCGCCATCGTAATGCTTGAGCACATCGCGGATCGTGAAGAAATTGCCCAGCGATTTGGACATCTTCTCGCCGTCGATCTGCACGAAACCGTTATGCAGCCAGTAGTTCACATAGGCGTGGTCATGTGCCCCTTCGGATTGGGCGATCTCGTTCTCGTGATGCGGGAACTGCAGATCGGCGCCGCCGCCGTGAATGTCGAAATGCTCGCCCAGATGATGGCAGCTCATCGCCGAGCACTCGATATGCCAGCCCGGCCGGCCATGACCCCAGGGCGAATCCCAATACGGCTCGCCCGGTTTGGCGCCTTTCCACAGCACGAAATCGAGCGGATCGCGCTTGAACTCGTCCACCGCCACGCGCTCGCCGGCGCGCAGGTCATCCAGGCTCTTGCCGGAAAGCTTGCCGTAGCCCGGGAACTCATGCACCGCGTAGTAAACGTCGCCATTGGCTGCGGGATAGGCCCGGCCCTTGGCAATCAGTTGGTTGATCAGCGCCTGCATGCCGTCGATATGCTGTGTGGCGCGCGGCTCGAACGTCGGTGGCAGCAGGCCCAGCGCAGTGCAGTCTTCGTGCATGTAGCCAATGGTGCGCTCGGTCAGCGCCTCGATCGGCTCGTTGTTTTCCGCTGCGCGCTTGATGATCTTGTCGTCGATGTCGGTGATATTGCGCACATAGGTCACGTTATATCCGGCTGCCTGCAACCAGCGATAGACCACATCGAACGAAGTCAGCATGCGCGCGTGCCCGACGTGGCACAGGTCGTATACCGTCATGCCGCAGACATACATGCGCACCTTGCCGGGTTCAATGGGCTGAAACGGTTGTTTTTCGCGGGCGAGCGTGTTGTATACGGTGAGCATGGGCGTTCAATGAAAATTTGCTGATAAAGATGGAATTGTAACAGAGTGCCGCAACACCCCGCATTCAGCCGATCGAGCGTCAGCGAGGCTCTTCCGCCGGAGGGCGGAAGCGGGGATGGTGGGAATGAATCAAACAAGGCTGCGGGTTGCAGCTACAACAACAATCGGTCGTGCTCTGCCCGAGCGTGCCAAAGCTGGATGCTTGCCTCTTTATTTCAGCCGTGTACCAAAGGCATCAAGCACGGCGCACATAAGAAAATGGCGCAGCAATCAGCTACGCCATTTGATGCTCGCCTCAAACCTGATAATCAGGTCTTGGGCAACGTCACGCCCACCTGGCCCTGGTACTTGCCGCCACGATCGCGGTACGAGGTCTCGCAAACATCGTCATCGTCGGCTTCAAAGAACAACACCTGCGCCACGCCCTCGTTGGCGTAGATCTTGCCCGGCAGCGGCGTGGTGTTGGAGAATTCCAGAGTCACATAGCCTTCCCATTCCGGTTCGAACGGGGTGACGTTGACGATGATGCCGCAGCGGGCATAGGTCGATTTGCCAAGGCAGACCGTCAGCGTATTGCGCGGGATGCGGAAGTATTCCACCGTACGGGCCAGGGCGAACGAGTTGGGCGGGATGATGCAATAGCCCTTGCCGGACACATCCACGAAACTGTTTTCATCGAAGTTTTTCGGGTCGACAATCGTGCTGTTCAGGTTGGTGAATACCTTGAACTCATCGGCGCAACGGATATCGTAGCCATAGCTGGATGTGCCGTACGAAACAATGCGCTGACCATCGACCATCTTCACCTGGCCCGGCACAAACGGATCGATCATGCTGTGCTGCTCAACCATTTTTCGAATCCATTTATCGCTCTTGATGCTCATCGTATCGACACCATCTGTAATCAAATGAGGGCATTCTAGCCGTAGGGCGAAGTGCTGGATAGACGTGAATAAAGACCGCAACAGTCGACCAGACGTTTCTTGCCCAAGTGCCATTCATCGACCATTATCAAAACAGGAGGTACTCATGCCCAGCCCACTTTGCCCCGCTATCCAACTGCCGATGACCAGTGGCGGCACCTTCGATACCACCGCCCTTCTCGGGCAAACATTTGTTCTCTACTTCTACCCCAAAGACAACACGCCCGGATGCACGACCGAAGGCGGCGACTTCCGCGATAGTTATGCCGAATTCCTCGCTGCGGACTGCCCGGTGTTCGGCCTCTCGCGCGACAGCATCAAATCCCACGAAGGATTCAAGGCCAAGCAAAGTTACCCGTTCGAGCTTGTCAGCGATCAGGAAGAACTGGCCTGCCGCGCCTTCGATGTCATCAAGACCAAAAAAATGTATGGCAAAGAGGTGCAAGGCATCGAGCGCAGCACCTTCGTCATCAACCGACAAGGAGAAATTGCCAAGGAATGGCGCGGGGTAAAAGTGCCCGGCCATGTGGCGGAAGTACTGGCTTTCGTGCAAACACTCAAATAACACGCTGGCGGGATAGCCGCCCTTACTTACCAACAGGGAGAAACCAGATGATGACGGCACGCAAGCGCAATGGCTCCACCAAGTTGTTCGTGCTCGATACCAACGTATTGATGCACGATCCGACATCCCTGTACCGGTTCGACGAGCACGATATCTTCGTGCCGATGATGACGCTGGAGGAACTCGACAGCAACAAGAAGGGCATGTCCGAAGTTTCGCGCAATGCACGCCAGGCCAGCCGCTTCATGGAGGAATTGATCAGCGGCAAAGAACACAGCCTGCAGGAAGGGGTGCCGCTCAACGTAGCCAGCCAGGGCCAGGCCACCGGGCGGTTGTTCCTGCAAACCGAATCCACCACCAGCACCCTGCCCTCGCAACTGCCGATGGGCAAAGCCGACAACCAGATCCTCGGCGTCGTTCACCACCTGCACCAGCTCAACCCCAAACGCCAAGTCATCCTGGTTTCCAAAGACATCAACATGCGCATCAAGGCCCGTGCGCTGGGGATGGCGGCCGAAGACTATTTCAATGACAAGGTGCTGGAAGATACCGACCTGCTCTACACCGGCATGCGCGAGATCAACCAGGTTTTCTGGGAGCGCAACGGGAAGGACATGCGCTCCTGGCAGGAAGGCGGCCGCAGTCACTGGCGCATCACCGGCCCGGACAGTCAGGAACTTTACCCCAACCAGTTGCTGTTCCAGGCCGATGAACCGGGTTTCCTGGCCCGGGTTGTCACCCTAGATGGCAAGACCGCGCAACTGGAAAGCCTAAAGGACTACACGCATCACAAGAACGCGATCTGGGGCATCACCGCACGCAACCGCGAGCAAAATTTTGCGCTGAACCTCTTGATGAATCCGGACATCGATTTTGTTTCCTTGCTCGGCCAGGCCGGCACCGGCAAAACGCTGCTCACCCTGGCAGCCGGGCTGACCCAGACGCTGGAATCGAAAATCTACAGCGAAATCATCATGACTCGCGTCACGGTGCCAGTCGGCGAAGACATCGGTTTCCTGCCCGGCACGGAAGAAGAAAAGATGCAGCCATGGATGGGCGCGCTGGAAGACAACCTCGATGTGCTCAACCAATCCGACAACGAAGGCGGCGACTGGGGCCGGGCCGCCACGCGCGACCTGATTCGCAGCCGCATCAAGGTGAAATCGCTGAACTTCATGCGCGGACGCACCTTCCTCAACAAGCTGCTGATCATCGACGAAGCGCAGAACCTGACGCCCAAGCAGATGAAGACATTGATCACCCGCGCCGGTCCCGGCACCAAGGTGGTGTGCCTGGGCAATATCGCACAAATCGATACGCCTTATTTGACCGAGGGTTCGTCCGGCCTGACTTACGTGGTGGACCGTTTCAAGAACTGGGGACATTCCGGCCATATCACGCTGACCCGTGGCGAGCGCTCGCGCCTCGCCGATTACGCCGCGGAAGTGCTATAAAGCACGGGAGCCAAGGTTTATCACTTCCACCTTGGCTCCACCCCTCCACTACCGGCGCCAGATCGGCGAGAGCAGCGCATGACAGTCATCGCAGTTTTCAACCAGAAAGGCGGTGTCGGCAAAACCACGATCACCGCCAATCTTGCCGCGGCCATTGCCAAGAACGGCATCGAACCCCTGGTAATCGACCTCGACCCCCAAGCCCACCTCACGGCTCTCTGGCAGCGGCAGCCCAGCGTTCAGGCCAGCATTGCCTCGTTTTACCAGGGAAAATCCGCGCTGACCGATCTGGCCATTTCGCTGAACGACGGCATCCGTTTCATTCCTTCGCACATGGAACTGGCCCGTGTCGACGTAATCCCCTCGCGCCAGCACGCCAACATCCGCCGCCTCAAAAAGGCGATAGAAACCGAAATGCTGCAGGAAAGCGGCATGCCGATCCTGATCGATTGCAACCCGACGCTGGGCATACTCGCCTTTTCCGCGCTCTTCGCTGCGGATCTGGTGCTGATTCCCGTGGCGGCAGAATACCTGGCGCTCAACGGCGCACGCATGCTGGCGCAAACACTGGCTGGACTGGAAACGCTGGCCGGCCACAGGGAGCGGCGCTACCTGATCAACCGTTACATCGAAGGACGAAGAACCGTTGAAAACGTGGTCGAGGCATTGGAGGAAAACTACCCGGGCGAAGTGCTGCGCACGCGGATTCGGGAGCACGATTCGCTGGTAGAAGCGATTGGCTGGGGAACGGATATTTTCTCGTTTGACCCGGATGCTGGCGCAAGCGAGGATTTCACCTACTTGCTGGATGAACTGATCGAAACGGGTGTGCTGGAGATGCCAAGCCGCTGATCCAGATTCGTCAATACTCAACCGGAAGCGGGTCCAGACTCCGCCACAAATACCACGTCGCCACGCTGCGCCACGGCCGCCAGGCTTCGCCCAAACTCACGATCACCTTGCGCGGCAATCGTTCCTGTTCGTGGTAATGCAGGGCAATGGCCTTGAGCAGGCCGATATCGTCGAGCGGGAACACGTCCGGTCGCAGCAGGTAGAAAATCAGGAACATCTCCGCGGTCCAGCGACCGATGCCGCGTATCGTGCACAACTCGGCAATGATGGCTTCGTCATCCCATTGCTGCCAAGCAGCCGAATCCAGTCGCCCGGCCTGATGGTGCGCGGCCAGATCACTCAGGTATTCGACCTTGCGCGCAGACAGGCCGCAACTGCGCAAGGTTTCAACGCTGGCGGACAGCACATTCGTGCTTTCCACGCCGTCCAGCGTTCTTTCCAGCTTGCTCCAAACCGAATCCGCTGCCTTCACCGAAATTTGCTGGCCGACAATGGAACGCGCCAGCGTATGAAACACATCGCCCCGGCTGCGCAGGCTGATGCCGGGATAACGCGCAATCAAATCTGCCAGCACCGGGTCAGCCGCGGCCAGTACGGTACAGGCCTCCTCCCAATAAGCGGGTTTCATTTCGAATCCTCGGATACCTAGAGCCTATCTCAGTAGGCGAGCGAGCCGATGCAGGTGACAGGAGGACGGAGCACAGGAACCGGAATGTACATGGGAGTACATGAGGATTCCGAGCACCGCCCGACCGTCAGATGCGAAGGCGCAGCCGCCTAATGGGATAGGCTCTTATTCGCCCGCCACCGTCATCTTGCCGATCAGGATCGACCCAACCTTGCGGCTGGAGGATGACAGCGCGTCGTCGCCAATACCCACGATGTTGCGGTACATGTCGCGCAGATTGCCTGCGATGGTGATTTCCTCCACCGGATACTGGATCACGCCGTTTTCGACCCAGAAGCCCGCCGCGCCGCGCGAGTAATCCCCGGTGACCTGGTTGATGCCATGTCCCATCATCTCGGTCACCAGGAGACCGGTGCCGAGCTCAGCCAGCAATTGCGCAAATGTGGCCGTGGCCGGAACGATCAGATTGTGCGGACCGCCGGCATTGCCGGTGGATTGCATGCCCAGCTTGCGCGCGCTGTAGCTGGACAGGAAATATCCCTGCTGCACGCCATCGCGCACGAGTTCGCGCGCGCTGACCGCCACGCCTTCGGCATCAAAAGTGCTGCTGGCCAGCCCGCGCAACACGAACGGGTCTTCGTATATCGAAACACACGGCGCAAAAACCGCTTGGCCGATGCTGTCAGTCAGGAAGCTCGCCTTGCGGAACAGGCTGCCGCCACTCACGGCGGAAATCCAGTGACCGATCAGGCTGGAAGCGACCGGCGCTTCGAACAGCACCGGATATTCGCCGGTTTTCACCCGCCGCGCACCCAGGCGACGCACGGTGCGCTCGCCGGCGATGCGGCCCACTTCTGCCGGCGTTTTCATGTCGAGCCAACTGCGCGCCGAATCGTGCCAGTAGTCGCGCTGCATGCCTTCTTCATCTTCGGCAATCAGCGTGGCGGACAGGCTGTGCCGGCTCATGCTGGAACTGCCGATGAAGCCGAGCGAATTGGCAAAGACAAAGCGGCTGGCGCTCAGGTAAACGCCGGCCCCTTCGGAATTATTGATGCGCGGATCGACCGCTTGCCCGGCGGCTTCGCATTCCTTGGCGATCTCGATCGCCTCCTCCACGCTCATCGCACAGGGATGGTAGAGGTCGAGATCAGGGAATTGCGTGGCCAGGCGATCGGCTGCGGGCAAGCCTGCGCAGTCATCCTCCGCGGTATGACGCGCGATGGCGAGCGCGGCGCGCACGGTGTCTTCCATTGCCTTGGGTGAGAAATCGGATGAACTCGCGTGCCCCTTGCGCTGGCCGAGGTAGACCGTCACCCCCACGCCCTTGTCGTGGTTGTATTCGATGGTTTCGACTTCGGAGAGGCGCACGGAAATATTCTTGCCGACGCTCTCGGAAATATCGGCCTCGCAGGCGGTGGCACCTTCGCGGCGCGCGACCTCGATTACCTGTGCGGCCAGCTCGCGCAGCGCTTGCTCATTGAAACTGAATTCAGACACGTTGATAACCCGTTATTGTTGTTGCGGTATCATACCGGTTTTACCCAATGATACGCAGCCATGAGTAACGAGCAGTTCGAGAATCCCGACGACGAGATCATCTACGTCAGCAAATCTGAAATGAAGCGGGACATGACCGCACTGCAAGAGTTGGGCGAGAAGCTGGCCACGCTCGATAAAAAGCAGCTGGCTACGCTCAACCTGCCGGAGCGCCTGTACGACGCGCTGATCGAACTCAAGCGCCTGACCGCCCATGGCGCGATCAGCCGGCAGAAGCAGTTCATCGGCAAGTTGATGCGCCATGTTGACCCTGCGCCGATCCAGGAATTGCTCGACAAGATCGCGGGCGTTTCCGACCGCCACAGCGGCTGGCTGCATCAACTCGAACGCCTGCGTGAAAACCTGCTCACCGACGCCAAGGCCGTCGAAAGCTTTGTGGCCGACTACCCGCAAGTGGATGTGCAGCGCCTGCGCCAAACGATCCGCAATGCCCAGAAAGAGCGCGAGCAGCAAAAGCCACCCAAGAACTTCCGCGAACTGTTCCAGTTGCTGAAGGAATACATTCCCGAGCCGCCGATTGGTGGCCAGCCCACGCCGGAAGCCGACGATGAATGAAGTACTGAAAATCGGCCTGGTTTCGGTATCCGACCGGGCCAGCGCCGGCGTTTACGCCGACAAGGGCATCCCTGCCCTGCAGGAATGGCTTGCGGCAACCCTCCTCAACCCGCTGGATATCGTCACCCGGCTGATTCCCGATGAACAAGCGCAGATCGAGGCCACGCTCAAGGAACTGGTCGACGAAGCCGGCTGCCATCTGGTGCTCACCACCGGCGGCACCGGCCCAGCCAAGCGCGATGTCACCCCCGATGCCACGCTCGCTATTGCCGATCGTGAAATGCCGGGTTTTGGCGAGCAGATGCGCCAGATCAGCCTGCATTTCGTGCCGACTGCGATCCTGTCGCGCCAAGTGGGTGTAATTCGCAAACAGACGTTGATTATCAATCTGCCCGGCCAGCCCAAATCGATCAAGGAAACGCTGGAAGGCTTGAAAGATGCTGGCGGCAACCCGCGCGTGCCCGGTATTTTCGCCGCCGTGCCCTATTGCATCCAATTGCTGGAAGGCCCCTACGTGGAAACACGGCCGGAAATCGTCAGAGCCTTCCGCCCCAAGGACGCCATTCGCCCCGCCCCAATTTGAGAAATGAACATGGACAATCAACTGCTTGATTCAATCGAAATTGCTACCGGCATCGACCCCGTTGCCAGCGTGATCTGGCTGCACGGACTCGGCGCCGACGGCAGCGATTTCGTGCCGGTGGTTCCGGAACTGGGCCTGCCGGAAGATTTGCCGGTGCGCTTCATTTTTCCGCATGCGCCCGCGATTCCGATCACCTGCAACAATGGCTACGTGATGCGAGGCTGGTACGACATCATTCATTTCGACCAGATCAGCCGCGAAACCGATGCCCACGGCGTGGTGCGTTCGGTTGAAGCCATCCGCCAACTGATCAAGCACGAAAACGCACGCGGCATTCCCGCCAGCCGCATCATCCTGGCCGGCTTCTCGCAAGGCGGGGCGATTGCCTACACCGCCGGCCTGACCTACCCGGAAAAACTCGCCGGCATCGTCGCGCTTTCCACTTATATTCCTGCACCGGAATTGCTGGTGGCCGACAGCATGGGCATCAACCACAACACGCCGATTTTTGCAGCGCACGGCGGCATGGATCCGGTCGTACCGGTCACCTTGGGCAAGACCGCCTACGAGCAACTGGCCGCGGCTGGTTACCCGATCAGCTGGCATACCTACCCGATGCAACACTCGGTCTGCATGCCGGAGATCGTGGCCATCGGCGAATTCATTGAGCGCTGCCTGCAAACCGCATAGCCAATCACGCCACACCAAGCCGGTTCAAAGCACTTGAACCGGCGCTTTTTTTCTGATCATTCCCTCGCGCGCACGCTTTCTACTGGCTCTTCACTGGCGAACTTGGCCACGGCGAACTGCTAATAATTTTTTACATATTTTGTAGCAATTTCACAAAAAACCGCCTTAAATTGTTACCGGTAACAGTAAATATGTTACCGTTCCCAAAGAGGGCACCCAATACGGGAACAAGGCCGTTAAAAAAACGGAATGGAAGCACCTGTGAGGAATCTGCCCGCCAGGCAGACTTGATTTAAACTCAGGAGGAGTTATGAGAAAAAGTACGAGCATTCTGAATGCCATAAGGTTATTGGCATCATTCTTGTTCATCTCGCTATTGGCCGCTTGTGGCGGTGGAGATGGCGGCGGTAGCAGTGGAGATAGCGGCAGCGGAGCAAGCACTCAGCTGTCCGGCGTTGCAGCAACAGGGGCGGCAATGGCTAATGCCACCATTACTGTTTATGACATGAAGGGCAAAACCCTGACTGCAACTGCGGATGCAAACGGCAGCTATACCATTGCCAACGTATCTGGCATGGCCGCGCCATTGTTGGTTGTTGCCACCAATGGAACCAACACCCTGACTGCGCTGGTCTCCAAGATCGCCGACGGCAAGATCACCGGCAACATCAACCAGTTGACCGATCGTATTGCATCGGATGTGTCCGGCGTAGGAACACAAGCCCTGATCGAATTGTTTAAAGTGGGTACAACCAGCAGCATTACCGTTGCGAAAATCACTGAAAAAACCGCAACCGTGCGCTCTGAAATCCTCGCAGCTTTGACTGCCGCAGGAATCAGCAACCCGGAAACTTTTGATCCGGTTTCTTTCACCATGCAAGTGGGTGATGCCTACGACAAGGTGCTTGATCAGGTAAGTTTCCGCTATGATGCCAGCGGCAAAATCATCATTGCAACGCCAGCCCCCTGTACGCTTTCCAGCAACGATGGCTCATCGCTCGATTCGAGCAAATTGACCTGGTGCGCAGTGGCATTTGGCCAATCAACCGACTTGAACTTCGCAACCAACCTGACTGCAGATCAGGTTGGCATCAACAATGTCTGGTTTGATGGCAAAAAACTGGGCAATGGCGATGCATCCAGTTTGAACGGCGCCATCACGGTAGAAAGCCGCGGCGGCAAAATCGCCAACACCCATGATGGCCTTACCTTCTACTACACCCGGTTGTCGACAGGCGTGAATTTCAAGCTGGAAGCCGATGTGACTGTTGAAAAATTTGGCCCCAGCCTCTCTACCCCGAATGCTCAGGAAGGTGCAGGCCTGATGGTGCGGGACGTGAACGGTTCGGCTCGTCTGGAACCGATGAAAGACGGCTATGAAGAGTTCCCGGCTGCCTCGAATATGGTCATGAATGCGATCATGACCAAAAACAAGAAATCCGATGGCGAACTGGCGATTCAAACCATCTACCGCGATGGCGTGAACTATGCATGGGGTAATACCGGCGCGATCATCCCCAAAGCAACCTATGCCACCACCAATTTCAACACCACGCCGAACTTCAAGCTGAAATTGGAACGCACCGACAGTGGTTTCGTTGCGACCTACGCCAAGGAAGATGGCAGCGGCGAAGTATCGCAAACGGTATCGGGCGCGAATGCCAACATCGTACAGACGATCGATTCCAAGTACATGTACGTCGGTTTCTTTGCTGCACGCAACGCCCGCGTCACGTTCAAGAACGCCAAGCTCTCCCTGACCAAGGCCAATACCGTGAATGCGCCGAAATATGTGGCCACGGTTGCCTCACCCGTACTGGAAGTTGCCTCCCCTTCGGTCGTGGCAAGCAACAGCTATCTGCTGCAGGCACGCACCAATTACGACGGCAAGATCACCGTCACTCAGGACGGAAATGTGATCGCCAGCAATGCTACCGTCTCTGCTGGCCAGCATTACGCCAGCACGCTCACGATCAGTGGTGCATCCAGCAGCATCAAGCTTGATTACACACCGACCGACGGGCCGAGCACAGCGACAGTATCCAAGACGCTCACGGTCACCAAAAAAGAATTTGCCGACCCGGCCAATCTTTATGCCTCGCCAAGCGGCACCAGCAGTGGCGCAGGCACCCCGGCCTCGCCTCTGGATGTAGCAACTGCCGCCAATTACGTGGCACCGGGTGGCACGGTGCATCTGTTGGACGGTACCTACAGCACAGCCCTCACTCTTCAGCTGACCGCGAGCGGCGGCGAAGGCAAGCTCAAAAAACTGGTGGTGGATAACAAAGGAAGCGTGATCTTCACTCGGGTCGTTACCCTGGATGCCAGCTATTGGCATATCAAAGGCATTGAAATTGCTGGCGTCACTTCCGGCAATGGCATGCGGATTTCCGGCAGCAACAATATCGTCGAGGAGGTCGTAGTCCACAACAGTTCCGATACCGGCATGCAGATGACCGCCAAGACTGCAGCCAACGGCCGCGCCCTGTGGCCTGCCAACAACCTGATTCTGAACAGCGAATCCTACGACAACGCCGACAGCGCCATGAAAAATGCCGACGGCTTTGCGGCCAAGCTGGGCGTGGGCGATGGCAACGTCTTCCGTGGTTGCATCTCGCACCATAATGTCGACGATGGCTGGGATCTATTCAACAAGATCGAGGATGGTGCCAACGGCATCATCACCATTGAAAACAGCATCGCTTATTCCAACGGCAAACCGCTGACCCTGCCTGCCGGTGTCACCGCGATGCCGGAAGTGGGCTCGATCGGCAATGGCTTCAAACTCGGCGCCGAAGGCTATCCGGTTGCGCACATCGTCCGCAACAACATTGCGTTCGACAACAACATGGATGGCTTCACCGACAACTTCAACCCGGGCGCGCTGGCGATCAGCAACAACGTGGTACTGAACAGCGCGCGCTTCAACTACATTTTCCGCCCCGGCCCCTACACAACCACGGACAAGCAAGGCAAATTCACCAGTAACGTTTCCTTGCGTACTTCGGCCGGTAAATACAGCGATGCGGTCACCGGCGTTGTGGATGCCTCCAATTACTTCTACAACCTGGGTAGTGACAAATCGGTCAGTTCCAACGGCACGACGATCAGCACCAGCGATTACGCCAGCATCACGCCGCCACTGGTCAACAACCGGTTCCAGCGTAATGCCGACGGCAGCATCATCCTGAACGGCTTCCTGCAAAAGAAATAAGCCGGGCAAGCCAATCCCCTCGCGCGGTTCAATGATCCGCGCAAACCAGCCGGAGCCTCCTCTTACCGAGGGGCTCCGGCTTTTCTTGTCCGAAAGTTCCGCCCGGAGCGCCGGTCAGAACTTTTATTCACAGCTTATTTTTTGAATACGTAGTGTTACCGGTAACAGTAAATATGTTACCGTTACCACAATGTAGGGGATTCCGTTTTATATCTGGCGATCTGCAGCAATCACAACACTTGCTGAAATGGAGACGTCCTCTGCACAAGCCTGCCTATGGGTGGCAGGTTCGCACACATCCAGGAGGAAACATGAAACACACCAGAAGAAAACTGGGGGCCATAGGGATACTGGTCTCATTCATGCTCGTATCGCTACTCGTAGCTTGCGGTGGCGGAAATGACAGCACACCCGCAACAGAGAGCACCACCCTGACAGGCGTAGCGGCAACGGGCGCGGCATTGGCCAGTGCGAACATTACTGTTTACGACGCCACCGGAAAGAGCAAGAGCGCCACGGCAGATACTGGCGGCAAATACACCATCAATGTCGCCGGCATGACTCCCCCGCTTCTCGTGGTCGCCAGCGACAGCTCGCATAAACTCACTGCATTGGTTTCAACCCTGTCCGGCAATACCGTCACAGGAAACATCAACCAACTCACCTCCCAAATCGCAACCGACGTGACAGGCTTGGCGGTGCAAGCACAGATCGATCTTTTCACCAGCGGAAAAACCTCTGCCATTACATCCACATTGATCACGGAAAAGACCAAGGCCCTGGTTGAGAAAATAAAGACTGCGCTGGTGGCTGCGGGGCTGAACCCGGAAACATTTGATCCGGCTTCCGTCACCATGAAAGTGGGCGATGCTTTCGACAAAATCCTCGACAAGAGCCCATTCGCCTACGACACCGACGGCAAAATCGCCTTGTTGGCATCATCCCTTGGAGCTGATGGCTGGGCCAGTGCTTCGTCGAGCGGAACCACAACTGGCGGTGATGGTGCCGATACGGCGCATACCTACACGGTAACCAATCGCAACGAATTGATTCTGGCGCTTTACCCGGATGCAGTGATTGCCACTGACGGCAGCTTCACCTCCGCAACCGGTGCCGACAGCACCAAGAAGATCATCTATGTGAAAGGCACGATCAACCTGAGCATGAACAAGGCACTGGTTGAGCTCACCGAGGCCGATTACAAAGCCGCAGGTTACGATTTTGCTGCCTACGTCGCGGCCTACAAACCCAGTGTCTGGAATGCAAAGACAATCACTGCCAAGCCGGCCAAACCTTCTGGCACCTTGGAAGACTTGCGTGAAACTTCTTCAAACAACCAAGCCAAAATCGTCAAGATTGCACTGGGTTCGAATACCTCGCTACTGGGGATCGGCAGCAACGCCAAGATCATCAAAGGGCAACTCTCCATTGGCGATGGTGTTGAAAACGTCGTGATCCGCAACATTACCTTTGAAGATGCTTTCGACTACTTCCCGGTTTGGGATCCGACTGATTCCTTCGTGCTGGATACCACCAAAACAGGCTGCCAGCTCACCTATGTGGATGCGAACACCGGTCCGCAGAAATGTCATGGCGGTCGCTGGAATTCTGACTATGACTTGATCACCGTATCCGGTGGCAAACGTATCTGGATTGATCACTGCACCTTCAATGACG
Organism: Pseudomonadota bacterium; assembly: GCA_018261735.1. Lineage (GTDB taxonomy): Bacteria > Pseudomonadota > Gammaproteobacteria > Burkholderiales > Chitinibacteraceae > Formivibrio. Next base: position 45,098 of record JAGTRM010000028.1, read on the forward strand.
GCAGCCGTGAGGATTGGACCTTCCCGTCCGTATTTACCGCTCCGCATGTTGGCGTGGACTATTTCATCCAGCATCACGATGGCTCGGTCGATGTTACGAACAAATCCAACTACGTGACCATTTCGAACAGCCACTTCAAGAATCATGACAAGACCCACCTCATCGGCAGCTCGGATACCGTATCGGAAGCCAACGGCTATGGCGCCTTGTTCGTGACCCTGCATCACAACCGGTATGAAAACTCTGGCCAGCGCCTGCCACGCGTACGGATGGGTAAAGTCCACGTGTACAACAACTACTACACAGGGCAAATCGGTTACCTGGGTGCTTATGCCCCGGTAGACGGTACGCTGGTTCCGAACAATCGCCACTTGTATGGCATCGGCATCGGTTACCTGGCCAAGATCTATTCCGAAAACAACATCTTTGAAATCAAGGATGCGCCGGAAGGCAATTCCGCGAAAGTTGACGATACGGTCATGTTCTACACCTGGCACAAGGCCGCACCGACTTCTGGCATTGCACTGGGCGACAATACCTATTTCTATGATGCCGGGACTACGCTTAATGGTGTTGCCAAGGATTTGTTTGCTTCGGCCAATGTACTGGCTACCAGCCTAAGCAAACCCACGCTGCTGAGCACACCAAGCGTGTGGACGCCATCGACCAATTACAGCTACACCCCGGATAGCGTATCGGCGGCCAAGACCAAAGTTCTGGCCAATGCAGGTGCAGGAAAACTGTAACAACCCGCTTTCTCGCCAACGCACAACAAATAGCCCCTCGAAAGAGGGGCTATTTTTTTCCATGCTTCAGGCTGACGGCTGCCATCGTCACCCGATTAACGATCTGTCCTGATCATTTTCGATGGTATGAATTTTCAGGGGTCCTGCATTGATCTAAAGTGAATTAGCACATTCCAGACAGGTGCTCATAAAAGGAGCCCACATGCAATTCAAGGACTACTACCAGACCCTGGGGGTAAGCCGCGATGCCACCATCGATGACATCAAAAAAGCTTTCCGCAAACTTGCGCGCAAATATCACCCCGATGTTTCCAAAGAGCCAGATGCCGAAGAGCGCATGCGGGAAATCAACGAAGCCCATGCCGTGCTTGCCGATCCGGAAAAACGCGCGGCCTACGATCAATTGGGCAGCGGCTACCAGCCAGGCCAGGAATTCCGTCCGCCTCCCGGATGGGATACCGGCTTTGAATTTTCGAGCCGCGGCTTTTCACCCTCCGAGGCAGCGGATTTCAGCGACTTCTTTGCTGAACTATTCGGTCGCATGGGGGCCAGCCCCAGAGGCTTTCATCCCCGGGGCGGTCATTTCCAGGCACAGGGGGAAGATCATCTTGCCAAGGTGCTGCTCGATCTGGAGGACGCCTTCAGCGGTGCCACCCGACAAATATCGCTGCGCGTGCCCAAACAGGATGCGCAAGGCCGGGTACAACTGAGTACCCGCACGCTCAACGTCAAGATTCCCCGGGGCGTGCATGAAGGGCAGATCATCCGCCTTGCCGGACAAGGCGCACCCGGCACGGGTGGCGCAGCGGCAGGAGACTTGCTGCTGGAAGTGCATTTCAACCCGCATGTCCGGCTGCGGGCCGAGGGCCGCGATCTGCACCTGAACCTGCCCGTGGCGCCGTGGGAAGCCGCGCTGGGCAGCATCATCACCATTGATACGCCCGATGGCGGCCTCAAAGTGCGCATTCCGCAAGGCGCACAAAGCGGAACCCAGTTGCGGGTACGCGGCAAGGGGATCCCCTGCAATCCACCGGGCGATCTGCTGCTCGATATTCGTGTCGTCCTGCCTGCCGCCGACACGCCGTTTGCCCGGCAACTCTACGAAACAATGGCCAAAGAGCTGGCATTCAATCCACGCCCGGAATGGGGGAAATGAGCCATGCGCGACGATGACATCCTGATCGGCAGCCTGATGGAAGAAAGCTGGTTGACCCTGGAGCAAGTGGCCGCCGCCTGCACCGTGGAGCCCGAATGGCTGATTATCCACATCGAGGAAGGCCTCTTTCCACAGACGGAGAGCGTTGCCGGCACCTGGCGCTTTTCCAGCGAAAGCCTGTTGCGGGCGCGGCGGATGCGGCAACTGGAGCGGGATTTCGACGCCACGCCCGAGCTCGCCGCACTGGTTGCCGACATGCAGGAAGAACTGGACACCCTGCGGGCACAATTACGCCGCCGCGGACAAGGTTAGTTTCTGTTGAGAGGCAACTGAAATGAGTGACCTACTGCATCTGGTCTGCCCACATTGTCATGCAATCAATCGCGTTCCGGCTGCACGGCTGGACCAGAACCCGGTTTGCGGACAATGTCACCGCCCGCTGTTTATGGCGCAACCGCTTGAATTGAACGCGGCCAATTTTGCCAAACACATTGACCGCAATGAAATCCCGGTTCTGGTCGATTTCTGGGCGCCCTGGTGCGGGCCCTGCAAGAGCATGGCACCGCAGTTTGCCCAGGCGGCAAGGCTGCTGGAGCCGCAAATACGCCTGGCCAAAGTCAACACCGAGGCCGAACCGCAGCTCTCAGCCCGCTATGGCATTCGCAGCATCCCGACCCTGATACTGTTTCGCGCTGGACAAGAACTCGCCCGGCAGGCTGGCGCCATGGACATGAATGCCATCGTGCGCTGGGTAAAAACACGCGTTTAGCTTCTTTGCTCTCTCTAACTGCAAGGCTGGGAATCGCTGACTATGCGCTGGATAGCGCCTGTCTTTTGTCCGCGCGCAATGGCGCGATTCAGATCGGCAAGCAGATCGCGGCTCCAGTCATTCCCCGGCTGCAATGCCTTGCGGCCCAAGGCAAAGCGGATCTGCATCTCTTGCAAGGGATGCGGCAGAATTTCCAGTTGATTCAATTCCGGCAGGTATTTGCTCGACGATTTCATCAAAGCCTCTGCCGTGGTATGCCGGCTATGCATCAGCAGCACATCCACCCGGCCGATCAGCAACTTGTTCAACCGGCTGTGTCCGGAATCAGGCTCTTCCTCCACCGTGAACAACTTGCCGCGCTGCTGTTCGAATTCCGGCGAGTAGGACACCCCGTAAAAAGTGGAAAGCTTCAAGCCCTTCAAATCATTGATCGATTCGATCCGGGTATTGAAATTCTTGCGCACCACCATCCATGCATAGCTCTTGTACACCGGCTCGGAAAAAAGATATTCCTTGCCCGGATCTTCCTCCGGCGGAATTGCCGGCATGCCCCACAACAGCCCTTCCCCCTTCAGCATCAACTGCTCGGCACGCCGAAAAGGCAGGTATTGCACCGCAAAGCGGATATTCATTTCCCGTTCGAAATAGGCCAGCAGGTTTTTCTTGAAGCAACTCATTGTTTTTACCTTTCCCTCATCGGTCTGCTCGCGCAGCAGCAAGGGAATGGTCCGGGGCACGGACCCGGCGTGAGCGGCAAGAGAAAAAAACAGTACCGCAAGCGGAAGCAAGCGAAACAAGCGCATAAAACACCCACTCTTCAAATCAACAACAGCAAGGGGCCTGAAAGCACAAATCCAAACAAACCCACAGGCTGCACAAAAAAATAACCCGGAACGGGCCGGACAGTTGTGCATTGAGATAACGCAAGGATTAAACCACTTTTCCAGCCACGCTGCTGTAATCCTGCGCACAGCCGCGAGCTTGGCCAAGCGCCGATACAAGGCTGTCTCGTTTGTGCCATGCACAAGCTTTTTCCTTGGCGGTAGCTGACACGCTGCGGATAATGCCTTATTCGTACTTACGCGGTGGAGAAAGCATGTTCCAGACTACCTTGCGCAGCCTAGCCGGCGCATCGCTGCTTGCCACCTCCCTTGTTCAGGCAGGCACGCTCGATACCCTGCCGCCCTACCCCGGTTGGCGTGAAAATCGAACTTGGCCCGTTTTACCCAATTGTTAGGAGTGAAAATGATCAAAAAAACATTGGTGGGAATAATCTTTCTTTGTTGCGGTTTTGCCTCGAATGCGGCAACGATATACCTTCCCGACCCTCGCCCAATCGGTTCAGACATCTATCAGATTAGCAAAGACAATGTAGCAGCACTATCCAACCTGAAAGAGTCGGACACCACGTACAAACTGGTTTTAGAAAAATCGGAAAGCAGCAACAATGATTACTTTATGTGTAGAGGCTGGTTTCCACTGCACGCCAATGGCAACATGCCATTTGATAATTACATCGTTAATGCAATGAAATCGGAAATGGAGGCTGCAGGATTTTATTCTGCCGACTCAAGCAAGACTATCAAACTTCGACTTGAAAAAATAGATTATGAAAACATGATCAACGCACGTTGGAAATTACAACTCAAAATCGAATTTGATGATGCCAACCAACTGTTGGTGGATGACGAATATGCATTTTCTGGGCATTTCATAGCCACAAACGCATGTGAGAGAACGGCAACCGCCTTCATGCCAGCAGTTCAAAGTTTATTGAACAAGCTTTACTCCAGCACTGAGTTTATTTCTGCATTAGGTAAACAATAACCCAATATCGTCCACAGCAGCCAAATAGGTCGGGTTTTCGCAGGGTCAACCAAAGGGGTCAACATCACTTTATTTGCCAAAATTAAATGCGTTTCTGACCCAATTTTACTTGAAGATATTTGCAGGAAGTAAAAATAAATCCGGGCCAATTTAATTAAAAATAAACAACACAGAGCCAAGCAATGGACAATTTACCAAAAAACATAAGAGATATGTATTTTAGGGATAGGGCAACCATTCCAAACGACTCTGATGTTAGCAATTGCCGTATAAATTACAGCGACATACTAAAGGGTTACTACTACATCGTCGATTACTTCACCCAATCATCAGAACACGGCGATGAAAGCATATTACCAGGTTTGCGCGATAAAAATTTATTAGTTTCTGCTACTCACAGGCAGACAACTATGTTTGCGGGCATAGATAAGTGGGACAATGATTTTGAAAAAGCAGCGAGCTTATTTTTTGGACTCGTAAAAAACCACGCATTTTTTGATGGAAATAAAAGAATAGCACTTTTGATGTTACTTTTATATTTAACACGAATAAATCGTTGGCCAGACTGCTCTCAAAGAGACTTTGAAAATCTCACTGTCAGCACAGCAGGATCAAACATCCTAAACGATTTTAAAAGCTCAAAACTTTTCGACAAAACAGATCCAGATTTTGAAATTAGATTTATCGCCGACTTCATTAAAAAACGAACAAGACAAGTCTCAACCAGCTATAGATCAATAACTTTTAGAGAACTAGATTCAATATTGAGAAAATATGGTTTTCATCTTGATGACAAAAATGCAAATAAAATAGGAATTTACAAACAAGAAGTATCAAAGACTTGGTTCGGCATTGGAAAAGATAAAATTTCCAACACAAGAATTGGAAACATTGGATTTCCAGGAATGTCAAAGCAAGTTTCAAAAGGTGATTTAAAACAGGTAAGGGAATTAACTGGATTAACCGTAAAAAATGGGTATGACAGCGACATTTTTTACGGGAAAACAGAATCGATATATAGATTAATTAATGATTTTGAGGGACCACTAAGAAGATTAAAAGACAAATAATTTCTTATCACTCAATCCGCCCCTCTAATTGTCTAACCATGCGGCAAGTTGGGGCAGCTATGGTCAATCAAACATCGCCTACGGGTTAAAACAGCAGTCTCCGCTATACGAAACGTTTCTCGCCCCCGCGCCGCAGGCGCTAAAACCCTGGATTCTGGTCTTTGCATTCCCTCCGGCCACCTCCGCCGGAATGACGCTCAAAACAGAACAGCCCGACCAAAGCCGGGCTGTTCTGTTTTGCAATTACCCTAAGCACACAACACGGTATGGAGTCGCTAGCACGCCTCAAACCGACTGCCCCACCGGTCCGGGTCTGGCCGGCCGAAGCAGCGATTCCATTTGCTGCAAGGCGCGTGGCTGTTCGATTTCAACGCCATCGTGGTAGAGCAGAACCACATCCAGCGGGCCGCCAGCCAGCGCGCGTTGCGCCACGTTATCGGGGCTGATGGTGGTGCGGCCGAGCATGCGCGATACCGGCCATTGCAGATCGCCATAAGTCAGGTAAACCAGCTTCGAGCAGAAAATCCGGTCGGTGCTGTCAACGTCGAAGTTGAAATCGTACGGCTTGCCGATATGGCTAAACGCCTGCAACACGATGCTGGCGCGTGTCGCCGGATCGATTTTGCCGTGACGCAATACGGCCAGGTCGTCGATATTCAAGAAGTGCTGGGCGGTGTTCATTTCCACACCGGAACGCAGCGCTTCGATCACGCCGCGACCTTCGCGAATTTGCTGCCAGTGCGGGCGGATCAGGCGGTGTTCCCAGATGCCGAGTTCTTTCAGCTCCTGTTCGGTTCCCACCCACAGCGCGGCATGCCCCCAATGGCCGGGAATGAAGGAATCGGTCAGGCGGAACGGTGTTTTTTCCAACAGGATATCGCCTGCACGCAGCGTTTGCGTCATCTGCGCGATGACGTCGTCGCGCTTGTACAGCTTGCCGTGCCGGGTTTCCACCAGCCCGACGGTATTACCGAACAGCATGCTGGAAAGATTGCTGCCGCTTCGTTTCAGGCCCTGCAGCGTATCGAACGTGATCAGCCCGAACATTTTTACTTGCCGGCCGATGTAAGTCAGTGGCGCGGGATTGCGGATCATCTGCACCGACGGGCTCTGATCGATCAGCTGCGCCAGGTATTTCCCGCCCTCGAACACGTCCAGCGAAGATTGCAGTTCCGGCCCCTGTTTTTCGTACCAGGTCAGCGCACGGCGCGTGCGCGCGCGTTTATCCGCCGAGGTGAACGAGGCGGCAATCGCGTTCAGTTCGCCGGTGCGGCGCGCGAGCAACGGGTCGGCATGATTAAGCTGCCGGCGCAGATCACTGTTGTCGCGATAGGCGGAAATGGCGATCAGGTAATTGTCATAGAGCAGGAGCGCGGCGGAGAGCGACATGCTGATGCCGGCCGCGCGTACCGGTGCGGGAATCGCCTGCACAGCAGGGTATTTCTCCGCATTCAGCCAGCATTCATGCTCCTCGGCCAGCTTTATCAGCGCAGTGCGCTGTGCCAGCAACTCGGAAGATCCATCGTGCAGGCGTTGCAGATCGCGGCCTGAAAAGGGTTCATTCTGGGCCATCTTTTCGTGCAGATGCTGATACATGCTCAGCGCTTGCGAACGCATGGCGAGCGTTTGTTCTGCCAGCCGGGTGAAATCGTTGAGCTTGGCCTGCATGCGCTTCTGGCTTTCTTCGGGCGTAGCCGTTGCATATGTTTCTTGCAGTTGCCGGGCGCAAGCAGCTTGTGAACCCGCCAGTGCAGCTTGGTGACCAGCAAGGCCCAGTACCAGCACGGAGGCAAAAAACCATTTCCGGATCGACAGATAACGCATTTTCAGTATCCTTCTTGAGACCTGCGGATTTTGCCATAACCTGACGTAGCGCTGTGAGCCTCTGTCGGAATAGCAAGAACTGTAGGTCGGATAAGACGAAGGCGCCATCCGACGCATGTATGCATGAAAAAACCCATGTCGGAAGACGCTACGCTTTTCCGAACTACACCGCGTACGGCGCATTTGTAGGGCCGTAGGGCACTCGAAGCGAAGCGCAGTGCGCCGGATGTTTTAGGCATGTTTGTTCTGCCTGCGGCGGGGGTTCGGCGGGTTGCGCTACGCTTCGAACCCGCCCGACCATTGGGCTTTGCATTCCCGCCGGTCACCTCCGCCGGAATGACGTACAAGAACAACACTCCGAAAAAAAACAGCCCGGCAAAAACCGGGCTGTTTCATTTACTGATTACCGCAGCAGCATCACTTCACTGCAACTTCCTGATAATCCGCAATCTGGTCGAAGTTCAGGTACTTGTACACTTCGCCCGCCTTGGCATTGAGCACGCCCATGTCGGCCAGGTATTCGGCCACGGTCGGGATGCGGCCGAGCTTGGAACACACGGCAGCGAGCTCGGCCGAGCCCAGGTACACGTTGGTGTTCTTGCCCAGGCGGTTCGGGAAGTTGCGGGTGGAGGTGGACATCACCGTTGCGCCTTCGCGTACCTGTGCCTGGTTGCCCATACACAGCGAGCAGCCCGGCATTTCCGTGCGCGCACCGGCCATGCCGAACACGCCGTAGTGGCCTTCTTCGGTCAGTTGCTTGGCATCCATCTTGGTCGGCGGGGCGATCCACAGCTTGGACGGCAGATCGCGCTTGCCTTCGAGCAGCTTGGAAGCGGCGCGGAAGTGGCCGATGTTGGTCATGCAGGAACCGATGAACACTTCGTCGATCTGGGTGCCGGCCACTTCAGACAGGAACTTCACGTCGTCCGGATCGTTCGGACAGGCGACGATCGGTTCCTTGATGTCGGCCAGATCGATTTCGATCACCGCGGCGTATTCGGCGTCGGCATCCGGTTGCAGCAGTTCCGGCTTGGCGATCCAGTCCTGCATCGCCTTGATCCGGCGCTCCAGCGTGCGCGCATCGCCGTAACCTTCCGCGATCATCCACTTTAGCAGCGTGATGTTCGAGTTCAGGTATTCGATGATCGGCTCTTTATCCAGATGCACCGTGCAGCCGGCGGCGGAGCGCTCGGCGGAAGCATCCGACAATTCAAACGCCTGCTCGACCTTGAGCTTGGGCAGGCCTTCGATTTCCAGGATGCGGCCGGAGAAGGCGTTGACCTTGCCGGCCTTGGCCACCGTCAGCAACCCTTGCTTGATGCCGTAGAGCGGAATCGCGTTGACCAGATCGCGCAGCGTCACGCCGGGCTGCATTTCACCCTTGAAGCGCACCAGCACGGATTCGGGCATGTCGAGCGGCATCACGCCGGTCGCTGCGGCAAACGCCACGAGTCCGGAGCCGGCCGGGAAGGAAATGCCGATCGGGAAGCGGGTGTGGCTGTCGCCGCCGGTGCCGACGGTATCGGGCATCAGCATGCGGTTGAGCCAGCTATGAATCACGCCATCGCCCGGGCGCAAGGAAACGCCGCCACGGTTGCGGATGAATTCCGGCAGTTCGTGGTGCATCTTCACGTCGACGGGCTTCGGGTAGGCGGCGGTGTGGCAGAACGACTGCATCACGAGGTCAGCCGAGAAACCGAGGCAAGCCAAGTCTTTCAGCTCGTCGCGCGTCATCGGGCCGGTGGTGTCTTGCGAGCCGACCGAGGTCATCTTCGGTTCGCAATAAGTACCGGGGCGCACGCCCTTGCCTTCCGGCAGACCGCAAGCGCGGCCGACCATCTTTTGCGCCAGCGAGAAGCCCTTGGCGGAGTCGGCCGGGTTGTGCGGCAGGCGGAACAGGGTGGAAGCCGGCAGGCCCAGCGCTTCGCGCGCCTTGGAGGTGAGACCACGGCCGATGATCAGGTTGATGCGGCCGCCAGCGCGCACTTCATCGAAAATCACTTCGGACTTGATCTTGAACTCGGCAGCGACCGCACCGTTCTTTTCGATCTTGCCGGCGTACGGGTAGATGTCGATCACATCGCCCATCTCAAAGTTGGAGACATCGACTTCAATCGGCAACGCGCCGGAATCTTCCTGCGTATTGAAGAAGATCGGGGCGATCTTGCCGCCCAGGCACACGCCGCCGAAGCGCTTGTTCGGCACGAACGGAATGTCTTCGCCGGTCGCCCATATCACGCTGTTGGTGGCGGATTTGCGGCTGGAACCGGTGCCGACCACATCGCCCACGTAGGCAACCAGGTGGCCCTTTTTCTTCAGGTCTTCCAGGAAGCGCATCGGGCCGCGCTTTCCGTCTTCTTCCGGCACGAACGCCGCGCCGGGGCGCGTGTTCTTGAGCATGGCGAGATAATGCAACGGAATGTCCGGGCGGCTCCAGGCATCGGGCGCGGGGGAAAGATCGTCGGTATTGGTTTCGCCCGGCACCTTGAACACGGTGACGGTGATTTTCTCGGCCACTTCCGGACGGCTGGTGAACCATTCGGCATCGGCCCAGGATTGCAGCACTTGCTTGGCGTTCGCGCTGCCCTTGTCGGCGAGATCCTTCACGTCATGGAAGTAATCGAACATCAGCAGGGTTTTACTGAGGCCCGCTGCGGCAATCGCGCCGATGTCGGCATCGTCCAGCACATCGATCATCGGCTTGATATTGAAACCGCCGACCATGGTGCCGAGCAGTTCCACCGCTTTGGCGCGCGAGATCAGCGGGGATGTATCGGAACCCTTGGCGACAGCGGCGAGGAAAGCGGCCTTGACCTTGGCGGCATCATCCACGCCCGGCGGTACGCGGTGGGTGATCAGCTCGACCAGCAGCGCCTCTTCGCCCTGGGGCGGATTTTTCAGCAGTTCGACCAGATCTGCGGTTTGCTGCGCAGTAAGCGGCAGCGGCGGAATACCCAGCGCGGCGCGCTCGGCAACGTGTTGGCGGTAGGCTTCAAGCATGATTGCGACCTCAGGCAATTAATTCAATCGCACGAAACCGGACGAGCCGGGTCCGCGCACCATTCACTCCATGAACCGGCGTAGAGCCGCCCGCCATCCATCCCCGCACTGGCCAGCGCCAGCAGGTTATGACAGGCCGTCACGCCGGAACCGCACTGATGGACCACTTGTTCCACCGGGCGGTCACCCAGAATAACGGCCCATTCATTGCGCAGCGTCTCTGCGTTTTTGAACAGGCCGTTTTCCAGGTTCAGCTGAAAAAATCGGTTGGCAGCGCCAGGAATATGGCCGCCCACCGGGTCCAACGTTTCGCCAATGCCGCGGAAGCGCTCGGCGCCACGGGCATCGACAAGCAGAAATTCTTTGGTTTGCAGATTCGCCAGCACCTGATCGGCGCTAACCACCCGTTCTGCCTGCACGTTTGCAACAAACGTCGCGGGACGGGTTTGCGGCGCTGCAGTACTGACGGCTTGCCCGGCGGCAACCCAGGCGGCAAATCCACCCTCGAGCACCTGCACCTTCGGGTGCCCCAGCCAGCCGAGCAGCCACCACAGGCGCGCCGCGCCCGGCACACCGGCCGGGTCGTCATAAGCCACCACATGGCTGCCGTTGTGAATACCGAGGCTGCCGAGTTTTTGCGCCAGTCGCTGCGGATCGGGCAACGGATGGCGGCCATTTTTGCCCG
>JAGTRM010000029.1 GCA_018261735.1 Pseudomonadota bacterium
ACCGGGATGGCCTGGTTGGAGCCCAGGCGCTCCAGCGAGCGCTCCTGCAGCACGCGCAACAGCTTGATCTGCAACGGGATCGGCATGTTCTCGATTTCGTCCAGAAACAAGGTGCCGCCGTTGGCGTGCTCGATCTTGCCGATGCGACGCTTGGCCGCACCGGTAAACGCACCCGATTCGTGGCCGAAAATCTCGCTTTCGAACAGCGATTCCGGCAGGCCGCCGCAGTTGAGCGCAACGAAATTGCCGCTGCGGCGCGGGCTGGCGTCGTGCAGGCAGCGGGCGATCAGTTCCTTGCCCGCGCCGGTCTCGCCTTCTATCAGCACATTGGCCTGGGTCGGGGCGAGGTCGGTCACGCGCTGGCGCACGCGCGCCATGCTGGGCGAGCGGCCGATGATGCGCGATTCGATATTGTTCCGGTCATTCAACTGCCGGCGCAGCGCGCGCACTTCAAGCACCAGGGCGCGTTTTTCCAACGCGCGGCGGACGATATCGATCAGGTTTTCCGGCGCGAAAGGTTTTTCCAGAAAATCGTGTGCGCCTTCTTTCATGGCCTGCACCGCAAGGCGGACATCGCCGTGGCCGGTCATCAGGATGACCGGCAGCTCCGGATCAAGCTGTTGCACTTCATGCAGCAGATCCATGCCACTCATGCCGGGCAGCCAGATGTCGCTGACGATGATGCCGGGGTAATCGGGGGTGATTTGCTGCAGGGCTGTTTCGGCGGAGCTGACGCCGGTGGCTGGAATGTTCTCGATCCGCAGTGCCTGCTCGCAGGCATGCAGCACATTGGGATCGTCCTCGATCAACAAGATATCAAGAGTGTCAGCCATTTTGCTCTCCTCCAAACCAGGCAGGTATTTCAAGAGTGAATAGCGCGCCGCCGTCGAGCATGTTTTTGCCGGCCAGTGTTCCGCCGAAATCGCGCACGATGCCGGCCGAAATCGCGAGCCCCAGCCCGAGACCCACGCCGGGTTCCTTGGTGGTAAAGAAAGGCTCGAACAAATGTTTCTGTATTTGCTCGTTCAGGCCCGTTCCATGATCGCGCAATTGCAGGCGGACTTGCTCCGCATCTTGTTCGGCCAATATTTCCAGCTTGGGTTGTGCGGTGTTTTCCATGGCATCCAGCGCGTTGCTGATCAGATTGATCAGCACTTGTTCAAGTCTGACCGAATCGCACCAGACAAGTTTATCCTCGTCCGGAAACTGGATGTTGAGCCCGACTTTCCGGCGCTGTAACCGCGGTTCCAGCAAAAAAATGGCGTTGTCGATGGCTTTGCGCAGCGACGTGGGACTGGGCCTGCCTGAGGATTTGCGGGCGAAATCCTTCAGGTGGCCGGTGATTTGCGCCATCTGGCGCACCATCGTCCCGATGCGTTCCAGGTTGGATTCCACCTCGCCGTACTCGGCCCGCTGCTGCAGCCGCAGCGCATTGTGGGAGAGCACGTTCAGTGCCGCCAAAGGCTGGTTGATCTCGTGGGCGATGCTGGTGGAAAGCTGGCCGATGATGGCGAGCTTGCCGGCCTGGATCAGGCCATCCTGCGCTTCGCGCAAGGTTTTCTCGGCGCGGGCACGCTCATCCACCTCCTGCTGCAGGCGGGTGTTGGTGCTGGAGAGTTCCGCCGTGCGCTCGGTGACCTTGCGTTCCAGGTCATCATGCGCGCGCTGCAGGGCTTCGCGCGCGGCCAGGCGGTCTCGCAGCCGGCGGCGGCGCTCGTTGGCCATCATCAGGCAGATCAGCAGCAGCAGGGCGCCCATGCTGGCGAGCGCGCCCTGATTGCGCGCAATGTGCTCGAGCTGTGTGATCGGGGAAAACACGCGCAGACGCCAGGCGGTGCCGGGCAGTGCCTGGGTCTGGGTCATGAAGATGCCGGTTTCCGGAAACGGCGCGGCATCGGCACGGCTTTGCGTGCGGGGAATCGAGACGATTTCGGTGCCGTGATCCAGTTGGCGCATGGTCTGGCCGGGAAACGACATCAGGGCGCGGCGGTTGTACTTGAAGGTCTGGTCGAAATTGCGCCGGGTGGCCTCGTCGAGCTCCCGTATCGCGCTGAACTTCCAGTCGCTCACCGAGGAGAGGATCACCACGCCGTTTTCGTCTTCCAGCAGGACAGGCGCTTCGACGCCGGACCAGGATTTTTCCAGCTGGTCCAGCGCCACCTTCACCACCGCGACCCCCGCAGTGCTTGCCGAGCCGTTCAGGGCCGAAGCCAGATAATAGCCGGGCTCGCCGATCGTGGTGCCGATACCGAAGAAACGGCCAGTACCGGATTCGATGGCGTCCTGATAATAGGGGCGATAGGCCAGCTCGTCGCCAATGTAACTGTTCTGTTGCTGCCAGTTGCTGGAGGCGAGAACTTTGCCCTGGCGGTTGAGGATATAGATCGAAAGCGTCCCGGCGCGGGCATTGAGCTTTTCCAGATAGATATTGACCTGGCGCAGCAGGACGGGATCGTTCGGGCGGGCCAGCAGCTGGAGCACATCGTGCTCCAGCTCCAGCGTGGCAGGGAAATAGGCGTATTTTTCTATTTCCCGTTCCAGGCTGGCGGCGTAGACCTCCAGGCGATGCGTGCCCGTGGTTTGCAGATTGTCGAGTTCGTGCATTTCGCTGGCGCGATAGGCGACAAAACCCACGCCCAGCGCCAGGCAGAAAAGCAGGCTGGAACGGGCGATGTTTGCGGCTACGCGGGAAGGAATGCGCGACACGATGTGCATGCCTGAAGTTGATCGAGCCGGTGGCTGCAGGAAATCGTCAGGTTGCTCCGACCGGGATTTTGCCGATTCTTTTCTGCCATTCCTTTGGGCCGCTGACATGAATGGCGTCCCCCAGAACATCCACCGCAACAGTGACCGGCATGTCTTGCACCTCGAACTCATAAATCGCTTCCATTCCCAAATCTGCAAAAGCCAGTACGCGCGCGGACTTGATCGCCCGGGAGACCAGATAGGCGGCGCCGCCCACGGCCATCAGGTAGACCGATCGGTGTTTCTTGATCGCATCGATGGCGGCGGGGCCGCGCTCGGCCTTGCCGATCATGCCCAAGAGGCCGGTTTGCGCCAGCACCTGTTCGGTGAACTTGTCCATGCGCGTGGCGGTCGTCGGACCGGCGGGGCCGACGACTTCGTCGCGAACCGGATCAACCGGGCCGACGTAGTAGATGAACTTGCCGGCAAGGTCCACCGGCAGAGCTTCGCCGCGGTCGAGCATGTCGGTCATGCGCTTGTGGGCCGCGTCGCGCCCGGTGAGCATGCGGCCGGAGAGCAACAGCACGTCGCCCGGCTTCCAGGTGGCGACCTCTTCGCGGGTGACGGTATCGAGATTCACGCGCCGGCCCTTCGAGGTGTCATAGGTCAGCTTGGGCCAGTCTTCCAGCGCGGGCGGATCGAGGTAGACCGGGCCGCTGCCGTCGAGCACGAAATGGGCGTGACGGGTGGCGGCGCAGTTCGGGATCATCGCCACCGGCAGGTTGGCGGCATGGGTGGGGCAGTCGAGAATCTTGACGTCGAGCACGGTAGTCAGTCCCCCCAGGCCCTGCGCGCCGATGCCCAGCGCGTTCACTTTTTCATAGAGTTCGATGCGCAGTTCTTCCGTGCGATTCTGCGGGCCGCGCGCGATCAGTTCCTGGATGTCGATGTGCGCCATCAAGGATTCCTTGGCAAGCAGCATGGCCTTCTCGGCCGTGCCGCCGATGCCGATGCCCAGCACGCCGGGCGGGCACCAGCCGGCGCCCATGGCGGGAATCGTCTTGAGCACCCAGTCGACGATCGAATCGGACGGGTTGAGCATGGCGAACTTGCTCTTGGCTTCCGACCCGCCGCCCTTGGCGGCGACGGTGATGTCCACGCGGTTGCCGGGAACGATGCGGGTGTGGATGACGGCCGGCGTGTTGTCGCGGGTATTTTTGCGGCTGCCTGCCGGATTGGCCAGGACGGAGGCCCGCAACGGATTGTCCGGGTGGGTATAGGCGCGGCGAACGCCTTCGTTCACGGCGTCTTCCAGCGATCCGCTGAAGCCTTCCCAGCGCACATCCATGCCGACGTCGAGAAAGACGGTGACGATGCCGGTATCCTGGCAAATCGGTCGGCGGCCTTCGGCACACAGGCGCGAGTTGATCAGGATCTGCGCCATGGCGTCCTTGGCGGCCGGATTCTGTTCGGCTTCCCAGGCGCGGACCAGGCTCTGGATGAAATCGGCCGGATGGTAATAGCTGATGTATTGCAGCGCGGCCGCGATGCTGTCGACGAGATCATGCTGGCGGATGGCGGTCATGGTGCGTCTCCACGAAAAAAATGGCTGTGTGAGCAACCATTTGAAAATATTGTTTTTAACCAGACTGGCGATATCGCGCCCCCGTCCGGGGACAGAGGCGCGATGATGTTGCTGGCTACATTCAGGCTTTTTCTGGCACGGCGACGGGGTCGAACGGATCCAGTGCCGGAACATTGTCGGCATCGTCGCCAACGGTTTCACCGAGCTGGCCTTCCCACTTGGCCACGACGGCGGTGGCAATGCTGTTGCCGACCACATTGATGGCGGTGCGGCCCATGTCGAGGAACTGGTCGATCGCCATGATCAGCAGCAGGCCGGATTCCGGCAGGTTGAACATCGGCAGGATGGCGGCCACCACAACCAGCGAGGCGCGTGCCACGCCGGCCATGCCCTTGCTGGAGATCATCAGCACGGCCAGCAGGGTGATCTGCTGCGAGATCGGCATGTCGATGCCGTAGGCCTGGGCGATGAAGATCACTGCGAAGGACTGGTACAACATCGAACCGTCGAGGTTGAACGAGTAGCCCAGCGGCAGCACGAAGCTGGTGATCTTGTTGCTGGCGCCGAATTTCTGCAGCTGTTCCATGGTCTTCGGATAGGCGGCTTCACTGCTGGCGGTGGAGAAGGCCAGCAACATCACGCTGCGCATCATCTGCATCAGGGTAAACACGCGACGGCCCAGGAACAGCCAGCCGGCGAAGACCAGCAGCACGATCAGACCCGCCAGACCGAGATAGAAGCTGCCGATCAGCTTGCCGTAGGTGCCGAGTACACCGATGCCCTGCGTGGCAATGGCAGCACCCATCGCGGCAAACACGCCGATCGGGGCGAACTGCATCACGAAGTCGGTGACCTTGATCATGACGTGCACCAGTTCGTCGGTGAACTTGGTGATCGTGCTGGCCGTCTTGCCCGGCAGGGAAGCAATCGCCAGACCAAAGAAGATCGAGAAGATCAGGATCTGCAGGATCTGGTTGCCGGCGAAGGCTTCAAAGATGCTCTTCGGGAAAACATTGAGCAGGAAGGTATTGAAAGACAGCGACTTGGTGGCAAGGTTGGTCACTGCGTTGGCGGCCGGCAGCGGCATGTTCAGGCCCGCGCCGGGCTGGAGCACGTTGGCCAGAATGCAGCCCACCAGCAGCGAGACGATCGAAGCCGTGACGAACCACAGAAGCGATTTGACGCCGACACGGCCGACCGACTTGCTGTCGCCCATGTTGGCAATGCCCGAAACCACGGTGCTGAACACCAGCGGGGCAATGATCATCTTGATCAGGCGCAGGAAGATATCGCTGGCCAGCGAGAAGTAGCCCGCGGTTTCCTTCAGCGCGGCCGGAGAGAGTTGCATCTTGTTGACGGTGTAACCGGCAACCACACCCAGAAGCATGCCGATCATGATCCGGATGGTGAGTTTGTTTGCGTTCATTGGAGTGTCCTTGAGTGCAAATTGTCGAAGTTATTGCTTAACTGCCGATGACTTCATGATGTGGTTCTGAAACAGACACGGTTGCGTCAGCACTTCCGGCTTGAGGATTTCAGCCAGTTGTTCCGCGCTCAGCAGGCCTTTTTCCAGCACCAGCTCGGCCACGCCGCGACCGCTGGCGAGCGCCAGCTGGGCGATTTCGGTGGCATTGGCGTAGCCGATGTACGGGTTGAGCGCGGTGACGATGCCAATGGAATCCTCGACGCTCTTGTACAGGCGTTCGACATTGGCGGTGATGCCGACGATGCACTTGTCGGCCAGCACGCGGCAGCCCGTTTCCAGGTGCGCTGCGCTCTTGAACAGGCTGTGGGCAATGATCGGTTCGAAGGCGTTGAGCTGGAGCTGGCCGCCTTCGGCCGCCATGGTCACGGTCATGTCGTTGCCGATCACTTCGAAGGCGATCTGGTTCACGACTTCCGGGATCACCGGGTTGACCTTGCCCGGCATGATGCTGGAGCCGGCCTGCATCGGTGGGAGGTTGATTTCGCCCAGACCCGCGCGCGGGCCGCTGGAGAGCAGGCGCAAGTCGTTGCAGACCTTGGACAGCTTGACCGCGACGCGTTTCAATACACCGGAGATCTGCACGAAGCAGCCGCAATCCTGCGTGGCTTCGATCAGGTTGACCGAGGTCAGCAGCGGAATGCCGGTGATCTGCGTCAGGTGGCGGCGCACGATTTCGGCGTAGTCCGGGTGCGAGGTGATGCCGGTGCCGATCGCGGTGGCGCCGAGGTTGATCTCGCACAGCAGGCGTTTGACTTCGCGTACGCGCTCGATGTCTTCGCCGAGCATGATCGCGTAGGTGGAGAACTCCTGGCCCAGCGTCATCGGCACCGCGTCCTGCAACTGGGTGCGGCCCATTTTCAGCACGTGCTTGAATTCTTCGGCCTTGGCTTCGAAACTGCCGCGCAGGTAGTCCATCGCTTCGATCAGGTTGCTCAGGCCCTTGTAGGTGGCGAGCCGCAGCGCAGTCGGATAGACGTCGTTGGTCGACTGGCTCATGTTGACGTCTTCGTTCGGGTGCAGCTTGGCGTAATCGCCTTTCTGCGCGCCCATCAGTTCCAGCGCCAGGTTGGTCACCACCTCGTTGGCATTCATGTTGGTCGACGTGCCAGCGCCGCCCTGGATCACATCGACCACGAACTGGTCATGCAGCTTGCCGGCGCGGATCGCTTCGCCGGCCTGGACGATGTAGCTGGTTTTTTCAGCGCTGAGATAACCGAGTTCGTGGTTGGCACGTGCGGCCGCCATCTTGATTTCGGCCAAGGCGTTGATCAAGTCGGGGTAGATCGAAATGGGAATGCCGGTGATCGGAAAGTTTTCCAGCGCGCGCAGGGTATGCACGCCGTAATAGGCTTGCGCGGGGACATCGCGGTTGCCCAGCAGATCATGTTCGCTGCGTGTAGCCGGTTTGGATGTACTCATGACTTTTCCTCTTTAAAAATAGTGATTGCTCTGTTTTTGAGCGCGCTGGGAATGCCTCTCGTTAGGTGGGCCTTGCGCCCCCTATCTAATGCACGCTTCGTGCCATGAAAAAAAGCAGGATTGAATTAATTTATATTGTTGATTTATAAAGGGTTTAATGTTTTATTTGTGGCGGTAAACCGTTTAAACCCTATTGGCATCGTTGAAAAGTCGTGAGGCCCGAGCCCGCTGGTCACCGACAAAACGGTTTGTCTGCAGATGGAGGGGTGCCTTGCCTGAAAAAATGAGTACGAACCGTGCCGGGATTGCCGTCATTCGATCCAGATCGGGGATGGCTTGCGGGGAGAGCAGACGGGGGCACAACGCATTGCTGAATGGATTGCCGGGAGTCGGTCATTGCGCAAGGCGCTGACGCAAGCGGAGAGCGCGAGAGATCCCGCGATACGACGGCGTCGCCTTGGGAGCGCTTATGACGCAGCCCCTGGCGAGCTAGGCTTTGATGGAACGCGGTGAAAGGGAAACACCCGGCGGCCGGTATTGCGCCGCCCGGTCAGAAGCCAAGGGGACCCTAAGGCATCAAACACGAATTCAGAGGATCAGACGCGAAAGCGCGAGAACATTTCCTGTAACTCCAACGCGGCCTCGCCCAGCACGGACAAATTGCCATGCACCGTTTGCAGCGAATTGTCGCTGTCGATGATGCGTCCATTGATGCGTTCGGTGCTTTGCGCAATCATGGTCGTGGCATTGTGCTGCTCGCTGGTCGACAAGGAAATCTCGTTCATTTTCGCCACGACGCTTTGCATTGAAACCCGGATATCGGCAATGCGCAGCGCCGCGCTCTGCGTCAATTCAGCGCCGCCGTCCACCAGGCTCACGGTATGCTGCATGCTGCTGACGGCATCGCTGGTTTCTGCGCGTATGGCGCTCACCATGCGGGCGATTTCCTGCGTCGCTTGGGTGGTTCGTTCCGCCAGCTTGCGCACTTCATCGGCCACCACGGCAAAGCCGCGGCCCATATCCCCGGCGCGCGCCGCCTCGATCGCAGCATTGAGCGCCAGCAGATTGGTCTGGTCGGCAATATCCTTGATCACATTGGTGATGCCGGAAATTTGCTGCGAACGCTGGTCGAGCGCAGACAACATGCTCGACAAGCCCTTGACTGCGTCGACGGTATGCGCGATTTCCTGCGCGATTTTTCCGATGTCGGCGGCGCTGTCGCAGGAAATGGCATCGGTGCTCGTCACCAGTGTGTCGGCCTCGCCGGCCGCATCGGCAATATGCGAAATGCTGACGCTGATTTGTTCCAGGGTTGCCGCATTCGAGCTCGTGACATCGGAAATTTCGCGCGAGTCTTCCGCCATTTTCCCCATGGCGCTCCCCAGGTTTTCCACGCCGCCGATCACGCGGTCGGCCTCGGTTTTCACCGCATGGAACATGCGCTGCAAATGATCGATGAAGGTATTGAAGGCCGCGGCGGTTTCGGCGATTTCGTCCTTTCCCTGGACTTCGATGCGGCGCGTCAGATCGCCTTCGCCCAGGGAAATCTCACGCATGGCCCGGTTCAGGCCATGCAGGCCCTTGAGCATGCCGGCAATCGGCACCAGAATAGCTAGCGCCACAAGCACAATCACCACAATGGTTTGCAACACCTTGAGCATCGGCTGCGATACGACCGCAGCATCCATGGCGATCCCCATGAGCCAGTCCGTCCCTTCCACCGGAACGATCTGAACGTACATCGATCTGCCTTCGATGAGTACTTCCTGGGTATTTCCGCTCTCAGCAGCCGCATTCAGCCGGGCCAGGGTCAGCTCGGGGGCGCTCTGGGTCAGGGGTTTGAGCGTCAGTTGCGGATCCGGATGGGCAATGACATTACCGTTTTTGTCGGCGAGAAAGGCAAAGCCTTCGCCCCTGAGCTTGATCGAGAGGACCGTCTTGGCCAGATCGTCGATGGGAATGTCGCCGCCGACAACCGCCTTGAGCACGCCATCGTTAAATACCGGCGAAAAAAAGGTCACGCGCAGCTTGCCATTGCTCGAAGCAATATAGGGCGCGCTGACGCCTGCCTTGCCGGTCGATACGGCCAGCTGGTACCAGGGCCGGGCAACGGGATCGTAGCCCGGTTTCTGCGCGTGGCCGTCCGAGTAGACGATGTGATGGTCGGGATAACCGATGTAGCTCAGTGAAAAACCGCCCCCCTCGTTCAGGCGCGCGAGCATCGGAATCGGGTCGGGCATATTTGCCAAGGCGTTGCCAGCCAGCGTGGATTGCAATTTGTCGGCATGCCAGCGCCCCACAAAGGCGGAATATCCGTGTGCGGTGCCCGAGAGTTCGTGATCCACTCCTTCGACCATGCCGCGTCGCATCTGGCCGTAGACCAGCACGGCGATCAGCGTGCTGACGATGACCATCAGGAGTGCAACAAACACGATCAACTTTGCTTTTAAAGACCGCATGCCTGGTTTTCCTCGTGGCTGAAATGATGGATTCCCGCCCATTAACGCATTTTTCATGCCACAGGAATCTTCCAGGCAGACGATTGTTAACTTGTTGAAGTTATTGGGTATGCAGCGAGATCGGCAAGCGGATATCCGTTCGCACGTCCGGTGCGCGGATGAAAATACGTGCGGACAAAGACCTTGAAGATGAAGGGAGTGCAGGGAAGAGGTGTCCGGCCGCGAATCGGACGGGCCGATGTCCTTCTTGCCCCGCCTTTTGGCTTCTGACGACGCTTCCGGCGGTGTCAGGACCTGATCGGGTGACAAACTATTTGCCATTTTCCCCTTTGCCCTGGATGCGGTGCACGGCTTTCCGACCGCACGGGCTGCCCATAAACGGAACGTCGCCTCTGCTGCAATAATTTGTCATTTAAATTCAATCTGTTGCAGGTGAAAGTGCCGGGAGAAACAATGGCATGAAGCGTGCATTGCATCCGGGGCGCCGGCTTTGGCGCGCAATGCAAAATCCAATTACAAATTCACTGAGGAGCAGTCCATGCAACAAAAAAGCTCATGCAAGAGAATCCTCACACACCTGCTGGCAGGCGGCGCGGCACTGGCACTGTCGCTGACCAGCTGGGCAGCAGACAAACCCAATGTCGTGATCGTGGCAACCGGCGGCACCATCGCCGGGGCCGGCGCTACGGCGGCGAACAGCGCCACCTACCAGGCTGCCAAAGTGCCGGTGGACAAGCTGATTGCCGGCGTGCCCGAACTCAAGGATGTCGCCAACGTGCGCGGCGAACAGGTTTTCCAGATTGCCTCGGAAAGCTTCACCAACGCCCACCTGCTCACGCTGGCCAAACGGGTTTCCGCACTGGCCAAGCAGGCTGACGTGGACGGCATCGTGGTCACCCACGGCACCGATACGCTGGAAGAAACCTCGTTCTTCCTCAACCTGACCGTGCACACCGACAAACCGATCGTCGTGGTCGGCTCGATGCGTCCGGGATCGGCCATGTCGGCCGACGGCATGCTCAACCTCTATAACGCCGTGAACGTGGCCGCCGCCAAGGATGCCAAGGGCAAAGGCGTACTGGTGAGCATGAACGACGATATCCTGTCGGGTCGTGATGCCAGCAAGATGGTCAACATCAAGACCAGCGCGTTCTCCAGCCAGTGGGGGCCGCTCGGCTCCATCGTGGAAGGCAAGGCCTACTGGTTCCGCGCCCCGGTCAAGCGCCACACGATGAACAGCGAGTTCGACATCGACAAGATCGACAGCCTGCCGCCGGTTGAAATCGCCTACGCCTACGGCAATGTCGGGCCGGCCGCGCATGATGCTTTTGCCAAGACGGGCGCCAAGGCCATCATCAACGCCGGCACCGGCAACGGTTCGGTGGGCAATGCCATGGTGCCGGAGCTGCAAAGACTGCGTACACAAGGCGTGATCATCGTGCGTGCTTCCCGCGTGCCGGACGGTTTCGTGCTGCGTAATTCCGAACAGCCTGACGACAAGTACGACTGGGTCGTGGCGCACGATCACAAGCCGCAAAAAGCCCGCCTGCTGGCCGCGCTGGCACTGACCAAGACCAGCAACACCAAGGAACTGCAACGGATTTTCTGGGAATACTGATCGCCGGTCCGGGGCAACGCTCCGGCCGAAGGCAACGCAACAAGGGCACATCGCAGCAAGGCGATGTGCCCTTGTTTTTTTGGCGAGGGTTTGGCGATCAAGCCGATATGAGCCGTTCCCCGCTATCTACCTGCGCATCCGGGTGAACTCATCCGGTTCCCACTCGCGTAGGGCCAGCATCAAGCCTGTTCCCAGTTTTTGATCGAGCGGCAACGCAATCCCATCCTTGTGCAGTTCAGCGAACTTGTTTCGTAGCCGCCCAAGCTCTTGTTGTATTTCAGCTTGAGCCGCTGGCGTCAGCATTCCATGATCAAACGACAGATTTTCCGTTGCACCTGAAAAAGGATTATCCAGAAATTCACGCTGGCATTTTTCGCGGAAGTATCGCTGGATGGGGCCGTTCGCAATCCAGTCAAAATTACGCGCAACGGCGAGCCGTATCCGATTGCCCGGCATCAGTTGGATGAGGCCGAGGCGATCAAGGACAAGCAGGTACCTCAGGCATTCCACTTCGCTGAATGCATAAACGCGCACAATATCGACCAGCGTCCAGTGATTGAGTACGCATACCGCAACCAGCAACAGCTGGGGATTGGAGACCAGTTGTTGTTCCTGCGCCAGGGACAAGGTACTTAACTTGGGAACGGTGGTTTGCGCTTGCTGAGCCAGTTCGGCCAAGGAGAATCCCAGCAGCTCGCATAGTTGAACCAGACGTTCGACGGTGAGGCGCTTGGAGGCAAATACCCGTTTGATGCTCGGTTCCGACATGTGCAACGCTTGGGCAACGTCCCGGTAGGTGATGCCCTGGCTTTTTAACTCACGCTTGATTTCGGCTATCAGCAAAGCGACTTCGGTCATGGTGATTGGTATCGTATTTTGATACCAGCTAGCGTATTCAGTGCTGCCTTGACCGTCAAATGTTTCATATTTAATTCTTTTGGACCATTCTGAGTCTATCGCAACCTCTTCAAAAGGATTCATCATGACCCGACGCAATGCTGTCCCGCTGATTCGCGCGCTCTTGCTCTGCGCAATACTGGCGCTGGCAAGGATCGCGTGTGCAGGAACGATGACTGAACAGGCCTGGCTGTTGGGGAGCGAGCGCATCGTCGATGCGACCAAGCCCGGCGCGGCATTGCAAACCAGCGAGCTGGGCGGGCTGCTCGAAGTGGGCGATGTGCTGTTCATCCGGGTCACGCCACTGCCTTTTCGGAAAATCGCAGCAACGACCCGGAGCTGGACCAACCATGTCGGCGTCGTGGTCGATGTTTCGGGAAAAGAACCCCTGATCGCCGAGAGCACCTTCCCCTTGTCCAAGGGCACGCCGCTTTCCCGGTTTGTGACGCGATCCGAATCCGGCCGCGTCGCGGTGGCTCGCTTGAACATGACGTTGACCGCGCAGCAGCGCAGCGCCATCCGGGCATCAGCAAAGAAACGCGCGGGCATTTTCTACGACACCAGTTTTAACCTGCATTCGTCGGGGCAGTTTTGTTCGCGTTTTGTGCGCGAAGTGATCGAGGAAGCCGTGGGCGTCAAGCTGGGATCGATTGAAACCTTTTCACAGTTGCTGGCGCAAAATCCGGATGCTGACCGGGATTTCTGGAAGCTCTGGTTCTTCGGGAATATTCCGTGGCAACGCGAAACCGTCACGCCGGCCAGCCTCCTGGAAAGCCCTGCCTTGTACCGGGTTTTCGATGGCTATGCCAATGGGCAACGCGCCACTTAACGCGGCAGGGGGAGCTAGTGCTATTCTTACGCACAAAATCAGGGGGTGGTCATGTTTAAAGGCGTTCTACGGTTATTCCTTAAAGCATTGTTTCGGGTCGAACTGCGCGGAGATCCGGCTGCATTCATCAATCCGCGCACGCTGATCGTCGCCAATCACGAGTCCTTCATCGACGGCCTGCTGCTGGGTTTGCTGATGCCGGTGGACGCCACTTTCGTGGTGCATGCGCAGATTGCCAGCCGCCCGCTGTTCCGCTTCATGCTGCGCCATGTTCCCCATCTGGTGGTCGATTCAGCCAGCCCGCTGGCCATGAAGCAGATCGTTAAACTCGTCATGACCGGGCAGCCGGTGGTGATTTTTCCGGAAGGCCGGATCACCAAGACCGGTTCGCTGATGAAGGTGTACGACGGCGCGGCTTTCGTCGCGGCCAAGACCGGCGCGACCATCGTGCCGGTCCGCATCGACGGCGCAGCGCGCAGTTACTTCGGCCGACTGGCCGGCGTTTATCCGCGCAAAGTGTTTCCCAGGGTCAGCATAGACATTCAGCCGCGGCGCACGATCGCCATGCCCGATCTGCCCTCCGCCAAGCAGCGCCGCCGGCGTTGCGGCGAGTTGATGCGCAATATCCTGCTCGACATGCTGGTGGCCACCCGCCCGCAACGCACCTTGTTCGAAGCCTTTCTGGAGGGCAAGGCCATCTTTGGCCGCAATTACCAGCTGGTGGAAGACGTCCGCCTGCGGGAAGAGTCCTACGGATCGCTGCTCAGAATGGCGCTCGGCCTGCAGCGCATCCTGTCGCGCCTGACCGCGCCCGGCGATGTCGTCGGCGTGCTGACGCCCAGCGCCGCGCCGACGCTGGCGCTGGTGCTCGGCTTATCCGCCGGCAGGCGCGTGCCGGCCATGCTCAACTACACGGCCGGCCCGGATGGCCTGCAGGCCGCCTGCACTGCCGCCAATATCCGTACCATCGTCGCCTCGCGCACCTTCCTCGAAAAAGCCAAGCTCACACAGCTCGTCGAGCAATTGCCGGGCATCCGCGTTCACTACATGGAGGACTTCAAGGCGCAGTTCGGCTGGACCGACAAGCTGGGAGTGCTCTGGCATCTGATTTTTCCGAAGCGCGCCGCGGCTCTGCAACAGCCGGATGACCCGGCGATCGTGCTCTTCACCTCCGGCTCGGAAGGCAAGCCCAAAGGCGTGGTTCACTCGCATAGCTCGGTACTGGCGAATGTGGCCCAGATCCGCGCCGTGGCCGATTTCACGCCGCTGGACAAACTCATGATGGCCTTGCCGCTGTTCCATTCCTTCGGCCTGACTTGCGGCGTTTTGCTGCCGCTGGTTTCCGGCTGCAAGGTTTTTCTCTACCCCAGCCCTCTGCATTACCGGATCATTCCGGAGCTGGTGTACGACCGCGACTGCACGGTGCTGTTCGGCACCTCGACCTTCCTGGCCAACTATGGCAAGTATGCGCATCCCTACGATTTTGGCCGGCTGCGCTATGTGGTTGCCGGCGCGGAAAAACTGTCTGAGGACGTGCGCAAGCTGTGGATCGACAAATTCGGCATCCGCATCCTCGAAGGCTACGGCATCACCGAATGCGCGCCGGTGGTTGCGGTCAACGTGCCGATGGCCTGCGCTACCGGGAGTGTCGGGCAACTGTTGCCGGGCATCCGCTACGAGCTGGAACCCGTACCGGGAATCGAAGACGGCGGCGCGTTGCATATTGCGGGCCCGAACGTGATGAAAGGCTATTTCCTCTTCAACCAGCCCGGCGTGCTGCAACCTGCGCCGGCGAAAGCGCCGGGCTGGTACGCCACCGGCGATATCGTGGCGATCGATGACGAAGGTTTCCTGCACATTCGCGGCCGCATGAAGCGTTTCGCCAAGCTCGCCGGTGAGATGATCTCTCTCGAAGTGGTGGAAAAAATCGCCGCTGCCGCGGCACCCGGTTTTGCCCACGCCGCATCGACTCGCAGCGACGCTGCCAAAGGCGAAGCGCTGGTGCTCTTCACCACTGCCACCGAGCTGGGACGCGATGCGCTGCTCGCTGCCGCACGCGCCAACGGCTCGCCCGAGCTGGCCGTGCCGCGGGTAATCCGCTGCATCGAATCGATTCCGCTGTTGGGATCGGGTAAAACGGATTATGTGGCGTTGAAGCGGATGGCGGAGGAGACTGCCGCCGAAACCGCTGCCGCCTAGAGATTGCGGCCTCGATATCTTTCAAGGAAACCCCCGACATGAGTTCGCAGTTTTCACTCCTGAAAACCCGCCGCTTTGGGCCGTTTTTCGGCACGCAGTTCCTGGGCGCATTCAACGACAACCTGTTCAAGAATGCGTTGGTCGTGTTGCTGACCTTCCATTCCACGCAATGGACCACGCTCAAGCCGGAGCTGCTGGCCAACCTTGCGGCGGGCATTTTTATCCTGCCTTTCTTCCTGTTCTCGGCCACGGCCGGGCAGCTGGCGGACAAGTTCGACAAAGCAAAGCTGGCGCGGCTGGTGAAGGTGCTGGAGATCGCGATCATGCTGATCGCCGGCATCGGATTCTGGCTGCACAGCCTCGTGCTGCTGCTGGTCTGCCTGTTCCTGTTCGGCCTGCATTCCACCCTGTTCGGGCCGGTGAAGTATGCGATCCTGCCGCAGCACCTGCATGAGGACGAACTCGTCGGTGGCAATGCGCTGATCGAGGCCGGCACTTTCGTGGCGATCCTGGTCGGCACGCTGTTCGGCGGCCTGCTGGCGGGCATGCCCAGTGGCACGGTCTGGATCACGGCGGGCTGCTTGCTGGTCGGGGCCGCCGGCTACCTTTCCAGCCGGGGCATTCCGGAAGCGCCGGCGCCCGATCCCGCGCTCAGGATCAATCCGAACCCGATCACCGAGACTTGGCGCAATATCGGCTTTGCCCGCGAAAACCGCACCGTGTTCCTGTCCATACTCGGTATTTCGTGGTTCTGGCTCTACGGTGCCTTGTTGCTGGCGCAGTTCCCGGCCTATGCGAAAAACGTGCTCGGCGGCACGGAAACCAGCGTCACGCTGCTGCTCGGCACCTTCACGCTCGGCATCGGGATCGGCTCACTGCTGTGCGAGCGGCTGTCGGCCAAGCAGGTGGAAATCGGCCTGGTGCCGTTCGGCTCGATCGGGCTCACGCTCTTCGGCCTGGAGCTGGCTTTTTCCTCGCCTGCCGCGCTGCCGGCTGCGCCGCTTTCGCTGATCCCGTTGCTGCTGGCGCCGGGAACGCTGCATGTGCTGTTCTCGCTGTTTGCCATCGGCCTCTTCGGTGGCTTCTTCATCGTTCCGCTGTATGCCCTGATGCAGATTCGCTCCGATGCGGGGCACCGGGCGCGGATCATTGCTGCCAACAACATCATGAATGCGCTCTTCATGGTGGTGGGCGCAGGCGCTGCGGCGAGCTTGCTGGCGAGCGGACTGTCGATCCCCGCGCTGTTCGGTGTGGCGGCACTGTGCAATGCCGTGGTCGCGGTCTACATTTACGGGCTGGTGCCGGAATTCCTGATCCGCTTCATCGTTTGGCTGCTGGTGCATTCGATCTACCGGCTGGAAAAGAAGGACATCGCCCGCATCCCCGATCACGGCGCGGCCATCCTGGTCTGCAACCATGTCAGCGTGGTCGATACGCTGGTGATCACCGCAGCTTGCCATCGCCCGATCCGCTTTGTGCTCGATAGCCGCTACTTCAGCAAGCCGGTGCTGTCTTTCGTGCTGAAGGCGGGACGCGCCATTGCCGCAAGTCCGGGGAGTACTACTGTTGCTGCGGCGGAAATTAGCGCTGCGCTGGCCGCCGGCGAACTGGTCGCGATCTTTCCGGAAGGACAAATCACCGAGAACGGCGAGTTGGGCGCATTTCAAAACGAACTCAGCCGCCTGATTGAATCATGCGCGGTGCCGGTCGTGCCGATGGCGTTGTCCGGATTGTGGGGCAGTATCTTCTCGCGCTGTGCCGGAAGAACGATCCGCCCGCTGCGCAAGATTGCCATCGCTGTCGGCGAGCCGCTGGCGGCAGCGACACCGGAGACGCTGAGCGCGCAGATCCTCGCGCTCTCCGGGGATACAAAATAAGCGCGCCGATGACGCCTTTTCCCCCGCCAACCCGCGCACGCTGTACGGGTTGGTGGGGCTGCTCAATTTCAATTTTCCAACCAACTGCAACCTGAGCGGCGTTTTTGATTTCCACGGGACGGTGACGGGTTTCAGCCTGCTTATCTGCTTGGCTTGGTGCGGATCACGCGTTCGAGTCGCTGGATCAGCGTCGCCATTTCGCTCTGCGAATTCAGGTAATAAAGTGCTGCGGAATCGTCTTTCTGTCCGATTCGGATGGTTAGCCAGTCCGGCAGCGCTTTGCTGAAGACCGCTTCATCCGTTTCATCGTCGCCGACGAACAGGACATGCTTTGCCCCTTCTGTCTTTTGCAGGGCAATGAGCGCATCGAATTTATCGGCCGCGTCGGCCGGCATCAGATTGATCAAGCCTTTTCCGCCGATCATGCGCGGCGCCGGTTGCAGGGGCATCAGCAAGCGTTCAAGCGCTTGCCTGGCTTCCTCGCGATTCGCGGCCATGCGGTAATGCAACGACAGCGAATACTGCTTGTTTTCCAATTGCACGCCTTGCGGCAGCGTATCCCAGCCCGCGAGGATCTGCTTTTCCCATCCGGCCACGTCGCTACGATCCTGTTCGCGCTCGCTTTGCCCCGGTACGCCCTCGGCGCCGTGGTTGCCGACGATGTACTTCGGTTCGAAGTTCAGCCGGCCGCGGACATCCGCAA
The DNA here is from genome assembly GCA_018261735.1 of Pseudomonadota bacterium. Taxonomy (GTDB): domain Bacteria; phylum Pseudomonadota; class Gammaproteobacteria; order Burkholderiales; family Chitinibacteraceae; genus Formivibrio. The sequence continues at coordinate 17,758 of JAGTRM010000029.1, forward strand.
TGGCTCGCCCGGTGATGATGGCAATAGGGGCCACCTTGGCCAGCTGGGACATGGCCCGGCTGATGCTTGTGGGCGATCGGGCATCTTCGGGGCGGGGCACGATTGGCGCCAGCGTCCCGTCAAAATCGAACGCCAGCAACGTCCGGCTATCCATGATGCTGGTCAGGGCCCGTTCCCCGTGGGGTGAAAAAATGGATCGCATCAGTTTTTTCCGTATGGAACTGCAGGCGCGCCGTAATGCGTTCACGCCGCCTTGAGTGTGCCGCGCTGCTTGCGTATCCGCTGCGCGGCCTCGGTCATCGGCAGTTTCTGCTACATGATGAGGATTGACAATCAGCGTTTGCGCCAGTTCACCGGCAGCGCCGGCAAACCGGCTCAGGATCAGTAGCCACTGGTGATGACACAGGTATCGGCATCGCAGAAATAGCGGATGAGAATAGCGCTGTCGATGGTCGTCATCGACATCCTGCGCCGACTCACGATCAGGACGGATTTTCTGACCTGCCAGGACAAGCGCGAATTGATTATTTCCCGGGGGGATGACTTCCCTGTTTTTCCCGGTATTCGAGCGGACTGCAGCCGAGTTCCCGGCGAAATACCGCATACATGTATTGCAGGGTGGTGAAGCCGCTGCGCCTGGCGACTTCGGCGCAAGGCAACTCGCCGGATTCCAGCAACTGGCGGGAGAGCTGCAGCTTGAACGCCAGGATCTCGTCGTGCACGGTATAGCCGAACTGCTGGCGGAAATGGCTGTCCAGCGTCGTGCGCGATACGCCGACATATTCGGCCACCTGCGCCACCTTGAGCCCTTGCGCGGCGAACTGGCGGATATAGTGGCGCGCCCGCATCACGTACGGATCATAGATCGGCTGGTGCCGGGTCGAAGCCTGCGCGTTGATCCCTTCCGGCGGCACTAGCACCGGCTGTTTCGGCACCGGTGCGCCGACCAGCTTGCGGTGCAGGATGCTTGCCGCCTGGCAGCCCATTTTCCGCGTGCCTTGCGTGACCGAGCTGATGGGAATGCGCGTGAGCATGCGCAGCAGCGGGTCGTCATCGATGCCCATGATCGCGACTTCCTCGGGCACGGCAATGCCGTCCATGATGCAGGCCTGCAGGATCTGGCGCGCGCGGGCATCGGTGACGGCGATGATGCCGACCGGTTTGGGCAGGGTGCGCAGCCATTCGATCAGGTGATCGAGCATCGGCTCCCAATCGAGCGCAAAAGTGGGCAAGCCGCTGAAGATCTCGGCCTGCATGCCATCGGCTTCGACACAACGCCGGAAAGCGGCTTCACGTTCGCGCGCCCAACGGTTGGAGGGTGAGGGGGGCGAGCTGTACAGCGCGAAGCGCGGCAGGCCCATTTCAATCAGATGGCCGAAGGCGAGTTCGACCAGCCGCATGTTGTCCGTGGCGACATAAGGCACGCCAGGCGGGTAGTCGCTGGCTTTCTGGTACGAGCCGCCTACCCCGACCACCGGCAGCGGGCCTCCCGCGAGCAGGGAGACCAGCTCCGGATCGTCGAAATCGGCAATCACGCCATCGCCGGTCCAGGTGCGGATGCTCTGGGGCCGCGAACGGAAATCCTCGTCCAGCAACAGATCCCAGGTCAGGCGCGTGGAGCGCACATAGTCGCAGACACCGGCAATGATGTCGCGGCCATAGGCGCCCTTGGCCTTCAGCATCAGGGCGATACGAAAGGTGTCATGTTTGCCTGCCATGCCTTTTCTTTCCTTGAAAGCGTGTACCGGGGCGGGCTCGCTTGAACTGGATAGCGATGCGTCAACAGAGCCGAGTATATGCACTGTCAGAAGACAAAATCACAGGCTTTCCAAAAATATGTCTCGTGCTTGAAAAAAACGTAACGCGGGTTTGGAATTCATGTGGTGTAGCGTATGTACTTGTTGGCGAGGCACTACAAAATCTGACACAACTTGCGCCCTGCCTGTAAACGCTCTCACCAGGAGGAGACAAAGATGAAACTAGCAACTCTGGCATCGATGATGACCTTGGCCGCTTCGGCCCTGGTTGGCCATGCCTCTGCTGAAACAGTCAAAATGTTGTCGGTCGAGCCCAATATCCAGGCAGGGAAGGATTATTACAGCAATATCAAGAAGGCTTTCGAGGCCAAGAACCCAGGCGTGACGGTGCAGATCGACTACATGGACGATGCCTCGTTCAAGTCGAAATTGCCCACGCTGCTGCAATCGAGCGCACGGCCGGACATTTTCTTTACCTGGACCGGCGGCGTGTTTTTTGAACAGGCCAAGGCCGGCATCCTGAAAGACGTGTCGGCTGAAATGAACGCCGGCTGGAAGGATGCATTCTCCCAGGCCGGCACGAACGCCATGGCCTACAAGGGCAAGGTCTACGGCGCACCGATGTACGCCGCCAGCGTGGTGCTCTGGTACAACAAGAAGCTCCTGGCGCAGGCCAAGATCGATCCGGCCTCGATCCAGAACTGGGACGATTTCCTGAACGCTGTCGGCAAGATCAAGGCTGCAGGCATGACGCCGATCGTGGTCGGCGGCAAGGACAAATGGCCGCTGCAGTTTTACTACGGTTACCTCGCCACGCGCATCGCCGGCAAGGATGGCTTGGCCAATGCCGATGCCGGTGCGGCGGGCGGCTTCGAGAATCCCGATTTTGTCCGGGTCGGCGCGGAGTTCAAGCGCCTGATCGATATGAAACCGTTCCAGCCCGGTTTCATGGATACCAACAACAACAAGGCCGCCGGGCTGTTCGGTGACGGCAAGGGCGTGTTTCACCTGATGGGCAACTGGCTGTACGGTTCGCAGCAGAAGAATTCCACTTCCGGCAAGGGGCTTGCCGACGATGAACTGGGCTTCATCCGCTTCCCGGCCGTGAAGGGCGGCAAGGGCAAGGCCACGGATACCTTTGGCGGCATCAACGGCTGGCTGGTGACCAAGGATGCCTCGCCTTCGACCACCAAGTGGCTGAAGTTCCTGCTGAGCCGCGAAAACCAGATCGAAGGCGGCAAGCAGGCGCTGTGGTTGCCGATCGCCAAAGATGCCGGCAGCGGCGTGGCCAATCCGCTGATGCGCCAGATCGTGGCGCAGTTCGAGCAGGCGGATTATCACCAGCTCTATCTCGATCAGGCGCTGGGCGCCAGCGTGGGCGCGACGCTCAACGATGTTTCGGCAGAACTCGCCACGGGCGAAGTCTCGCCCAAGGAAGCCGCGCAGCGCGTGGAAGAAGCCCGCCGCATGCGTTGATTCATCCGCGGAATAACGGCGGGCCGATCCGGTTGCGGATCGCCTGCCGTAGCCTGCCAGTTCTCCCTTTTACCTGGAATCGGTGCCTGTCATGACTGACGCGAAGGTTGCTGCTGCTCGCCCGTTGACGGCGAAAGCCCGTATTGCCCGCATGTATCGCGACGGCAAGCTCACCACGATCTTGCTGTTCCTGCCGCCGGCGCTGTTGCTGTTCACCCTGTTCGTGGTGACGCCCATCCTGAATGCCGCGCACCTGAGCCTGTATCGCTGGAGCGGCTTTGGCGAAGTCACCGATTATGTCGGGCTGAAGAATTACAGCACGCTGTTCGCGCATTCGATCTTCCACCAGTCGATGTGGAATTCGGTGAAGATCATCCTGGCGTCGATCCTGCTGCAGATTCCGCTGGCGCTGGGGCTCGCACTGCTGATTTACCGCAAGACGCCGACCAATACGCTGTTCCGGCTGGTGTTCCTCGCGCCGTACATCCTGGCCGAGATCGCTTCCGGCCTGATCTGGAGCTTCATGTTCGATGGCGACTACGGCGTATCGGCCCAGGTGGCCTCGGCGCTCTCGATGCCGTCGTTCTATATCCTCGCCGACAAGCAGTTCGCGTTCCTCGCCATCATCACCGTGATCGTGTGGAAGTACTTCGGCTTTCACATGATGATCTTCATCGCGGCGCTGCAGTCGGTGCCGGGCGAATTGCTGGAAGCGGCGTCGCTCGATTGCCGCAAAAGCTGGCAGATCGTTGCCTTCGTCAAGCTGCCGCTGATTTCGCATGCGATCAAGCTCAGCGTGTTCTTTTCCATCATCGGCTCGCTGCAGGTGTTCGACATCATCATCCCGTTGACCAACGGCGGACCATCGAACTCCACGCACTCCATCGTCAGCTATCTCTACACCTTCGGCCTGACGCGCCTGAACGTGGGTTACGGCAGCGCCGTGGGCGTGGCGCTGTTCCTGTTCTGTGTCTTTACCGCGCTCACCTACAAGCGCTTGGTCATCCGTGAGGGGAAATCCGCATGAGCAGCAAACCTGGCATGGCTACCCTGGGGCGCGCCGCCGTGTTGTCGATTGCGGCCGCCTTCGTGATCCTTCCGCTGGTGGCGACTTTCCTCGGCGGCTTCAAGACCATCGGGGAGTTGCGCAGCTCGCCGTTTGGCCTGCCGCCGCATTGGGACATGAGCTACTACGGCGAAATCCTGCATAACCCGCAGTTCTGGTCTTACCTGCAAAGCTCGCTGTTCGTATCCTTGAGTGCGGTGCTGCTGACCCTGCTCTGCGCCTCGATGGCGGCCTATGTGTTCGCGCACATCCGCTTCTTCGGCTCGAAAATGTTGCTGTCCTACCTGTTGCTGGGGATGATGTTTCCGTTCGCCACGGCGATTTTGCCTCTCTTCATCAAGATCCGCGATCTGGGCCTGCTCGATAACTACCTGGGCGTGATCCTGCCGCAGACGGCGTTTTCGATGGCGTTCGCGATCGTGTTGTTCAAGAGCTTTTTCGAGCAGTTGCCGCATGAATTGTTCGAGGCGGCCTACGTGGAAGGCTGCAGCTACACGCGTTTTTTCTTCCAGTTCACCCTGCCGCTCTCGACCCCGATCCTGGCCACGGTCGGCACCTTCGTCTTCGTGCAGAGCTGGAACAACTACCTGCTGCCGCTGGTGGTGATCAACAGCCGCGAGATGTTTACCTGGCCGCTGGGCATGATGCAGTTCCGCGGCGAATTCATCGTCGAGTGGAACAAGATCCTGGCCTTTGTCTCGCTGACCATTTTCCCGGCGATCGTGTTTTTTCTCGCCGCTCAGAAATACATCGTCGCCGGCCTGACCCGCGGCTCGGTGAAAGGCTGATTCTCATGACCAACGCACTTCAAAACCAAATGATCCAGAATCCGATCCTCAAGGGCTTCAACCCGGACCCCTCCATCGTGCGGGTTGGCGACGACTACTACATCGCCACCTCCACCTTCGAGTGGTATCCGGGCGTGCAGATTCACCATTCGCGCGATCTGGTGCACTGGCAGTTGATCGCCCGGCCGCTCAACCGGGCGGCCCAGCTCGATATGCGCGGCAACGGCGATTCCTGCGGCGTGTGGGCGCCTTGCCTGACCTATGCCGACGGCCTGTTCTGGCTGGCGTACAGCGATGTGAAGCGCAAGGACGGCAATTTCAAGGACGTGCACAACTATCTGGTCACCGCGCCCGAGATTACCGGTCCGTGGTCGGACCCGGTTTATCTCAATTCCAGCGGTTTCGACCCGTCACTGTTCCATGACGCTGACGGGCGCAAGTGGCTGGTGAACCTGGTCTGGGATCATCGCGCGCGCCCTTCCAAGTTCGGCGGCATCCTGCTGCAGGAATACGATGCAGAGAACAAGAAGCTCACCGGCCCGATCAACAACATCTTCAAGGGCAGCCCGCTCGGCTTGACCGAAGGCCCGCACCTCTACCGGCGCGACGGGTATTACTACCTCATGACGGCCGAAGGCGGTACCGGCTACCGGCATGCAGTGTCCTTGGCGCGCTCGCAAAGCATCGCCGGCCCGTACGAATTGCACCCGCAATGGCATGTGCTGACCTCGCGCTTTTTTGTCGATTCGCCGCTGCAGCGTTCGGGCCACGGCGATATCGTGGAAACCCAGCACGGCGAAACCTACCTGGTGCATTTGACCGGCCGCCCGATCGCCGGCCTGCACCGCACTCCGCTGGGACGGGAAACCGCGATCCAGAGGGCGCAATGGGATGCCGATGGCTGGCTGCGCATGAGCGGCGAGGCGTTCGCGCCGCAGGAGCAGGTGCCGGCGCCGGACTTGCCGGCCTGTCTGTTCCCTCCCGAGCCGGTGCGCCACGATTTCGATGGCAAGCAGTTGCCGCTGGCTTTCCAGTGGCTGCGCACGCCGCACCCGGAGCGCCTGTTCAGCCTGACGGCGCGGCCCGGCTTCCTGCGCCTGACCGGACGCGAATCGGTGGGCAGCTGGTTCGAGCAATCCTTGATCGCCCGGCGCCAGACCGCACTGAGCTACCGCGCCGAAACGGTGGTGCAGGCCCTGCCGGCCAACTACCAGCAGATGGCCGGGCTGATCGCCTACTACAACCGCTTCGCTTTCCATTATCTGGCGCTGACCTGGGACAGCACGGCGGGCACTTGCCTGCAGATATTTTCCTGCGCCGGCGACTGGCCCGAGGGCCGCCTTACGCTGGCGCTGGAGCAGCCGGTTCCCGTTCCCGCCGGCGAGCCCATCCGCATGCGCATCGAGGTGGACGGCTGCGCGCTGCGTTTTGCTTATGCCACGGGCAACGAGGCGTGGCAGCGCATCGGCCCGGTGCTCGATGCCTCGCTGTTGTCGGACGAGGCCGGGCAGGGCGAGCACGGCAACTTCACCGGCGCGTTTGTTGGCATGAGCGCCAACGATGTGAGCGGCGCCGCGATGACGGCGGATTTTGATTATTTCGACTATGAAGACAGGGCCTGACCCGGGCTGCCCCGGCTTCCCTGCATCACGCGTACAAGGATCCAACATGGCAACGGTACAGTTCAAGAACGTCAACAAATGCTTCGGCGCGACCGAGGTCATCCCGGATATCTCGCTGAACATTCCGCATGGCTCGTTCACGGTGTTTGTCGGCCCCTCCGGCTGCGGAAAATCCACGCTACTGCGCATGGTGGCGGGCCTGGAGGAAGTCAGCGCCGGCAGCATCGCGATCGACCAGCAGGATGTGACCTTCGTTCGCCCGGTCGATCGTGGCGTGGCGATGGTGTTCCAATCGTATGCGCTGTATCCGCACATGAACGTGGAGCAGAACATCGGCTTTGGCCTGAAAATGGCCAAGGTGCCTGCCGACGAGGTCAAACGGCGCGTGCATGCGGCGGCGGAAACGCTGCAGCTCGACCAGCTGCTCAAGCGCAAGCCGGGCGAACTCTCCGGCGGGCAGCGCCAGCGCGTGGCGATCGGCCGGGCGATCGTGCGCGAGCCCAAGGTTTTCCTCTTCGACGAACCGCTCTCCAACCTCGATGCGGCGCTGCGCACCCAGATGCGCATCGAGTTGGCGCAGCTGCACAAGCGCCTGGGCGCCACCATGATCTACGTGACGCACGACCAGGTCGAAGCCATGACCCTGGCCGACCAGATCGTGGTGCTCAACAAGGGCCGCATCGAGCAGGTCGGCTCGCCGATGGAGCTGTACCTGAATCCGCGCACGCTCTTCGTCGCCGGCTTTATCGGCTCGCCGAAAATGAACCTGATCAATGGCGCGACAGCCGGGCGCTTCGATGCGCACACGCTGGGCATCCGGCCGGAGCACATCGATATCTGTCATGACGCCGGACAATGGCAGGGCAAAGTCATCATCTCGGAGCAACTGGGCAGCGATACTTACCTGCACCTCGACGTGCCCGGTGCCGGCAACATCATTGCGCGTGCGCCGGGCGATGCCTCGTTCACTGCGGGACAGCAAGTCGGGCTTGCTCCCCGCAACGACTGCCTGCACCGCTTCGACGCACAAGGTCAGGCATTGGAGTAAGTCCTTCTCCGGCCGTGACTGCTCTGCGCGATACAGGAAGCTGTTTCAGCAGACTGAGGCCCATCCCGGGCCTCTTTGCTTTTTGGTGGGGTGATTGAACACGGTTTCAGTTGCCATACAGCCCATGGTTCTTGGTGCTGACCGCAGCCTTGATTTTTTTGCTGCCGACCCGTTTTACCGAGCTGCGCGCGGCCACTTTCCCGCTCAGCAACAGGGTGCGGAACGGCGCATCCGGCCGGGTCATGCGCAGTTGCAGCAGCCGCAGCGCTTCCTCGCCCAGTTCATCGCGCGGGACATGCACGGCGGTGAGCGGAACGTCGTGAATTTCGGCCAGATTGAATCCGTCCATGCTCATGATGGAAATATCGCCCGGCACGGATAGCCCCAGGCTTTGCAGCGCTTCATAGGCGCCAACCGCCATGAAATCGCCGCCGGCAAGAATGGCGGTCGGGTACTGCTCGCGGCTGTGGCCGGCAAGGAAGGTGGCAATGGCTTCGCGCGCTTCTGCCGTGCCAAAGCCGGAAGTGGCGACCAGGTGGCGGCCGTCATCGAAATCCATGTTGTGGTTGGCAAAGGCATCCTTGATGCCGCTCAGGCGTCGCTCCATCGTGATGCGGCGCACGCACATCAAAGTCAGGATGCTGCGATGCCCGTGCTCGATCAGGTAGTTGGCCGAAAACTCGCCAATCTGTTGGTGGTCGGGCAACACCGCGTCCAGGCGCATGTTGCGGTCGGTGCAGTTGATCAGCACGCAGGGCTTTCCGACATCGGCAGCCACTTCATGAACGTGCGGATCGTCGATACCGATGATGATGGCGGCCTCACAGGCGGGATCGCTGATTTTTTTCAGGAATAGCGGCACATCGCAATCGTTTTCCTCCAGGGCACAGTAATTGATGCGCACATCATGGCGCAGCACCGCATCGCGAATGCCCTGGACCACCTTGTAGTAAAAAATATCCGTGCGAAAATCGAAGGCGCGCGACGGCGCAAAGACCGTCACGTTGTTGAACAGCAAGCGCCCTGCCGACATCTCGGTCAGCACCCCCTGGAATTTGGCGCATTCGAGCACCCGCTGCTTGACCTCGGCACTGGTATTCGATTTCCCTGCCAGCACACGGGAAACCGTACTGATCGATACCCCCGTCAGTTGTGCGATCTCCTTGATCTTCAGTCTTCCACTCATGATGACGCCCATTCAAAAATCGGAAGTAAAACGCCTGCCGATACGCGCGTGTTTTCAGCTTGTCGGATCAATAACCGTTGCCGCTGCCGTCGATTGACGCACCGCCAGCGAACACGCCAGCTCGATGCGGCGCGGGATGCCGGCGCCGCCGGAAATCAGTTCCTGCAGCAATTCCAGCGCCGTGGCGCCCATTTCACTCACCGGCAAATGCACGGTCGTCAGCGGCGGATCGACATATTCGGCAAACGGCAAATCGTTCATGCCGATTACGGAGACGTCTTCCGGAACCTTGAGTCCAAGCTGGTTGAGCGCCCTGATCGCACCGACGGCCAAACTGTCCCCGGCACATAGTATCGCCGTAAATTCTTGAGGTTTGCCACGCATCTTGTCCGTCACTGCCTGTTCGGCCAGTTCCGGCAGCCAATCGTCGACGGAGATGGTCAACGCATCTTCGAATGGCAATCCGTGGTGCCGCATCGAATCACGCCAGCCATCGAGGCGCTGCTCGATGGTGCGCCGTCCCGGGCACATCAGGAAAGCGATCCGGCGATGGCCCAGACTCACCAGATAGTCGGCCGCCAATCTGGCCGCAGAGCGGTTGCACGGCAGCACGCTCGACAAGCGCATCAGCGGGTCGTCGCTGTTGACCAGCACGACCGGTTTGGTGAATTTCGCCGCTGCATCCAGGATGAGCGGGTCGTCGACCGTCTGGAAAATCACGCCCGCCACCGAGGCGTCTTCAAGCAGGTCGGCAATCACCGCGATGCCGGAATCGGGGATGGGTTGTATGAGGATCTCGATCCCCATCATCGCGGCGCGCTGCTTCAGCCCTTCGAGCACGTACCACGTGAACTGGTTGCGTGAGTAATCGACCATCGCGGCCCGCGAAGTGGCCAGAATGACCCGCGTACCACCAATTTCGATCGGCACGGCATAACGCACGGCACGCGCCACCTCCTGCACGCTGCGGCGCAGCTCCGGGTTGACGCCTTTTTCGCCCGACAGCGCCCGCGAAACCGTGCTGACCGAAACCCCGCACCGCTTCGCGATGTCTTCAAGCCGTGCACGGCGCGGCGCCATGTCGACAGCCTGTTCCGGATCCGCGCTGCCGGCCGCGTTTTCTTTCTTTTTCATTCCGTTTCCACCCTTTTTGCCCATTGTAATAGCAAGTGGCGCCAGCCGACGGTCAGCCTCTTTGCGCAAGGGCGCCCCGGATTCCCTGCCGGGCAAAGTCATGCGCAGCAGAGGACGCCACTTTTGACCTGATTCTGCAAAAAATTTTCGTATTGCGCAATATGCAAACAGGTGCATAAAATGTTTGCAAATCAAGGCAGGATTCACCCATTTCCCATTCACAAGGTTTTTCAAACATGACCTATCACCCAAGCTTGAACGAACAACTGGATCTGCTTGTTCGTGGCATCACCGGGCTCAAAGACAACGGCCGTTTCCAGGAACCGAATCTCGACGGCACGCCGGGCGACTACATCTCTTTCGATAGCTGGGAGTGGCCGCAGGGCGTCGGCTTGTTTGGCCTGGTCAAACTCTGGCAAGCCACCGGCCGTGAAGATCTGCGCCTATTGATCGAAGGCTGGTTCGAGCGCCGCATTGCGGCCGGATTGCCCAAGCTCAACATCAACACCACGGCCCCGATGCTGCCGCTTTCCATGCTGTGGGCGAGCACGCGCGATCCGCGCTGGCAGGCGCCGCTCGATGCCTGGGCCGACGAGGTCATGACCAAGCTGCCCCGTACCCCGGAAATGGCTTTCCAGCACGTCGTTTCCGATGGCGTCAACGATAACGAAGTGTGGGATGACACGCTGTTCATGGTGGCGCTCTTCCTCGCCAGTTACGGTAAAGCCTCCGGCCGGCAGGAACTGGTCGAAGAATCCATCCGCCAGTTCCTGGTGCATGCCCGTTACCTCAATGATCCGGAAACCGGTCTGTGGTTCCACGGCTGGGCCTTCAACGGGCGCCACAACTTTGCCCGCGCCCGCTGGGCGCGCGGCAATGCCTGGATCACGGCCGGCATTCTGGAATTCATCGAACTCGCCGATCTCAAGGGCGGGGTGCGCGACTATTTCCTTGGCTGCCTCGAAGCCCAGGTTGAAACGCTGGTCCGCCTGCAGGCACCGAGCGGTGCCTGGCATACCCTGCTCGACGACCCGACTTCCTACGAGGAAATCTCGGCGACGGCCGGCTTTGGCTATGGCCTGCTCAAGGCCGCGCGCCTGGGTCTTGGTCGTCCGCAGTGGCATGAAGCCGGGTTGCGCGCGCTGCAGGCGGTACGCAACAACATCGACGCCGCCGGCACCGTGCTGAACGTTTCCTACGGCACGCGCATGGGGCGCGATCTGCAGTTCTACAAGGATATCCCGATCCAGCCCACCGGCTACGGGCAGGCGCTGGCCATGCTCTGCCTGGTTGAAGCCACCCAGCACGACATCGCATAACCGGACGGAGAAAGAGCATGGATATTCTTCACTGCGCTGCGCCGCAGGACATTGCCCACTACAACACGGCCAAGCTGCGTGCGCATTTTCTGCTGTCGGATCTTTTCTCTTCAGACCGGGTCCGGCTTGTCTATTGTTATGAAGACCGCATGCTGGTCGGCGGCTGTGCGCCCGGGGCGAGTCCGCTCCGCCTGGGCTCCGGCGCCGAGATCGGCACGCCTTACCTGCTTACGGCACGCGAGATGGGAGTGGCCAATATCGGCGGTCGCGGCCAGGTCAGCGTGGACGGACAGACGTTCGAGCTGGAAAACCGCGAAGTGCTGTATCTCGGCCGCGGCGCTCAGGACATCGAGTTCTCCAGCGCGGACCCGGCGCATCCCGCCCGGTTCTACCTGAACTGCGTCCCGGCCGGCGTCAGCCATCCGCACCGGCTGATCCGGCGCAGCGAAGCCAAGCCCCTCAATTTGGGGGAAAGCCGGCGCAGCAATGTGCGCAACCTTGCCATGTACATCCACCCGGAAGTGGCGCCTTCCTGCCTCTTGATGATGGGCATCACCGAAGTCGCCCCCGGCAGTGCCTGGAACACCATGCCGCCACATCTGCACGAACGCCGGATGGAAGCCTACCTCTACTTTGATATGGCGGCAGAAGACCGGGTGATCCACCTGATGGGCCGCCCCGAGGAAACCCGCCACCTGGTGGTGGCAAGCAATGAAGTGGTGATCTCGCCTTCCTGGTCGATCCACATGGGCGCAGGCTCCGGGCCGTACTCCTTCATCTGGGGCATGACGGGCGAAAACCAGCAATACACCGATGTCGCGCCGCTTGGCATGGCTGATCTCTTATAGTCGGGGAAGTCTCATGAACGAAAACACTCCCAGCACCCAATACCGCAAGATTTTGCTCAAGCCGGGCGAGGCCGTGCGCCACTGGCAGCTCTCCAGCGTGACGCAGCAGCGCTACGATGTCGCGCCGCAGCCGATGCACGGCGAGATGGATCCCTTTTTCTTCCTGACCAAGCACAAGAACTTCATCCCGCACGAATACCCGTGCCGCACCGAGTTTGCCAAGGCACACCGCGGCCAGCATCCGGTCCCGATGAGGGATTGCCAGCTCGTGCGCTGGTGGCACCCGTTCGGTTCCGACCGGGTCGATCTTTCCGGCTTCTGGTTCCGTCCGACCCGCATCGCGGCCTGGGCAAGAACCAGTATCGAAGCCGAAGAGGCCGGGGAAGCCCGTCTGAGGCTCTCTACCTGCGGCGGGGCTATCCTGTTTGTCGAAGGTCAGCAAGTGCTGTGGAGCGCGGGTTACCAGCGCAACCTCGAGGAAGCATTCGAAGTCACGGTAAACCTGAAAAAAGGGCTGAACGAGATCCGGATTTACTTCGACGACTTGGCCGAGCGCGATACCCGTTTCTTCTTCCAGCTCGATTACCTCTCCGGCGTGCCGGTGCAGGTGGCGCTGCCCGTTCCGGTAGATGCCGCACTGGCGGGGCAGATCGAGGCCCTGCTCGATGATGCCGCGTTTGACCGGCCAGCCTATACAAGTGGCGAGATCGCCATCGTGCTGCCGTTTGCCGCACCGGCCGACCTGGATGTCACCACCACGGTCAGCGGCGACTTCATTTCGCTGGAGTCGATCACGTTCAATGCCCGCTTGAACGAGGGCCAATCGCGACTCGTCATTGCCACGGTCGATGACATTCCTGCCGATTTCCGCCATTTCAACATCACCCTGCGCACGGGCGATTTTCATGCCTCGCGCGTGCTGGGCGTGGAAGTCTATCCGGCCGAACGCCAGGGCGAAGCGCCGGCAGCCTTGCCGGATCGCATCGCGGAGGCGCTGACTGCCGTATCCGAACACAGTGAACGCAGCAGCGTGCGCGCCCTGGCGCGACTCGCCAGCGGCCGTGCCGGCGCGGATACCGATGCGATGATCGAAGAGACGCTGGAAGCGGTCAACGACTGTCACGACTGCGCCGATTTCACGCTGGTGCCGCTGCTCTGGTGCCGCATGCGCTATGGCGATGCCATTGGCGAGGAAGTGCGCTCCAAGCTCGATGCCGCCATCCTGAATTTCCGCTACTGGATGGACGAGCCCGGCAACGATGTGCAGTGGTATTTTTCGGAAAACCATTCGCTGCTGTTCCATACCGCAGCTCATCTCGCCGGCACATTGTTCCCCGATGCCACCTTTACCCGTTCGGGCCGCAAAGGCAGCGAGCAGGCCGAAGTCGGTCGTCAGCGCATTCTGAGCTGGCTCGATCACTTCGAAGCCTGCGAGATGGCGGAGTGGAACTCGGTTCCCTATTTCCCGATCGATCTCAAGGGCCTGACCGCGCTGGCGGGCTTGTCTTCCGATCCGGCCATCCGCAACCGGGCCACCGCCGGAATCCTGCGCCTGATCGAATTGGTCGCGCGCTCGGCGCATCAGGGCGTGATGACGGCCTCGCAGGGCCGCTCCTACGAGCACACCCTGCGCGCCGCGCGCACGCTGGAACTCTCGGGCATCGTCCGGCTTATCTGGGGCAAGGGCGGCTATGGTGGCCGTTTCCACGCCTTGCCACAGATGGCGATCCTGCTGCGTGACCATGGTCTGAGCATACCGGCGGAGCTGGCCGACATCGCCCTCTACCAGGGCGACAAGGCGCTGGAGTGGTGTTATGCACAAGGCGCCAACCGCATCGCCAAGCTCTATCACTACAAGACCAAACACGCGGCCATGGGCTCGATCGCCGCCTATCGCTGGAACGAATGGGGCTACCAGGAAACGCCGCTGCACCTGCGCCTGGGCACCAAGCCGGAAGCCCAGGTCTGGATCAATCATCCCGGTGAAACGATCCAGTTCGGTTACGGGCGGCCTTCCTACTGGGGCGGTTGCGGCACCTTGCCCCGGGTGCACCAATACCGCGCGCTGGCGATTCTGGATTTCGACGCGCATCTCGACCAGCCCGATTTCACCCATGCCTGGCTGCCCCTGAGCGAGTTTGACGAAGTGGCGCTGCAGGACAAGCGCATCGGTGTGCGCTCGGGCGAAGGCATGGCCGTGATTCTAGGCAGCCAATCGTTCGTTCCCGTCACTACGGGGCCGACCCGCAATTGCGAGGTGCGTCTGCCCGGCCACAAGGGGCGCTGGATCGTGCGTGTGCGCGATCACGCCTCTCCGGATGGCTTGGCTGAATTTGCAGAGCGGTTTTCGGCAATCAGCGTGCAGGAGCGGGATGGCGATCTCGTTGTATCTGATCCGGAGTATGGTCGGATCGTTTTCCATGCCAGTGGCGAAATCGAAGCCGAGGGGCGAAGGCTCGACCCGGGAACGTGGAGCATCGAGGGCGCATGCCAGGAACTGGCATGCTGAGCCTGTACCCTTCCGCTTGAATCGTACTCCTGCGGTAAGTTGGCAGTCCGGGAGTTGATGCCACTCCCGGATTTTTCCGAGCAGGGTAATTGAGGATGTTATGCGGCTGGTTTGGATTGCAGTCCGGTTTTCGGCCTGGACATCATGGCCGCAGGCCGTTCTGGCGGACAGCCCCCGAGCTAGCTGTTTGCGTAATGCACGGCACCAAGCAACATGCCAAGGCCGGGTTGTGAACAAAAACAGGTGCAGAACAGGCCTTTGCTGACACCCTGGGTGGAAAAAAATGAAAATTTTTTCACAAAGGAAAAACGTTATAAATTCAAACGTAAGGAGTGTAAATAAACATAATATTCAATTTCTTTGCAAGAATTTCCAAATGAAATCATTGATCAACCATACTGTACTTGGTAATTTTCCCTAACACCCAAGAATCCAGGATCGTCGAAGTCGACACTTGCGTACCTGAGACAAAAATGGGCGTGGCCTTGCTTCATACGGGTTTTTAATCAATCTAGGAGGATTAGGTAATGAAAATCAAACATATCGGTCTGCTGGCGGGTCTGGCACTGGCTTTCAGCGCACCATCCGTGCTGGCTGTCGAGAAGATGCGCCTTGCCCACAGCCTGCCGGAGGATCACGCTGTTCACAAGGCCATGGTCAAGTTTGCCGAACTGGTCAAGCAAAACTCCAAAGGCGAAATCGAGATCGGAATTTTTGCCAATGGCGTGCTCGGTGGCGAGCGTGAAACGCTCGAACAGGTGCAGAACGGTGCCCTGGACATGACCAAGGCCAGCGCTTCGCCGCTGGAAACGTTCTCCCCCGAATTCAAGGTCTTCAACCTGCCTTTCATCTTCCGCGACAAGGCCCACTTCTTCAAGGTGCTGGAATCCCCGGTGGGCGAATCCATTCTGGCTTCCTCCAAGAAGGCCGGCTTCATCGGCCTGGCCTACTATGATTCGGGCGCCCGCAGCTTCTACGCCAAGAAGGCAATCAATACTCCGGACGACCTGAAAGGCGTGAAGATCCGCGTGCAGCAGAGCCCGACCACGATCAAGATGATCCAGACCCTGGGCGCCACCCCGACCCCGATGCCCTACGGCGAAGTGTATTCCGCCTTGCAGATGGGCGTGGTCGACGGTGCTGAAAACAACGTGACCGCGCTGACCAACGGCCGTCACGGCGAAGTGGCCAAGTTCTACTCCGTGACCGAACATCAGATGGTGCCGGACGTGCTGATCATTTCCGCCGCACGCTGGGATTCCCTGAAGAAGCCGCAACAGGACGTCATCAAGCAAGCCGCGATGGAATCCTTCAAGCTGCAGAAGCAACTCTGGGCGGAGTTTGAAAAAACCGAGGGTGCCAAGGCTGAAAAACTGGGCGTGAAGTTCATCAAGCCGAACAAGCAGGCCTTTATTGCCAAGGCCAAGCCGATGATCGACGAAGAACGCAAGAACCCGACGATCGCCAAGTTGCTCGACCAGATCGCTGCAGTCAAGTAAGGCTGTCCTGACTATTGGCTGCCCGCTACGCGGGCAGCCATTCAAGGAATTTCCATGAATATCCTGTTTAGTTTGAAGCGGCCCGTTGACCGGCTGCTGGAAACCGCGCTGGTTCTGCTGTTCTTCACGCTGTTTGCCTGCGTGATCATCGGTGTGTTTACCCGGTACGTACTCAACGACCCAGCAATCTTCACCGAAGAAGCCTCGCGCTTCTCGATCATCTGGCTGAGCCTGCTCGGTACCGCCTACGCCTGCGGCCGCCTTGAGCACATGGCCTACACCATGCTCCCCGAAAAACTGCACGGCGAGAAGCTGCTGGCCCACATGCGCTCGGTAGCCCTGATCGTGCTGTTCTTCGGCTCGACCGTCATGCTCTATGGCGGCGGCAAGCTGGCGATGCGCACGTTCCAATACGAGCAGCTTTCCGCCACGCTGGCCTTGCCCATGGGCTATGTCTACCTGTGCATTCCGATCAGCGGTGCGCTGGTCGTGTTCTACCAGATCCTGATTCTGCTGAAGCCGTCGAACTTCCAGACCGTCGACGAAGTCCAGGCCGCGCTCGATCACCTGGCAGAAGAAGAACGCAAACTGGCGCATGAAAACGAGGCCCTGTACAAGGCCGAAATCGATGCAACCGAAGTCGACAGCGCCAAGGGGAAATAACCATGTTTGAACTTATTATCCTCGGCATCGCGTTTACCGTGCTGCTGTTCTATGGCGTGCCGGTCAGCTTCTGTATCGGTATCGCCACGCTGCTGGCGCTGTTCAACGTCACGCCCGATATCACTACGGCATTCGTGGTTTCCGCTCAGCGCATGACCGCCAGCCTGGACAGTTTCACGCTGGTGGCGATTCCGCTGTTTATCCTGGCCGGCGCCATGATGAACACCGGCGGTATCGCACTCCGCCTCGTCGACCTGGCCAAGGTCGTGGTCGGCTGGCTGCCCGGGTCGATGGCGCACATCACCTGCGTGGCCAATGCCCTGTTCGGCGCGATTTCCGGTTCGGCCTCGGCCAGTTGCGCGGCAGTCGGCTCGTCAATGTCTCCGTTGCAACGCAAGGCAGGCTACGACATGCCGTTCTGTGCGGCGGTCAATGTGGCCTCGTCGCCGTGCGGCCTCTTGATTCCGCCCTCTGGCGCGCTGATCGTGTATTCGCTGATTTCCGGCGGTACTCCGGTCGACGTGCTGTTCGTCGCCGGCTACATTCCCGGCATCATCATGGCAGCGGCCGTCATGGTGTGGATCGCCTGGAAAGCGCGCAAGGGCGACCTGCCCCAGGAGGTTTACCACTATTCGGCGGCCGAAGCCTTCAAGATCACCCTGCGGGCACTCCCGTCCCTGCTGCTGATCATCATCATCATGGGCGGCATCATCGGCGGCATCTTTACCGCCACCGAAGCCGCCGGCGTGGCCGCGCTGTATACCTTCATCCTCGGCAAGTTCGTCTACAAAAGCCTGAGCTGGAAGTCGCTCGCCAAGAGCACGCTGGATGCTGCTGTCGGCACTGCCGTGGTGATGCTGATGGTGGGTGTGTCGATGACTATGTCCTGGCTCCTGGCCAGTACCGGTTCGGCCAAGATGCTGGCCGAGGCCATCATCAATTTCTCCGACAACCCCTATGTATTGATGATGCTGTTCAACGTGGCGTTGCTGGTGCTCGGCACGTTCCTCGATATCACCCCGGGCCTGTTGATCTTCACGCCGATCTTCCTGCCGGTCGCCATGAAGCTGGGTATTTCGCCGGTGCATTTCGGCATCATCATCACCTACAACCTGTGTATCGGGGTGGCCACCCCGCCGGTGGGCAGCACCTTGTTCATCTCGGCGCGGGTTGCCAATGTTTCGCTGAGCTTGCTGACCAGGCCGCTGATCCCGATGTTCGTGCTGGAAATCATCGGCCTCTTCCTGGTTACCTACATTCCCGCGCTGTCGCTCTGGCTGCCGGAAGTGGTGCTCGGCAAGGTCGGCTGATTCATCTGCACTATTTCATGATTTAACCCTTTGCCTCCATCCTGGTGTCCGGTTCCTCCTCCTCGTGACGGACGCCAGGATAGGGCAGGCAAACCAACCACTGATCCGGCAAGCGGCGCAGACGCCCCCGCTTTACCTTGGAGAATGCCATGTCCATGTCACGCAACCCGGTCTTCTCGCTCAAGACCCGGGACAACAACCACCTCACCCTGACCAGCGCCGAAGGGCACGTTGCCCATGTTTTCGTGCTGGAACAAGACATGATCCGCGTCATGATCTTGCCCAAGGGCGAACTGCGCTTCCCGCGCACCTGGGCGATTGCGCCGGGCGCAGAGGATGTCGCCACCGAAGGGCGCGACCGTTTCGATCTCTCCGGCTTTGCGCTGCCCGAGTTCACGCTGGAACAAGGCGCCGACACCCTGAGCATCAGCACCGCCAACATCCGCCTGACCATTGCCCTGACCGGCTTCTACTGCCTGTGGAAAACGCAGGTCGACGGCGCCTGGCAGACCGCCGCCAGCGACCGTTACACCCAGGCCTACAATTTCGCCTGGTGGGATGACAAGGTTTACCACTACCTGAAGCGCGAAGCGGACGAGCAATACTTCGGTCTGGGCGAACGTGCCGGTGAAACCAACCGCATGGGCCAGAGCTACCGCATGTGCAACGTCGACCCGATGGGTTACAACGCACGCACCACCGATCCGCTCTACAAACACATCCCGTTCTACCTGACCCGCAAGGCAAGCAGCAAGGTCACCTTCGGCCTGTTCTACGACACGCTGTCCGACTGCACCTTCAACATGGGCAAGGAACTCGACAACTACCACGGCCACTACCGTTACTTCGTCGCCGACCACGGCGACCTCGATTACTACTTCATCGCCAGCGGCACCGCGGCCGACATCACCCGCCGCTACACCTGGCTGACCGGCCGCCCGGCCTTTACCCCGAAATGGGGCCTGGGCTATTCCGGCTCGACCATGACGTATACCGATGCGCCCAACGCGCAGGAGCGCATGAACGAATTCATCGACGGCTGCCAGAAGCACGACATCCTGTGCGATTCGTTCCATCTGTCGTCGGGGTATACCTCGATCGGCCCGAAGCGCTACGTGTTCAACTGGAACCGCGACAAGTTCCCCGATCCGGCCGCCTTCGTGCAGACCTACCTGAAGAATGGCGTGAAACTGTGCGCCAACATCAAGCCCTGCCTGCTGAAGGATCACCCGCGCTTTGCGGAAGCCAAGGCCGAGGGACTGTTCGTGCACGATGCCGACGGCACGCCGACGCAGGTCCAGTTCTGGGATGAAACCGGCGCCTATCTTGATTTCACCAATCCCAAAACTTATGGTTGGTGGAAGGCGCGCGTGACCGATGCGCTGCTGGAATACGGCATCGCTTCGACCTGGAACGACAACAACGAATTCGAAATCTGGAGCGACAAGCCGCAGATCCACGGTTTCGGTACGCCGCGCCGCGCGTTCGAGGCCAAGCCGCTGCATACGCTGCTGATGATCAAGGCTTCGCGCGAAGCGCATCAGGCGCATGCACCGAACCAGCGCCCGTTCCTGATCTCGCGTGCCGGCGCGGCCGGCATGCAACGTTACGTGCAGACTTGGTCCGGCGACAACTACACCTCGTGGGAGACGCTGCGCTACAACATCAAGATGGCGATGGGGCTGGCGCTTTCCGGCGTCTCCAATACCGGACACGATATCGGCGGCTTCTCCGGCCCGGCGCCGGAGCCGGAACTCTTCCTGCGCTGGGTGCAGCACGGCATCTTCCTGCCGCGCTTTTCCATCCATTCCTGGAACGACGACAAGTCGGTGAACGAGCCGTGGATGTATCCGGAAATCACGCCGCATATCCGCGAATTGATTGCGTTCCGCTACAAGCTGATACCGTATCTGTACGACCTGCTCTGGCGCTCGCACAGCCGTTACGAGCCGATGATCCGGCCCACGTTCCATGACTTCCCGGATGACGCGCGCTGCTACGCGGAAAACGACGACATGCTGCTCGGCGGCAAGCTGCTGGTGGCCTCGGTGGTCGATTCCGGCAAGCGCGACCGCGCGGTCTACCTGCCGCAGGGCGCCAACTGGTACGACTTCTGGAGCGGCGAGTATTTCGCCGGCGGCCAAACCGTGACCGTGCCGGCGCCGTGGGATTGCCCGCCGCTCCTGGTGCGCGAAGGCTCGGCCATTCCGCTCAACCTCGCCGAGCAGCACTTCGCCCGGCCGGCCGACGAGCGCGGCTTCGCCGTGTTCCCGCCCAAGGCCGCGGGTGAATTCAGCGATGAATTCTTCGAGGACGACGGCGAGAGCGAAGGTTATCGCAGCGGCCAGTACGGCCTGTGGCAGATTGGCGTGAATGCCGATGCCGCGAGCCTTGATATTGCGATCACGCGTGCCGGAGCTTGCCCGCCAGCCGCAAACGAAATCACCTTGCTGCTGCCACGGCAGGAAACCCGCGCGCTGCGCACGGGCACGGCCAAGGTGCTTGCAGACCGGATCACGCCTGACTGGCGCGAGGTTCGTCTCTCCCTGGTGTAACTGAATCATTAACGTGCGCAGGCTCCGCCCTGACGGAGCCCAAGCACATGAACAGAAAGGAACAGAGCATGAAAAAAGTAATGATCTCGCCGTCCAAATACGTTCAAGGCGATGGTGAACTGAGCAATCTGGGCGAATACGTGGCCGCTTTCGGCAGCAAGGCGCTGCTGGTCGCCTCGAAAGACGACGAAGCGCGCGTGCGCGAACAGCTGGGTGAAGCCGTCGAGCGCACTGCGTTCGTGCTGACTTCAGCCGGTTTCAAGCTGGAATGCAGCTGGGCCGAAATCAAGCGCATCAAGGCGCAGGCCGACGAATCCGGCGCCGACGTGATCATCGGTCTGGGTGGCGGCAAGTCGCTCGATACCGCCAAGGCGGTGGCGCACCTGGCCAACAAGCCGGTGATCATCGTGCCGACGATCGCCTCGACCGATGCGCCGTGCAGCGCACTCGCCGTGATCTACACCGAAAACGGCGAGTTCGAGGAATATTTCTTCTTCCGCAACAACCCGAATCTGGTGCTGGTCGATACCGGCATCATCGCCCGCGCCCCGGTGCGCTTCCTGGTGGCCGGCATGGGCGATGCGCTTTCGACCTGGGTCGAAGCCCGCGCCTGCGCCAAGTCGTTCGCCAAGAACGCCTCGCACGGCAACAGCACGCTGGCAGCCAACGCCATCGCCAAGCTGTGCTACGAAACCCTGTTCGAAGACTCGCTCAAGGCCAAGGCGGCCTGCGAGGCCGGCGTGGTGACCATGGCGCTGGAGAACATCGTCGAAGCCAACATCCTGCTCTCGGGGCTCGGGTTCGAAAGCTCGGGCCTTGCCGCCTGCCATTCGATCCACAACGGCCTGACCGTACTGGAAGAAACGCACAAGTACTTCCACGGCGAAAAGGTCGCCTTCGGTGTCATCGTCCAGCTCGTGCTGGAAAACGCCCCGCAGGAAGAACTTGATCGCACCATCAAGTACTGCCAGTCCGTCGGCCTGCCGACCTGTCTCGCGGATCTTGGCGTGAAGGAAGTTACACCCGAGAAGGTCATGAAGGTGGCCATCGGTGCCACTGCCGAGGGCGAAACCATCCACAACATGCCGTTCGAAGTCACCGCGCAGATGGTCTGCGGCGCGATCTTCGCCGCCGACAAGCTGGGAGCCCACTGATGAAAAAACTGATCAACACGCCCGAAACTCTCGTGGTCGAGATGTGCGAAGGCATGGTCAAGGCGCATCCCGAGCACCTGGCCTTCAATGCCAAGCACAAGATCGTCACGCGCAAGCAACCGAACAAGCAGAAGGTTAGCCTGATCTCGGGCGGCGGCAGCGGCCATGAGCCGGCGCATGCGGGCTTCGTCGGCAAGGGCATGCTCGATGCCGCGGTATGCGGCGATGTCTTCGCTTCGCCCTCGACCATCCAGGTCTACAACGCGATCCTGCAGACCCAGTCCGAAGCGGGCACGCTCTTGATCGTCAAGAACTACTCCGGCGACTGCATGAACTTCGATGCCGCCGCCGAAATGGCCGAGGAAGACGACGACATCAAGGTCGCGCGCGTCTACGTCAATGATGACGTGGCGGTGAAAGACAGCCTCTACACCGTCGGCCGCCGTGGCGTAGCCGGCACGATCCTTGTGCACAAGATCGCCGGCGCCGCAGCCGAAGAAGGGCGCGATCTGGCCGGCGTCAAAGCCGTGGCAGAGAAGACGATCGCGAATGTGCGCAGCATGGGCTTCGCGCTGACTTCGTGCACCGTGCCTGCCAAGGGCTCGCCGACGTTTACGCTGGCAGACGACGAGATCGAATTCGGCGTGGGCATCCACGGCGAGCCGGGCATTGTGCGCGAAAAACTGACCAGTGCAACCGACCTGGCCTACCGCCTGGTCGAAGCCATCTGCGCCGACCTGCCTTTCGTGGCTGGCGACGAAGTGGCATTGCTGGTCAATGGCTTCGGCGGCACGCCGCTGCAGGAACTGTATCTGTTCAACCTGGCGGTCAGCCATGAACTGGAAGCGCGCGAGCTGAAGATTCATCGCACGCTGGTGGGCAACTACATGACCGCCATCGACATGGCCGGCGCTTCGGTCACGCTGCTGCGCCTCGATGACGAACTCAAGGCATTGCTGGATGCGCCGGCCGATACCCCGGCACTGAAGGTATAAGGAACAAGCATGGAAACTATTAGCAAAGATCAGGTCATGCACACGGTTGCGGCCATGTGCGACATCATAATCAAGAACGAAGTGCCATTCTGCGAACTCGATTCGGTTGCCGGCGACGGCGATTTCGGCATGTCGCTCGCCAAGGGCTTCAAGCAGATCCAGGCGCAATGGGCCGAACTGGAAACCGACGATATCGGCGCTTTCCTCAAATCCTGCGGCATGGTCATCACCGAGCACTGCGGCGGCGCTTCCGGCCCGATCTGGGGGTCGGCCTTCCGCGGCATGGGCAAGAGCGCGCAGGACAAGGCCACGCTGAACCTGATCGAGCTGGGCGAGATGCTGCAGGCGGCGGTCGATGCGATCCAGAAGCGCGGCGGCGCCAAGCTCGGCGACAAGACCTTGCTTGACGCGCTGATCCCGTTGGTTGAATCGATCAAATTGAGCGCTGCGGCCCAGTCTGCTTTGCTCCCGGCATTCCAGGAGGCTGCCAAGGCTGCCGTGGAAGGCGCGGAAAAGACCAAGCTGATCACGGCCACCAAGGGACGCGCCAGCTACGTGGGCGAGCGCAGTATCAACTTCCCCGACGCGGGTGCGACGGCCATCGGGGTGATTGCGACTGAGTTGCTAATGCAGTAATCGTCGCGATCAAACCGGTGCCCTGAAAAAAGGAGCAGACCTTGGTCTGCTCCTTTTTCTTTTGTTGCACAGGATGGATCACATCCCCGAATAGTTGGGCCCCGATCCGCCCTCCGGCGGGTGCCAGGTGATGTTCTGGCCCGGGTCCTTGATATCGCAGGTCTTGCAGTGCAGGCAGTTCGCGGCGTTGATCTGCAGGCGCGGGCCTTGCTCGGCCTGCACGATCTCGTACACGCCGGCCGGGCAGTAACGCGTTTCCGGCGCCGCGTAGCGCGGCAGGTTGTCGCGTACCGGCTGCTGCGGATCGCTCAGCACCAGGTGGCAGGGCTGGTCCTCGTCGTGGATGAGGTTCGCCAGCATCAAGGAATCGCTCAGGGTAAAACTCAGCTTGCCGTCTGGCTTCGGATAGTCGATGGGTTGGCAGGCGCTGGCCGGCAGCAGGCTCTGGTGATCGGCACGGCGGTGGTGCAGGGTCCAGGGCAGGCGGACGCCGAAATGCGCGAGCCACAGTTCGGCACCGGTGACGAGCGTGCCGAGCTTCGTGCCCCAGCGCGAGAGCATCGGCTTGGTGTTGCGCACCGCATCGAGATCCTGCCAGATCCAGGACGCGCGCAGTGCGGCGGGGTAGCTAGCCAGTACGTCGTTGCTGCGATTCTCGCCGAGCGCGGCATGCGCGGCTTCGGCGGCGAGCATGCCCGATTTCAGCGCATTGTGGATGCCCTTGATGCGCGGCACGTTGACGAAACCGGCCGCGCAGCCGATCAGCACGCCGCCCGGGAAAGCGAGTTGCGGCAGCGACTGGATGCCACCCTCGGTGATCGCGCGCGCGCCGTAGGCAATCCGCTTGCCGCCCGCGAGCAGGCCGGCGATCAGCGGGTGGGTCTTGAAGCGCTGGAATTCCTCGTACGGGTTCAGGTATGGATTGCGGTAATTCAGGTGCACCACGAAGCCGACCGCCACCAGCCCGTCTTCCTGCTGGTAGACGAACCCGCCACCACCGGTGTCCTCGGTCAGCGGCCAGCCCAGCGTATGCCAGACCGTGCCAGGCTGGTACGGCGCGTCGGGCGCGATCTGCCACAGCTCTTTCAGGCCGAGGCCATATTGCTGCGGATCGGCGTTTCGGCGCAGCTCGAAGCGGGTTTCCAGCTCGCGCGTGAGCGAGCCGCGGCTGCCTTCGGCCACCAGCGTGTACGCGGCTTCGATCTGCACGCCCGGCGCGTGGCCCGCCTTGGGCTGGCCGTGGCGGTCGAGCCCGGCATCGCCGGTGATCACGCCGCGCAACTTCCCCTGTTCATCAATGACCGGGGCGCTGGCGCTGAAGCCGGCAAAGAGATCGACGCCGAGTGCTTCGGCCTCGCCCGCGAGCCATTCGCAGAGCTTGCCCAGGCTCATGATGCGGCAACCGTGGTTGTCGAGCAGTGGCGGCATCAGCGCGGTGGGCAAGGACAACGCGCGTTTGCTGCCCAGTTGCCAGAAGCGCTCGCTGGTGACCGGCGTGCCGGCGGGTGCGCCGCGCGAGAGCCAGTCCGGGATCAGTTCGTCCAGCGCGCGGGTATCGACCACCGCGCCGGAGAGCTGGTGCGCGCCGAAACTCGCGGCTTTTTCCAGCACGCAGACGCTGGTATTACGCCCGTTCTGGGCATCGAGTTGCTTGATGCGGATCGCCGCGGCCAGCCCGGCAGGCCCGGCGCCGATGATCAGCACGTCGAATTGCAGTACATCGCGTTCCATGGTGATTCCTTGATGCTTGATTCGTTAGAACCTATTCACGATCTGTCGCGAGAGGTCGTCAGCAGGGTGAAGAGCAGCGCAAAAACCGGAGTGTACGAGTGGTACATGAGGATTTTGAGCAGCGCATGAGCCCTGATCACGACCTCGCAGCAAGATCGTGTTCTTAGATGAAGCGGGCTGGGCTGCCATCATCACGGTAAAGGGTGATTTCATCGCTGCGCCCGATATTGGCCACCGCCGCGCGGCACAGCGCCAGAAAGCGCTCGATGCCGGGCGACAGGTATTTCTGCCGGTGCCAGACGAAATGAAACTGGCGCCGGAAATCGAGCGTCGGCGTCGGGATTTCCACCAGGCTGCCGCGGCGGAAGGCTTCCTTCAGCGCCAGGCGCGAGATGCAGCCCAGCCCCATGCCCGATTCCACCGCACGCTTGATCGCTTCGGTGTGTTCCAGTTCCAGCCTGATTTGCAACTGCGGCAGGAATTCGCGCATGCCGTAGTCGAAAGTCTGCCGGGTGCCCGAGCCCGGTTCGCGCACGATCCACGGATGGGCAATGAGCTCGGCCGGGCTGACCTCGGCTTTTCCGGCCAGCGGGTGGTCGGGCGCGGCAAACACGGCCAGCTCGTCGGCAATCCACGGTTCTGTCTGCAGGTCCGGATGCAGGCAATGCCCTTCGATCAGGCCGAAATCGATCTCGAACTGCGCCACCTGCCGGATGATCGTCGCGGTGTTGTGCACTTCCAGCGAAACCTTGCTGGCCGGTTCCCGGCGCAGGAATTCCCCGACCAGCAGCGTGGCGAGATAGTTGCCGATGGTGAGCGTGGCGCCGAAATGCAGGCTGGCCGGCCCGCCGCCTTGCTTGAGCAGCAGATCGATCTCGCCGGCGCGGTCGATCAGCGCATTGGCGTGCGGCAGCAGCGCGCGGCCGGATTCGCTCAGTTGCAGCCGCTTGCCCATGCGGTCGAAGAGCAGGGTGTCGTATTGCTTTTCCAGCTCGGCCAGCGCGTTGCTGGTTGCCGATTGCGACAGGGCTAGCTCTTCCGCGGCGCGCGAAACGCTATTCAGGCGGGCAATCGCGATAAATATTTCCAGCTGGCGCAGGGTGAACTTCATGAGGCGACTCTTTGTATATCTATTTTATGAATATATAAAATTAATAAAATCTGTTTCACATATATTGTGCCGCTGAATACACTGCAATGCAAACAGGAGCAGACGCATGAAAATTCTGGTGGCAATTAAACGGGTGCTGGATGCGAACGTGCCGGTTCGCATCCGTGCCGATGGCTTAGATGTCGAAATAAGCGGTGCGCGCATGAGCATCAATCCCTTCGATGAAGTCGCGCTGGAAGAAGCCGTACGGCTGAAGGAGTGCGGCAGCGCGAGCGAGGTTCTTGCGGTGGCGCTGGGCGCAGCGGTGAATCAGGACATCCTGCGCCACGCGCTGGCGCTGGGCGCCGACCGGGCCGTGCAGGTCGAAGCACCTGCCGGCTTGCAGCCGCTTGGCGTGGCGAAACTCTTGCAGGCGGTGGTCGCGCGCGAGCAGCCCGATCTGGTGCTGATCGGCAAGCAGGCCGTCGACGACGATGCCGGGCAGGAAGGGCAGATGCTCGCGGCCCTGCTGGGCTGGCCGCAGGCCACTTTTGTCTCGGCACTGCAGATCGAGAATCAGGCATTGCAGGCGGTGCGCGAAGTCGACGGCGGCACCGAAACCCTGGCGCTGCCGCTACCCGCCGTGGTGACGGCCGATCTGCGCCTGAACGAGCCGCGTTTTATCAAGCTGCCGAGCCTGATGCTGGCGCGCAAGAAGCCGATCGAAGCGCTGAGTGCGGATGCGCTGGGTGTCGATCTCGCACCGCGCCTGAGCGTGAAGGCATTGAGCGAGCCGCCCGCGCGCGGTGCAGGGCGACTGGTGGCCGATGCGGCCGAATTGGTCGAATGCCTGCAGATCGAAGGGCGCCGACTGGAAATCAAGGAGTTGTCATGAGCATATTGATTCTTGCCGAACACGATGGACAGGCGCTGAAGCCTGCCACTCGGCGCGTGGTTGGGGCGGCCAGTTCTTGGACGTTGCCGGCGGATGTGCTGGTGGTCGGCTCGCAGGCCGTGGCCCGTGAAGCCGCGCAACTGGCCGGTATCCGCCAGGTGCTGCATCTGGAGTGCGACGCCGTGCCGGTCGCCGAGGAACTGGCGCCGCTGCTGGTTGAGCTGATGCATGAGCACAGCGTATTGCTCGCTGCGCACAGCAGCCTGGCGCGCGATGTGTTGCCGCGCGCCGCAGCGTTGCTTGATGTGGCCATGATCGGCGATGCGGTGCGCATCACCGGCCCGGCTTCCTATGTGCGGCCGATGTATGCCGGGCGCCTGCTTGCCAAGGTTGACAGTCGCGATGCGATCCAGGTGGTAACGGTGCGTGCGCCGCTGTTTACACCAGTCGGCGATGCGCCCGCGGTGCCGATCCAGACGCTGCCCGCGCTGACGGGCTCCGCCACCACGCGGCGGATTGCGGCAAACCAGCAGGTATCCGAGCGCCCGCAACTCGCCAGTGCGCGGGTCGTGGTCTCGGGCGGTCGTGCGCTGGGCGAGCAGTTCGATACCTTGCTGGCCCCATTGGCCGAAACGCTCGGTGCCGCGCTCGGCGCAACCCGCGCGGCGGTCGATGCCGGTTTTGCCGCGAACGAACTGCAGGTCGGCCAGACCGGCATCGTGGTGGCGCCGGGCATTTATCTCGCGGTCGGCCTTTCCGGCGCGGCGCAGCATCTGGCCGGCATGAGCGACAGCGACGTGATCGTCGCGATCAACCAGGATCCGGACGCACCGATCTTCAAGGTGGCCGATTACGGGCTGGTGGGTAACCTTTTCGAGACCGTACCGGCCGTGACCCGGGCGATCCGGCAATTGCAGGAGAGACAAGCATGAGCGCGTTTGCCACCGAAGAAGTTCTGAGCGTGCATCACTGGAATGAATCGCTGTTCAGCTTCAAGACCACGCGCGATGCCGCGCTGCGTTTCGATAACGGCCAGTTCGTGATGATCGGCCTGCCCGGCGAAGGCCGCCCGGTCACGCGTGCGTACAGCATTGCCAGCCCGAATTACGAAGAACATCTGGAATTCTTCAGCATCAAGGTGCCGGGCGGGCCGCTCACGTCGCGCCTGCAGCACTTGCAGCAGGGCGACGCGGTGCTGGTCAGCCGCAAGCCGACCGGCACGCTGGTGCTGGGCGACCTGCTGCCCGGGCGCAACCTCTACCTGCTGGCGACCGGCACCGGGCTCGCGCCATTTCTGAGCATCATCCAGGACCCGGATGCCTACGAGCGCTTTGAGCGCCTGGTGCTGATCCACGGCGTGCGCCGGGTGAGCGATCTGGCCTATGCCGACTTCATCATGAGCGACTTGGCGCAGCATGAATTCCTCGGCGACTGGGTGCGCGAAAAGCTGGTGTACTACCCGACGGTAACGCGCGAGCCGTTCCGCAACCAGGGCCGCCTGACCGAGCTGATCGCCAACGGCAAGCTGTTTGCCGATACCGGCCTGCCGGTGATCGACCCGCAGCAGGACCGCGCGATGCTATGCGGCGGACCGGCCATGCTGGAAGAAACGGCGGCCTTGCTCGATAGCCTGGGATTCGTGGTCTCGCCGCGTATCGGTGTGCCGGGGCAATATGTGATCGAGCGCGCGTTCGTCGAGAAATAAACCGGCCAGGCTGCTGGCAAAGTGGCAAGCCTCCAAGAACGGCACGCTCGAGCAAGCCCGACCGATTTGGCCATGCGCTGCAGCCCGCAGCCTTCTTTAATCGATCCCCCCATCCCCGCTTCCTCCCGCCGGAGGAAGGGCCTCGTTGACGCTCGATTTGCTGCAGGTTGGGGTCGCCTGATCGGTAGCAGAGCCTAGGATTTCCTTTGCACTCCGGTGGACGCGCGCACGATCAGGC
Source organism: Pseudomonadota bacterium (assembly GCA_018261735.1). Taxonomy (GTDB): domain Bacteria; phylum Pseudomonadota; class Gammaproteobacteria; order Burkholderiales; family Chitinibacteraceae; genus Formivibrio. The sequence goes on from JAGTRM010000029.1 coordinate 46,982, forward strand.
GCGGCTCCAGTTGCAGCTCGGTTGGCTCGATCTGGCCGGTCTTGATGATATGCAGCAGCAGCTCCATGGCTTTTTCGCCCTGCTGCTCGCTGCACATGTCCACGGTGGTCAAGGGGGGAGTCAGGTAGCGCGTGACCGGGACATTGTCGAACCCGGCGATCGCGATCTGCTCGGGAACCTGCACGCCCAGGCTGCAAGCTTCGTGCAGCAGGCCGATAGCGATCATGTCGTTGTAACAGACAATGGCGTCGACTTTTTCCGAGCCATACAGCGCCGTAGCAGCGGCGCGCTCACCGGCTTCCATGGTCTGTGTTTCCAGTTCCATCACGCGGATGGTGGCATCGGGCATGGCATCGCGCAGGCCGTGCAACCGTTCCTGATTCCAGCGCGATTGCGGGTAGGCCAGATAAACCAGATGTTTCCGCCCGCTTTCCTGCAAATGCTTCCCCAGCATGAAAGCGGCCTGATAGCCCTGGATGCGCACCGAGGGCAGGATTGGCGCAGGGGGCTGGTCGGGATCGGTCTGCCCGAACAGCACGGCCGGTTTGCCGATGCGCTGCAATTCATCCAATGCCTCTTGCGGCAGGCGCGAGCTGGCAATGATTCCGTCCACACGCAAGGCCAGGGTGCTCAGCAGGTTCTGCGCGTTGAAGGTTTTTTCCTTGAAATCCACCACCATCAGCCCGTAGCCATGCTCTTCGGCCACTTGGCTGGCGCCCTGGATGATATTGGTGAAGTGGGGATTGCGGATATCGAGTACGGCCAGCCCGACCACCCGGGTTTTCCCGGTGGCCATGCTGCGGGCTACCGGATTCTGGCGGTAATCAAGCGCATCGATGGCGGCGCGGATGCGCGTTTCCACTTCCAGCGAAAACCGTTTTTGACCGTTGACGAACTTGGAGACGGTTGTGGCGGAAACACCGGCCGCAGTGGCGACATCCTGAAGCGTGGCGGGGCGCTGGGTTGGCATACAGGCAAAGTCCATCAATCGATGGCCGAAGTTTCTCAAAACCCATCACATTAATCAATTCAGGTACGACCATCTTTTTAAGGATTAGCGCTTGACCTTGATAGAGGTGCGGAGTAATTTGCATATATGGATTAGCGCTAATCCTTTCGGTGGGCTTGGTATCTGGCAGCGATGATCCGGTTCTGCATCTGGTTTATCCAGGTGCCTGGCTGGAGCGTATTCAAACGTACTCGGAGAAGGAGAGGGTGATGATGTTTCCTGTAAAAAAATGCGTAACAGTTTTGGTGGCATCGGTGGCGATGATGGGGCTGGCGCAAGCCCGGGATTTTCGTTCCGCTGATGTGCACCCGCTGGATTATCCGACGGTGCAGGCGGTAACTTTCCTTGGCAAGGTGGTGAACGAGAAGACCGGCGGCAAGTACAAAGTCAAGGTGTTTGGCAACAGCGCGCTGGGGTCGGAAAAAGACACGATCGAGCAAGTGAAGATCGGTGCGCTGGATATGGTGCGGGTGAATACCTCGGCCTTCCACGGCATCGTGCCGGAAACGCTGATTCCGTCGTTCCCGTTCATTTTCCGCGACATGGATCATTTCCGGAAGACGATGTACGGCCCGCTGGGTGACGAGATCCTGGCCTCGATGGAGAAGGCGGGGTTCATCGGTTTGTGCCTGTACGAATCCGGAGCGCGTTCGCTCTATGGCAAGAAGCCGATCCGCAATCTGGCAGACATCAAGGGCATGAAGATCCGGGTGCCGCAATCCGATCTGTTCGTTTCGATGGTGACCGCGCTGGGCGCTTCGCCGACACCGGTTCCGTATGCCGAGGTGTATACCGGGCTGAAAACGGGCCTGGTCGATGCGGCTGAAAACAATTATCCCTCGTACGAAACCGCGAAACACTACGAGGCGGCCAATGTGTACAGCGAAACGCAGCACATGATTTCGCCCGAGATCGTGGTGTTCTCGAAAAAAGTCTGGGACACGCTCTCCAAGGACGAACAAAAGATCATCCGCGCGGCGGCCAAGGAATCCGTCGGCCTCTACGTGAAGTTGTGGGCCGAGAGTGAAAAAACGGCCAAGTCGGCGCTGATCCAGTCGGGCGTGAAGTTTGTCGGCGACGTGGACAAGAAGCAATTCGTCGCTGCGGAGAAGGTGGTGTGGGACAAATATGCCAGCACGCCGGCGCTGAAGGATCTGGTCAAGCGGATCGTCGAAACCAAATAACCCGGTAAACAGTGAAGGCCGATCCCGGGGACCTCGAAACTCCGGGGCCGGTGGAGAGAGAAATCATGGAAGCTCTGCGTGTAACCGATGGCTTGGGTGCGAACGATCAATTGCTGTATTTCACCAGTTCCAGCCTGGATGAACAGGACAGGAAGCTGGTGTTCATCAGCGATCGCAGCGGGCACCCCAATCTCTTTGTGCGGGATCTGGAGAGCGGGCGCGAGGAACAGCTCACCCACAACCGCAATGGCACCTTGAAATCGTATGTGTATTTCAATGGCAATGAACGCCGTGGCCTGGGCAAGGCCAGCATCAGCTTTGATTCGCTGCGCAAACAGCTTTATTACATCCAGGATGATGCGCTCTGCTGCACGTCGCTCGATGGCGCAACCCGGGTACTGAACCATATTCCGGACGATCAGGTGACAGCCTTTACGCATGTCAGCGCCGATGGCCGGCGCTTGTGTGTGCCGACGACCGACGCACGGGCACTGGAAGCGGATAACTTCGTCAACGACAGTCCGGCCTATGCGGCCCAGCAGGAAAAGAAAAACGAAGTCATCAGCGACAAGCCCGATTACGACATCGACGAACGCGTGCGCACCGAAGGCTTGTCTTCTTACCTGAATGTGTACGACACGCAAACCGGCGAGCTGATCGCGCGCGAGCAGGTTGAACGGGCGTGGATCACCCATGTGCAGTTCTCGCCGCTGGATGCCATGCACATTCTTTACAACCATGAATGGCCGTCCGATTGCGGGATTCGCCGGCTGTGGCTGTGGGATGGCAAGCAGCATCTGCGTTTGCGTACCGAGGGCAGCGGGCGCAGCAAGGCAGACTGGACATGCCATGAAATGTGGCAGGCCGATGGCCGCTACATTATCTACCACGGCAAGTATCCGGATGGCCGGGCCTATATCGGACGAGTGGATCCGCAGGGCCAACACCCGGTTGAAATTGCCTTGCCGGTGCAATACCACCGCTACGGGCATTTCACTGCGGGCAATCAGCATAACGAATGGTTGGTTTCTGATGGTTATTACCATCCGGAAGGCGTGCCGGAAAATACCAACTGGGGCGGCGAGTGGATCAGTCAACTCAAGGTGGATTGGGATGCACGCAGTATCGAATGGCGCCCGCTGTGCCAGCATCAATCCTTCTGGGATTGCCAGGATAGCCACCCGCATCCGATTTTTGATCATACGGACAGTGAAATCTATTTCACCTCCAATGCGGAAGGCGCCAGAAACATATACAAGATCAAGGTTGCGCTGGATGGTTAGCTGGCGCTGCTTTTGATGATCATTTGACGGGGACGCACGCAAGTGCCTCCCCGTTGTTCATTGCAAACCGCAATCGGAACATGGTCCTCCTTAAGGTTCGGTTAATCCTCGGGTGGTTCAATAGCCGCGTGATTCAACCCAACCCCTGAGGAACTTTGCCATGAAAAAACTGCTTGTATCGATTGTCGCTACCCTGACCGCCACCAGTGCGCTTGCCGGCCCAGCGTGCAACGCACCCAAGGATAAGTGGATGAAGGAATCCGACTTCAAATCCCGCATTGAAGCACAGGGCTATCAGATCAAGACCTTCAAGGTCAGCAAAGGCCAGTGCTATGAAATTTACGGCTTCGACAAGGCCGGCAAGAAGGTTGAAATCTACTTCGATCCGATCACTGCCGCCGTGCTGGAAAGCAAGTAATTCCGGCCCTTTTTGTTTGGCATGAAATCGGGCTCCCGCCGGAGCCCGATTCTCTTGGAGAACAGCCATGAGTCACTTTCTTTCAGCCCAAGCCATTCATGTATGGGATCGCTTTGTCCGAGTCTTTCATTGGAGTCTTGTGGCCTGCGTGCTGATGAATTTTTTTGTGGTCGATGACGGTAAAACACTTCACCAATGGATCGGTTATATGGCCAGTGCCTTGGTCGTGTCGCGCATCGTGTGGGGATTCATCGGTTCCAAGCATGCCCGCTTCGCCGATTTTTTCCCCACGCCGGCAAGAGTGCGCCAGCACTTGCGCAGCATGCTTTCCGGACAACAGGATTTCCACGCGGGGCATAACCCCGTGGGTGCATTGATGATATTGGCGTTGATCATACTGGTGCTTTCATTGGGCACGACCGGTTACTTGCAGACGCTGGATGCATTCTGGGGTGAGGAATGGTTGCAGGAATTGCACGAAGGCCTGGCGGCTACACTGATCGGCTTTGCCGGGTTGCATGCGTTGGCGGCAATTGTCATGAGCCGGATCGAGCGTACCAATCTGATCGGCGCCATGATTACCGGGGTGAAAATCCACTCGAAAAAATAACCCGGCCTGTCTTACCATTTTGCGCCCGGCGTCGCCCTGGCACGCTGGCTTGCCCCTGGCTTCAATCCTTCCCCTTCTCTTGATTTGATTCGGCCTGACATGCGTGAACTTGCCACACCGGTAAAAATCAGGGTCCAGTGGCATCCGCCTGCATAGCGTTCAACGTGGTTTGCGGGATAGCGAAGGCGCCTATGAGCGGGGTGATCAAGGGCGTGATTCCGTTCATGGTGGCGCAAATCGTCGTTATGTTCCTGCTGGTGGTCTTCACGGAAATCGTGATGCTGCCGCTGCAGTGGATGATGGCGCGCTAAGTCTGTGAATGTCTTGCGGCGGGCTGAAAAGCCCGCCGTAATTTTTTCACCCCCTCGTTTTATGGAATTGCTCCCATGAAAGTCGCCAAGCTGACCACCTGCCGTCTGGCACCATGCCAAGGGTGCTGTGGCCAAGCGGCAATCGCCTGTTTCAATGTTGACACGCCCTGCGTGTTCAGCATTTCTCCCCGATCCTTTGCTTGAGTAAAGGCGTCGTTTGCAACGACCTGCGCTGCATAAATAGAGGTCCGTTTCCTTGTGCTCGGGGCCATTCAAGCCCCTGCCGCGTAGTCTGAATTCACTTCCATCTCTCTTGCTGCGAAGTTGCTGCAAGACCTGTTCGCTATCGACGGGTCATTTCTTCGATCGTGGCGTGGGATTGCCCCTTATCTACTCAATGGTAATTTTGTTTTCGATAGAAAACATTCATGACAAGCCTGCTTTACGACTCTGCCATACCAGTATATTATCGCGCCATGTTTGGTTGATTGTCTGACAATCAAATGTGGTTGATAGACAATAAGCAACAATTTGTTTCCGCTGGTTATTGGAGAAGAGTCTATGAAAATTATCGACGCAAAAGTGATTGTCTGTTGTCCGGGCCGCAACTTCGTGACCTTGAAGATCACGACCGATGACGGCGTGACCGGTCTGGGCGATGCCACGCTGAACGGGCGCGAGCTGTCGGTGGCTTCCTAC